>JBASFL010000113.1:0-7486 GCA_049653005.1 Burkholderiaceae bacterium | reverse complement strand
GTCCATCAGCAGGCCGCTTTGGTCGGTGATTTGCACGGTGTCGCCCGCACAGTCCAGCCAGTGGCCGCCGTTGTGGGTGACGAAGGTTTCCAGCAGGTTGACGGCATCGCTGCACACGCGCCAGTCGCCGGTGGTGGCCTGGGGCGCGGTTTCCAGCGCGGCCAGGCCTTGCCACATCACCGTGAGGTGGTGCGTGCGCTGGTCATCGGGCAGCGGCCGCGTGGGGCTGGCCAGCAGTTCGTCCACCAGGGTGTAGTGGGCGCGGCGGGGCTGGTGGCGTTTGGGCTTGCGTTTGGTGGTCATTGCAGCCGCGCTTTCTGGAGCACGGCCTGTTCGATGTTGCGTGCAAACTCCACACGAATGGCATCAAACTTCACACAGCGCATTGGGTCTGCCATGTCCATCTCGTCAAGCGTCAACAACGGCGCCTCGGCTGGTGGTGGGGGTGAAGCGTAAAGAAGCTGCCCAACCTTCACGCCCCGGTCTGGCAGTATTTCAGCCCAATAGCCATCATCGTTTGCGTCAACCACTGCCACGGGCTCCACCGCTGACGTTTCCTCCGGGTAGCCAAACTCGCCAAGCAGCGACCCGAGCTTCTGGTCAATACACGTCAGGCACACATACCCGCCCATCTTGTCGATGCGCAGCGGAGTGTGCTTGTGCTCCCCACAGGAAGCGCACGTAGTGGCCTGAGTGCTCGTGTATGTCGGCTCCACCGCTGGTTCGGCCAGCGCTGCACGGAGTGCACCAGCCAGTTCCCGGCCTCCATAGGCGGGCCATGCTTCGCAAAACTTCACCGCCTGCTCCATCACCTGTTTCTGTGTGGGTGTCATGCCGCCACCCCCAGCCGCTTCAGCATGTGGGCCGCGTCGGCGTTTTGGTGGGCCAGGCGGTTGCATTCCTTGGCGGCTTCCCAGGCGTCGGCCTTGGCTGTGCCGCTGCGCATCTGTGCTTCCACGAACAGGCGCATGAAGCGCGAGCGCAGGCCGATGGTTTTGCCGCTGAAGGCGACGTAGCCCATTTCAAAGTGGTGCTGGTAGAGCTGTTCCAGATCGGCCACCAGTTGGGCTTTTTGTGGGTCGGTGGTCATGCAGCCTCCAGTGCCGAAGCGGTTTCGCTGTAGTTGGCGGCCACCAGGGCCTGCGAAAGCGGTGGGCACACGCTGTTGCCGCACATGCGCACCTGGGCCGTTTTGGTGATGGCCTCGCCCGCTGAGCCGCGCTCAATTTGGTAGCTGGCCGGGAAGCCCTGGGCCCGGTACAGCTCGGCCGGGGTCAGCATGCGCAGCCCAATGTCCACAATGGCCCACGGCTCGCCGTGCACCATCACCAGGCCCAGCCGGTCTTTGGTGGGAATGGTGTGCATGGGGTCGGTGCAGGGCTGGTCTTGCCCGCCTTCGCTGTAATACTTCACCAGGAAGGCCCGCACTTCGCCGTGGTGCAGCCCCTGGGCGCTGACGGTGTGCAGGGGCTCTGTCACCGGGCTGCCCACGTTGTCGCCGCGCAGCTTCACCAGGTGGCTGGTGACGATGCCCGCCGCCGCGCCCTGGGCTGTGACGGTGTTCAGTGGGTCAGCCACATCTCGGATGCCGTGCGAAAACCGCGCCTTGCCGTCTTTGCCCTCGCCGTGGCCCATGTGCACCAGGTGCGCGGCCACCAGGCTGTGGTGGTCCACGCTGGTCACGGTGCCGATTGGGGCGGCCAAGTCGCTGCCCACCACGCCGGTGTAGTGCTTGGCCAGGAAGGCGGTGACCACGGCATGGTGGCCGCCTTTCGGGTTGGCCGTCACGGTTGAGAGCGGGGCATTCGTTCCGCGCACGCTTTCGCTGGACCAGTTCGCAATGCTCACGATGAACGGCTCTGCCGCTTCCACCACGTACCGCATGATGCCCTTGGCAATGCGCCGGCACGTTGCATCGGCCAGCGGCTTGGTGCGCTCAAAAATGCTTGGGCACGGAATGCTCCAGTCGATGCACTCGGCCGCCGTGCGCCAGGGCTTCAGGCCCTTGGGCACTTTGCCGTTGGCGTCCGGCTTGGCATGCGTGGGGGTGGGCCACACGATAGGCTGGCCGTCGCGCCGCGCCACCAGAAACAGGCGCTTGCGGATGGTGGGGGCACCGTAGTCGCAGGCCCGCAGCTCCCGGTGCTCGATCACATAGCCCAGCTTTTCCAGCTGCGCTTTCCACAGCGCAAAGGTTTGGCCCTTGCGCTGCGGGCATGGGCGGTCATCGCTGCCCAGTGGCCCCCAGGTTTGGAACTCTTCAACGTTCTCCAGGCAGATCACGCGCGGCCGCACGGCCTTGGCCCACTTCACCACCACCCAGGCCAGGCCCCGAATCTTTTTGCTCACGGGCTTGCCGCCCTTGGCTTTTGAAAAGTGCTTGCAGTCGGGCGATGCCCACAGCAGGCCCACGGGCTGGCCATCGGTCACGGTCAGTGGGTCCACCTCAAACACGTCGCTGCAAAAGTGGCGCGTCTGTGGGTGGTTGGCGGTGTGCAGGCTCACGGCCTCGGGGTCGTGGTTGACGGCAATGTCAGGGTGGCGGCCAATGGCCTGCTCGATGCCGGTGCTGGCACCGCCGCCGCCTGCGAACAGGTCCACCACCAGTTCGTGGTGAATCGGCAATGTGAATTGAGGTGTCAACATGCCACCCCCCGCATCAACCCACCCCAAGGCGATTGCGCCATGGCTTGTTTGCGCAGCTTGTAAATGGTGCTTTCGCTCACGCCCAGCGTTTGCGCCTGGCTGGCCACATGGGCGTGGGGGCTGGCTTTGATGGCGGCGGCCACGTCGGCGCTGATGCCCATTTGTGCCCGCTTGGTGGCTGAAATGCGGGCGCGGCGCACGGTGTTGTTGGCGTTGCCCAGGTTGCGGGCCAGCACGGCGGCGGGCGGCACGGGCTGGGCGTGTGCGGGGTTGATGCACTTGAAGTTGTTGCAGGTGTGGGTGATGTGTTTGCCCTGGGGCACAGGGCCGTTCACCATTTCCCATGCCACGCGGCGGGCGGGGCGCGGTGTGCCGTTGAAACCCACTTGCGGCACCTTGCCTGCCACCATGCAGCGCTGCCACTCCCAGCAGTCGCCCACTTCTTCGCAGCGGGCGTGCAGGTCTTGCAGGGTGCGCACGCCACCCAGGTGTTTGCCCAGCGTGCTCATTCTGCAAACCTCCGGCCACCACCCAGAGCCATGGCCCGCACGGCTGGGCCGGTGCACATGCTCATGGGCTTTTGGGGCTGGGTACGCACGCCGCCCACCAGGCTGGGCAGGTTGAAGGCATCGTTTGCGCCGGGGCGGTCGCTGTGGCTGCGCAGGTAACTTGCGTCCAGCGGGCCGCTGGTGGTGCTGTTGCGCAGGGGTGTTTGGCGGGCTTCGCGCTTGGCGGCTTCGGCCTTGGCCAGCTCGCTTTCCAGCACGTATTTGGTGGCGCTGCTCAGGCCAATGCGTTGCACCTTGGCTTTGGCTTCCATGGCTTTGATGACGGCTTTGACTGTCATCGTGGACAAGTTGGTTTTGTCGGCCAGCTGACCGTAATTCAGCCCGTGGTGGCCTGCGGCTTGCAGCGCCGCTTCCACAGCCAGGCGGCTGGCGGTTTTGGGCTGGCTTTTGGCTTGCCCTGCCAGCTTGGGGGCTGCTGACGTTGCGGGTGCGACCGGGCTCAGGGCCTGGGCTTTTGCCCCAAGGCCCCACACGGCCTCGCGGCCTTGCTCGGCCATCTCGGCCACGTTGCACAGGTAGCCTTGTTGGCGCAGGTTGGCCAGTGTTTTGCGCACTTGGGGCGCTGTCATGGTGCCCAGGTGGTGCCGCACCACGGCAGAGGTGGCAATGGGGTGGATTGCCAGCACGGTGTTCAGCACCGCTTGTGTGTTGGCACTGAGTGCGCTGCCTCGTTTGTTGGGTGTGGTCATGCGGCTTCCAAGGTTTTGGTTTTGGCGTGGGCCAGCCACTGGGCCACGGTCATCACGCGCATGCCCAGGGCGCGGGCGTTGTGCAGCTCCAGCCGTGCGCCCTTGCTGGCGGCGCAGCCGGGCAGGGTGGCCACGCCGTCGCAAGCCATCAGCCGCTTGATGTCTTCGCGCAGGTGCGCTGTCCACGGCGCTTCGTCGGGCAGGCCGTTGCAAGCGGGGTTCACCACCACGTAGCCCGCGCGGTGCAGCAGGGCGAAAGCGGTGTGGAAGGCGGGTTTGTTGAGGTCGGGCAGGCCGGTCATGGGCCCGCTGATGTAGATCACTTGCCTCATTTGCCAGCCCCCATGTCTTCAATGACGACATCCACACCGCGCAGCAGTTGAATGAGGTGGCGCGCCTGGCTGCGTGCGTCGTCCAGCGCGTTGTGGTGGGTGCCGGTGCGTTGCAGCTTCAGGTCGGGCTGCATGGCTTTGACGGTGCGGTAGCAGCGGTCGTTGAAGTTGTTCCAGGGCAGGGCAAGGCCCGCGCGGCGGTAGGCGCTGGCCAAAATCACGTTGTCAAAGCTGGCGCCGTTGCCCCACACGCGTGCCTTGTTGGCATCGGTGCCCAGGCTGCACATGAATTCGGCAAAACGGCTCAGCACCCAGGGGTGCTCGCTTGGGTCGCCGTCTTGGCCTTGCTGGAACATGGCGCGGGCTTGGTCGCTCTGTTTCATCCACCACAGCACGGTGTTGGCGTCCACCTGGCCGCCATGGTGCATGGCAGCAGCCAGCCCAATGGTTTGGTAAAAGGTGCCGCCCAGCGCGCCGCCGGTGTCGGTCAGGTCAAATTCCACCGCGCCAATGGCCACGATGGCGGCATTGGGGCCGGTGCCCATGGTTTCCAGGTCGAGCATGATGTGTTG
The DNA here is from genome assembly GCA_049653005.1 of Burkholderiaceae bacterium. Classification (GTDB taxonomy): domain Bacteria; phylum Pseudomonadota; class Gammaproteobacteria; order Burkholderiales; family Burkholderiaceae_C; genus UBA2334. The sequence continues at coordinate 2,678 of JBASFL010000113.1, read as the reverse complement.
CATGGGTCAGGCCTCTGTGGCTGTGCTGTTTGCGGTGTTGTCTGTGGGGGTTGCTTTGGCGGCGCGTTGGGCGGCCAAATCGGCCGGCAGGTGCAGCAGTGCGTCGTGCACCACGCGGCGCAGGTCGGGCAGGCTGCCGTGGTTGTGCAGCACGCGGTCGGCTTCAAAGGGCATGGCCTCGCTGATGTGCTGGCGCACGGGTTGCACGCCGGGCCGGTCAATCAGCCACAGCACGCCACCACGGGCGCGCACCCAGGCGGCCTCGTTGGCAAAGCGCACATCGCTCACCACAAAGTGGCGGTAGCCATGGCTGCGCAGGTGGGTCATGTAGGCATCGGCCACACGCAGCCAGAAGTTTTCGCCCAGGCAGTTGCGGCCCCACTCGGTGCCCAGTGTTTGGGCCATGTGGCGATAGCTCACGCCCAGGCCGGGCACGGGCGTTTCTTTCAGCTCTCGCTGGGTGATGTGGTCGGCGCTGCAACCGTTGAAGGTCAACAGTTCGCGCAGCATTTCACGGATGGGCTCAGCAAAGGCCAGGCCCGCAAAGTCGTTGTGCATTTCCAGGATGGAGCGCACGCTGTCTTTGCCGCTGCCTGCGGGGCCGCACAGGCCTATGAGGGTGGTGGGGGTGGTTGTCATGGTGCGTGTGCAGCCCGTGTGTCTCAGTTCGCGGCCTTGTAGCTGCCAATCAGCACCGGCAGAATTTCTGCCCCGTCTGTGGCGGTGCCTGCGCCTGCAACGGCGTGGCCCACGCGCTCGGCCAGCTCTTGCGCCATTTGTTCGTCGTGCTCTTCCTGCTTCACCACGCGCAGGCCAATGGCGGGTTTGTCGCTGTTGGTCAGCACGGCCAGGCGCAGCACAAAGGTGCGCTCGGCAAAGCCCTTGTAGGGCTGGCAGGTGAAATAGACGGTGGTGGGCAGCGCCTCTTTGCTACTGGCCTTCACGCTTTCAAAGGCGCTGACGCTGGCCGACAGCTGCTGTTCTTCGCTTTCCAGCTTGCGCAGCGTCTCGATCGTCACTTTGCGAATGGCTGCAATGGCTTTGGATGGCGACAGTTCGCCATCGGGGCTGTAGCACTTGACCATGCCCGCCCAGTCTTCCAAAAACTCGGCCACCACGGCCTGCTTTTGGCCCCCGCCACTGGTGATGTTGCGCAGAGCTTTGTATGCAGCGGTTTGGCGGCTGAACAGGCGGGCCTTGTTGTCGGCGTGCAGTGGTGCTTCGGGCGTGCCCAGGTTCAGCACGGCGGTGGCGCTCATGTCGTCGGTGTTCACAAACACGGTGGCACCGGCTTCGGCGTGCTTCAGCGTGTAGGCGGCAAAGCTCTCCAGCACATCGGTTTCCATCAGGCCCCGCGCGCGGCGGCGCTGGGGCATGTGCTTTTCCAGGTCGTGCAACGTGTAGTCGTTGGGCAGGGCGGCAAGGGCGTTGGTGTTCGCCACTGCGTCTCCGTGTATGGCGTGGTGGACCGCTGAGGCTGCTGCGGTGATGGCTTCGCCTTCTTGCAGGGCTTGAATGGCTTGTTTGTCAAACATAAGAGTGGTGTCCGTGAGAAATGAATGGATTGATGAATGAATACGCGGCGCGGCTTGGTTGCCGCGTTAGGCCGTGGTGGGGTTGCCTGCTTTGTCCAGAAATGCCATCTGGTTGGCGGGCTGAATGCCCAGTGCGCCGTACTTGCCCACATGCATGGGGGTGTTGCGGGTGGCCTCTTCGCTGCGCTTGCCTTCCAGCGTGGGGCGGCTGAAGCTCAGCTTGTGTTCCACCTGCACCTGGTGCGTGCCCTTGATGGGCTCAAACGTCAGTTGCAGCGTGACCACGGCCTTTTTCTGGTGGTCAACGGCTGCGGCGGCGCTCTCGCTCATGGCGATGGACAACATGCGCTCGAAGTGCCCGCCGTCCAATTCGGCCAAGAACTGGCCCACGTCGGTGGCGGCGCTGTTGCTGCTGTGCGCTTGTGGCGCGGAAACGGTTTGCGTGCTTGTGCTCATGGATTCCTCCTGAAAAGAGCGGTTGGTGAAGGGAAAAAAGAAACGAAAAAGAAAGCGAATGCAGAAACAGGTGCAGCGCGTCAGCCCAGGCTCAGCGCGGCGGTTAGGTAGCCCAGCGAGAACGACGCCACCACCACCACGCCCGCACCGGCCAGCAGCCAGGCCATCCACAGGCGCTCTTGGGCCAGGGTTTCGGCCAGTTCGCGGGCTTCCACTTCGGCGGCGGTCAGGGTGGGCGGCGTGCTGGTGCGCTCGGTGGCGTGGGCGCTGGCCTGGGGTGTGAACTCGCAGCTCATGCCTTCGGGCCCCAGGTTTCGCGCATGCGGCGCAGTTGCTGCCCGGCCATGCGGTTGACGAAATACGCCACGCGCTGCAAGGCCTCGGCACACAGGCGGTCAAGCTCGGCGGGGGTCATGGGCGGGCCTCTTGGGCCGTGGCCACTTGCACTGGCTTGGGCGGCGCAAAGCGGGCAGGCTGTGCGCGCTGGCCGCGTGCATCCACACACACCAGGCGGCCGTCCACGTCTTCGGCTGGGGCCGTTTGCGGGCCAAACGCGCGGTGGCACACATCAACAGCTGCCAGCTGCGCACGGCGCTCGGCCTGGGCATGGCGCAGCGCATCGGCCTGCGCGGCGGTGTGGGCCACGGCGTCGTGGTGGTCAACCGTGGGCATGAACACGCCCACAAA
>JBASFL010000112.1:0-43324 GCA_049653005.1 Burkholderiaceae bacterium | reverse complement strand
GCGCCTGGGCGAAAGCGCGGGCGGCACCGTGGCCACCGACGGGGCCCACGCCGCCGCGCTGGCCCCCGTGTCGCTGGTGCCACAGGCGCAAGGCGGCTTTGCCCACTTTCCCCACCTGATCGAGCGGGCCAAGCCCGGGCTGCTGGCCGTGTTGCCCAACGGCCAGCGCTTTGTCAACGAGGCCGACAGCTACCACGACTTCATGCAAGGCCTGCTGCAAGCCACGCCCGAAGGCCAGCCCCCCGAAGCCTGGCTGGTGTGCGACCACGCCTTCATTCGCCACTACGGCCTGGGGGCCGCCAAGCCCGCCCCCCTGCCCCTGGCCCCTTGGCTGGCCAACGGCTACCTGAAACGCGGCCACACATGGGCCGAGCTGGCCCGGGCCTGCGGCATAAGCACGGCGGGGCTGGAAGCCACCGTGGCCCGCTACAACGGCATGGCGCAGCAAGGCGTGGACACCGACTTTGGCAAAGGCCAAACCCCCTACAACCGCATACAAGGCGACGCGGCTTTTGCCACCGAACAAGGCTGGCCCAACCCCTGCATGGCCCCGCTGGTGCACGGCCCCTTCTACGCCGTGAAAGTGGTGCCCGGCAGCCTGGGCACCTTTGCCGGCCTGAAAACCAACGCCCACGCCCAGGTGCTGAACACCGAAGGCACCCCCATTGCCGGGCTGTACGCCGCGGGCAACGACATGAACAGCGTGATGGGCGGCCACTACCCCGCAGGCGGTATCACCCTGGGCCCGGCCATGGCGTTTGGCTACATCGCCGGCATGCACGCCGCCCGAGAAAAACAATCCAAATTGGCACCCAGCGCTTGACTGTGTTCAACAGTTCACTATCACCTTAAACACACACCACACCATGTATTACGAACTCGCCACCATGACCCTGCCCTTTGGCACCGCAGGCCAAGCCGCCCAAAACGTGGCCGCCTACACCTCGGCCCCCGAAGCCCAAGGCGAACTGCTGGGCTGCTGGTTCACCGACATTGGGGTACTGAACCAAATGGTGGTGCTGCGCGGCTTTGCCGACCTGGCCACTTTGCAGGCCGAGCGCCAGCGCACCCAACTCAGCGCCAGCCCCTTCGGTTGCGGCGACATCTTTCAAACACTGGAACAGCACAGCTACCAGGGCTTCCCGTGGATGAAGCCCCTGCGCCCCAGCGCCGAAAGTGGCATCAGCGGCCCGGTGTACGAAATTCGCACCTACGGCATCAAAACCGGCGGCGTGCAACCCACCATTGACCTGTGGGAACAGTACGTGCCCCCACGCGAAGCCCTGTCGCCCTGCGTGGTGGCCATGGTTGCGCTGGACGGCCCGCTGCGTTTCACCAACATCTGGGCCTACCCCACGCTGGACGCCCGCGCACAAGCCCGGGCCGATGCGGTGGCCCAGGGCATTTGGCCCCCCAAAGGCGGCCCCGCGCACCTGACCACGGCCATGGTGTCCACCATTGCCCTGCCCACCGCCGTGTCGCCACTGAAGTGAGGCCGCTGTGAACCGCGTGTTTTCTTTGGCCTACCTGTCGTCACACCGCTGCACGCCGCCCGAGGCTGTGCGCGTGGCCGCTGCCAACGGCTACCAGTTTGTGGGCCTGCGCCTGTGGCCCAACGCGCCGGGCGCACCGCAGCAGTTTTTGCTGGGCCAACCGGCGGTGTTGAAGGAAACCCAAGCCGCCCTGGCCGACACCGGTGTGGGCGTGTTCGACGTGGAAATCATCCGCATCGGTGAGCAGTTTGACCCCCACACCTGGGACGCGCTGTACGACACCTGCGCCGCTCTCAAGGCCAAGGCCATTCTGGTGGCCGGTGACGACCCCGACGAAGCCCGGCTGACCCACAACTACGCCCGCCTGTGCGAAGTGATGGCCCCTTACTGCCTGACCGCCGACCTGGAATTCATGCCCTGGACGGCGGTGAAAGACGCCAGACAGGCCCTGCGCATCGTGCAAAACGCGGGCACCCCCGCCAACGCGGGCGTTCTGGTGGACGCGCTGCACTTTGGCCGATCCACCACCACGCTGGACGACATCCGCGCCATTCCGCGCCAGCTGCTGCACTACGCCCAAATTTGCGATGCCGAGGCAGGCACCCACTTCAGCACCGAGCAAATGGTGCACACCGCCCGCTGCGAACGCCTGCTGCCCGGCGACGGCACCATCGATTTGCAAGGCCTGATGGCCGCGCTGCCCGCCGACCTGCCCATCAGCGTGGAGGTGGTGAACTTCCAGCGCGAAGCCGTGCAGCCGCCCAGCCAGTGGGCCGCCACCTGCCTGGCCGCCAGCCTGCCGTATTGCGGCACGCCCGCCTGAAGCCGCCATGTTGATTCCACGGCAACACCTTTCACGGCTCCCGTTCTTCTTCGGGGCGCGCTGGTTCAGCAGCGCTTGATTGGCCCACCTCTGCGGCGCTGCGCGCCACACCTGAGCAACACCAATCCACTTTTCTGAATCGAGCACCCCATGGACTTTTCCCTGAACGAAGAACAAAAAATGATGATCGACACCATCCGTCGCTTCATCGCCGAAGAGCTGCACCCGCTGGAAGACGCGCTGGAAAACACCGGCGCGTTGCCCGATGCCGACGCCCGCCGCATCCACGCCAAAGCCAAGGAGCTGGGCCTGTACGCGCTGAACATGCCCGCTGGGCTGGGTGGTGGCGGCCTGTCCAACATCGACCGCATCATTTGCGAAGAGCAGTTTGGCCACACCACCGACATGCTGATCCGCCGGGCGTTTGGCAACGTGTACGAGCCGCTGCTGCACTGCAAGGGGGCACAGGTTGACCGTTGGCTGAAACCCGCCGTGGAAGGCACCCGCACCTGCGCCATCACCATCACCGAATCGGGCGCCGGGTCTGACGCTGCGGGCATCAAAACCAACGCCAAACGCAACGAGCAGGGCCAGTGGGTGCTGAACGGCAGCAAACACTTCATCAGCGACGGCGAGTGGTCTGACTTTTTTCTGGTGTCGGCAAAAACCGGCGAGAAAGAAATCTCCATGTTCATGGTGGACAAGGGCTTGCCCGGCTTCACCGTGGGCAAAGACCAAAAAATGATGGGCCTGCGCGGCACACCCCACCTGGAACTGTTTTTTGACAACGTGGTGCTGGAAGACGACACGCTCCTGGGCGAGCAGGGCCAGGGCTTCAAGCTGGCCATGGGCGCGCTGAACGTGGTGCGCCTGGCCCAGGTGGGCGCCCGCGCCGTGGGCAAGGCCACACATGTGTGCGAGCTGATGACCACCTACGCCAACGACCGCAAGCAGTTCGGCCAACGCATTGGCGACTTTCAAATGGTGCAGCAGCAAATTGCCGACAGCGTCATTGAAATCAACGCCGCCCGCTGGATGGTCTACCACGCCGCGTGGATGCTGGACCAAGGCATGGACGCGCGCGAGCAGATTGCCATGGTGAAGGTGCACGCGGCTGAAACGCTGGGCCGTGTGGTGGACCGGGCGGTGCAACTGTTTGGTGGCATGGGCTTTTGCAAAGAGCTGCCCATTGAGCGGTATTACCGCGATGCACGCATTTACCGAATTTTTGACGGCACGTCTGAAATTCACCGGGGGGTGATTGCCAAGGCTGCTCTGAAAAAGGGTGCTGTGCTGTTCGATGTGAACCGTTGATTTTTTGATCAGGTTCAGGTTCAGGTTCAGGTTCGGGTGCGGGGAATTGCTGGGGCTTGGTGTTGGCGTTGAAGGGGGGCCGCGCTGCCGGGGTGGGGCGGCCACCTCATGCTGGGGTACCAGAAATCGGCGGCCACCCCACCCCGGCATCGCGGCTTCGCGCTCGCCTGAAATGCGGGCCTCCCCTCACGCCAAAACCTCAGCAAATGAACGGATGTTGGTCTTCATGGGCGGTGGCACACACGCACCCGCCGGTGTGGGGGTTGGGCGGCTGACGATTTCTGGTACCCCAGTATGAGGAAGCCGCCCAACCCCCACGCCGGCGCGCCCACCCATTACCCAGCCCAGAAGCCGGACCCAGAACCCGAATAGCACACCACACAACAAACCAACAAAGAGACAAAAATGACCAAATTCATGACCGCTGCCCAAGCAGCCAACCTCATTCAAGACAACGACACCATCGGCCTCATGGGCGGTGGCGGGGGGCTGATGGAGGCCACCCACCTGTTTGAAGCCGTGCAGGCCCGCTTCCTGGCCACCCAAACCCCCCGCCACCTCACCGTCATGCACGCACTGGGCATTGGCGACAAAAAGACCAAAGGCATGAACTGCTTTGCGCACGAAGGGCTGGTCAAGCGTGTCATCGGTGGGCACTGGGTGTGGTCGCCCGCCATGCAGCAGCTGGCGCTGGACGAAAAAATCGAGGCCTACATCCTGCCCGGCGGCGTCAGCAGCCAGCTCATGCGCGAAATTGGCGCGGGCCGCCCGGGGCTGTTCACCCACGTCGGCCTGGGCACCGTGTGCGACCCGCGCCAGGGTGGCGGAAAAATGAACGCCACCGCCAAAGACGACCTGGCCGAGGTGGTGACCATGGACGGGCGCGAGTACCTGCGCTACAAGCCGTTCCCCATCCACATCGCCCTGGTGCGTGCCAGCGCTGCCGATGAAGACGGCAACATCAGCTTCGAGCACGAGGCCGCCAACCTCGACGCGCAGTCACTGGCGCTGGCCGCCCGCAACAGTGGTGGCAAGGTGATTGTTCAGGTGAAAGAGCGGCTGCCCAAAGGCTCGCTCAAGGCGCGCGAGGTGCGCATCCCGGCCGCATGGGTGGACGCCATCGTGGTGGACCCCCGCCAAACCACCAGCTACGACATACCGTTCCACCCCGCCTTCAGCGGAGAACTGACGGGCGAAGCGCGCTACCAAAGTGAAAGCGAAGACCACGCCGCCGAAAAAGCTGCCGCCAGCGAAGCCTTCAGCGAGCGCCAGGCCGTGGCCCGCCGTGCGGCGCTGGAGCTGTTCAACTCGCCCAAGGCCCGCCCGGTGGTCAACTACGGTGTGGGCGTGCCCGACGCGGTGGCCAAGCTGATTGCCGCGCGCGGCGAACAGCACCGCATTTACCAGACCATTGAGCACGGCACCTACGGCGGCACGCTGATGGACGGCGTGCTGTTCGGCTACGCCCGCAACGCCTCGGCCATGCTGGACGCGGCCACACAGTTCGACTTTTACGCCGGCGGCGGGCTGGACATTGCCTTCCTCGGCTTTGGCGAGTTTGACGCACAAGGCAACGTCAACGTCAGCAAGCTGGGCGGCCTCACCGTGGGCCCTGGCGGTTTCATCGACATTGCGCAAAACGCCAAAAAGGTGGTGTTCTGCGGCACGCTGGCGGCCAAAGGCGTGAAGCTGCAAACCGGCGACGGGCAGATGCGTGTGCTGCAACAGGGCAGCGTGAAAAAGCTGGTGAAAGCCGTGGACCAGATCACCTACAGCGGCCCGCAGGGCCTGGTGCGCGGGCAAGAAGTGCTGTACCTCACCGAGCGCGCCAGCTTTCGCCTGACACGCCAAGGCATTGAGCTGTTTGAAGTGGCCCCGGGCGTGGATTTGCAGCGCGATGTGCTGGACCAGATGGACTTTGTGCCGCTGGTGGCGGACACGCTGGCGGTGATGGATGGGGCGTTTTTTCGGGTTTAAAAGAAGAGCAAACTATTTAATACAGTTAAGCTCTGGATGGTGGTTTTGCATAAATCATCGCAAGTGATCCCACGCGGGCCTTGTTCAAAGAACCGCCTCCAGCCCTTTTCGGTCAAGCAGATTGAGCAGTTTCAGCGAAGGGCCGCTGGGGTGCTTTTCCCCTATTTCCCATTTGCGAACTGTCGAGGGGCTGGTGTTGAGCACAGATGCCAACACCGTTTGGCTGAGCTTCAAATGTTCGCGCAACGCACGAATGCGTTCACTGTCGTAAGCGGGGATGGGCTCCAAGCACAGCACGTCAAGCTTCTGTTGCTTGCGTTTGTCGATGAAACCCAGCCGCGCCAAGTCTGTCGCGGTGTCGTGCACAGCCTCCAGAATGCGACTCTTGACTTTGGCTTCAGTGGTCATGACAAATCTCCTGCAAGGTGCCGTCCTCGACGGCGGTGTCAAGTTGTGCAGCGGTCAGCGCCAGCAATGAGCTGGCCAATGTTTGCAAGGCGTCCAGTTCAGTGGGCGTGATGTTGGCTCGCTCGGATTTCTCGAAGCCAAACACAAAGAACCAGCGATTGCCCTTTCGGGTGGCCACCAAGGTGCGCACTCCACCCCGTTTGCCACGTCCCGGCAGCCCCACCCGCTTTTTGAGCACATCGCCACCCAACTCAGCATCGATCAACCCAGCCACCATCTCACCAACAGCTGCGCACAGTGCTTGATCTGTCAATTCAGACTTGCGCATCCAACGACTGAAATGGCGGGTTTTGAAAACGCGGCGCATGGCCCAAGTATGCCACTGAGTGGCATATACAAAAACATCAAACCAAGCGATTGGATGGTGGAGTAGCAACAGATATCTGAGCAATTGGCCGCCACACACCGATCACAACCACACTGATAGCAAACTTCTCACTACCAAAAAGCGCCAGAGCCGTATTTTCCTCAAAACCCCATCCCCACCGCCCGCACCAGCCGCGTTTCCTGCGCGGTAATCAAATGCCCCGATGCCGCCAGGTAGGCACCAAACGCGGGGTGGGTGTCTCGGCATTCGCAGTCGGCCAGGTCGGGGTAGCCCCACAGGTGCACAAACTGGTTTTGGATGCTTACGCTATCCGTTCATGCGACACGTATCGTCGCAGCACCCCAAACAATGACAGCGCCCCACACAAAGGTCTGTCATGTTGCCCAACGAATCAGAACGCCCCTCCACTGCTGCAAGCGAAATCACACCGTTGGTGTTGCTTTGGATGCTGCGCATCCTCGTTCCCATGGGAGGGCACACCAAGTTCATCAAACGCCACGGGTTCAGTGACGACAGAATTGCGCAGGCCATTGGCCTGGGCCGCTTGGTAGACGCAGAAATTGGTGAATTCATGACACCGGTGGTGAAGGGTCAGATGCGCCAACTTCACGCCAATCTTGAGGCGCAAGCAGCGCTGCAGCCTGATCGCTTCAAACCCGACCCGCAACTCGCCACAAACATTGCTCATCTCACACAGCTTGTGGGCCTGAATCACATAGAGCAGCAGATCCTCAGCTTGGCTGTGCAACTGCACACCAATCGGCTGCTGGATGACACGGCAGACATGCTTGGGCAGCAATCGTCGGCAAAAGCGATCCGCAGCATTGCAGACCTGCTCGAACTGCCCTTCGAAAGCGTGCGCACGGCTTTGGGTGCCGAAGGCATTTTGGCGCGATCTGGGCTGGTGTATCTGGACCGACGCAATCTGTGCCCCCTGCGCGGAAAACTTGAACTGCTGTCAGTGGTGTTTGCTGACACCATGTCTGCATTCAACATTGATCCCCTCACCCTGCTGAAACAGACCGTCAGCCTGTCCCCCCCTCCGGTCCTGACGTTGACCGACTACCCGCACATGGCGAAAACGCTGGAAGTGCTCCAACCATTTCTGAAAAACGCCACCGAAACGGGACGCAAGGGCGTCAACATCTTTATCCACGGTCAACCGGGTACTGGCAAAACCCAGCTGGTGAAATGCTTGGCAGCCCATCTTGGTCTGCCTTTGTTCGAAGTGGCCAGTGAAAACGAAAGCGGAGACCCGGTCACCGGCTCATCCCGGCTTCGCGCCTACCGTGCTGCTCAAAGCTTCTTCTCCAGCAGGCCCACGTTGATCCTTTTCGATGAAGTCGAAGATGTGTTCAAGGACGAGGACGGCCACAGCAGCCGCAGCAGCCGCAGCACTGCGCAAATTCGGAAAGCTTGGATCAACCGCACCCTGGAAGAAAACCCCGTGCCAGCCTTCTGGCTGTCCAACAGCGTGGATTGCCTTGATCCGGCGTTTGTGCGTCGGTTCGACCTGATTTTTGAGCTGCCAGTGCCACCCAGAAGCCAACGCCAGCGCATGTTGGACACACAGTGCGCCCATCTGATGAGCGCCGAGGGTCGAACCCGGATGGCCGAAAATACGTTCCTGGCGCCAGCCATTGTTTCCAAAGCGGCGTCGGTTGTTCAGTCTGTGGAAAACCAGTTGCAGCCCGCCCAATTGGAGGCTGCTTTCGAACTGATTCTGGGCAACACCCTCAAAGCCCAGGGGCGTCACACCCCAATGCGGGGGCCGGCCGCTGCGGCCGTTGAGTACGATCCCAGCAGCACCAACGCCAATGCCGATCTGGCAGACATTGCACGCAATCTGGCCCACAACCCTGTTGGGCGGCTGTGCCTCTATGGGCCACCCGGCACTGGCAAAACCGCCTATGGCCACTGGCTGGCACGCCAACTCGACAAGCCGTTGATACTCAAACGTGCATCGGATTTGATGTCGAAATTCGTTGGAGAAATCGAGCAAAACTTGGCTCAAGCCTTCCGTGAAGCCGAGTACGAAGGGGCAGTGTTGCTGATAGACGAGGTGGACAGTTTTCTGCCAAACCGCGAGTCAGCTATCCGGGGCTGGGAAGTATCCCAAGTCAACGAGTTTCTGACGCAGCTTGAAGCCTTCGATGGCGTCTTCATCGCCACCACCAACCTGATGGGGCAATTGGATGCGGCCGCGCTGCGTCGGTTTGACCTGAAGATCAAATTCGACTGCTTGCAACCTGCGCAAGTCGAGCGGCTGCTTGAACGCCATTGCCAATTGCTGAGCACGCCACAAAGCAAGGCGGTTGTCCCCACGCAGGCGTCTGTTCAGCGCGTCCGCCAACTGCAAAACCTCACGCCCGGAGATTTCGCTTCCGTGCTGCGCCAATCACGTTTTCGCCCTTTGCAAAGCGCGGAAGCACTCGTGGCGGCGTTGGAATATGAATGCGCGCTGAAACCTTGTGCACGCCCTCCCACCATCGGTTTTCTTGCGGCCTGAAGTGCACGCAAAGACCAGCCGTAGTTATTGAGGCCGTGGGTATGATGAACCGACAACATCAAAATGAATCGTTGGGCTTCACTGGTCATCACTCTCAGGGAACGCCCTTGCCTACGCTGTCCAAATCCAAGCTGCTGGCCTTCCGCCAGTGCCCTCGCCGTCTCTGGTTAGAGGTTCACAACCCCAGTGCTCGGGCAGATTCCCCCGCCACGCAGGCCAGTTTTCGCACCGGCCACAGAGTGGGTGAACTGGCCCAGCGCAAATACGACCCCACCGGGTCTGGCCATCTCATTGACCTTGCCGCTCTGGGCATGCGCGAAGCCATGAACCAGAGCCAGCATTGGTTAACCCACGCCACCGCACCAGTTTTCGAGATGGGTTTTCAGGCAGCAGGCGCCCGAGCATTTGCCGACGTCATGCTGCCAGTGCAAAACGCGCAAGGCGGCCGAGCCTGGCGCATGGTGGAAGTGAAGTCCAGTGCCAGTGTGAAAAACCACCACCAGGAAGACATCGCCATTCAGGCCTATGTGGCGCGCCAAGCCGGTGTACCCCTTCAGTCAGTGGCGCTGGCCCACATCGATTCAAGCTGGACCTACCCTGGCAACAACGACTACAACGGCCTGCTGACCGAGGTTGATTTGACTGACGTTGCTTCTGACTTGAGAGCAGAAGTTCCCGAATGGATAAGCGCTGCAGCACATATTTGCGCTTCAAACGTGGAACCAGACAGGCCCACTGGCCCACACTGCAACAGCCCGTTCGCGTGCGGGTTTCATGCCCATTGCAGCAAAGGCGAAACACAGTATTCACACCCCATCAGTTGGCTGCCCCGGCTGGCAGCCGAAAAACAAAATCTGTGGAAAGCCCAAGGCATCCATGAAATGGGGCAAGTGCCCGACGAACACCTGAACGCAGTGCAGCAGCGGGTCAAGCATTGCACGCTGAACGGAAGCATCTACTTTGATGCCGAAGGGGCAGCGCACGACTTGGCACCACACACCTTGCCAGGCTACTTTTTGGACTTTGAAACCATTGCGTTTGCCGTGCCCATTTGGGCCGGAACCAAACCGTTTCGGCAAATTCCCTTCCAGTTCAGCCTGCACACCATCAGCGCCTCGGGTGAGGTGGCCCACAGCGGCGAGTTTCTGGACTTGAGTGGCAACGACCCCTCCCAGTTGTTTGCTCAGGCCTTGGTCAACACCTGTGGGGCGAGTGGTCCTGTATTTGTTTACAACGCCGGGTTTGAAACAGCCCGCATCAACGAGTTGGCCGAGCGCTTTGCCGATTTGGCGCCGGCACTGCTGGCCATCAATGCCCGCGTGGTTGACTTGCTGCCCATCGCCCGCAACCGCTATTACCACCCCGACCAACAAGGCAGTTGGAGCATCAAAAAAGTGCTGCCCACCCTGGCCCAGCTGGATTACAGCCAACTCGATGGGGTGAAAGACGGGGGTTTGGCACAAGAAGCGTATTTGCGCGCCATTGACCCGGCATGCAGCGAGGAAGACAAAGCCCAGATTCGCTGCCAACTGCTGGCTTACTGCAAGCTGGACACACTTGCCATGGTCGCAATCTGGGAAAAATTCAGCGGCCTGGCCGTTCACATGCAGCAGGACAACTGAATGGCAAAACGACCGGAATCACAAGACACCGTTGCCTTGGCGTTGGAATTGCTCAAACGCATTCCCCGCAAACGCAAAGTCACCACCCGTGAACTTCACCAACAACTGAAACACATGGGCCTGGAGCGCGACCTGCGCACCATTCAGCGACAAATGGAAATGCTGACCGAGCATTTCGACATTGAACGGGACGACCGCAGCAAACCTTATGGCTACAGCTGGAAAGAACAATCCGCTGGTTTGACCTTGCCCACGCTGACGGAACATGAGTCGGTCATGCTGCTGCTGGCCCAGCAACACTTGTCCACCTTGCTGCCCACCAGCTTGATGAAGTCCATGCAAGGTTTTTTTGACCAGGCCCACGCCAGCGTGTATGGCACGCAAACCCCGCCCGCCCAGCGTTCGCGCGAATGGCTGCGCAAAGTGCGCGTGGTCAGCACCAGCCAGCCACTGCTGCCCCCCAAGATTGCCAATGGCATTTTTGACACCGTCAGCAATGCCTTGTATGCCAACCGGTGGTTGGACATTGCCTACAAAAACGCAACGGGCAAATTGACGGAGGCACGCGTCATGCCCCTGGGCTTGGCGCAACAGGGGCCGCGGCTTTACCTGGTGTGCCGGTTTGAAGGGTTTGACAACGAGCGATCGCTGGCACTGCACCGGTTTGAATCAGCCACCGAGACACCGCATGTTTTCGAACCACCCAAGAGCTTCGATCTTCAAGCCTATGACGACGAGGGCCGGTTTGGCGTCAACACTGGCAGGCGGGTTCGGCTGTCGTTTCACATCACTCGGGCAAGTGGTTTGCATATTGTTGAATCGGGGCTGTGTTCCGACCAGGTCGTGACGGTCACCGAATCGGGTTACCACATACAGGCCACAGTACCCGAAACAGATCTTCTGCACAAATGGCTGAGAAGTTTTGGACAAGAGATTACGCATCTGCAAACTTCAACTTGCACATAAACAGCATATATTGAATATATCAATAGTTTCAAAAATGAAAATTCACCGTAAAATAATAGGGAAACACATAATAAATTCACGAGACGATGGGAAGCCCAATAGAACCAGGAAAAAAACTTCCACAGATTGTGATCCCAGTTAAAGAAAAATCAATTACATTGCGAGAAATGATATTTCGCGATTTAAATATAAATCGCAAAGTCAAGCTTCACTCGCAAAGTTCCAACGTTCAGACTGGTTACACCGAGTTGTCAATTTTTGGATGGAATCCACGATCAGTTCGTATCTGTGTGAAATCGAGACGCTCAAATCCTGCCAGCTTTGAAATTTCTGTGGTATTTTTTAAAGATGGAACTTGCTGGGACATGGCCGGACTTTTTGAAGCTGCCCCAGTGCGCACCCCAGGTGGATGGGTGTGTTTGCTCTGCCAAGGAGAAAGCACACACCACACTCGCTATCGGTCTACAGACATGCTGGTTCACAAGCATGTGCTCGAACCGTTTGCAGCTTGGTTCGAGGCCAAGTTTCTTCCATGCCTTGCGGTCCGTTTCTGTCAAACCGCTGGTGGTGGAATGACCTGGGTTGAATTGGATAAATCGAGGGCCAACACCGGTTGTCAGTCAGTGACGCCTCAAAATAGGTTGAGGCGAAAATCGTCCAACCTAGGATAAACGCGCTTACTCAATCAACACTTCATCGGCAAAGAATACTGCCCGCCCTCCTCCAGCTACTTCGATATGAGCCATTTCGTAGCTGTATTCGCCCAGCCGACCCGTCATTTGCCACAATTTACCTGATACGCATTCGCGAGGCTCCAACACTTGTCTCACACCATCCAGCTGATAGTAAATAGGTGCCGAACTCTGCGCCTGAACATCTACATGGCGTCCACACAATCTTTCATAACCATGACTGCAACACTCGTCTGAAACAAGCTCAACTTCAACGTCGTCATGATGGAATTGATAAAAATCCCATGTTCTGACACCGTCTTTGTTCAATGCATAGATTCTTACTATTGCATTGTCAGGCCTCACATCAAACTGCATCGCTGGGTATTCATCGAAAAACTCCACATCCTGGCATACCGCAGAAAGCTTACCAACAATCACCTCACTGGCAACAGGCTCATCCAACTTGTAATTGCGAATTGAGTATTTAATATTTTCCTTCAGCCGAACCGAGATTGTTTTTCCGAGAAAATCGGTGGTGATCATGTTGTATCGATTCCAATCTGTTTCTTTTCTCAAAAGATAGTAATAAATGGTTCGATCAAAGTATGTTTTTTCAGCGTAGTCGAGCGCTGTTTTCCCTTCCCTGCACTTAATGCTTTGATCTGCACCCTGCTCAATCAAGAATTTGACTGTTTCAACTGTTTTGTCTCTGACGAAGTAAATACTGTCTATGAAGCAGGCCTCTATCAGAGGAGTCCATCCATTTGTTGCTTGAGCGTTGATATTGGCACCAAATTCCAAAAAAAGTATTTTGGCAATTTCAAAAAGTCCAAATTGCGCCGCTTGGTGAAGAGGGGTTGACCCTTCTTCATCAGGAAGATCAACATCACAATCATTCTCCTGAATGTATTTCCTGACATCATTGGGATTCAAGTAATTCATAGCCCCGCTGTTGATCAGTCGGTGCAGGCCATAAGCGGGCCCAACCCAACCCTCCGCGCCTGGCTGGGTGGGTTTAATGCAATAATTATTATTCATATAAATAGTGATAATTGATCAGTTCAATTTCACGCAATACTCGCCTACAGGTGCCCAACCGGGTGGGCAAGTGCCTTCGCGATGAATAACTGACTTGGGGTTGTTTGTGGTGGACACACAATAACTTCCACTCTGAAACCAACTGGGTGGGCAGGTGCCGTTGCGCACCAATGCTGGTTTTGCGTTTGCCATGGGCACACACATGTCACCCTGCTGGGCGTACCCAGGTGGGCATGCGCCAATTTTGGGCAAAGGAAATACATCCATGTTCAACTCCTGGTTTGAATGAACCCGGAGTTTGTGCCCTCACTGGCTCACAGCACGAGCCAGTGGTGGGGTACCTCAGTTGTTTTCTGCATCAACTGCGGCGTATTGCGCAAGCGCTTGCTGCAACTGTTGCCGCACCTGAAACCTCAATGAAGCGGGGGAGAGCACCTCACACCCAGCCCCCCAGCTCATGATGTCAACCGCCAGTTCCGCAGGGTTCAGGTATGGAATTTGGAGCAGAAGTGAGCCGTCGGGCTGCCACGTCATCTGCTGTTGCGTGTGCCAATGCTGATCTTGTACCCACCGCACGCTGTCACCTCTGAACAAAATCTCGGCCCACAGCAACTCGCCCCCCTGAAAAATGCCGTAACCCGCATCTACAGCTGCCGTCAGCGCTTCCGGTGGCAGCAACTGAGCCTGCTTATTGGCAAGGTGCAAATGACTCATTTGATCCAGAGAAAAGACCCGCAGCGCTTGGCGGCTGTGGCAAAACGCCACCAGGTACCAGTTGTCTCTGTAATAGACCAGGCGCTGTGGTGAGATTTCTCGGTGCTCAAGCGCGTTGCTGTGCCGAGCCTTGTAGTCCAGCTCCAAACGCTTGTTGTTCAGCAAAGCCGTGCTGACGGTGTGAAAGCTGGCAGGGTTGACACTTCGGCGGGCACCAGTGGACCTGAGTTGTACCCGCTGAAGCAGGGTCTCGACATCGGCCAAGTTCGTGCCCATGAGGCTTTTGATGCGCAGCAACAGGGCATCAACACTCACACCCAGCAAGCCACTGGTGTCCAAATCTGACAAAAGCTTGTGCATGGTCAGCAAGGCTTTGAGTTCATCTGCGGTGAACCACAGGCCTGGCAATTCAACCTTGCGCCCTTTGGCTGGTTGATCGAGCCGGTAGCTCAATGCAAAGCGGTCATAAATCACAGGCACACCCAACCTGTCGCGCAAATAGCTCAGGTCTCGCTTGAGGGTGGCCGGTGAAACTTCCAGCGCCTGCTTCAACTGCTCAAACGTGATGGTTTGCTGGTTTTGCAGCATCTGTTCAATGCGGTACAGCCGTTCTATCTGAGCCATTCGTGCGTCCCTTGCTTGTTTGTGCGGTGTGCAGGAATCTTAGGGCACTGGCTCACCTCCTGAGCCAGTACCCCACCACACTGACGGCATGAACAAAACACCGCCCACAATTTCAAAACCAGTCATTGCCAGCCCGGAGGGGCTTCAACTTCCGTCATTGCCTGATCTGCATGTGAGTGTGCACATCTACATACCCATCACAACGGCGGAAATGGAAAATGTGAGATTGGGGTGGATACCTGAAGAAATGGATGAGCGTTGGTTTATTTACGTGGATGAAAAAGACGTGGCCTACATTCATCGGTCGTGGACCGGATTTTGTATTTACAAGATTGATTTCGCGCCTCAACAAGAGGGCTGGGCAGCGGTGCGCATGACAGCAAACAGAAACCCAGAGGAATACACGAACGTCAATATTGAGAAGGACAAGGACATGGTGAAAACTTTGCTATTGCAATACCTTGCCCGCAAGCGCCCCAAACCAATGGCGCGATTGATACCATATTCGAGTAAGCAAGTCTGATGCGGTCAATTGGAAGGACTCTGCCACTGCTTCTGCACATGTGCATGCTGGCTACTGTGCTGTGGCTACACACCAAAGAGGTGGCTTCAACCCAGGTGTGTGCCCAGCGCAGCAAGCTTATTGCGGCAATCGTAAGAATCGACGCATTTGAAATTGTTTGGCAACGCTCCTCAAATGAGCCTAAATCTGAGAAATTCCTAGAATTTTTAGAAAGCAAATCAAACAATTCATACTTGTTGATAAAAACTGACTTACATGGGAATAGCTGCGTCCTTGATGGCGAATTAAATTCAATCGATAATGCATCACAAATTTTAAGCCGGCCAAAGAATGGAAATATTCAAAAAAATACAAATGAGAGAATACAAAGCCAACATCAGAAAATTCAAAACCCAGAGAGACAGAGCGAAACACCTTCACATTCCATTCCAATCAAAATTGGAGCAACCAAACTCCAGCAGCATGGAATACCTGAATTTGATTGGTGCAGATCAACTCACCTCTGAGTTGATAGATTATTTCCAAGAGAAAATTGATAACCCAGAGAACATCACAGGCATTCCAACGGGTATTGACCAACTTGATCAATTGACAGATGGTCTTCAACCAGGCGAATTAATTTTAATCACCGGAGTTGATGATTGCCACCTTGATGATGTGGCATGTGCCATTGCGCGGCATGTTTCAATTAACGAAGAGTTGCCTGTGGCAATCTTCTCTTCCAAGCGCAAAGCAGTACAGACTCTTTTGGGCATGGCCAGTGCCATGGCGCAAATTAAAAAAGAAAACCTGAGAGCGGGGCTGATACCTTTAGATAAAAAATCAGACCTAAATCAGGCATTACAGAAATTACAAAACGCCTCACTCTACATTGATGATTCTGCGAAACTGGAAATCAATAAAATGCGAAACAACTTGCGCAATCTAAAGCGCCAGCGTGGTTTTCTTGGGCTGGTTGTCGTAGACGGCGTTGGAATTACAAAAAGAATAGCCTTAACACATGAAATAAATGCAAAAATGGAGCCTCATGAAAGTCTACAATTTTTAAAGAACCTCGCACTAGAACTATGCACACCCGTAATTGTTCTGGCAAATTTAAATGCCAACCTCCACCCGCATTTTAATCAGGAAAAGTTCGATTCAAGCGACCTTATAGTTGAACTATCTCAGAGTAAAAAAACAGAACAAATTCAAGCATCAATACTGAAAAACAGGAACGGACCAACCAAAAAACTCGACCTACTATTGACATGAATCATCGATTCTGCAATAATTACTCAAAACACATCAAATCTGCACCCAATTTCAAAAACAATCCACTATCACATCAACCAAGGAGCATCAATGCCAATCGTTTTCCAAGACTTCGAACATTTCAAAAATGCAGTTGACGACAATATCGTATTGGAAGAAAAAAAGAAGTGGTTATCCACAGTAGCGCCCTCAATTGAGGCAGCTGTAAAAAGCAGTGTCACCGGCAACACCTTCAGAGCATTTCGATTCAGATCCGTTGGCATTCATGATCTGGCGCCATCTTCGGTATATCGAGACTGGACAAATCTGCAGCTGAATAAAGACAAAGGTGAAATCTGTAAAATAGAAAGCTTCGAAAGCATGATGCAGTATGTGATTGACGCCGCAAGCAAACTAGAAAAATATTGGTCAGAGAAAACCAAAGGAAAGAATAAAATTGGCTTTGGCAGATCCGCCAAGCTTTTGAACTTATCCATCAAGCACCTTCTCCATCTGGATGAAAAATTGTGCCCAGGGCTAAACAAGAGCGAATTTATAAAATACCTTAATGTGCCACTTGACAGCTACACGATTCAGGCTATAAGAAACATCCACCCCGAGTTAAATATTCCAAAAAATGCAAGCATGGGCTACATTCAAGATGAGAATCAATACCGCGAATTTCAAAATACAATACTGGAACTAACTAAAAAATCAAGCAACAACTCAGGAAGGGAAATAACACCCTTTGATTATGAGTTTGTAGTATGGAACGGCGCCCATTTGGACAGAGCTACACTTCCTGAATAAATTCAACTTTAATTCCCGTGGACCGCGACCAAGCGTTTCAAATCGTCGTAGACATTTTTGTAGCTGATGATTTGAACGTCTAGGGCCTGATTCCCCACTGCATGAATTGCACGCTGGATGGCATCCAGAATCCAAACCCTTTTATTGTCAAAAGCCCCCCCGCCCACCAGGGTCAAATAGACTTTTGAATTGCCGTTGCGTGCGGCATTGATCACGCCCGCCCACAAGGTCGCTTCGTATGCGGCCTCAAGCACCAAGCGGCCAAACGGCTCCCATTCATCGGCATCACCCAAAGCGCTGTAGCTGATTGGCAGCGCTGAGCAGAGGGCCTGTGTCAGCCGCTGCCCAGTCCCCGGTCCTGCCGCTGTCACTTCCACATTCCAGTGCAATCCGATTCGCAACAGTGAGCGCCAGTGGTCAAGTTGGGAAGGTGAAGCACCCGCTATCGCCTCACCAATCGTCCGCAAAGTGGCTGTGTCATAAGCAAGTGCATACCCATTTCTCATGTGTATGCCCTGCCCGCCGGGCAGAACGCTGAGCAGATCAGCCAAGGTGTTGATTTGGTGCTTAGCGGTTTGGCCCGTCTGCTGGCCCACGGGTGCAAAGTAGTTGCGGTAAATCGTGGCAGGTCCCGCAGCGATGGCGCAAGCTGGGCCTTGGGTTTTGTCGTCTTGGTAACAGGTAACCCCACCGTCCGGGCTGACCCATTGGCTGGTCATCTCCAGCAAGTTGAACTGAGAAGCCACCTGAACCAACGCATTTTTCGCCTCGGGGTTGGCGTGCATTGCATGTGCGTCAGCCACCACATTGCTGATTTTTAGCTTGCCCCTTGTGCGGTCCAGCAAAGGCCCTGCCTGCGCCCTAAGCTCCGCCAATGAAGGGGTTTCCAAATGGCCAATCTCCCAGCCGCGACCATTCGCGTGTGACACCAACTGGGTGCCGTTCACACTCAGTTTGGACCGCGTTTCTGCGTAAGTCGTTTCCTCAAAACCGGTTAACTCCACAAACCAATTGCTCATTGCGTGCCCATTGCTTCTTCAAGTTCAGACCAAACACGCACATAGTCGCGTTGAGCGTGGGTCTCTGGCGACACAGGGTGCCGCATTTGCTTGTCAGCACCCATGCGAGTCCAAAGAAGCTTGATGTGGTTCAAGGCTGCCGTGCCGCTCATGCCGTTGTGCACCAAGTGGCAACCCACCACCGTTCCGGTGCGCCCAACACCACCCCAACAATGAACGTAGACGGTACGTTTTTCATGCAGCCATTGCTCTATCTGCGTCAGGATGGCTGCCATGGTCTGTCGCGTGTCAGGGGTGCTCACATCCCTGATGGGCATTCGCCGGTAAGTGCAGTTGATTTGTTGGGTTTTGGCAACTTCCATCAACTCGCCCTCATAGGCCCGAAGTTCCCCCGCTTCTGTCAGATCCAGAAAAGCAGTGATGCCCGTCTCAAGCAGACGAGCAATCTTGCTGCGGGTTGATCCCGTGTCTCTGGTACCGGGGTATTCACCGGCCATCAGAGCCCCTGGCGTTATCCAGTAGGTGTTTGTGGGGTGGTTTGCGTGCGTGATGTCCAAAAGCCGAGGAAGGATGATTCGGTTTCCATCTGGTCCGCGGGTGGACACCAGATCGCCCTCGAACAGCGTCAATAACGCTTCAGCGTGTGTGAACCCAAGCTTCAACCGGCGTTGAAGAGTGGCTGTGCTGGCTGACTGCGTCCCAATGATGGATTCACGGGCCAATGTAGCCAGGCGATGCTGGCTGGCTGCAGCTGAGGGTTCAATGGTCATATGCGGTGGAAGGGCATTTCTGGCACAGCGCGGCATTGTCTCTTTAGAAGCGACTCGTTGTGTCGCAGGTCAACGATGACTGCGCAAATACGTTTACCCACATAAATTGCTCAACCCACTCAGACAGCGCTGACGGAAACGAATTATCAACAAAATAAATAGCAAACTATTAATGCAAATTAAGCGCCAAGGTACTATTTTTCTTCAAAACCTCATCCCCACCGCCCGCACCAGCCGCGTCTCCTGCGCCGTGATCAAATGCCCCGATGCCGCCAGGTAGGAGCCAAACGCGGGGTGGGTGTCGCGGGCGTGGCAGCGGCGTTCGTAGTCGGCCAGGTCGGTGTAGCCCCACAGGTGCACAAACTGGTTTTGCGGGCCCACCCAGCTGGTGTAGAAGCCCAGCGGGTGGCCCAGGGTTTCCATCAGCACCGGCATGGCCAGGCGGTTGAATACGTCCAGAAACTCGGGCATTTTGCGCAGCGCAATGGTGTAGGTGCGGTGGTCCACCAAGGTCAGGGCTGGGGTGGTCATGCGCGGGCTCCTGCTGCCTGGTCGGCGATGTGGTTTGCGGTGACGTAGCCAAACGTCATGTTGGGCCCGTGGGTGATGCCCGCGCCGGGGTAGTTGCCGCCCATGATGCTGGCTCGGTCGTTGCCCACGGCGTACAGGCCCGCAATGGCGGTGCCGTCGCGCCGCAGCACCTCACCCACCACGCTGGTGGTGATGCCATCAAAGGTGCCCAGGTCGCCCATGACCACTTTCACGGCGTAGAACGGGCCGGTTTGCACGGGGGCCACACAGGGGTTGGGCCGGTGGTCGGGGTCGGCCAGGTAGCGGTTGAAGGTGGTGCGGCCCCGGCCAAAGGCGGGGTCTTGGCCCTGGGCCGCGCCCACGTTGTACTGGGCCACGGTGTGGGCCAGGCCTTGCGCATCGAGCCCGGCATTGGCCGCCAGCTCGGCCAGGGTGCTGCCTTGCACCAGGTAGCCGTTGCGCAGGAAGGCCCCAATGGGCATGGGCGCGGGCTTCACATAGCCCAGGCCGTATTTGCCCAGGGTGGTTTTGTCGCACACCAGCCACATGGCGGTTTCGGTCTGGCCCTGGCAGGCGGTGATGAGTGCCGCGCCCACGTCGTGGTACGAGTTGGACTCGTTGGTGAAGCGCTGGCCGTTGCGCAGCACGCCAATCACGCCGGGTTTGTAGCGGTCCAGCAGGTGGGGGAACACGCCCACCTGACCGTCGGGGAACACCACTTTGGACACGGGCATCCATGCCGCAGCTTGGGGGAAGCGCACGTCCACCGCCGCCCCGGCGGCCTCGGCCATGTTGACGCCGTCGCCCGTGTTGCCGATGGGCGTGGGCGACAGGTGTTCGCCGCCGCGCGCCAGGTGGGGGTAGGCCTGGGCGATGCGTTTGACATCGTGCGGAAACCCGCCGCAGGCCAGCACCACGCCGTGGCGGGCGGTGATGCGCTGCTCGCTCCCCTGCCCCTTGTCTTCCCGCTGCACCCGCACGCCCACGGCGCGGTCGCTGTCCATCAGCACCTGGCGCACGGGGCTGCTGGTGAGGATGGGAATGCCCGCCGCCAGCGCCGACTGGGCCAGCCGCGCCGCCAGCGCGTTGCCGCTGGTGACGTGCACGGCACGCCTGTACAGCAGCAGCTCTTTCAAATGGCTGGCCAGCCGTTTGGCCACGTACATGAACGAGGTGAGCGACTTGGTGGCACGGAAGAAGTGCTTCAAATCGGCGTTGGACGAGTTGAACATCATCCCGATGAAGGTGATGGTGCGCAGCGGTGGCTTCAGCCGTGCCATGTCGGCCCCCAGGGCGCGTATGTCGAAAGGCTTGGCCAGGATGGAGCGGCCAATGTCCACACCGCCATCCACGTCGGGGTGGTAATCGGGGTAGAGGGTGGGCACAAACTGCAAGGCGGTTTCGCGCTCGAAAAACGCCACCATTTTGGGGCCGTGCTCGATGAAGGCGTTCACCGCCGCCTCGTCGTAAAACGCGCCGGTTTCGGCTTGCAGGTAGCGGCGCACGGCGTCTGCGGTGTCGGCGGGGTTTTGGGCGCGGCCGTGGGGGCCCAGCGGTACCCACAACACACCGCCGCTGAGCGCGGTGGTGCCGCCAAACACGGGCTCTTTTTCCAGCACCACCACGCTCAGGCCGCGCTTTTGGGCGGTGATGGCGGTGGCCAGCCCGGCCGCGCCGGAGCCCACCACCACCAGGTCCACCGTCAGATCGGAGGTCAGGTCGGCAGGGCTGTTGGCCTGGGGGTTTGTGTTCAGGTTGTTTGCCATGGTGGGTGTTCCTTCAGGCGGTTTGGTTGTAGCCAGGGCGGGGCACCATGTCCATCAGCATGCTGGACATGCCGCCGTCCACGGCAATGTCGGCCCCGTTGACGTAGGCCGAGCGGGGGCTGGCCAGGAACAGCGCCACATCGGCAATGTCTTGCGGCTCGCCAATGCGGCGGCTGGCGGTGACGGCGGCGCGTTTGGCCTCGAAGCCCGGCTCCTCGTAAAACCGGGCCGACAAGGGCGTGCGCACCATGCCTGGACACAGGGTGTTGCTGCGCACGCCTTGTGCGCCCCACTCCACCGCCAACTGGCGCGACAGCAGCAGCACCCCGGCCTTGCTGGCGCTGTACGCGCCGCTGCCGGTTTGCGGAAAGTGGCCCGAAATGGACGCCACGTGCACGATGCTGCCGCGCCCCTGGGCCCGCATGTCGGCCCCAAAAGCGCGGGCGCACAGCAAATACCCGGTCAGGTTCACCCCCAGTACCTGCTGCCAGTCGGCCAGGCCGATGGCGTCGAGCGTGGCGGGGCGCAGCAGGCCGGCGTTGTTCACCAGCACGGCGCAGGGGCCCAGGGTGTCGCGCACCTGGGCGGCGGCGGCCAGGGTGTCGGCCTCGCTGGACACGTCACAGGGCACGGCCTGGGCGGTGAAGCCTTCGGCGGCCAGCGCAGCTGCGCGGGCTTGCACGGCGGGGGCATCGCGGTCCAGCAGGGCCACATGGGCACCGGCCTGGGCCAGGTTGTGGGCAATGGCCGCGCCAATGCCGCTGGCCGCGCCGGTGACCACACACACCTGGCCGGCCAGGCCCAGCCAATCGAATGCCGTGCGGGGTGGTGTGGGGGGGGAAGGGGTGTGGGGCATGGGGTCTCCTGGCCATTGAAACTGCAGGTTTGTGTGGGGCAAATTCTGGTGCGGGCACCGGGTTTGCGGCATTGACGATTCCGGCCAGGGCCAGGACAATTCCTGCACAAAACACATGCCCCACCGTTGTGCAACGCAGCATTCCCCACTACGGCCTTTACGGCGACACCGCACACGCGGGTTGGTCCAACTCGCTGAACTTCGAGTGGATTCCAGAGCGCTCAGCCCCCTACGGCTGGGAAATTCAGCCCCATGTCCACGAAGCCTTTGTGCAGGTGCTGTGGCTCACCCAGGGCTCGGTGGAGGCGCATTTCAACGACGTGCGCCACCACCTGGCCGCCCCTTGCCTGCTGGTGGTGCCTGCACAAACAGTGCACGGCTTTCGCTTCTCGCCAGACGTGTTGGGCCCCGTGGTCACGGCCACGCAAAAGCCGCTGGAGTCGCTGGCGCAGGTGGTGATGCCCGAGCTGCTGGGCTTCGTCCGCACCCCGGCGGCGCTGAGCCTGGCCGGTGCGCCCGACCACCTGGAACGGCTGATGCCCTTGTTTCTGGCCATGGAGCGCGAGTTCCGCACCCCCGCGCTGGGCCAGGTGGCGGCGGGCATGTCGCTGCTGATGGCGGTGCTGGTGCAGGGCTTGCGGGTGCAGCAGCGGCACAGCGCGGCGCAGCAGCCCTCGGTCACGTCGCGCAAGGCGGCGCAAATCGAGCGGTTTCGGGCGCTGGTGGACGCCCGGTTTCGCACCCGGCCCTCGGTGGCAGACTGCGCGCGGGGCCTGGGCGTGACCGCCGGGCAGCTGACCCGCCTGTGCCACGAGGTGCTGGGCATGTCGGGGCTGGACGTCATCAACGCCCGCACCGTGCACGAAGCCCAGCGCGACCTGGTGTACACCGCCACCACCGTGAAGCAACTGGCCGCCGCGCTGGGCTTTGAAGACGAGGCCTACTTCAGCCGTTTTTTCAAGAAACAAACCGGGCGCACGCCCACCGAATTCCGCGCCCACGCGCTGCAAGCCATGCAGGCCGGCTGAACACACTCACTGATTGCCATCCATGTCAAACCACCCCACCCCGGCCTTTGCCGGGCCGCCCGACGACGCGGCCCCCGACACCGCCGTGCCCGAACTGCTGCGCCGCGACTGGATTGCAGGCCTGGAAAAGGGCCTGGCCATTCTGGAAGCCTTTGGCGAAGCCCGCCCCCGCATGACCGCCGCCCAAATGGGCGAACGCGTGGGCATGACCCGCACCGCCGCGCGCCGCCACCTGCTCACCCTCACCCACCTGGGCTATGTGGCCAGCGACGGCAAGCTGTTCTGGCTGGCGCCAAGGGTGCTGCGGCTGGGGCAGGCGTATCTGGAGTCGTCGCGGCTGGCGCGCATCGTGCAGCCGTTTTTGCAGCGGGTGACGGCGGGCACGCACGAAATTGCCTACCTCAGCGCCATGGACGGCGACGACATCGTGTACGTGGCCCGCAACGGCCCCAACCGCGCCATGAACACCGGGTTTGTGATGGGTGCGCGGGTGCCCGCCCATGTCACGGCATCGGGCATGCTGATGCTGACGCTGCGCGAACACCCCCCGGCCCACCAGTGGCTCAAAACCGCCCACCTCAGCACCTACACCAGCCACACCATCACCGACCGGGCGCAGCTGCAAGACGAATTTGCCCGCATCCGCCAACAAGACTGGGCGATTTCAGAGCAGCAGCTGGAGCTGAACTACCGGGGCATTGCCGTGCCCCTGCGCGACAGCAAAGGCCAAATGTTGGGCGCCCTGAGCGTGACCATGCCCATTGGCCAGGAAACCACCGACAACGCCCTGGGCCGCGTGCTCAACGTGCTGCGCGAAACGGCCCAGGCCCTGCGGCCGTTGATTTGAAGCCCTGAGACGACAGGCGCTGGGCGGGCACTGCGGCTCAGCCCAACGTCTCCAGCGCCATCACGCCCGTGGCGGTGTTGGAAATGGGGATGTGGTAATTCGCATGCACCTGGCGCACGGTGGCCGCGCCTGCGCCGGTCAGGGCACCGCGCATGGCCAGCCACATCAGCAGCTCCACCCCCTGGGTGCCGGTTTTTTCCACCAGCTCGTGGATGCTGAACTGCGTGGCCCACTCGGGGTTGCTCAGCAGGCTGGCCATGAAGGCTTTGTCAAAGTCTTTGTTGATGAACCCGGCGCGTTCGCCGTCCAGCTGGTGGCTCAGGCCGCCGGTGCCCATCACCACCACCTTCAGGTCGCTGTCCCAGCTTTTGATGGCCTCGCCCACCGCCTTGCCCAAGGCGTACACGCGCTTGGCCGAAGGCAGCGGAAACTGCACGGTGTTGATGCAAATGGGCACGGTCAGCAGCGGGCGGTTGTCGTCGGGCCAAAACAGCTTCACCGGGATGGTGAAGGCGTGGTCCACCAGCATTTCCTGGCAGGTGACCAGGTCAAAGTCTTTGGCCACCAGCTCGTTGATGAGGTGCCACGACAGCGGCTGGCACCCTTTGAAGGGGGGCATGGTGGGAATGCCCCAGCCTTCGTCAGCGTTGCGGTATTCGGGCGCAGCGCCAATGGCAAAGGTGGGCATTTTGTCGAGGAAGAAGTTCAGCCCGTGGTCGTTGTAAAACACCACGGCCACGTCGGGCTTCACGCCGTCCAGCCACTGGTGAATGGGCGGAAAACCATCGAAAAACGGCTTCCAGTACGGGTCTTGGTGCAGGCCTTTGGCAATGGCGCCGCCGATGGAAGGAATGTGCGATGCGGCCAGGCCGCCAACGAGTTGTGCCATGGGAATATCTCCTGAAATGGGAATGGGCTTCAGTCTGCGTAAGCGCGCAGCTTGGCTTTGAACTGTTCTTTGGTCAGGCCGGTCTGGGCGGCGCCCAGGTCTTGCACGTCCAGCCCCAAAATGCCGGCGAACTTGGCCAGGTAATACACATTGCCCCCGGCGGCCAGCAGGCCCAGCACGTTGCGGGTGCGAATGGCCTCGGCCTGCGGCGGCGTCAGCCCGTAGTGCGCCATGTAGGCGGCTTCGTCGGCCTTGAAGGCGTTGCGGTTGTCGGCGCTGTTGAACGAGTAGCACATCTTGTTCAGCGCGTAGCCCTTCTGGGCCAGGTCGCCGTCAAACGGGGCGGTGCCGGGAATGGGCTTCAGGGGGGTTGGGGTGGTCATGCGGTCTCCGTTGAATGCCCCTGCTGTTGTCAGGGTTGCAGCGAAGTGTCCGCCAGCCATTGCCAAAGATAAACCCATGAATCATGATTTAACCCATGAGCGAAATCGATCATTTGAGCCTGGACGGGCACCTGCTGCACCTGCTGGTGGCGGTGGTGGAGGCCGGTTCGGTCACCGCGGCCGGGCAGCGCCTGGGCGTGACGCAATCGGCCGTGAGCCACGGGCTTGACAAGCTGCGCCGTATCACCGGCGACCCGTTGTTTGTGAAATCGGGCCGGGGCATCGTGGCCACGGCCTGCGCCGAGGGCCTGGCCGAGCGCGCCCGCGAGCTGTTGTTTCAGTTGCAAGGTTTTGCCCACGCGGGCGGGTTTGACCCGGCGCAGTGGCGCACTACCTTCACCGTGGCGGCCAACGACTTTCAGCGCGATGCCTTGCTGCCCCCGCTGGCCCGCCGCCTGCGCACCCTGGCCCCGGGGGTGCTGCTGCGGGTGGTGCCCTCGGGCGTGCCCAGCCTGGACATGCTGCGCCACGGCCACTGCCAGCTGGTCATCAGCCCGCGCCCGCCCGATGGCGGCGACATCGTGCAAAAGCGCCTGTTCACCGACACCTACCGGGTGTTTTTTGACGGCAGCCAGCGCAGCGCGCCCACCACGCGGGCCGAGTACGAAGCCGCGGAACACATCACCGTGGTGTACGAGGCCGACCGCCCCCTGGCCGTGGACCGCGAGTTGGCCGCGCAGGGCGTGGCACGCCGCTTTGTGGTGACGGTGCCGGGCTTTGCCGGGTTGCCCGCGTTTTTGCGCGGCACACCGCTGCTGGCCACCGCGCCGGGGCGGCTGGGCCAAAGCATTTTGCAGGGCTTTGACAGCGCCCCCGTGCCCCTGCCCTGCCCCGAGCTGCCCATGTACCTGGTGTGGCACGCCCGCCACCAGCACGACCCCGCCCACACCTGGCTGCGTGGGCAGGTGGACGCGGTGGTGGCGGCGCTGGGTTGAAGCTTTTTTGGCACCCATCGCTTGCCCACATTGGCTTTTAAGCTATGGTTTCAGTCGATCAAAATGGCCCGAAAGTCGTTCACATTGGTCAACGTGGGGCCGGTGAACACCGAATCACCCAGGCGGTCAAAAAAGCCGTGGCCGTCGTTGTGGTCCAGGCTGGCACGCGGGTTCACGCCCAGGGCCCAGGCGCGGGCCAGGGTGTCGGGGGCGGTGGTGGCACCGGCCAGGTCGCCCGCACCGTCCACGCCGTCGGTGTCGCCCGCCAGGGCGTGCACGCGGGGCAGGCCGTCCAGCGCCACGGCGAGTGACAGCAGCCACTCCACGTTGCGCCCGCCCATGCCGCGCTGGGCCATGTTGTTGCTGTTGTGGCTGCGCAGGGTGACGGTGGTTTCGCCACCCGACAGCAGCACACACGGTGGCGTGAACGGCTGGCCGTGCAGCACCACCTGGCGGGCCACACCGGCCAGGGTTTTGCCCACGTCGCGGGCCTCGCCCTCCAGGCTGTCGCCCAGTATGTGCGGGGTGTAGCCTGCAGCGCGGGCCACGCAGGCCGCCGCCTCCAGTGCCATTTGCGGTGTGGCCACCATGCGCACCTGGTGCCCGGCCAGCCGCGCATCGCCGGGCTTGACGGTTTCGCCCTGGCCACTGGTCAGCAGCTTGCGCGCGGCAGGCGGCAGGGGCAGCTGGTAGCGCTCCACAATGGCCAGCGCGTCGGCGCAGGTGGTGGCATCGGCCACGGTGGGGCCGGATGCGATGTTGGCCGGGTCGTCGCCCGGCACGTCTGACAGCAGCAGTGTGCACACCGGCGCCGGGTGGCAAGCGGCAGCCAGCCGCCCGCCTTTGATGGCAGACAGGTGGCGGCGCACGCAGTTCATCTCTGAAATGCTGGCACCGCTTTGCAGCAGCGCGCTGTTGATGGCCTGTTTGTGCGCCAGCGTCAGCCCGTCGCCCGGGGCCACCAGCAGCGACGAGCCGCCACCGGAGATGAGGGCAATCACCAAGTCATCGGCCGTGAGGCCTTGCACCAGGCGCCAGATGCGGGCGCTGGCGTGTTCGCCTGCGGCGTCGGGCACAGGGTGGGCGGCTTCCACAATTTCAATGTGCTGGCAGGGCACGGCATGCCCGTAGCGGGTGACCACCAGGCCACTCAGCCGGTCGGTGGGGCCGGCCCAATGCGCCTCCAGCGCCGCCGCCATGGCGGCAGACGCCTTGCCCGCCCCAATGACCACCGTGCGCCCTTTGGGCGGCGGCGGCAGGTGCGGGGGCAGGCACAGCGCGGGCTGGGCAGCGGCCACTGCCGCGTCAAACAGGCTGCGCAACAGAGCGCGGTGGTCGGTGTCCGCCATGCGTGTTCAGGCCTTGGCCACGTCGTGACCGGCCATCAGCTCCAACGCTTTCACCAGGGCCGAGTGGTCCAGGTCGGCCATGCCGTTGGCGGCGCACACGCCCATCAGCTGGGCGGCACCGGCGGTTTGGGGCAGGGCCACGCCCAGTTCGCGTGCGCCTTGCAGGGCCAGGTTCAGGTCTTTCTGGTGCAGTTTGATGCGAAAACCAGGGTTGAAGGTGCGCTTGACCATGCGCTCGCCATGCACTTCCAAAATGCGGCTGGCGGCAAAGCCGCCCATCAGCGCCTGGCGCACCTTGGCGGGGTCGGCACCGGCTTTGCTGGCAAACAGCAGGGCTTCGCCCACGGCGGCAATGTTCAGCGCCACGATGATCTGGTTGGCCACCTTGGTGGTTTGCCCATCGCCATTGCCGCCCACCAGGGTGATGTTTTTGCCCATCAGCGACAGCAGGGGCAACACGCGGTCAAACGCGGCTTGCGAGCCACCACACATGATGGTGAGGCTGGCGGCCTTGGCGCCCACTTCGCCGCCGCTGACCGGGGCGTCGATGTAGTCGGCCCCCAGGGCGTTGATGTGGGCGGCGAACTGCTTGGTGGCCATGGGGCTGATGCTGCTCATGTCCACCACGGTTTTGCCTGCACCGCCGTTGACCTTCAAACCTTCGGCCACGCCGCCAGCGGCGAACAGCACCTGCTCCACGTCGGGGGTGTCGGGCACCATCAGGAAGATCACGTCGGCCTGGGCGGCCACGTCAGCGGCGCTGGCGCACACCGTGGCGGTGGTGGCTGCAATGTCGGCGGGCACTTGGCCACGGGTGTTCACAAACACGGTGTGGCCGGCGGCAATGAGGTGTTGCGCCATGGGCGCGCCCATGATGCCCAGGCCAATGAAACCCAGTTTTTGTGCGGTAACGGTCATGAAAAACGTCTTTCTGAAAAATCAATATTGCGCGGCAATGGGCCCCGCAGTGGGGTTGCGAAATTTGTCGGCCAGTGCCTGGGTTTGCATGCGCAGCACACCCAGGTCGCTGCCCACGCCCACGAAGGTGATGCCCTGGGCCAGGTAGCGGCGGGCATCGGCCTCGGCGGGCGACAAAATGCCGGTGGGCTTGCCTGCAGCCTTGGCGGCGGCCTGCACCTGGGCAATGGCCGCTTGCACCTCGGGGTGGCCGGGGTTGCCCAGGTGGCCGTAGGCGGCGGCCAGGTCGCTGGGGCCGATGAACAGGCAGTCCACCCCGTCCACAGCCGCAATGTCGGCCGCAGCGGCCACACCGGCGCGGGTTTCAATTTGCACCAGCACGGCCACGTGGTCGTTCACCTGGGTGAAGTAACCGGCTTCGGCCCCATAGCGGTTGCCCCGGTGCGACACCGACACCCCCCGAATGCCCTGCGGCGGGTAACGGGTGGCCGACACAGCGGCCTGGGCCTGCTCGGCGCTCTCCACCATGGGGATGAGGAAGTTGTGAAACCCGGCGTCCAGCAGCCGTTTGATGAGCACCGAATCGTTCCACGGCGGGCGCACCACGGGGGCGCTGGGGCTGTCTTTCAGCGCCATGAGCTGGGGAATGAGGCTGAGCACGTCGTTGGGTGCGTGCTCGGCATCGAGCAGCAGCCAATCGAAACCAGCCACGCCCACCACCTCGGTGGTGATGGGGCTGCCCAGTGACAGCCAGCAGCCAATCAGCGGTTGGCCCGCCAGCAGGTTCTGGC
The DNA here is from genome assembly GCA_049653005.1 of Burkholderiaceae bacterium. GTDB lineage: Bacteria > Pseudomonadota > Gammaproteobacteria > Burkholderiales > Burkholderiaceae_C > UBA2334. Next base: position 14,066 of record JBASFL010000112.1, on the reverse strand, counting down.
GGAACAGGTTGGGGAAGGGTTGGTAGGGGGTGGTCATGGCATTGGGGCAGCAAAAAATCAGTCGGCGCGGATGTGGGCTTCTTTCACCAGCGCGGCCCAGCGGGCGCGCTCGGTTTCAAACATGCGGTCTTGCTCGGCGGGGGTCATGGTGACCACTTCGGCCCCCTGCCCTGCCAGCTTGGCGCGGATGTCGGGGCTGCGAATGGCTTTGATGAGTTCGGTGTTCAGGCGCTGCACCACCGCATCGGGCGTGCCTTTGGGCACCAGCACGCCCTGCCAGGTGCCGGACTCGAACCCGGCCACGCCTTGCTCGGCAATGGTGGGCACGTCGCCAATCAGGGGCATGCGGCCCTTGCGCGACACGCCCAGCACCTTGAGCTTGCCCGCCTGCACCTGGGGCCAGGTGGCCAGCATGCCGTTCATCAGCACCTGGGTGTGGCCGGCCATGGTGTCTTGAATGGCCTGCACGCCGCCTTTGTAGGGCACGTATTGCCACTTGGCGCCGGTGGCTCGCTCCACGGCCACACCGGCCAGGTGGGGCGCGCTGCCGGTGGCCGTGACGGCAAAGTTGATGGGCTGCTGTTTGGACAGCGCCACCAGCTCTTGCAGGTTGTTGGCCTTGACCGAGGGGTGCACCGCCAACAGGTGGGGCGAATAGGCCAGCATGGTGACGCCGCGCAGGTCTTTGGACGGGTCGAACGCCAGCTTGGAATACACCGAGGGGCTGATGGCCAGCGCGCCGGTGTCGCACAGCAGCAGGGTGTACCCATCGGGCGCGGCCTTGGCCACGGCGTCTGACCCCAGGTTGCCGTTGGCACCGGGTTTGTTTTCCACGATCACCGATTGCTTCAGCGATTCAGACAGCACCTGGCTGATGGCGCGGGCAATGATGTCCGACGACCCACCGGGTGGGTACGGCACCACGATGCGCAAGGGCTTGGTGGGCCAGGCAGGCGCAGCAGCGGTGGCGGCATTGGCGGCGGTGTGGGTGCCAATGCTGCACAGCACAGCGGCAGCGCCCAGCAGGTGGCGTCGGTTCAGGCTCATGGGGTGTCTCCGGGTGGTTGGGGTGATTTTTCAAGCCAAATCAACCCCTACCGCTTTATGGGCGTGGTTGTTCAGCTATTAATTTCATGGGTGTGCGGGTTGCCTGTGCTCAAAAAGCACCTTTATCCCGCCCATGTTGTATGTCATCGTACAACAAAGCCTCTGCCCAAGAATAGGGGTAAACACCCATCAACCAAGACCAAAGAAAACTGGGGAATCAGGCCGCGTCGGCCTGGGCACGGCGGCGGCGTTCGCGGCTGTTGGCCAGGTGGGTGCGCATGGCCGCACGGGCGGCGTCCGGGTCTTGCGCGGCGATGGCGTCAAAAATGCTTTCGTGCTCCCCGTTCACCCAGCGCAGGTACTGGCGGTGTTCGGTGCTGGGGGGCTCGACCGGCGCCAGCCGCGCACGCGGAATGATCATGCTGCCCAGCGTGCCCATGAGTTCGGCAAAGTGGCCGTTTTGGGTGGCGCGGGCAATTTCCAGGTGGAACTGAAAGTCGTGCGTCACCGCGTCACGCCCCTCGTCCACCGCCTGAACCATGGCGTCCAGCGCGCTGCGCATGGCGGTCAGGTTGGCGTCGGTGCGGCGCTGGGCGGCCAGCGCGGCCGCTTCGGTTTCCACGCCGATGCGCAGCTCCAGCACCGCAATCACGTCGCGCAGCGTGCTGAACTGCTCGGGGCTGATCTTGAAACCCGGCGCCTGGCCCAGGCCCAGCACAAAGGTGCCGATGCCGTGGCGCGTCTCAACAAGCCCGCCCGCCTGCAGTTTGGAAATGGCTTCGCGCACAACCGTGCGGCTGACTTCGAACTCGCCCATGATGGCCGCTTCGGTGGGCAGCTTGGCCCCCACGGGCAGGCGTCCGTCACGGATGCGGTCGCCCAACGCCTCCACCAATTCCAGGGCCAAGGTGCGGGGGCGGCGGCGCAGGGGGTGTTCGGTGTTCATGGCGGGCGTCACTGTACCAACAAAGGCGCGTGCGGCCAGGTGGCGCCGAAGCGCCGGGCGTGGCCGCTCAGGTGGGGGCGGCGCTCACCAGTTGGCCGGTGGTCAGGAAGCTGTCCAGGTTGTCCCACACCCGCTGGGCCATGGCGGCGCGGGTTTCCTGGGTGGCGCTGGCCACGTGGGGTTGCAGCACCACCTGGTCCATGGCCAGCAGCCCGTGGGGCACTTGCGGTTCGGCCTCGAACACATCGAGCCCCGCACCGGCAATGCGGCCCTGCTGCAAGGCCAGCACCAGCGCTTGTTCGTCCACCACCGAGCCACGGGCCACGTTGACCAGAAAGCCCTGCGGCCCCAAGGCGTCCAGCACCTCGGCGTTGATGAGGTGGCGGGTGGCAGGCCCGCCCGACACGATGACCATCAGCACATCGCACCACTGCGCCAAGGCCAGCAGCGAGGGCTCGTGCGCCACAGCTGTGTCGGCCACCGGGCGGCGGGTGTGGTAGCGCACCGCCATGTCAAACCCGCTGGCGCGCCGGGCAATGGTTTGGCCAATGCGCCCAAAACCCACAATGCCCAGTTTGGCCCCGCTGACCCTGCGCGACAGCGGTGGCAGCTGCCCCGCCGCCCAGTTGCCCGCGCGCAAAAAACGGTCGGCGCTGGTGATGCGGCGCATCACGTCAAACAACAGGCCAAAGCCCATGTCGGCCACACAGTCGTTGAGCACATCGGGGGTGTAACCCACAGCAATGCCGCGCGCGGCTGCGGCGGCCAGGGGCAGTTTGTCCAGCCCCACGCCAAAGCTGGAAATGACTTGCACATTGGGCAACGCGGCCAGCGTGTCCGCGTCAATGCCCATGGCGGCCGAGGTGACCACGGCACGCACGCGGGGACCGTGCTCGGCCAGAAAGGCGGCACGGTCGGTGGCGGTGGCCAGGTCGAGGTAGTGGTGTTGTGCCTGCAGGCGCTGCACCAGCGCGGGCGGCAGGCGACCGGTGTTGAGGACGGTGGTGGGGGGCATGGGAGGCATCACTTGAACAAACCTGGCAACCAAAGCGAGAAACCGGGCACGTAGGTCACCAGCAACAGCGTGGCCCCCAGCGCGCCGTAAAACGGGGCAATGGTGCGCATGACCTGCCCGACCGATATCTGCCCGATGGCACACCCCACAAACTGCACCGACCCGACCGGCGGGGTGTTCAGGCCCAGCGCGCAGTTGATGAGCATGACGATGCCGAATTGCAACGGGTCCATGCCGAACTGCATGGCAATGGGCATGAAGATGGGCGTGCAGATGAGGATGGTGGCGGCCATGTCCAGGAACGTGCCCAGGATGAACAGCAGCACGTTGATCATCAGGAAAATGACCCAAGGGCTGGAGGTGATGGACTGCATCAGCTCGCCGGTTTTTTGCGGCACTTCATACAAGGCCATGAAATAGCCAAACGCGCTGGAAATGCCAATCAGCAGCAGCACCACACCCGTGGTTTTGCAGGCCTTGGCGCAGGCCTTGAGGAAGTGGTGCCAAGACAGGCTGCGGTACACAAAGGTGGTGACCAACAAGGCCCAGGCCACAGCAATCGATGCCGACTCTGTGGCCGTGAACACCCCAGACAAAATGCCGCCCAGGATGATGACCACCACAAACAAGCCCGGCAGCGCGGCCAGAAACGCGCTGAGCACCATGGCCCAACCCGGGAACGAGCCCCGCACCGGGTAGCCCCGTTTGACCGCCACCCAGTACGCGGCCGCCAGGTTGCACAGCGTGAGGATGATGGCGGGCACCAAGCCCGCCAAGATGAGCCCCAGCACACTCACCGAGGCAATGCCGGCGGTGGCCAGGGTGAAAATGATGAGGTTGTGCGAGGTCGGCATGATGGCGCCCACCAGGGCCGCATGGGTGGTCACGTTCACGGCGTAGTCCGCGTCGTAGCCCTCTTTCTTCATGAGCGGAATCATCACCGAGCCGATGGCCGACACGTCGGCCAGGGGCGAGCCCGCCACGCCACCAAAAATGGTGCACCCCAGCACGTTGCTCATGCCCAGGCCACCGCGCACGTGGCCCACCAGGCTGTTGGCAAATTTGACGATGCGGTCGGCAATGCCGCCGTACAGCATCAGTTCCCCCGCAAACACGAAGAACGGAATGGCCAGGAAGCTGAAAATCTGCATGCCGCCCACCATCTTCTGGAACACGATGGCAATCGGCAAACCGGCTGCCACGATGGTGGCCACAGAAGACAAGCCAATGGCAAACGCCACGGGCACCCCCAACAACAGAAACAGCGTGAAGCTGCCGGCCAAAATCATCAGTTCCATACAGGCTCCACTTCGGTGCCACGCACCAATGCAACGATGTGCTCCACCGAAAACAACACGATGAGCGCCCCGGCAATGACGATGGGCACGTAGTCAATGCCGTCCGGCACGGGCAACATGGCTTTCTTTTCTGTCCATTTCAGGGATGCCCACAACCACCCGCTGTGCACCATGAGCACCCCAAAAAACGCCACCAGCACGTGAATGAGAATTTCAATGCGGTGTTGCCATGCCTGGGGCAACAGCACCACCAAAGACTCCAGGCCGATGTGCCCGGCATCGCGCACACCCACCGCCAAGCCAAAGGCCGTGACAAACAGCACCAGCAGCAACGCCAGCGATTCGGCCCAGGTGGGGGTGTCGTTCAGGACGTAGCGCCCCAACACCTGCCACTGCACACACAGCACGACCGCCAGCAAACCGATAACCGCCAACGCCAGGCTGAGTTTTGAAACAGCCGCGCAGAACTTGGTGAACATGGAAATTCCTGTGGGAAGGGGTGGAACGGGCCACCGGCGGGCGGTGGCCCCAGGCGCTTGAGGCGCTGACGTGGCGTTTACTTGGTGTCTTGCACCGCTTTGACCAGGCGCTTCATGTCAGCGGAGGTCATGAACTTCTCGTACACCGGGCCCATCTGGGCCTGGAAGGCGGCCTTGTCCACGTCCACGATCTGTGCGCCCGCTGCCTTGACGTTGGCCAACGATTTGGTTTCCTGCTCGTCCCACTTCTGGCGCTGGAAGGCCACCGACTCTTTGGCCGCCGCCCGAACCAGGTCTTGCTCGGCCTTGGGCAGCTTGTCCCACACGGCCTTGCTGAACAGCAGCATTTCGGGGGCCATGGAGTGTTCGGTCTTGGAGTAGAACTTCACCGCTTCGGCGTGTTTGGCGGTGTCAAAAGACGGGATGTTGTTTTCTGCCGCGTCAATCAGGCCGGTTTTGAGGCCGGTGTACACCTCGCCATAAGGCATGGGCGTGGCATTGGCGCCCATGGCACTGACCAGGGCCACCCACAGGTCTGACTGCTGCACGCGAATCTTCATGCCCTTGGTGTCGGCCGGGGTTTTGACCGGCTTTTTGGCGTAAATCGAGCGTGCGCCGCTGTCGTAAAACGCCAGGCCCACAAAGCCGAAGGGTTCGCAGCTTTTCAGGATTTCCTCACCGACTGCACCATCCAGCACCTTGCGCATGTGCGCCACCGATTGGAACAGGAAGGGCATGGTGGGCACCTGGGTCAGGGGGCACACACCGTTCATGGGGCTGATGTTGACGCGGGTCATTTCCAGCGCGCCGATCTTGACCTGGTCGATGGTTTCTTTTTCTGTGCCCAACGCGCCTTTGTTGAACACCTTGATCTTGTGTTTGCCACCGCTGCTTTTTTCCAGCAACTCGCTCATGCGCTTGACGGCCACCACGGTGGGGTAGTCGTCTGCGTTGTGGATGTCTGCCGAACGAAACTCGGCGGCTTGTGCGCTCAAGCCTGCAACGGCCAGAACCGTGGCCAGAAGTCGAGGAAGTGTTTTCATGTTGTCTCCGTTGGGTTGGGGTGAATCAAGAATCAGAAAACATGCGCCGCTTCAGCCAGGGAAGCAAAACGGCTCGTCCAGGCCCGCCAAGCCTGGACGCAGTGCAAACACGCCCCCGGCCAGTGGCTGGTCGCTCACATCACCCGCCGGGCGGATGGAGGTAACGAACAAGGTGCGCAAATCGCTGCCGCCAAACGCACACATGGCGGGCTTTTTGACGGGGACCGCCAGCGACCGGTCCAGCACACCTTGCGGGGTGAATCGGTGCACCAGGCCGGCGTCGTTGCCACACACCCAGTAGCAGCCATCGGCGTCCACGGCGGCACCGTCGGGGCGGCCCGGCAAGGTGTTGAAGTCAATGAACACGCGTGGGGTGTGTGGTGTTCCGCTATCGGTGTCGTAGTGGTAAGCCCATACCAGCTGGGCGCTGGGGTGGGAATCTGACACATACAGGGTGCGCCCGTCTGGGCTGAAAGCCATGCCGTTTGGGGTGAGAAACCCGGCCAACAGCTCACGCGGTGTGGGGGCATCCAGCGCATACAACCGCCCGGCGGCGCGGGCCAGCGACATGTCCATCACCATGGTGCCAGCCCGAAAACGCCCTTGGCGGTCGCAACGCCCGTCGTTGAAGCGCATACCCGGCTCGGGCTGCTGCAGGCGGCTGAGCCATTCGCTGTGCAGCGTCCCATCGGCCATGGGCGTCCAGCGGGCGACGCCGGTTTCCATGGCGGCCACCCATTGGCCGTGGGCATGGCCCTCACTGCCGGCCAACAGGGCGATGCAACCGGTTTGTTCGGGCGTGGGCCATTGCTGGGTGTTGCCGGTGCGGCTGTGCCAGCACCACAACGACCGGCCCGGAATATCCACCCACCACAAACACTGGCGCACCCGGTCCCACACGGGGCTCTCGCCCACGCCACAACGGGCATCAACGGTCAACTCTGGGCTGGACGGCATCACAACCTCACGCCGCCGGGTTGGGATTGGCGGTGACAAACGCACCGCCCTGGTGGAGGGCCACGGAGTCATTCAAATCAGGGGCAGAGGTGCGGGCAAACACGGCCTCGCGGAACACATCGGAGCTGTCTTGTGGCACGTAGCCAATGTGCCGGGCGCGGCTGTTGTCCCACCAGGTCACGGCGTTGTTGGACATGCCAAACACAATGCTGTGGCCCAACACCGGGGTGGACAGGCAGGCCGACACCAGGCGGTGCAGGTCGTCGTGGCTCAGCCAGGTGGCCAGCATGCGGCGGTCGCGGGGCTCGGCAAACGACGAGCCGATGCGAACGCAAGCGGTCTCGATGCCATAACGGTCAAAGTAGAAACGGGACAAATCCTCGCCAAACGCCTTGCTGACGCCATAAAAGCTGTCGGGGCGCGCGGGGTGGTCTGCGGTGATGGTTTCGTCTTGCCGGTAAAACCCCACCACGTGGTTGGAGCTGGCAAACACCACACGTTTGCAGCCGTGTTTGCGCGCTGCTTCATACAGGTGATAGACCCCCAGGATGTTGGCCTGCATGATGGCTTCAAACGGGGCCTCGACCGAGATACCGCCCAGGTGCACGATGGCATCACACCCGGCCACGGCACGGTCCACGGCGGCGGCATCGGCCAAGTCGGCCAGTTCAATCTCTTCGCCGGGTTGGCCCTCGCCAAACGGTTGCCTGTCTGACAGGCGCAAGACATCGCAATTGGCCTTCAGTCGGCTGCGCAGGGCAGTGCCCAGGCCACCGGCGGCACCGGTGAGCAACAAACGGTGGTGGGTTTTCAGCGGGTGGGTCATGGAATGGCGTGGGCGTTTGAAAGGTGGTGAAGCTCAGCGCACCAGGCAGGGGCGCTTGTGGTCAAACTTCCAACCGGGAATAAGGAACTGCATGGCCGTGGCGTCGTCGCGCGCGCCCAAGCCGTGTTGCAGGTACAGCTGGTGGGCTTTTTCCACCTCGGCCATGTCCAGCTCCACACCCAGGCCGGGTTTGTCGGGCACGGCCACGCAGCCGTCCTTGATTTCAAAAGGCTCTTTGGTCAGGCGCTGGCCGTCTTGCCAGATCCAGTGGGTGTCGATGGCCGTGACCTTGCCGGGCGCAGCCGCCCCCACGTGGGTGAACATGGCCAGCGACACGTCAAAGTGGTTGTTGGAATGGCTGCCCCAGGTCAGCCCCCAGTCGCGGCAGGTTTGCGCCACACGCACGCTGCCCGCCATGGTCCAGAAGTGCGGGTCGGCCAACGGAATGTCCACGGCCTGCAGGCTGAGGGCGTGGGTCAACTGCCGCCAGTCGGTGGCCACCATGTTGGTGGCGGTGGGCAGGCCGGTGGCGCGTTTGAACTCGGCCATCACCTCGCGGCCCGAGAAGCCGTCTTCCGCGCCGCAAGGGTCTTCGGCATAGGCCAGCACGCCGTGCATGTCACGCATGAGGCGAATGGCGTCTTTCAGCAACCAGCCACCGTTGGGGTCGAGGGTGATGCGGGCATCGGGGAAACGTTGGGCCAGTGCGGTGACGGCTTCCACCTCGGCTTCGCCGCTCAGCACGCCGCCTTTGAGTTTGAAGTCCTGAAAGCCGTAGCGGGCTTGCGCCGCTTCGGCCAGGCGCACCACGGCCTCGGGGGTCATGGCGGCTTCGTGGCGCAGGCGGCACCAGTCGTCGGCGTTGTCTGGCTCGGACGCATAAGGCAAGTTGGTTTGGTTGCGGTCGCCCACAAAGAACAAGTAGCCCAACATCTGCACCTTGTCGCGCTGTTGGCCTTCGCCCAGCAGGGCCGCCACGGGCAGGCCGAAGTGCTGGCCTTGCAAGTCCAGCATGGCCGATTCAACAGCCGCCACCGCGTGGATGGTGGTGCGCAAATCAAAGGTTTGCAGGCCACGGCCACCGGCGTCGCGGTCGGCAAACCGGGTGCGCATGGCGTTCAGCACCGCGTGCAGGTTGCCAAGCGTCTGGCCCTCGACCAGGGGGCGGGCGTCGTCCAGCGTCTGGCGGATTTTTTCGCCGCCGGGCACTTCGCCCACGCCCTGGTTGCCCGCGCTGTCGGTCAGGACGACCAGGTTGCGGGTGAAGAACGGCGCGTGTGCACCCGAGAGGTTGAGCAGCATGCCGTCCCGGCCAGCGACCGGGATGACTTTCATGGATTGGATGCGGGGCAAGGTCATGGTGTGAAGCCGGTTCGGTCGGCCAGGGGTCAGTCGGCTTTGATGTTGCGGGCTTCGATCAGCTTCTTCCAACGGGCGAATTCCGTGGCCTGGAAGGCGGTGAACTGCTCGGGCGTGTTGGCCACAATTTCATAGCCCAGGTCGGTCAGGCGGGTTTTGATGGCGGGGTCGTTGAAGGTGTCCACCACGGCGGTGTGCAGCTTTTTCTTCACGTCGGCAGGCAGGCCTTTGGGCCCGGCAATGGCTTGCCAGGACTGCACGTTGCAGTCTTTGATGCCGTTTTCTTCCAGCGTGGCCACATCGGGCAACACGGGGGAGCGCTTGGCACTGGTGATGACCAGCGGGCGCAGCTTGCCCGCCTTGATTTGTGGCAGCGCGGTGTTGATGTTCATGAACGACGAGTCCACCTGCGCACCCAGCAAATCGGCCATGACGGGGCCGCCGCCTTTGTAGGGCACGTGAATGCCGCTGGTGCCGGTTTGTTGCCAGAACAACTCGGCCGTCAGGTGGTCGCTGCTGCCGTTGCCGGACGAGGCAAACGCCATCTTGCCGGGGTTGGCTTTGGTGAAGGCGATCACGTCGGCCAGGGTTTTGTGGGGCGAACTGGCGGGCACCACCAGCACGTTGGGGGCTTGCACGGCGACCGAGATGTAGTCGAAATCTTTGGTGGCGTCGTAGTTGGTTTTGATGAAGTGCGGCGCAATCACATAGGGGCCGAGCGAGGCCACCAGCAGGGTGTGGCCGTCGGGGGCGGCTTTGGTCACAAACCCGGCACCGATGGTGCCCGTGGCACCGGCCTTGTTTTCCACGATGAAGGTGCCGCCCAGCTTTTCCTGGAATTTGGTTTGCAGCGTGCGGCCAATCTGGTCGGACGCACCACCAGGTGGGAACGGCACCACGATGGTCACGTTTTTCTCGGGCCAGGCCAATGCGCTGGTCATGGCCAGGGCGGCGGCCAAGGTGGTGAGCAGTTTCTTCATGGTGCGTCTCCGGGGTGGAACAAAGTCAAAGGGTCAATTTGGTAGCGGTACCAAACGAATGGTAGCGATACCATTTTGACAAAGCAAGCACCAAACCTAGGGGTTTCTACGGGGTGTCCACCGAGGCGGAAAGCTCAGGCGCTGTCGCGCTCGACGATGGAAAAGCCCACATCCACGATGCGGGCCGCCACCGCGCGGCCTTCGGCCCGGTCCATCAGGCAGCGGGCGGCGCGGCCACCAATGTCGGCCCCGTTGATGCGCACGGTGGTCAGCGCGGGCACCATGTCAGACACAAAAGGCACGTCGCCAAACCCCACCACGGCCAGTTGGCTGGGCACGTCGATGTGGCGGGCGCGGGCCTCGGTCATCACGCCCAGCGCCAGCAGGTCAGAGCTGCAAAACACGGCCTGCACACCAGGGGCTTCGGCCAGCAGGCGGGCGCAGGCGTTGCGCCCGCTTTTCAGGCTGCGCTCGCCCCCCACGCTCACCTCGTGCACGGGGGGCAGGCCGCGTTGGGCCACCGCCTCTTTGAACGCGGTGGCACGCCGGGCGGCGCGGTCGTCCTCGGCCCGCACCAATGCCAGGCGCTGGTGGCCCTTGTCCATCAGGTGGCGCGCTACTTCCCGGCCGATTTCGGTGTGCGAGAAACCCACCAGCATGTCGATGGGCGTGGGCGTCAGGTCCCAGGTTTCCACCACCGGAATGCCCGATGCCAGCAAGCGCGTGCGCCCCTTGCCGGGGGGCAGGATGCCGGTCAGAAAAATGCCATCGGGGCGGCGGCCAATGATGGCTTCCAGCAACAGCTCTTCACGCTCGGCCGAGTAGCCCGACTGCCCCAGCATGAGCTGGTAGCCCCCCTCAAACAGGGTGCCATTCAGCGCCTCGATGGTTTCCATGAACACCGACACCACCGTGCTGGGCACCACCGCCGCAATCAGGCGGCTGCGCGACGAGGCCAGCCCGCCCGCCATGCGGTTGGGCACGTAGCCGGTGCGGGCCACGGCGTCGCTCACCTTTTGCAGCACGTCGGGCGACACCTGGTCGGGTGTGTTCAGCGCCCTTGACGCGGTGATGGGGGCCACCCCCGCCAGCTTGGCCACGTCCCGCAGGGTGATGGCCCCGCTGCCGCGCCGTGATCGTTTTGCCCCGTCTTTGTCTGATGTCATGAAATGCCTGCTTGTGGTACCGCTACCATTGAACCTACAATCGCCCCGAAATGCAACTGGCGCGGCCACGCGCCGCCAAATGATAGGAGACGGCCCATGAACGTCACACCCGGCACACCACCCAACGCCACGCCCGGCGCAGCCGCTGCCCGGCCCCCGCACACCATTCGCATGCACGCGCAAGACAACGTGGCCATTGTGGCCAACGACGGTGGATTGGCGGCGGGCACCGCGCTGCCCAACGGCCTGGTGCTGCGCGACCGCGTGCCCCAGGGGCACAAGGTGGCGCTGGTGGACGTGCCTGCGGGCGGGGCGGTGCTGCGCTATGGCATCCCGATTGGCCACGCGGTGGCCGACATCGCGGCGGGCAGCTGGGTGCACGAGCGCCTGCTGCACATGCCCGATGCCCGTGGGCTGGACGGCCTGCCTCGCTGCACCGTGCAGCCTGAAGCACTGCCGGCCCTGGAAGGCTTCACGTTTGAGGGTTACCGCAATGCCGACGGCAGCGTGGGCACGCGCAACATATTGGCCATCACCCAAACCGTGCAATGCGTGGCGGGTGTGACCGACTTTGCGGTGCAACGCATCAAAGCCGAGCTGTTGCCCCGTTTCCCCCACGTGGACGACGTGGTGGCGCTGGAACACGGCTACGGCTGCGGCGTGGCCATTGACGCGCCCGACGCGGTGGTGCCCATCCGCACGCTGCGCCACATCAGCCAAAACCCCAACTTTGGCGGCGAGGTGATGGTGGTCAGCCTGGGCTGCGAAAAGCTGCAACCCGAGCGCCTGCTGCCACCCGGCAGCATTCCGCTGGTGGACGAACGGCAGGCGGCCACCGACCCGGTCAACGCCCTGGACGTGGTGTGTTTGCAAGACGACGCCCACGTGGGCTTCATGAGCATGGTGGACAGCATCGTGCGGCAGGCCGAAACCCACTTGCAACGCCTGAACGCCCGCCGCCGCGAAACCCTGCCCGCCAGTGCACTGGTGGTGGGCGTGCAGTGCGGCGGCAGCGACGCGTTTTCAGGGGCCACGGCCAACCCGGCGGTGGGTTTTTGCACCGATTTGCTGGTGCGCGCCGGGGCCACGGTGATGTTTTCGGAAACCACCGAGGTGCGCGACGGCATTGACCAGCTCACCTCGCGGGCCACCACGCCCGAGGTGGCCGACGCCATGGTGCGCGAAATGGCCTGGTACGACGCCTACCTGAAGCGCGGCAGCGCCGACCGCAGCGCCAACACCACGCCGGGCAACAAAAAGGGGGGGCTGTCCAACATCGTGGAAAAGGCCATGGGCTCCATCGTCAAATCGGGCACTGCGCCCATTTCGGGCGTGTTGTCACCCGGCGAAAGCCTGCGGCACAAAGGGCTGACCAGCGGGCTGGTGTACGCCGCCACCCCGGCCAGCGACTTTATTTGCGGCACGCTGCAACTGGCTGCGGGCATGAACCTGCACGTGTTCACCACCGGACGCGGCACACCTTACGGGCTGGCGGCCTGCCCGGTCATCAAGGTGGCCACCCGCACAGACTTGGCCCGCCGCTGGCACGACCTGATGGACGTGAACGCGGGCACGATTGCCGACGGCACCGCCACCATTGAAGACGTGGGCTGGGAGCTGTTTCGCCTGATGCTGGACGTGGCCAGCGGCCGCAAGCGCACTTGGGCCGAACACTGGAAGCTGCACAACGCGCTGGTGCTGTTCAACCCCGCGCCGGTGACCTGAGCGTCACAACCCGGCCGTCAAACGCTGACGTTGACCCGCATGCCAATGCGTTGGCCTTGCAGGTTCAGCAGACCGGTGGCAGAAAAACCGGCTGAGGCGGACGGGGCAGCGCCTGCGGCCACGGCGGGTGCGGCGTCACCCACCGCAGGGGTGTTTTGGGCGCGTTGCAGCGCCTGCACGGTTTGGGCCGATTGGGTTTTCACCGTTTCACCCGCTGTTTGGGCTGACACGACCGTGGTTTTGGCGGTGTCGGCCTGGCCTTGGGCCTGATCGGCCTGCACCGTTAGGTTACCCGCCTGCTGGGTGGCGCGGTCGGCCTGGGTTTGGGCGCTGCGGGCCTGGGCGCGCAGCGACGCGGCACGGGCTTCGTATTGGTCGGCCAGCCGCGTGGCCTGTTGCTGCTGCAACTGGCCGAATGCCGCACCCATGACTGATGAGGAAGCGGAGATCATGGTGGCCTGCCCTGTGCGTGGCCCGTTCAGGCCGTTTGGTCAGCCGCCACCGCCTGGCGCTGTGTGTTGGTGGCCTGGGCCGCTTGCAGGTTCTGGCGGTCCGTGTTTTGGCGCTCGGTGTCTTCGCGCTCGGTCGTGCGGGGTGCATCCGTGGCCTGCGCCTGCGCCTCTGCTGACCGGGCTGTGGCACCGGCTCGCGGGTTGGTGTAAGTCAGGTTGTTCAGCGCGGCTTGGTTGGCCGAGGTGTTCAGGTTCACCACCACGCTGGGGCGGGCGGGGGCCTCGGTGGGAGCAGCGGCCCCGCTGGGGTTGTTGGCACGGGTGTTGTCGACGGCCGTGGGGCGGCGAACGTTGCCAACGGCCGGTGTGCTGTCAAGGGTCAGGGGTGTCATGGGGGCCTCCGGGGCTGAAACACCCCAAATGATAGGCCTGCCAACGGTCACTTACAAGCGCGCGGGCAGCCCCACGGTCACCGCCAGCCCTGGCCCTGCGTTGCGCACGGCAAACGTGCCCCCGTGGGCCAATGCCACCAGTTTGCACAGGTGCAGCCCCAGGCCCACGCCACCGTGGGCGCGGGTGCGGGCCGCGTCGGGCCGGAAAAACGGCTCGGCCAGGCGGGGCACATCGGCATCGGGCACACCGGGGCCGTGGTCGCGCACGGTGAGGCTGATGCCCTGCCCCGCCATGGCCAAGTGCACCTCGGGGGGCAATGGGGCGTCGGCGCTGTGGCGCAGGGCGTTGTCCAGCAGGTTGCGCAGCAGCAGGCGCATGCG
>JBASFL010000111.1:0-24545 GCA_049653005.1 Burkholderiaceae bacterium | reverse complement strand
GCGCAGGGGCCGCGCCCGGGCGCGCGGCGGGGTGGCGGGCGGCCAGGTCGGTCAGCCGCAGGTCCAGACCGGTGGGGTTCACAGCAAACCGGCGCTGCGGGCGGCGGCTTCCAGGCCCTTGTAGTTGGACGGCTGGGTGGCGATGTAGCGGGTGGCGCGGTTGAGCTTCAGGATTTCAGCCTGCTCGGGCTTGGCTGGGTCCAATGCCAGCAGCGCGGCTTTCACTTTGGCCTGCATGTCGGCAGGCATGTCGGCGTGCACCGACCAGTTGTAGTTGAAGTAGCCGGGGGTGGTGTAGAACACGTCCACCGCCTTGGTGTCCACCTTGTTTTCGGTCACAAACTTTTTCCACACCGTGATGTCGAGCGCGGCGGCGTCCACCTTGCCGCTGACCACCGAAGCAATGGTGGCGTCGTGCGCGCCGCTGTAGGCGATGCGCTTGAAATCTTTTTCGGGGTCGATCTTGGCTTCCAGCAAAAAGCTGCGGGGCATCAGGTGACCCGAGGTGCTGCTTTGCGAGCCAAAGCTGACTTGTTTGCCCTTCATGTCGGCCAGGCTTTTGATGCCCGAGTCGGTTTTGGCAATGAACACCGACTGAAACTTCGTGTCTTCTTCACGCTGTGCCAGGGGCACAATTTTGCCGCCCGAGCGCAGGTTGGCCTGCACATGGGTGAACCCGCCAAACCACACCAGGTCCACCTTTTTGTTCACCAGGGCTTCCACGGCGGCGGGGTAGTCGCTGACGGGGGTGAACTCCACTTTCACGTTCAACGCTTTTTCCAGGTAACTGGCCAGCGGGGTGAACTTGCGAATCTGCTCGGTGGCAGCCTCTTCGGGGATGGTGGTCACGCGGAACACGGTTTGCGCGTGCAGCGCCGGGTGTATGAACGCAGCGGCAGACAACAGGGCGCAAGACATCAGGGCGCGGCGGGTGCGGGAAGGGGACAGGCTGAGCATGGGGAACTCCGGGTGTGAAGTGAAGACATGAAGAACGTAAAAGGCCGCGCAATTAAACCGCGCCAGTCGCCACGCTCCCAGTCTTGGGGTTTTGCCAAGATGCTGGGGCAGGTGTTGGTGGTTAACCCGGTATAACCACAACCGATTCGCGTCATGCGACAGCGCCTGCGTGCGACACGTTCAAATCATCGCCCCACACACTGGCGCGCCCTTTGGCCAGGTCAGATCAAATATGCCGCCACCATCACTTCCCGCCACGTTCATTCTTTACACCAGCGAAGACGGCCGAAGTCGGGTGCAGCTGCGATCCGACCAAGACACGGTATGGCTGACGCAGCTTGAAATGGCCGAGTTGTTCAACGCCACCAAGCAGAACATTTCGCTGCATTTGAAGAACCTTTTTGAGGGGAATGAGTTGCAGGAGGTTTCAGTGGTCAAGGAATCCTTGACAACTGCAGCAGATGGGAAGACCTACCGAACCAAGCTTTACAACCTCGATGCCATCCTGGCCGTGGGCTATCGGGTGCGGTCGTCGCGTGGGGTGCAATTTCGGCGCTGGGCCAGCACGGTGTTGGTGGAATACCTGAAAAAGGGCTTTGCCATGGACGACGAGCGGTTGAAAAACCCCGATGGCCGTCCAGACCACTTCGACGAGATGCTGGCGCGCATCCGCGACATTCGCGCGTCGGAAAAGCGGTTCTATCAAAAGCTGCGTGACCTGTTCAAACTGGCCGCTGATTACGACCCCACGGATCAGGCCACCCAGCAGTTTTTTGCTGCCGTGCAGAACATGCTGTTGCATGCTGTGACACAACACACAGCGGCAGAACTCATTCTTGCCCGTGCCAACCCGGCCGATGCGCATTTTGGCCTGCTGGCGTGGAAGGGTGCCCAGGTGAGAAAGGCTGACATTGTGGTGGCCAAAAACTACCTGACGGAGGATGAAATCGACACCCTTAACCGGCTGGTGGTCATCTTTCTGGAAACGGCAGAGCTGCGTGCCAAACGGCAAACCATCACCCACATGGACTTCTGGCGCGAGAACGTGGGGCAAATCATTCTGACCAACGGTTTTCCGCTGTTGAGCGGAGCCGGTACGGTCCGGCACGACCACATGGAGCAACAGGTGGCTGAGTGGTATTTGGGCTACGACCAGCAACGAAAAACCCATGAGGCGCAAGTTGCCGATGCACAAGACGACGCCGAGTTGAAAGCGCTCGAAGGCAAACTCAAGCACCGCAAAGGAGCGGCAAAATGACTCCCCCCAAACAACCCACCTTCCACCAGCTGTTCACCACCGACCACGGTGCCGTTCGTGCCGAACTGCTGGCGGGCCTCACCGCCCCTGTGGCCCACACCAGCCCGAAGTTTTTGTACGACGCGCTGGGCTCGCGGCTGTTTGAGGCCATCACAGAGCTGCCCGAGTACTACCCCACCCGCACCGAAGCCGCCATTTTTGAGCGCCACGGTGCGGCCATGGCCGGTGTGGTGCCCACCGGGGCCACCCTGGTGGACCTGGGCGCGGGCAACTGCAACAAGGCGGCCAGCCTGTTTGGCACGCTGCACCCCAGCCGCTACGTCGCGGTGGACATTTCGGTGGATTTTTTGCGCAACGCGCTGGCCTGCTTGCAGCGCCAGTTTCCGGCCATGGACATGGTGGGCCTGGGGCTGGACTTTTCAGCCGGGCTGGCGTTGCCGTCTGACGCCGTGCCCGCCGACAGCCCCCGCGTGTTGTTCTACCCCGGCTCCAGCATCGGCAACTTCACGCCCGCAGAGGCGCTGGCGTTTTTGCGCAGCGTGCACACCGCCTGTGGGCCGGTGGCGGGCAGCGGGCTGCTGATTGGGGTGGACCTGGTGAAAGACACGGCCGAGCTGGAAGCCGCCTACGACGACGCACTGGGCGTGACCGCCGCCTTCAACCTGAACCTGCTGCTGCACACCAACCGCACCGTGGGCACCGACTTCAACGTGCGCGAGTGGCTGCACGTGGCGCTGTTCAATGCGGCCGAGTCGCGCATTGAAATGCACCTGCAGGCCCGTCACACCCTCACTGTGCGCTGGCCGGGTGGTGAGCGCAGCTTCATCGGCGGCGAACGCATCCACACCGAAAACTCGTACAAATGGACGCTGCCGCGCTTCCAGGCCCTGCTGGCCGACGCCGGTTTTGCCCCGCCAGAGGATGGCCAGGCGTGGACCGACGAGGGCCAGCGCTTTGCCGTGTGTTGGGCGCGGGCGTTGTGACCGTGCGCTCAGCCGTGGGACAGCCCCGCAGAGCGAAAGCCCGCGAAGATGTCGCGCCGCTCGCGGGTGAAGTAATTTCTGTAGTGAACATCGCACATCCGGCCTGCGGTGGCGGCACAAAAACCTTTCAAAACCGGGCGGCCATCGAACCACGGGGCGGAATAGTCGCGGTAGGGGTGGGGCGCAAAGCCGGGGAAGGGTGCAAAGGCGCTGGCCGTCCATTCCCACACCTCGCCCCAGCCAAAGCCGGGCGCGGTTTGGGCGGCGCACACCCACTCGGCTTCGGTGGGCAAACGGCGGCCCGCCCACTGGCACCAGGCCAGCGCGTCGGTGTGGCTGAGGTGCACGGCCGGGGCGGTGTCGTCCAGCGGCTGCCACTGGCCGAAGTGGCGGCTTTGCCATTGCCCACCTGCCTGGCGCACATGCGGCGGCAGGCGGTGGCCGGTGGCTTTCACAAAAGGCAGATAGCGCGCCCAGCTCACGGGTGCGGTGTCGATGTCGAACGCGGCCAGCGCCACGGTGTGGGCGCCCAGCTCGTTGTCAAACGCAAAGCCCGGGCCGGTGTGTCCGAGGGTGACGGTTTGGGCTGGGATGTGCACCGGCCCGTGGTCCACCGCGCGGGGTTGGGCATGGCCCCGCGCCCATTCACCTGGCAGCGGCACGTTCAGCGCCTGGGCCATGTAAACCGAGGCCTCGTTGTGCATGTCTTCGTGGGCCAGCACCAGCCGCCAAAAGTACAGGTCGCTGTCGCTGGTGCCTGCTTGGGCCAGCAGGGCCAGGGTTTGGCCCAGCACTTCACCCATGTAAGCACGGGTGTCGGCCAGGCTGGGCAGGGGCAGGTGCCAGCGGCTGGCGTGGGCCACCTGGCTGGAGTTGTAAAACGCGTCGGCGTTTGCCATGACCGACGCCGGGCGGGCGTGGTCAGGCTCGCAGGCGGTGCCAAGCGGGCGCTGCCGGTTGCGTGCAATCCACCACTCCTGGAACCAGCCCACATGGCCCAGCTCCCACAGGGGCGGGTTCAGTTCGGGGCTGTACGGAATGTGCAAACCGGGCAAGGCCTGCGCCCAGGCGTCGGCCAGCGCCAGCGTGCGCTGGCGGCTGTGGCGCAGGGCGTGGGCCAGCGCGGTGGCGTCCATCTGGCGAAAGCTGCGGTCGTTCATGGGAGGGGTTGGGTATGCCGGTCAACTTGAAGCCTGGGCAAGGTGGCCGGGTGGTCATCGTCAGCCCGGCGCTGGCCGATGCCAACAATGGCAACTGGCAAACCGCCCGGCGCTGGCAGCGCTTGCTGTCTGCGCACCATTCTGCCCGCATCACCCGCACATGGCCGGGTAATGGGCCCGATGCCTTGGCCACCAAAGACGAGGTGATGCTGGCCCTGCACGCCCGCCGCTCGGCCCCCAGCATCGCGGCCTGGGCCGCCCAGCGTGGCCCTCGGGGCCTGGCCGTGGTGCTGACCGGCACCGACCTCTACCGCGACATTGCCACCGACGCCACCGCCCAACACTCGCTGGCGCTGGCGCAGCAACTGGTGGTGCTGCAAGACCTGGGGCCACGCTCATTACCCGAGGCGGTGCGGGCCAAGGCGCGGGTGGTGTTCCAGTCCACCACCGCACGGGCCACGCTGCCCAAAACCCCCCGCCACTTGCGCGCCGCGATGGTGGGCCACCTGCGCGACGAAAAAGACCCCCGCACCCTGTGGGCCGCCGCCCGCTTGCTGGGTACCGCAGAGGGCGTGTTGATCGACCACATCGGCCTGCCGCTGGACGCCGCTTTGGGCGAGGCCGCCCAGGCCACCGCCGCCACCTGCCCGCACTACCGATGGCTGGGTGGTTTGCCGCACGCCGCCACGCGCCAGCGCATGCAGCGCGCCCATGTGCTGGTGCACACCAGCCGCATGGAAGGCGGCGCGCACGTGGTGATGGAAGCGGTGTGCAGCGGCACCCCCGTGCTGGCCTCGCGCATCGACGGCAACGTGGGCCTGCTGGGCGCAGACTACGCCGGGTATTTCGAGCCCGGCGATGCCGCGGGCTTGGCCACCCTGCTGCGCCAAGCCCGCGCCAGCCAAGGCCAAGCCAACGGCCTGTTGGCCCACCTGGCCGCCCAGTGCGCCTTGCGCGCCCCCCTGTTTGCCCCCGCCGCCGAGCGGCAGGCGCTGCTTGGCCTGGTGGCCGAGCTGATGAACCCTTGAGAAAGAACCGAATGCAAGCCCCTGACCAACCCGTGCTGCGCGACATCGTGCTGATAGGCGGTGGCCACAGCCACGTGGGCGTGCTGCGCCGCTTTGGCATGAATCCCGAGCCCGGCGTGCGCCTGACCGTCATTTGCAACAGCGTGGACACACCGTATTCCGGCATGTTGCCCGGCTACATCGCGGGCCACTATGGCTTTGACGACTGCCACATCGACCTGCCGCGCCTGGCCATGTTCGCCGGGGCGCGCTTTTACAACGACGAGGTGGTGGGCCTGGACACCGCCAACGGCAAAGTGCTGTGCCGCACCCACCCCCCGGTGGGGTTTGACGTGTGCAGCATCAACGTGGGCTCCACCCCGCAAGTGGGGCGCGTGCCCGGTGCTGCCGAGCACGCGGTACCGGTCAAACCCATTTTGAATTTCAACGCCCGCTGGCTGGCGCTGCTGGATCGGGTGCGACAGCACCCCGGCCGCACCACCATTGCGCTGGTGGGCGGCGGCGCGGGCGGTGTGGAACTGACGCTGTCCATGCAGCACCGCCTGCGCGCCGAGCTGAAAGCCCTGGGGCGCAACCCCGGCGATTTGGTGTTTCACCTCTTCACCAGCGGGCCCGAGGTGATGCCCACCCACAACGCCGGGGTGCGCCGCCGCTTCACCCGCGTGCTGGCCCAGCGGGGCGTGCACCTGCACACCGGTGCCCAGGTCACGCAGGTGGGTGAGGGCACCCTCACCACCGCCGCAGGCCAAACCGTGGCCGCTGACGAAATCGTGTGGGTCACCCAGGCCGGTGGGCCCCAGTGGCTGCAAGGCTCTGGCCTAGCGCTGGACGCCGAGGGGTTTGTGAAAGTCAACGAACACCTGCAAACCAGCCACCCCCAGGTGTTTGCCGCCGGTGACGTGGCCGCCTTCGGCCCCCGCCCCCTGGAAAAGGCCGGTGTGTTTGCCGTGCGCATGGGCCCACCCCTGGCCGACAACCTGCGCCGGGCCGTGCGCGGTGTGCCGCTGAAGGCCTACAAGCCGCAAAAGCACTGGCTGGCCCTCATCAGCACCGGCGACCAACACGCCGTGGCCTCGCGCGGGCCCTTGGGTTTTGCGGGCGACTGGGTGTGGCGCTGGAAAGACCACATCGACCGCACCTTCATGAAGCGCTTCAGCCAGTTCCCGGCCATGACCGAGATGCGTGCCGCCCGCAACAACGCGCTGGTGACCGACCTGCCGCTGACCGCCGACGAGTCGAAACAGGCCATTTCGGCCATTGCCATGCGCTGCGGCGGCTGTGGCGCCAAGGTGGGGGCCACGGTGCTGCAACGCGCCCTGGGCGCCCTGCACCCGGTGGACCGGGACGACGTGGTGATTGGCCTGCACGCCCCCGACGACGCCGCCGTGGTGCGCGCGCCCCCCGGCAAAGCCATGGTGCACACGGTGGACTTTTTCCGCGCCTTCATCGACGACCCGTATGTGTTTGGCCAAGTGGCCGCCAACCACGCGCTGGGCGACATCTACGCCATGGGCGGCGAACCCCAAACCGCCACCGCCGTGGTGACGGTGCCGCCAGGGCTGGAAAGCAAGGTGGAAGAACTGCTGCTGCACATGATGAGCGGCGCCATGCAGGTGCTGAACGCCGCCAACTGCGCCCTGGTGGGCGGCCACACCGGCGAGGGCAAAGAGCTGGCGCTGGGCTTTGCCATCAACGGCCTGGTGGACGAGAGCTTAAGCACCCTGCTGCGCAAAGGCGGCCTCACGCCGGGCGATGCCCTCATCCTCACCAAACCCGTGGGCACCGGCACCCTGTTTGCCGCCTACCCGCAGGCGGCGCAGCTGCCCATGTTCCGCGGCCGCTGGGTGACCGAGGCGCTGGGTCACATGGTGCAGTCCAACCAGGCGGGCGCCCGCATCTTGACCGCGCACGGCGCCACCGCCTGCACCGACCTGACGGGCTTTGGCCTGCTGGGCCACCTGGTGGAAATGACCAAACCCTCGGGCGTGGACGCGGAACTGTGGCTGTCGGCCCTGCCGGTGTTGCCCGGGGCTGAAGAGTGCGTGGCCGCAGGCATCAGCAGCTCACTGGCCCCGGCCAACGTGCGCCTGCGCCGCGCCCTGCAAAACCAAGAAGCCTTCGTCAAACACCCCCGCTACCCCCTGCTGTTCGACCCCCAACCCGCAGGCGGCCTGCTGGCCAGCGTGCCGCAGGCGCAGGTGGATGCGTGTGTGGCCGAGTTGAAGGCCGCGGGGTATGCACACACGGCGGTGATTGGGCGCGTGATGGTGCAGGGCGATGCGGTGGAGAGTGTGGGGTTGGTGGGGTGAGGTTTTGGGTGGGGTGTCCAGGTGGATATCCTGCTGCTCTCTAACAAAGCCCGTTGGAGTTTTGTTCGTAGAAATTTGAGTCAAATAAACTGCTGGCGCTTTACTGTATTGCGTTGTCAGCTATGGAATTTGGCTAAATAAAAACGAAGTTTTCAACCGAACGACAACCTGCTGTCAAAAACGACACGACCTGTCCAAGCACCTAAACACACTGAACCCCTCACTGACTCATTGGAGGTTTCACATGTTCTGGATCGCTTTTCTTGGCCTGTCTTTTTCTTGGATGTTCACCAAGCTGGGGTTTCTGTCAGCAACGACAAGCATGTTGGTTTTGGTGATCAAGCTTTTGCTGCTCGTCATCCTTGTGGGCCTGATCACCGCCGTTTGGTTCTGGTTCAGAAAAAAAGGCGCAAGCCACGCCAAAGAGAATTGACCTGTTGTCTCGTATGGTACAATCAGCCAAACAAAACAACGGGCGGGCATCCAACGTTGCCACCCCGACTGCAAACCAGGGAAGGCATGTGCACCACATGGCTCAAGGCCAGCACGACACCATTGCGTACCGACTGTCACAGGTACTTATCAAGCTCAATCAGGGCGATCACCTCGACCCTTCGGCCCTGGCCGAAGAGTTCGGGACGCACGTCAGGACCATCCAGCGAGACCTCAAGGTTCGGCTGGCCTACCTGCCCCTGCTCAAAACAAAAGGCCGGTATCACCTGGAGCCTGCTTATTTGGGCAAACTGAATTTCAAAGACATTGAGCGCTTTGCCGCCTTGGCGGGCGTCAAAGGGTTGTTTCCGTCTTTGAGCAGAGACTTCCTGCAAGCCCTGCTGGGCGAACACATGCAAGCACCTTGGCTGGTGCGCGGTCACCATTACGAAGACTTGTCTGCCCAGCAAGACGTGTTCGGTCGGCTGGAAGAAGCCGTCGTCCAGAACCGCATGCTGACGCTGGACATGCTCAAAGACGGCCATGTCAAAACGTACCAGGCTGTCCAGCCCTACCGCCTGATCAACAACAAAGGTATTTGGTACCTGGCTGCGGTGCACGGCGGCAGGCTGAAGACATTCGGCGTTGGAAAGATCCGCTCCGTTCAACTCCAGGCGGAAGCTTTCACACGAGATGCAGATGTTGACGCATCTGTTCAGACCGAAGAAGGCATCTGGCACTCACCACAGCCACAAAAAGTGCTGCTGACCGTGGCCCCGGAAGCCGCCGACTACTTCAAGCGCCGACAACTGATTCCACATCAGAAAGTGATTGCCGAATCGGTGGACGGCACGCTCACGGTCGAGACGACGGTGGGGCACCAGAACCAAATACTGCCGATTGTTCGGTATTGGATTCCGAGTGTGCGAATTGTATCGCCCGAAGTCTGGAGCGACGAACTGATCAGCCAGCTTGCCGATTACCTGACGTGCACTGGACATCTGGACCCAACAGGCATTCAACCCTCATCAACATGAACGACATCCCCTCCGAACCAGGGCTCACACCGTATCCCGAGATAACCCCTAAGTCAGGCAGCCTCTGGGGTTCCACTGTCACATTCTTAAAACGTGACATCAAGTCATTTTTCCCGCGCGCTGACAAATGCGAGGGGCCTGCAGAACAAGTCGTGGTTGCTCCTGAGGATTCAGGCGCACCGGCTCCAGCACAGGTGGACGTGCCCATCGAACCGCTCGTTGATGTGAGCAAGCTGCCCAATATGGCATTCCGGCGAGAGGTGCTCGACTGGAGAGATAACTTCCACGCCAACTTGATGATCACCCTGGGGAGGCTGCATGACGCCTTTGATCAACAAGTACAGGCCGAACTTGCTGACACCAGTTTTTTCAGAAAACTGGTTACCCGTAAGTCCAACGAAGTTTTGCAGGACGGTTTCACACGCCTTGTTCGGTTGCCGCTGATCACTGCGGTACGCAAAGAAGAGGCAAAACTGAACGTCTGCGCCCAGAAATGGGGGGTGTTCGGGAAAGCCGACTTGGCTTTTGACATCCGGACGTTGAGCGCCGAGTGTGCCAGCCTTCACGACATTGGATTCAAACCCTCCAACAGGGAGTTGATCCTGTCCCGTAGCAAGGCACTGATCTTGGGGCCTGCCGGCCTGGCCGCAGTGTTTCGCGACCAGGGTCTTCAACTTTCCAGAAAACTCATGGATACCAAAACATCATGTTCAGCACCATAGCTTTTGAGATACCGAAAGAGTTTGCGCATCGTGTGGCGTCCGGTGAGTTGGAGCGCTTCGGGACCATCTTGAAGGACGTCACGACCGGAAAAATAGTTGGCTCGCTACAGGAGACCGGAGTGGCCCAATCAGTCTTGTCTAATCTGGCGTCAGGCCCCTTCGCTCCCGTTTCGATATTGGCAGATGTGGTCGGTGCCGGTGCGAATGTTTATGCCGGTCTCAAGATCGATCAACTCAAGGTAATGATGGAAACGTTGCAGTCCCTGCAGGTGGCAACGTTGGGTGTTTCTCTTGCCGGTGTGGGTGTCAGCGTCGCGGGGTTCTATTACATGCACAAACGATTCAACTCGTTGGAGGATCGCATGGATGAACTCTCCGAGGCCATCAAGGCGGGTTTCGAAAACCTCGGCCACCGGGATCTGCGAAAACAACTGCATTTCACCAAAAGCCTCCTGCAGCGTGCACAGCAAGCACCGGCCCTGTCTGATCCGAAGCCTGAGTACTCGGAAGTTGCCGCTGGACTGGCCGACCAGGCAGCGTACTTTGAGGGTGAAATCGCATTCATTGTCAAAACCAACGGGCCCATCAATCTGGATCTATTTCGGCAGATGGCTCAAATGCTCATGCTGTGCAACAGTGTCCGCATTGATTGCCGGATACGTACCAACGAACTGAAGCATGCACTTGCTGTTTCCGAGTCGGTTGCATCCGACTACGAAAACCTGTTCACGCACCTGACGCCGCTATCGTTCGGTCCGGATGCAGCCAAAGGCTTGTCTGCGGTCAGGGTACTTCGTGATGCTACCGATACTGCTTCCAGTAAACCGTATTTGATCGACTATCTGCGCACAAAGAGAATCGACGGCGGTGATTACATTGCGGCTCTGGATCGGGAAAAGAGCAGTCCCTATTTGATCCTCAATACGTCGAGCTGAAATCAGTTTCGATCGCCTGATTTATCTATTGAATAAATAAATCCAAACTCCAACCTCATAAGGAATCGGAAAATGAAAAGCGCAATAGAGAATATTCGTCGAATCCAGATGGGAGAAGGACTCACCTTGGTCGCCGCCGCTGTGTTGGGGGGGATTAACAACGGCGATGCGTTTTTGAGAGCCGTATTGCGCTACTTGTTCGATGGAGGGGCCGCAGTATGAAAAAACTGCTGCTTTTGATCAGCTCTTCGGTTTGCTGTCTGGCCGTATCTGCGCAACCCACATCGTTTGGCGGTATCACGCCAGGGCAAACGACTCGGGAAGAATTGAGAGCCTTGGTGAAAAAACCGGGCGAGGTGGGTTCAGAGACATACGCATTCAGTTTGGAACTAAAGCAACCTGAAGGGAAGCTTGCTTCGGTTGAATTTCACAAAGACATCGTGTACGAGGTGAAAGTCAGCCTTGTTAGTCTTTTTTCTGCCAATGAGTTGAAACCGGCGCTGATTGAAAAGTACGGACAACCCCGGATCAAGGTGGGTGGTATCCGCACCGTCACATGCAAAAACAAACTCGGAGCTTCCTTTGAGCGATTGGATGGCGAAGAAGAGCGGCGATGGCCGATCAAAGACGGCGTGCAAGGTGCTATTCGACACTGGGCCGGAAATTGTGCCGAATATGCCTATCAAGATTACATGTTGCGCCATGTGGATACCGTCAAAGCAATAGAGCGTGCCAGGACTGAGGAAGCGCAAAAAGAGACGGAGGAAAAGCGGCGTAAGTTGGGTAACGCTTATTGAATAAGGCAGTGATGGGCATCCCAGATACGGGGATGTTGTGGCTAGCGACTTGACTGGGCACTGGGCCATCTCGGTCAACGGCAACTGGCGGCTGACGTTTCGCTTTGAAGAGGGCGATGCCGTGCTGGTGGACTACCGCGACTATCACTGACAAGGAGCACCCATGACCCGAATGATGAACCCTCCCCACCCCGGCGAAACGCTGCGCGACGACGTGCTGCCCGCACTGGGTTTGACTGTGACCGACGCCGCGCAGGCCCTGGGTGTGACGCGCACCGCACTTTCGCGCGTGCTCAACGGCAAGGCGGGCATCTCGCCCGAGATGGCGCTGCGTTTGGAGGCCTGGCTGGGTGTTGAACACGGCGGCCGCGCAGAGGTTTGGCTGCGCATGCAGGTGGCTTACGACTTGGCCCACGTCGCCAAAACCTCTCAAGCGATGTTGCAAAAAGTCACGGCGGTGGACGACGCCAGGTTTGCGCTGGTGGTCTGACCCCAATCTTCATATCCCCAGTGTGGGGTGTATGGGCTAAAAATTTTGAATAAAAAATGCCTCTGGCGCTTTTCTGTATTGCGTTTTCAGCTACTTTATTTGAATGCCTTTGAGGCATTCAATCCAAGCGCTGATCCAGGGCCTGGAACCATCAATTGCACGATAAAGTACACATATTGACCGCCGATTGGCGGCTGTTCTATACAGAATTTCGTGCAAATAGAGGGCATAGGCTCCCCAGTTGCTCAACCAACTCGATTGACATGACGTGGGCACTGGGTGGCAAGTTGCCCACATTGGAGTGAGCGCCACGGTCATGGACAAACGCTACAACACCATCCCGCCGTCCGAGCAACTGGAGCTGCGCCGACAGGCCATTGAAGACGTGCTCGCCCACCCTGAGTGGCCCTTGCCACAGGCCATCAGGCACCTGAAAAAAACCATGCGCTTGACCACGGCCGAGATGGCAAAGCTGTCAGGCGTTTCATGCCGCACCTTGCAAGACATCGAGCAAGGGCGCAGCGAAGGCAGTGTTCAGACCATGAACCGTGTGTTCGGCATGCTGGGTTTGAAATTGGGTGTTGTGCGACGCGGATAGCCCGCCAGCACCAGGGCTGGTGCCCGGGCTTGTCACGCGTTCACGATCATTTCAAACCCACCAAAAATCATCCGGGTGCCGTCAAACGGCATTTCGGCCATGGTGGCGGGCAAGCGGGGGTCGGCAAACACCTTTTGCATGCCTGCGTCCCGCGTGGCTTTGTCGGGCCAGGTGATCCACGAAAACACCACCGTTTCGTCGGGTTTGCGCAGCACGGCGGTGTGCATGGAGTTGAGCTTTCCTTCGGGCACGTCGTTGCCCCAGCACTCCACCAGCGACAGCGCGCCATGCTCTTTGAACACCACCGACGCGTCTTGCGCGTGTTGCCGGTAGGCCTCTTGGTTGGCGGTGGGCACGGCCAGCAAAAAGCCGTCCACGTAGGGCTGTGTGTAAGGTGTGCCGGTGGCGCTTGCGGTGGTGGCGCTCAGCGTTTGTGCCAGCGCGTCCAGCTGGTCGGTGGCCGCGTTCCAGCCAGCCTCCCAGCCCATCTCCAGGTGCTTGGCCTTGGTGTCGGCGTTGGCGTGGCGGGCGCTCCAGGTCATGCGGGTGTGGCCGTTGGGCGCATCGGCCAGTTGCACCACCCCGGTCATGAACGGTTCGGCGGCGGGCATGAATCCTTCGGTAAAGGCGTCGGTGAACACCAGACGCTCCATGGGCTCTATGGCCAGCCACATGCCCTTGCCCTCAAACCGCTCGCCGTTGGGGCCCGCCATCACGGTGTTCATGCGTCCGCCCACACGCAGGTCGATATCGGCTTCGGGCACCGTCCAGGGTTTGGGGCAGTACCACTGTTTCAGCAGCTCGGTGTCCGTCCAGCACCGCCACACCACCGATCGGGGGGCTGACAGGGTGCGCTCCAGGGTGAGGGTGTGTTCGCCTTCGGCGTGCGGGAGTGGCATGGTGGTTTCTCCGGGGTTGGACGTGGCGCGAGTGTGTCAAATCTGCCGTGCTGCGGCAAAGGGGTGTTGGGTGGGTTGTTCCATTAAACTGGTCATCTGTCTGGTCAGATGAGTTCAAAAAGGGGTTCAACATGCACACATGGCCTGTTCAAGATGCCAAAGCCCGCTTCAGCGAGTTTTTGGATGCCTGCCTTCAAGAAGGGCCGCAAATGGTGACCCGGCGCGGCGCTGAGGCGGCGGTGCTGGTGCCTGTGGGGGAATGGCGGCGCCTGCAATCGGTGGTGCGGCCCTCGCTGAAAACCTTGTTGCTGTCAGACGATGCACGTGCCGAGTTGACCCTTCCTCCGCGTGGCCAGGGCAAGCGCCGGCCGATTGAGCCGCAGGCCTGACGCCATGTATTTGCTTGACACCAACGTGGTCTCCGAGCTGCGCAGACCCCGTCCACACGGCGCGGTGCTGGCCTGGCTGTCTTCTGTCGAAGACACCGATCTGTTTCTGTCTGCCGTGACGCTGGGCGAAATTCAAGCCGGTATCGAGTTGACGCGCGAGCAAGACCCTGCCAAAGCGGCTGAGTTGGAGGGCTGGTTGGAGTTGGTGGCCGGGGCCTACAACGTGTTGCCGATGGATGCCGCCGTTTTTCGTGCGTGGGCGCGGCTGATGCACCGCAAATCAGACACCTTGTACGAAGACGCCATGATTGCCGCCACCGCCAAAGTGCACCGCCTGACGGTGGTCACCCGAAATGTGGCCGACTTTCAAGCCTTGGGCTTTGACGTGCTGAACCCGTTTGTTGCCGGTTGAGTGCGGCGGTCACCGTTCTCCCAGCAAAGGCGAACGTCCCAATTTGGCCTGTTCGCTCTTGAGCTTGGCGGGTGCTGAAAATCCGTCAAACGCTTCACCCGGCTGCCAGTCGCCCACGGCATAAACGCGCTGTTGGCGCAGGCCGTTCACGCCGTCGGCCCATGCCACCAGCATGCGTTTGCCCACCTCGTTGAAGCCCGGGTGCTGGGCTATGGCTTCGCGCACTTGCGGGCCCACGTCTGCAACGGCATCGCTGATGGCTTCTACCAGCCGTGTTTGCTCTTTGGGCTGGATGCCGAAATGGGCTGCCATGAAGGTTTGCAGGTGTTTGCCAGGTGCCCATGTTTTTTTGCCCATGAACCCGATGGCAGGCGGGTTGTGCTGAAAACCGGCATACACGCTGGTGGTGAGCATGTCGTAGGCGGGGGACAGGTGTGCGTCGGCCCTGCGGGTGTAGAGGAGCGCCAGGTTTTTTGCGTGGCAGTCGGCATTGCGAAGGGCGTGGGTCAGCAGCACGGTGGTGGCCAGTTGGCCAAAGGTGCCGTGTCGCCGCTCAGCGGGCACGTGGTCGCGCACGGCTTTGGCAATGCGCTCCCAGGTGGTGTCGTACTTGGCGGCGGGCCGCAGGCCCAGCAGCGAGCAAAAATCTTCCATGGCCCAGTGGGCCTGGCCATTTGCGTCCACGTCAAACCGGTGCACCACCAAGGCCTGGCCGTCGTCTGACACTTCGGTTTTGGCCGTGGGCATCACCCGTGCGGCCACCTGCATGCACAGGTGTTCGTTCAAGGCCACAAAGGGCAGTTGCGGGCCGGAGCCTTTGATGATGTGGCGGCGTGTGACCAGTGTGGCTTTGGGTGTGGGTGCCCACGAGGCATCGGCTGGCGTGTTGCCGTGCTCGGTGCCCAGAAACTTGGGCACCACGCCCGACACGCCGCTGGTGGCGTGCTGGCGCACCAGTTCGGCAAAGGCCGCTTCAGCGTTGTCGCCTTTAAGCAGCGCCGCCACTTCGATGGGCTTGGCAGGCGCTTGCAGCGTTGCACCAGGGGCGGCCACTTGAACGCGCCCGACCATGTTGCGGCCAATGACCGACAGCAACGCGATGGGGCTTGCGCCCACATGCGGCCCGAATTGCTCTTGCAGCACTTGCAACAAATAGCCCTCGGGCAGGTTCATTTGCAGCACGGGGGGCAGTGGGTCGTCCCACACATAAGACTCGGTGCGCACCGGCATGGTGAGGGACACGAAGTCGTCAGCGGCCGTGCCCGCGTGGTAGCTCAGCACGCTTTTGAAGTCGCCCGCTGGTTCCAGCACGGCCACGTCGCGGCCCATGACATAAACAGCCAGTTTCATGCCTGATTGCGCTCACGGCGCAATTCGTCCAGCGTGCCCGCCTGGCCGGAGTGGATGATGCCGAGTTCCATGCCCAACACGGCCAGCACGGCCAGCAGTTTGCGGGCACCAAACTCGGCACCGCGCCCGCGCTCAAAGCGGGACAGAGATTCGGCGGTGATGCCCGCCTGGGCGGCCACGGTCTGTTGCCGCAGGTTCAACGCTTTTCGGCGTTGGGCCACGGCTTCGCCGAGTTCTTGTAGGGTTTGCATTTGACATTTATATCAACAAAATGCCGGATGGCCTCATTTGTTGATGTATTTGTCAAAATTTTGGGCTAACCAAGCCCTGCCCGTCAGCGCACCGCCGAGAACCGCTGTTCCATCTCCCGCCGCATGGCCTTGCGGATTTCTGCGGCCGCGTGGCGGCGTTTTTCGTCGGGGCTGAAGGGGCGCAGCGGGGGCACTTGGGTGGGCTTGCCGTCGTCGCCCACGGCCACCATGGTGAAAAAGCAGCTGTTGACGTGGCGGGTTTCGTGGCTGCGGATGTTTTCGGCAATCACCTTGATGCCGATTTCCATGGACGAGTTGCCGGTGTGGTTAACCGCCGCCATGAACGTCACCAGTTCACCCACGTGGATGGGCTGGCGGAACATCACCTGGTCCACGCTCAGCGTCACCACATAGCTGCCCGCGTAGCGGCTGGCGCAGGCGTAGGCCACTTGGTCGAGCAATTTCAGAATGTTGCCGCCGTGCACGTTGCCAGAGAAGTTGGCGGTGTCGGGCGTCATCAGCACCGTCATGGTGAGTTGGTGGGCAGGCAGTTCCATGGCAAAAAACGTTGGGTTTCAGTGGGGGTTGGTTTGCAGGGCTTGGTACACGCAGGCGGCGGCAAAGGCGTCGTTGGCGGCGTACACCACCTGGTGCTCACTCAACTGGGCGTTGGCCCAGTTGGAGGTGGCGGCCTTTTTGGATTTGGCGAAATTTTGCCCAAACACCACGGCCACCGCGCCTTTCACGCCCATGTCTTTGCGCCAGCCGCGCTGGTGAAACAGGTGGTTCAGGTCCACCACGCAAGCAGGTTCCACGCCAAATTTGTGCAGCATGCGTTTTTTGTCGTCACCCAGCCCGAAACCCACTTTGGTGAACGCGGGGTTGGCCATCCAGGCGGCCACGGTGGCGCGGCAGTCGGCGTCGTGCAGCTGAATCACCCAGGCGTGGGTGGTGGTGGCCAGTTGCAACACGTGGGGGCCGTCAGACGTTTCGCCCACGGAAAAGGTGGGCTTGGATTCGGTGTCAAACCCCCACACAGGGCATTTGCTCAAGCGCTCCCACGCGGCCAGGGCTTGGGGCGCGGTTTGCACCAGGGTGATGTCCGGTGGGCCCAGCCGGGGGAAGGCGGGCAGCAGGGCAATGTCTTCTTTGGCGGGTACCGTCTTGTGGGGGGCCATGGGTGTGGGGTGGGCTGAACGCGGGGCCCGAGCATCGCACACCGCAAAATGCAGGCCATGGATTCACACAGCCACATCGACATTCCCCCTTCGTTCCAGGCCCTGTACGAGGCCAAGCGCACCGCCCGCCTCAAGCCCGTGTGGGCCGAGGTGTGCGCCCGCTACGAGCTGTGTGAAGACATGGCAAACCTGCTGGTGGACACGGCGCAGACCATGCAGTTTCAGCTGGGCATCACTGAAACCGATGTGCTGGAGCGTGTGTGGCAGGGCCTGGCGCTGCCCGACTCGGTGGTGGCACCCGACGAGGCCCAGTGGGTGGTGCGCCGCCTGGCGGAGTTGTGCGCCTGGCCGCCTTTGGCGGTGGACGCTGGCACAGACGCCGGCGCAAAATCCGGGGCCGCGCCCGGGGCCTGAACTTCAGCCTGCCCGCCGGGGGTCGATATACCCACATGGGCCACGAGCCCCGGTTTTTTGGAGAGTACCCATGCAAATCACCCCATCCAGCGTGTCGCAAGCGGCGTCGTCGGTGGCCCAAGGCAGCCCCATGCAAGACGTGCAAATCACCGTGCTGAAGAAAGCCATGAACGTGCAGGCCAGTGCGGCTGCCGCGCTGATCCAGGCGTTGCCCCAACCCACGGGTGCGTTGCCCCTGGCCACCGAAGGCAGCCTGGGCACGAAGCTGAACACCACGGCTTGAGGCGGGTTTTCCCCGCTTTTTCGGGCTTTGGTTGGGGCGGCCCCGCCTTACAGTGGCCCAAAATGAACTGACATTGCGTCCACCACCATGCCCACCCCTCGCATTTCCCCTTCCCAACCCCTGGGGCCTTGGGCCCCCCGCTGGGCCAAGTGGCTGGGCGGTGCTGCGTTGTGCGGGGCGCTGTCGGCCTGCTCCACGCTAGACGTGCCCCGGGCCATGAACTACCCGGCCACGGGCCAGCAAAAAGCCCGCGCCGTGCACCACTGGGACTTGTTGGCCAGCGACGCGGCCCAACGCATCGCGGCCAAAGCCGCACTGGGCGGCCTGGAAAAGCAAACCTTCCACCTGGTGCCCGCCACGTCCACCCCGTTCAACCGCGCGTTTGGCGACCTGTTGTTGACCCGCTTGGTGCAGCAGGGGCTGACCCTGGCCAGCTCGCCGGTGCTGGACAACACCGCCGGTGCCTACATCCGGTTCGATGCCCAGGTGGTGTCGCACGAAAGCTGGGCCCGCAACTCATCGCCTTTGCCCATCACCAGCCTGGCCGCCGGGCTGGCGGTGTTGCGCGATTCCTGGATGCACATCCCCACCACCGCCAGCGGTGCCATGGCCGGGTTGGCCGCTGGGCTGACGGTGGACCTGTCCACCCAGTTGTTGTCGGGCAGTGCATCGGGCGGGCCCACCCGCACCGAGCTGCTGGTGTCCACCTCGCTGGAAATGGGGCAGCGCTTTGTGTCGCGCACCTCTGACATTTATTACATCGAGCCGGAAGACGCAAAGCTGTTCACCCCTGCACCACCGCCCCCACCCCCGCCGCCGCCCGCACCCACCAAAAACTGGAAGGTGGTGGGCTCATGACGCGCCGGTTCAACCGCCGTTTGTGTCTGGGCCTGGTGGCCGCTTTGGGTTTGGGGCTGGTGGGGTGCACCACCATGGAAGACGGCCTGGGGGCCGACCTCATCAAGCTCAACTACCGCGCCACCGACGCGCTGATGCAAGGCGTGACGCTGGACCCCGCCCAGCCGGTGCTGGTGGCCACGCTGGTGGACCAGGAAGACCTGGCCGAATCGTCCCGCCTGGGGCGGCTGGTGTCCGAGCACATCGGCAGCCGCTTGTCGAACAAAGGCGTGCGCGTGGTCGAGCTGAAACTGCGCGAGCAGCTGTTCATGAAAGGCAGCACGGGCGCCTTGCTGCTGTCGCGCGAAGTGCGCGACGTGAGCCAGGCGCACAGCGCGCAGGCCGTGGTGGTGGGCACCTACACCTCGTCGGGCCAAACGCTGTACCTCAGCCTGAAGCTGGTGAAGCCCGAAGGCAACACCGTGGTGTCGGCGCACGACTACGCCATGCCGCTGAACGCCAACATCAAGGGCCTGCTGCGCTGACAGTGCCCCACTGCCTGCCATGAAAAAACGCCCCTCGGGGCGTGTTTTGTGGGGCCTTGGCGCACAGCACCCATCAGGCGTGGTGTTCGTAGCGCTGCAACACGCCCCGGATGGTGGCGGCCAACTCGTCGGCCTGGAACTTGGCCACATAGCCATCGGCCCCAACGTTGCGCACGTGGTCTTCGTTGGTGGCCCCTGACAGCGACGAGTGAATGACCACCGGCACGTTGCGGAAGCGCACATCGGACTTGATGTTCTTGGTCAGCGTGAAGCCGTCCATCTCGGGCATTTCCAGGTCGGTCAGCACCATGGCAATGCGGTCTGAAATGTGTTGGCCCTTCGACTCCGCGTCGTTGGAAATGTGCAACAGCTTGTCCCACGCCTCCTGCCCCGATTTCGTCATGACGAAAGGCACACCCATGGCGTGCAGGCCTTGCTCGATCATGGCGCGGGCCACAAACGAGTCGTCGGCCGCCAGCACCACGCTGCCGGGCTTGAGCTTGAGCACTGGGCCAATGGATGCGGTGTCCAGGTCCGCCTCTTCACTGGGCATGACGTTGCCCAGGATGGACTCCACGTCCAGCACCTGCGCCAGGCGCGACTGGTTCACGTCGCCGTCCAGGCGGGCAATGCTGGTCACCATGCCGCCGGCAGCGCCGCGCTCGGCGGGCAGCACCTGGCCCCAGTCAAGGCGCACGATGTCTTCCACACTTTCCACGGCAAACGCCTGGGTGGTGCGGGCAAACTCGGTCACCAGCATGATGTTCAGGCCGGTTTTGGGGGTGCACCCGATCACGGCGGGCAGGTCGATCACCGGGATGATCTGGCCGCGCAGGTTCACCACGCCCAGCATGTGCTGCGTGGAGCCCGCCATGGCCGTGACCTCGGGCATGGCCACGATTTCGCGGATTTTGAACACGTTGATGCCAAACAGCTCGGACGGCATGTTGTCGCGCACCGCCCCCAGCCTGAACAACAGCATTTCAAATTTGTTCGAGCCCGTCAGGTTGGACCGCTCGTCCACTTCCTGTTGGATGGATTTGGTGCTCATGCCGTGTTCCTGTAAAAAATTGAAGTGGCAGGCGGTGCTTGCCGAAGATGCATTCTAGGCACACAGTTGCGGTATTGGGTGCGCCAAACACCGCTTGAAACACCGGATTCACCCGGGGTTTGAGCGGGGTCAAAGGTGCGCCTTCATCCGCGTCCCCC
Organism: Burkholderiaceae bacterium; assembly: GCA_049653005.1. Lineage (GTDB taxonomy): Bacteria > Pseudomonadota > Gammaproteobacteria > Burkholderiales > Burkholderiaceae_C > UBA2334. Next base: position 4,072 of record JBASFL010000111.1, on the reverse strand, counting down.
GGTTTCCCCCAGGAGCCCCCATGCTCAACCTCACCTCCATCGCCCAATCGGGCTTGCAAGCCGCTCAAAACCGCCTGGGTGCCAGCGCCCACAACATCGCCAACGGCCCAACCGACGGGTTCAAACGCGTGGTGGCCCAAGCCAATGCGCAGCCGCAGGGCGGTGTGCAGGTCACGTTCAGCCGCGCGGCCACCGAAGGGGCTGATGTGAACCAGGACGTGGTGGACCAGCTCTCGGCCAAACAAAGTTTTGCGGCCAACCTCGCGGTGCTCAAAACCGCCGACCAGGTGATGGGCTCCTTGCTGGACACGAAAGCCTGATCGGGCGCTGACCCCAACGCTGGGGCCAACCGCGCCCCGGTGGTTTATCCCCTACAGTCGCGGGCGCGGTGCCTTGGGTGCCGCGGGCCGGGGTGCTTGCCCTGGTCTTGCCCCTGTTTGGCCTGCGCATGACCACCCCCACCGCTTCCACCCCCTCTTCCCCCGTGTTGCCCACCGCCGCCGAGGCCTTGGTGCAACTCGCCCTGGCCACCTTCGACCAGGCGGTGGACGGCCAGAACGGCTTTCGCAGCCGCCCCGGCCAGCGGCAAATGGCCGAGCGCGTGGCCGCCACCTTCAGCCAGGCCGACCTGGGCTCGCGCCGCGACGCGGCCGCCCCCGTGTTGGGCGCGGCCCCTGTGCCCGGGCTGCCGGGCAACGACAGTGCGGACGATGCCGATGGCCCCCCGCCCCAGCGCCGTTTTGCCGTCATCCAGGCGGGCACGGGCGTGGGCAAATCGCTGGCGTACAGCGCCCCGGCCATTGCACTGGCGCTGGCGCGCAACACCCGGGTGCTGATTTCCACCGCCACGGTGGCCCTGCAAGAGCAACTGGTGAACAAAGACCTGCCCGCCCTCGCCGCCGCGCTGGCCAGCAGCGGCCTGCAACCCTTCCGGTTTGCGCTGGCCAAAGGGCGCGGGCGTTACGTGTGCCAGCTCAAACTCGACCGCCTGGCCGGGGGCGACCCGCAAGAGCCCGACGACCTGTTTGCCGACGACCCGTTGCCCAGTGGCTCAGGGGGTGTAGCAAACAACGCAATACCATCAAGCGCTGGCGGCACTTTTGACGACAAATTGTCGGCCCGCCACCAAGCGTGGGCCGCCATGGGCATGGCGCTGGCCAGCGGCACCTGGGACGGCGACCGCGACAGCCTGCCCACCGCGCCCGAGGGCGACGTGTGGCAACCCGTGGCGGCCGAGGCCGCGTCGTGCACCGGCAAACACTGCCCGCTGTTCAACCGCTGCAACTACTTCGAGCAGCGCAAGGCCCTGGTGGGCGCGCAAATCATCGTGGCCAACCACGACCTGCTGCTGTCTTCGCTGGGCTCGCGCGTGTTGCCCGAGCTGGACCACTGCCTGCTGGTGCTGGACGAAGCCCACCACCTGCCCGGTGTGGCGCAAGACCAGTTCACCCGCAGCATGGACCTCACCCGCTTGCGCTGGGTGGATCAGCTCGCCCAGCGCGCCACCCAGGTGGGCGCCGCGCTGTACCTGAGCGACGCGCTGGAAGCCCCGCAACTGGCCGCCGCCCTGAAAGTGGCGCTGCAAGACCTGGCCCGCGCCACCGTGGACACCTTGCGGCCCACTGCACCGCCTGTCCCTAGCGCTCCCCGTCGCCCTGCGCCCAACCCCGCCTTCAAAAGCGCCGACGACCGCGTTCGCCCGCCCAGAGGCGTGCTGCCCGACGCCATGCTGCCACCGCTCGACGCTGTGGTGGCGGCGGCCGACGCCTGGCTGGTGCACCTGTCGGGCATGGCACGCACGTTGAAAGCCGAAATCAAAGACAAGCCCGAAGACGCGCGCCGCCTGTCCAACCTCTACGCCCACATGGGCACCCTGGCCCCCCGGCTGGAGGCCGTGGCCGACACCGCCAAGCTGTTGCTCAGCGGGCACGAGCTTGCAGCCGCGCCCACCACGTCAGGCCTCATCAACCCCGACGAAGCGCCGCCCGAGACCCGTCCTCAAGTGCCCGTGGCCAAGTGGTTCACCTTCGACGCGGTGGGCGACGGCCCCCAGGCCACGCTGCACATCAAGGCTTTTGCCTGCCCCACGCTGCCCGGCACCGTGCTGCGCCAGCACCTGTGGCCGCGTGTGCGCTCGGCGGTGCTGACGTCGGCCACGCTCACCAGCTGCGGGCGGTTTGACTTTTTTCTGGCCGAGTGCGGCTTGAGTGGCGACCCCGATGCCAGCGCCCTGGCCGTGCCCAGCCCGTTCGACTTTGCCACCCAGGGCCGCTTCGAGGTGGTGGAAACGCGCAACGACCCGCGCGAAGCCGCCGCCTTCACCCGCGAAATGATCGCGCTGCTGATGGCCGACCTGGCTGAGGTGCAAGACGGTGCGCTGGTGCTGTTCACCTCGCGCGACCAAATGCGCCAGGCCGTGACCGCGCTGCCCGACCGGCTGCGCCCCTACGTGCTGGTGCAAGGCGACTGGCCGCGCACCGTGCTGTTGCAGCGCCACCGCCAGGCCGTGGCGCGCGGCGATGCGTCCATCATTTTTGGTATGCAGTCGTTTGGCGAGGGGCTGGACCTGCCGGGCAAGCTGTGCGCCACGCTGTTCATTGCCAAGCTGCCCTTCGCCCCGCCCGACGACCCGGTGGGCGAGGCCCGCGCCGAGTGGCTGGAGGCTCAGGGCCGCAACCCGTTCAACGAACTGGTGGTGCCCGCCACCTCGGTGCGCCTGGCCCAGTGGGCGGGCCGCGCCATCCGCACCGAGACCGACCAGGCCCGCATCGTCTGTTACGACCGCCGCCTGCTGCGCACCCCCTACGGCCAGCGGCTGATGCAGGGTTTGCCCCCTTTTGCGCAAAGCCAGCGTGCGTCAAACTTTTAGCTAAATTGGCACCCAGCGCTTGTTGGGCATGAAAAGTTTGCTATTGATGATTTGAAAGGTTTGCCGCCCATGACCGCTGTTCTGAAACCGCTGGCCACCGCCGCCGCCACCGTTGCCACGGTGTGGGCCTTGTCTGCCACCCCGCTGCACGCCCAACCCGCCGAGCTGGAGGGCGTGAAACTCGCGCCCACGGTGCAGGTGGCCAGCGCCCCGCTGGTGCTCAACGGGGCAGGCTTGCGCACCCGGGCGTTTTTCAAGGTGTACGTGGCCGCGTTGTACGGGCCGCAAAAAGCCACCGACGCCGCCGCACTGCTGGCCCAGAAAGGCCCGCGCCGCGTGGTCATTTCCATGCTGCGCAACGTCGATGCCGACACCTTCGCCGGTGCGCTGAGCGACGGCCTGCGCGACAACCACACCGAAGCGCAGGTGGCCGCCCTGAAGCCGCAGATCGACACCCTCATGGCCACGCTGAAGCAAGCGGGCGAGGCCAAAAAGGGCGATGTCATCCACTTCGACTTCGACCCCGCCACGGGCACCCAGGTCAGCATCAACGGCCAGGCCAAAGGCGCGGCGCTGCCGGGGCCCGACTTCTACACCGCCGTGCTGCGCATCTGGCTGGGCGACAAGCCGGTGGACGGTGGGTTGAAAAAGGGCCTCTTGGGCAACTGATGTCTGGCGGCTGATGCCTTGCCGCTGAGGTTTGGCGGTTCAGAAATGGGACAAGTAGCCCCCGTCCACCGCCAGCACCTGGCCGGTGACGTAGCTGGCCGCGTCTGAGGCCAAAAACACCGCCGCACCCACCAGCTCGCCGGGCTGGCCCCAGCGGCCCAGCGAGGTGCGGGCTTGCAGCCACTGCGCCACCTCGGGGTTGGCGGCCATGGCGGCATTGGCTTCTGTGGCGAAATAACCCGGCGCAATGCCGTTCACGGTGATGCCCAGCGGCCCCAGCTCGGCCGCCAGGGCGCGGGTGAGCGCGGCCAGCCCGCCTTTGGCGGCGGTGTACGCCGCGTCGCCCGCACGGGCGATGGGCCCGGCAATGGACGTGATGTTGACGATGCGCCCCCCCGGCTGCGGCATCAGCGGCAGCGCGGCGCGGCACAGCTCAAACGGCGCCACCAGGTGCGACTCCAGCAGGGTGCGCAGCGCGGGTGCGTCCAGTTCGGTGAAAGGGCGGCGGTCGCGCAGGCCCGCGTTGTTCACCAG
>JBASFL010000110.1:0-9533 GCA_049653005.1 Burkholderiaceae bacterium | reverse complement strand
CCGACCAAGTGCTGAAGCGTTGATATGGATTGTGAAAACCTGCCTTTCAAACTTGAATCGGCGTATGGCGCTTTCTGCTGTCAGCGCCGCCGACACCGCTTGTCAGCGTTTGCCTTACATGCGGCGGACGGGGGATGTCAGCGCACACCCTTCGCCCCGTCAGACCGGCACACTCAAACTGGCTTTTTCTTGGTGGGCCGTGCCCAGTCGGCAATGCTGAGCTGCCGGCCCCGCGCCACGCTCAGGGCGCCGGGTGCGGTGCTTTTGGTGATGGTGCTGCCCCCGCCCACCGTGCCGCCCGCGCCGATGGTGACCGGGGCCACCAGCACGCAGTTGCTGCCCACGTGCACGTCGGCCTCGATCACGGTGCGGTGCTTGTTGGCGCCGTCGTAGTTGGCGGTGATGCTGCCCGCGCCGTAGTTCACGCGCTCGCCCACGGTGGCGTCGCCCAGGTAGGCCAGGTGGTTGGCCTTGGCCCCGGCGGCGAGCGTTGAGTTTTTCACCTCCACAAAGTTGCCAATGTGCACCTCGGGGCCGAGGTCTGCGCCGGGGCGCAAGCGGGCAAATGGGCCAATGAGCGCACCTGGGCCCACTTTCACACCCAGCTTTTCACCGTCGATGTGGGTGTAGGGGTGGATGACCGCGCCGTCCTCAATCACCGCGTTGGCAATGCAGCAGTTCGCACCGATGCGCACGCCGTTGCCCAACACCACACGGCCTTCGAACACGCAATTGATGTCAATGTCCACGTCTTGCCCGCACGCCAGGCTGCCGCGCAGGTCAAAGCGCGCCGGGTCGGCCAGGCGCACACCCTGGGTCAGCAGATGCTCGGCGCAGCGGCGCTGGTGGGCGCGCTCCAGCTCGGCCAGTTGCAGCGGGCTGTTGACACCGGCCACCTGCACCGCGTCGGTGATGCGGTGGGCGCGCACGGCGCAGCCATCGGCCACGGCAAACTTCACCACGTCGGTCAGGTAGTACTCGCCTTGGGCATTTTTGTTGTCCAGCCGGGCCAGCCAGCCGCGCAGCAGCCGCGTGGGCACGGCCATGATGCCGCTGTAAATCTCGGTGATCTGGCGCTGCGCGTCGGTGGCGTCTTTGTGCTCAACGATGGCCTGCACATCACCCGCCGCATTGCGCTCGATGCGGCCGTAGCCCGTGGGGTCGGGCAGGGTCAGCGTCAGCAAGGCCAGGTGCTGGCCGTCGCACACGTCCAGCAGGGCTTGCAGGGTGGCGGCTTCGGTCAAAGGCACATCGCCCGACAGCACCAGGGTCACCCCGCCGTCGGCCAGCGCCGGCAGGGCCTGCTGCACCGCGTGGCCGGTGCCCAGCTGGGGCTCCTGGCGCACAAACGCCAACACAGGGGCTGGGGCAGGTGCTTCAGCAACTGGCGCACCATTTTCAACACCAAAAGTGCCTCCAGCGCTTGATGGTATTGACAAGTGCGCTTCCACTTCCGCTGCACCGTGCCCGGTGATGACCACCACCTGCCGGGCCGATACCCGTGCGGCCGTGTCAATCACATGCGCCACCAGCGCGCGCCCGCCCAGGCGGTGCAACACTTTGGGCAGTTTGCTTTTCATGCGGGTGCCTTTGCCCGCGGCCATCACGACCACATCGGTTTGCATGTTCATGCTGCTTGTTCCCTTTTTGAAGCGCTGTTGGTTGCGGATTATCGGCATGCCACCCCGCGGATTGCTGGCCGTGGGCGCCGTGGCTGTGCTGGCCGGGTGCAGCATGGTCAGCCTGGGCTACAACCGCCTGCCCGACCTCGGGCTGCTGTGGCTCAACCGCCAACTGACCCTGACCGATGCGCAGTCGGCCCAAGCCCGCACCGACATGGCGGCCCTGCTGGCCTGGCACCGCCGCACACAGCTGCCCGCCACCATCGACCTGCTGCGCCGCTGGCAAGACCTGGCAATGGGCGACCTCAGCGCGGCCGAAGCCTGCGGGGAATGGGCCCAGGTGCGCGGCCTGCTGGACACCATCACCCAACAAGCCCTGCCCGCCATGGTCCGCCTGGCCAGCGGCACCACCCCCGCGCAACTGGCCGAGCTGCAGCGCACCCAGCGCAAGGGCAACGACGAGTTCCGGGAAGCCCATGCGCCCAAGGCCCGGCGCGGCTGGTTCCCCCCCGCCAACGCCGCCACCGAAAACCCTGCGCAACCCAGCCGCTTGAGCGCTCAAGCGGGCCTGGACAAACGGCTGGACACCCTGCGCGACCGCTACAGTCAGCTCTACGGCCCTTTGAGCGATGCACAAGCCGCGCTGTTGCGCGAGCGGCTGCAAACATCCCCTTTTCAGCCCGAACGCACCCTGGCCGAGCGCGAACGCCGCCAGACCGAGTTGCTGGGCGTGTTGCAAAGCCTGCAAACACCCCAAGAGGCAGGCCAAGCCCAAGCACTGGTGCGCGCCTGGCTGGCGGGGTGGACCGCTTCGCCCACGCCGGGTTACGCGACTTACGCCCAGCAGCTGACGCGTGACGGCTGCGCCCAGTTCGCAGCCCTGCACCGCACCACCACGCCCGAACAACGGGCCCACGCCGTTCGCACGCTGAAGGGTTACGAACAAGACTTGCGTGCGTTGGCGCAACACTGAACACGGCCCCAAGCGCCACCGTTGCACATTTTTTACCCCCACACACGGCGCGAAAGCGTGCTCCGTTTTGGATAACAAACGGCCCGCACCAGGCTTGAGATTGCGCGCCCAGCGGCAGGGCTGCACAGGGCCCAAGCCTCCAGCAAAACACTACCCCTAGTGCCTTGTTGCCATCGCAAACACTAGATATAGTGTCGGTCTGACACATGCAGCCGGTGCCACGCACCCGCGCGCCAAGCCCACAGAAAGAGGAACCATGCCCCACACCGCCTACCCGCAAACCCCCACAGCCGATCACACTGCCACGTTTGCAGGGGATGGCGATGCGGCACGCCCCGCCAGCGCACAGGCGCTGAGCCATTACCAAATCATCCGCCGCAACGGCTCGGTGGTGCATTTCGAACCCAACAAAATCGCCGTGGCGCTGATGAAGGCCTTCCTGGCCGTGCACGGCACACAGGGCGCGGCATCGGCCAGCGTGCGCGAAACCGTCGAGGCACTGACCCAATCCGTGGTCAAGGCCCTGATGCGCTCGCGCCCCGGTGGCGGCACCTTCCACATTGAAGACGTGCAAGACCACGTGGAGCTGGGTCTGATGCGCGGCAGCCACCACGAAGTGGCCCGCGCCTACGTGCTGTACCGCGAACGCCGGTCCCAAGAACGCACCGCCAAAGGCGAGCAATCAGCCCCCCAGGCCGCCCCCGAACTGCACGTGCTGGACGGCGACCGCAAGTTCCCCCTGGACATGGCCGCCATGCGCGAACGCATCCAGGGCGCGTGCGCCGGCTTGAGCGCCGACGTGAAGCCCGAACCCATCGTGGCCGAAACCCTGCGCAACCTGTACGACGGTGTGCCACTGGAAGAAGTGCACAAAGCCTCCATCCTGGCCGCGCGCACCCTCATTGAAAAAGACCCCGACTACACCTACGCCACCGCCCGCCTGCTGCTGCACACCATTGCCAAAGAAGTGCTGGGCACCGAAGTGACGCAGGCCGGTCTGGCGCAGGCCTACCCCGACTACTTCCCCCAGTTCATCAAAAAGGGCATTGAGAACGAACTGCTGGACGACAAACTCGCCCAGTTCGACCTGGCCCGCCTGGGTGCCGCCCTGAAACCCGAACGCGACCTGGCGTTTGATTACCTCGGCCTGCAAACCCTGTACGACCGCTACTTCCTGCACGTGCGCAAACAGCGCATCGAGCTGCCACAGGCTTTCTTCATGCGCGTGGCCATGGGCTTGTCGCTGAACGAAGTGGACCGCGAAACCCGTGCCATCGAGTTCTACGAAGTGCTCTCCAGCTTCGACTTCATGAGCAGCACCCCCACCCTGTTCAACGCCGGCACACGCCGCAGCCAGCTCTCCAGCTGCTACCTCACCACCGTGCCCGACGACCTGGACGGCATTTACGAGTCCATCAAAGAAAACGCCCTGCTGTCCAAATTTGCCGGTGGCCTGGGCAACGACTGGACCCGTGTGCGCGCCCTGGGCAGCCACATCAAAGGCACCAACGGCGAATCGCAAGGCGTGGTGCCGTTCCTGAAGGTGGTGAACGACACCGCCGTGGCCGTGAACCAAGGCGGCAAGCGCAAGGGCGCCGTGTGCGCCTACCTGGAAACCTGGCACCTGGACATCGAAGAATTCCTGGAGTTGCGCAAGAACACCGGCGACGACCGCCGCCGCACCCACGACATGAACACGGCCAACTGGATTCCCGACCTGTTCATGAAGCGCGTGATGGAAAAAGGCCCCTGGACGCTGTTCAGCCCGTCCGATGTGCCCGACCTGCACGACCTGTTCGGCACCGCCTTCGAGAAGGCCTACACGGCCTACGAAGAAAAAGCCGCCCGTGGCGAGATCAAACCCGCCAAAACCGTGCCCGCCACCGACCTGTGGCGCAAGATGCTGTCGATGTTGTTCGAGACCGGCCACCCCTGGATCACGTTCAAAGACCCCTGCAACATTCGCAGCCCCCAGCAGCACGTGGGGGTGGTGCACAGCTCCAACCTGTGCACCGAAATCACGCTGAACACCAACGACCAGGAAACCGCCGTGTGCAACCTGGGCTCGGTGAACCTGCTGCAGCACATTGCCGACGGCAAGCTGGACCACGCCAAGCTGAAGCGCACCATCCACACGGCCATGCGCATGCTGGACAACGTGATCGACATCAACTACTACGCCGTGAAAAAGGCGCGCGACTCCAACCTGCGCCACCGACCTGTGGGCCTGGGCATCATGGGTTTCCAGGATGCGCTGTACGCCCTCCGCGTGCCTTATGCCAGCCAGGAAGCCGTGGAGTTTGCCGATCGCTCCATGGAAGCCGTGTGCTACCACGCCTACTGGGCCTCCACCGAACTGGCCGCCGAACGTGGCCGCTACCAGACCTACAAGGGTTCGCTGTGGGACCAGGGCATCCTGCCGCTGGACACACTGGACTTGTTGGCCAAAGCCCGTGGCGGCTACGTGGAGACAGACCGCAGCGCCACGCTGGATTGGGACGCCCTGCGCTCAAAAATTGCCAAAGACGGCATGCGCAACAGCAACTGTGTGGCCATCGCGCCCACGGCCACCATCAGCAACATCATCGGCGTGGACGCGTCCATCGAACCCTCGTTCGGCAACCTGTCGGTCAAGTCCAACCTGTCGGGTGAATTCACCGTGGTCAACAGCTACTTGGTGCGCGACCTGAAGCGCCTGGGCCTGTGGGACGACGTGATGGTGATGGACCTGAAACACTTCGACGGCTCGCTGCGCGCCATCGACCGCGTGCCTCAAGACATCAAGTCCCTCTACGCCACCGCGTTTGAAATTGAAACCCAGTGGCTGGTGGAAGCAGCCGCCCGCCGCCAGAAGTGGATCGACCAGGCCCAGAGCCTGAACATCTACATGGCCGGCGCATCGGGCAAGAAGCTGGACGACACGTACAAATTGGCGTGGCTGCGTGGCCTGAAAACCACCTATTACCTCCGCACCATGGCCGCCACCCACGTGGAAAAATCCACCGGCCGGTCGGGCCAGATGAACGCCGTGTCCAACGACACCGCCACCGCACCCAGCAGCACAGCCATGGCCGCCCTGGCCACGGTGGACGCGGCCACCGACATCAAGTTCTGCGCCATCGACGACCCCGGTTGCGAGGCTTGTCAATAAGTCCTGCGGGACACGACACCGGGGCACCGATGCCCCGGCGCAACATCCCCACCCCAACCCAGTGACGCACGTGAAATGAGCCTATGCAATTGCACGTGCGCCTCCCATAATCCGCCAAGAGGAATTTGACATGCTCACCTGGGACGACGAGGTCACGCCCACCCTTCAAAAAGCGCCGGCTTCTCCATTGCCCGCCACCCCTGCGGTGGCCGCAGTGGCTGCCCAGCCGTCACTGGCCGCACAGGCCCTGAACACCGCCACCGCCATGGCTGCCAAAGCGGTGGCCAGCCAACCCAAAGCACCGTTGGGCCGCCGCGTGAACGCGGCAGACAAACGCATCATCAACGGCCAGACCGACGTGAACCAGTTGGTGCCGTTCAAATACAAATGGGCCTGGGAAAAGTACCTGGCCACCTGCGCCAACCACTGGATGCCGCAGGAAGTGAACATGAACCGCGACATCGCGTTGTGGAAAGACCCCAACGGACTGACCGAAGACGAGCGCCGCATCGTCAAGCGCAACCTGGGCTTTTTTGTGACGGCCGACAGCCTGGCCGCCAACAACATCGTGCTGGGCACCTACCGCCACATCACCGCGCCCGAGTGCCGCCAGTTTTTGCTGCGCCAGGCGTTTGAAGAAGCCATCCACACCCACGCCTACCAGTACATCGTGGAAAGCTTGGGTCTGGACGAAGGCGAAATTTTCAACGCCTACAACGAAGTACCGTCCATCCGCACCAAGGACGAGTTCCTGATCCCGTTCATCGAAGCGATCATGGACCCCAACTTCCACACCGGCACGCCCGAAAACGACCAGACGCTGCTGAAGTCGCTGATCGTGTTTGCCTGCCTGATGGAAGGCCTGTTCTTCTACGTGGGCTTCACGCAAATTTTGGCACTGGGCCGCCAGAACAAAATGACCGGTGCCGCCGAGCAATACCAGTACATCCTGCGCGACGAGTCCATGCACTGCAACTTCGGCATCGACCTGATCAACCAGCTCAAACTCGAAAACCCCCACCTGTGGACGGCCGAGTTCAAAGCCGACATCAAAGACCTGTTCACCAAGGCTGTCGAGCTTGAATACCAGTACGCCGAAGACACCATGCCGCGCGGTGTGTTGGGCATGAACGCGTCCATGTTCAAGGGTTACCTGCGTTACATCGCCAACCGCCGCGCCACACAAATCGGCCTGGAAGCGCTGTTCCCGAACGAAGAAAACCCCTTCCCCTGGATGAGCGAAATGATCGACCTGAAGAAAGAGCGCAATTTCTTCGAAACCCGCGTCATCGAATACCAGTCGGGCGGTGCCCTGTCCTGGGACTGACAGCCCGGCCGTTCATCCGCCACAGACCGCCACACCCGCATGCGCCCCACACCCCTGTCAGCCCCCAGCTTCCGCCATGGCGGGGTGGGGTCGACGGCAGAGGGTGGAGGCTTGCATGTCTCCCCCATTCAGCGCTCCGCAGCGCCATGCCGGTTGTTGGACCGGGGTTTGCGGTGCACTGAATCGTCTCTTTCCCCCTCAGGCCCACCCGAGACGTTCTTTGCAACCCACCCCAGGAGATAACAAGATGGCAACTGCGAAAAAACCTGCCGCCAAAAAGGCCGCCCCCGAGAAGAAAGCCGTGGCACCCGCCAAAGCCGCACCCGTGAAAAAAGCAGCAGCGGCCCCTGCGCCCGCGGCGGCAAAGCCGGTTGCCAAAGCCGCAGCCAAACCTGCCGCGAAAGCCGCTGCGAAACCAGCCGCCAAAGCGACTCCGGTCAAAGCGGCGGCGCCTGCGAAAAAAGCCGCAGCGGCAAAGCCTGCCGCCAAGGCAACACCTGCCCCCAAAGCCGCACCGGCCAAAAAGGCGGCGGCACCTGCTGTGAAAGCCGCCGCGCCCGCCGCCAAAGCCGCACCCGTGAAAAAAGCGGCTGTGGCCCCTGCGCCCGCAGCAGCCAAACCCGCTGCCAAGGCTGCACCCGCGAAGAAAGCGGCTGTGGCCAAACCCGCGGCCGTGAAGCCGGCTCCGGCAAAACCTGCCGCCAAGGCAGCGGCAAAAGCCCCTACCAAGAAAGCAGCGGCAGCACCGAAAGCGGCGGCCCCGGTCAAAGCGGCACCCACCAAAGCCCCTGCCAAAGCACCGGTGGCGGTAAAGGCCGCAGTGAAAGCTGCACCCGCCAAAGCGGCCCCAGCCAAAAAAGCAGCGTCGGCCAAAAAGGCGGCCTCTTCGACCCAAACCACACTGAACCCACACGCCGCGTGGCCCTTCCCCACGTCAGCCAAACCATGATGCCAGGGCGCTGACCTGCGCAAAGGTCAACAACCGCGCCCGACACCACATCTACACGGCCCCCAAACGGGGCCGTTTTTCATGGCGAAACGCTGAGGGGTTCGCCGCTGCGGGAGGGGTGTCAGGCCCAGCAGGGTTCACCGTGCGCCAAGCGCCCCACACCCAGGTGCTGAGCCAAGGTTTGGCCCATGTCGGCAAAGCTGGGGCTGATCGGCAGGCTGCCCAGGGCCGGGCACGCCGGGCCGCTGAACAGCAGAGGCACGTGTTCGCGGGTGTGGTCCGAGCCGGGCCAGGTGGGGTCGCAGCCATGGTCGGCCGTCAACAACAACAAGTCACCGGGTTGCAACGCGGCCTGCAGGCGGGGCAACCAGGCATCGAAGGCTTCCAGCGCCTGGGCGTAACCGGCCACGTCGCGGCGGTGGCCGTACAGCATGTCGAAATCCACCAGGTTGGCAAACACCAGCCCGCCGTCTGAACACTGGCCCAGTGCGTGCAGGGTGGCCTCACACAGCGCGGCATTGCCGTCGCCCTTGTGGGCGTGGCTGATGCCCCGGTGGGCAAAGATGTCGGGGATTTTGCCCACCGCGTGCACCTGGCGCCCGTGGGCCAGCAGGCGGTCCAGCAGGGTTTCGCCGGGGGGCGGGGTGGTGAGGTCGCGGCGGTGGCCGGTGCGCCGGTACGGTTGGCCCTGCCCCCCCACAAACGGGCGGGCGATCACGCGGGCAATGTGTGCCTTGTCAAAAATGGGTTTGGCGGCTTCGCAGATGGCGTACAGCCGATCGAGGCCAAACGCGGTTTCGTGTGCGGCCACCTGGAACACGCTGTCGGCGCTGGTGTAACAAATGGGCCAGCCGGTGCGCAGGTGTTCGTCGCCCAGGCGGTCAATGACGTCGGTGCCGCTGGCGTGGCCGTTGCACAGGCTGCCCTCCAGGCCACAGGCGCGGTACCACGCGTGCATGAGGTCTGCCGGGAAAACGCCCGTGTGCCCCCCCGCCAACGCCCCCCCGGGCTGAGCGGCCAGGGCCGCTTCGGTGGGGAAGTACCCCCAGTCGAACGGCACGGGGCAGCCCATCATTTCCCAGTGGCCACTGGGCGTGTCTTTGCCCCGGCTGGCTTCGCGGGCGGCACTGTGCGCCACGCGGCTTGTGGGCGGCTGCGGGGCCACGCCGGCAGGCCACTCCCCGCTGGCGGCCTGGGCCGCGTGGCCCAGGCCCAGTGCCATCAGGTGGGGCAGGTGCAGCGGCTGGCCTTGGGCTGCCCGCCATGCGGCAATGTGGCCGAAGGTGTTGGCCCCCACGTCGCCAAACAGGGTGGCATCGGATGTGGCACCCAGGCCGAACGAATCGAGCACCAGCACCACGGCGCGGGTCATGGGGTGGCCCCCTGGGCCGAGCCACTCACTTTTTGCACCAGCACGGGCTGCGCGGCACACGGCGCGTCAGACACCGTCACGGCGGCCAACAAGGCGCGGGCAGCGCGCTCGGCCGACGCGGCATCGCGCGCGTGCACGG
>JBASFL010000109.1:0-50231 GCA_049653005.1 Burkholderiaceae bacterium | reverse complement strand
GTGGCGGCGGGGCGTGGGGCCGCAGCGGGGCGGGCGGGGTGCAGTTGTTGGGTGTGTCGGACCATGGCGCATGGTAGCGGTTGGGTGGGGTGGTGGCGTTTGCACTGTATTTTGTGAGTTGTGTCACTTTTTGGCGTGCACGGGTGTGTGCAAAGGGGTTGTCCCGTGTTGTCCCGCCTGTCTGGGGGGGATAAACTCCCGGCTCTTTTCAAGGAGCGCTGCTTGACACCCCGTCTTTTGATCGTTGATGACAGCCGTGTGTCGCGCATGATGATCCGTGCCCGTGTTCAGGCCCTGCAGCCCGGTTGGGCGCTGGAGGAGGCCGCTTCGGGCGATGAGGCCCTGGTGATGGTGGCGCAGTCCGCCCCCGACTACGTCACCATGGACGTGAACATGCCCGGTCTGAACGGGTTTGACGCGGCCGACCAGTTGCACAAGCTGGCGCCCCACACCCGCATCGTGATGCTGACGGCCAACATCCAGGAAAGCAGCCGGGCCCGGGCCGAATCGATTGGCCTCAAATTTGTGCAAAAACCCATCACCGACGCCAGCATGCTGCAAGTGATTGCCCACCTGACGGCCCAGCCATGAAATTGGACGCTCTGACGCTCGATGCCCTGACCGAGATATTCAACATGGGGGTCGGGCAGGCCGCCCATGCCCTGAGCCAGATCGCGGGCGATGCCGTCCTGTTGACGGTGCCCCGGGTGTCGGTTTTGTCGCGCAGCGAGGTCACCGACCACATGGGCGGGGCGGGCATGGCCTCGGTCAGTGCGGTGCGCCAGCGTTTTTCCGGTGCCATCAATGCCGAAGCGGTGCTGATGTTCCCGGCCGAACGCGGTTTGCAGCTGGTGCAAATGATGGTGGGGGGCGAGTTGCCGCTGGAGCAACTGGCCGAAATGGAACAAGAGGCGCTGAGCGAGGTGGGCAACATCCTGCTCAACTCGGTCATGGCCAGTGTGGCCGATGCCCTGAAAATTGAACTGGACGGCGCGCTGCCCAGTGTGGAATTGAGCCACGTGCAAAGCGTGCTGCACCCCGACCACGACCCAGGCGGCCCGGTGCTGCTGATCGACATCCATTTTGAAGTGGCCGCGCGCGAGGTGCAGGGCCTGCTGGCGTTTTTGCTTGACGTGGCCTCTCAGGATTTGCTGGAGCAAATGCTGGCCCGCTTTCTGCACCGGGTGGAGCCATGACCGTGATGCACCCCCGTGTCGCCGATGTGCCTGTGGTGCCCGGCGGTGTGGAGCCTTGGCCACTGGCCGCGCTGATCCATTTGCAGGCGGGCATCGTCATCCTGGACGAGGCCACGCGTGTGGTGTTTGTGAACGAATGGTTTGTGCGTCGCTGCGGCGTGGCTTCAGACGGGTTGATGGGGCGCCGGTTGACCGATGTGTTCCCCCAGCTCATTGGCAGCTATTTTTGTTCGCGCCTGGCACTGAGCGCCCAGACCGGCTTTCCGACCATGCTGTCGCACAGCCTGCACGCGCCGCCGTTGCCCTTGTACATGCCGCACCTGGTGGGCCACCCACAAGCGCTGCTGAGCCAAACGGTGCACATCATTCCCATGGGCAAACAGGCTGCCCGCCAGAGCGGCAAGCAGCTCACGCTGGTGCAGGTGACCGACGTCACCCCCACCGTGCGGCGCGAGTATTTGCTGCGCACCCGCGTGGATGAAATGCACCTGATGGCCCGCGTGGATGCGCTGACCGGGGTGGGCAACCGGCGGGAGTTTTCCGAGTCGCTCGACGGCGAGGTGCGTGCCGCCTTGCGGGCCCACGAATCGCTGGGCATGTTGATGATCGACATCGACCATTTCAAGACCTACAACGACCACTACGGTCACCCCGTGGGTGACCAGTGCCTGCGTGACGTGGCGGCTGTGCTGCGCCGTGTGGTGCGCCGCCCCCGAGACAAACTGGCCCGCTACGGCGGAGAAGAGTTTGTGGTGTTGCTGCCCGGTACGCCCTTGTCCGGCGTGGTCGAGGTGGGCCGGGAAATTTTGGAGCAGGTGCGCCGCTTGGCCCTGCCTCACGCGGCCAACCCCGTGGGTGATGTGGTGACCGTCAGTGTGGGCGCTGCGTCCCTGGAGCCCCGGCGCGCCGAAGACGCTGCCGTGTTGCTGCGCCAGGCCGACGAGGCGTTGTACGCCGCCAAAGGCGCTGGCCGCAACCGTTTGGCCACCCAGTCGGGTGGCGCCATCGACATCGTGGCCTGAACATGGACATTGCTTTCACCAAAATGCAAGGCGCGGGCAACGACTTTGTCGTGCTCGATGAAACCGCCGGTTCACTGGGGCTGAGCACCGCGCAATACCGGTTTCTGGCCGACCGTCACTTCGGTGTGGGGGCCGATCAAATTTTGACCGTGCGCCCCGCCACGCGGCCCGATGCCGACTTTGCCTACGTCATCCACAACGCCGACGGGGCGGAGGTGGAGCACTGTGGCAACGGCGCACGCTGCTTTGTGCGGTTTGTGCGCGAGCGCGGCCTGACCGACAAACACACGGTGCGCGTGCAAGTCAAGCACGGCCTGATCGAGCTGCGCATGAACGCCGATGGCCGCGTCACCGTGGACATGGGCCCCCCCATTTTTGAACTGGCCCGCGTGCCGTTCAACCCCGCAGGCCTGGTGCCTGTGGCTGAGAATAATTGGCAAAAATGGCCTCTGACGCTTGATGGCCTTGATGTTTACACTATCAATTTTGCGGTGGTGTCCATGGGCAACCCACACGCAGTGGCGGTGGTGCCCGATGTGGACACAGCCCCCGTGGCCACCGCTGGCCCACAGGTGGAGCGCCATTCCGCATTTCCCAACCGCGTGAACGCAGGCTTCATGCAGGTGCTCAACCCCGGCCACATCCGCCTGCGGGTGTTCGAGCGCGGCGTGGGTGAAACCCTTGCCTGTGGCACCGGCGCGTGTGCCGCTGTGGTGGCGGGGGTGCGCCTGGGGTTGCTGCAAGGCCCGGTGAACGTGGACACCTTGGGGGGACAACTCACCATCGACTGGTCGCTGACCCCCACGCTGGACGCCCCTGTGCTGATGACCGGCCCCGCCACCACCGTGTTCACCGGCCACATTGCGTTGCCCACGGCCTGATTGCCATTTTTCACCCGATTGTTGCCATGAGCGCCACCCACACCCCCGACGTGCAACCCCTGTCACCCATCACGGAAGACGACATCGCCAACTACCTGGTGCAGACGCCCGACTTTTTCGAGCGCCACGCCGAGGTGCTGGCCACCGTCGAGCTCAGCAGCCCCCACGGCACGCGTGCGGTCAGTCTGCAAGAGCGCCAGGCTGGTTTGTTGCGCGAAAAAATCCGCACGCTCGAACAAAAAATGGCCGACTTGATCCGCCACGGTCAAGACAACATGGCCATTGGCGACAAGCTGCAAGGCTGGACGTTTGGCCTGCTCAAAACCAACGACCCTGCCCAACTGCCCGCCGTCATCGAGCGCGACCTGGCCCTGTGTTTTGCCGTGCCCCAGGTGGCTTTGCGTGTGTGGGGCGTGGCCCCCGCCTGGGCCCAAGAGGCCTTTGCCCACGGGTGCAGCGACGATGTGCAAGCCTTTGCCTCATCGCTCACCCAGCCGTATTGCGGTGGCAACCCTGGCCTGGAAGCGGCTGGCTGGCTGGAAGACCCGGCCGCTGCCCAGTCGCTGGCGCTCATCGCCCTGCGCGAAGAGCCGGGTGCCAAAGCCTTTGGCCTGCTGGTGCTGGCCTCGGGTGATGCACAGCGTTTCGCCCCCGACATGGGCACCGACTTTCTGGAGCGCATTGGCGAACTGGCCAGCGCCGCGCTGGCCCGCCTGCGGGGCTGAGGTGCCCCGTGCCCGCTTGAGCGCGGCCGATCAGGCACTGGTGCAGGCCTACCTGCAACACGTGACCGTGGAAAAGCGCCTGGCCGCGCGCACCGTGGCCCTTTACACCCTCGATTTGGACAAACTCGCCACCCACGCCGTGGCTGCGCAGGTGCCACTGACGGCCGTGCAGGGCCACCACGTGCGTGGCTGGGCGGCGCGCATGCACGCGGCAGGCCGCACCGGGCGGGGCATCGCCCTCATTTTGTCGGGGTGGCGGGGGTTCTACACCTGGGCGGGGCGCCACGGCCATGTGGCGCACAACCCGGTGGTGGGCATTCGTGCGCCCAAGTCGCCCAAACCCTTGCCCAAAGCCCTGGGGGTGGACGATGCCGTGCGGCTGGCCAATGTGCAGCAGCCCGCCGCCGACCCGGTGCGCGAGGCCCGGGACCGCTGCATGGTCGAGCTGCTCTACGGCAGTGGCTTGCGCCTGGGCGAGTTGCTGGGCCTGAACGCCACGGGTGCCGATGCGCAGCGCGGCTGGGTGGACGTGCAAGCCGCCGAAGTTCACGTGTGGGGCAAGGGCACCAAGCGCCGCACCGTGCCCGTGGGATCTGCCGCTGTGGCGGCCATGCACGCCTGGTTGGCCGCGCGCGACACCTGGGTGGGGGCCATGCCCCCAGCGGTCACCGCCACGGCGGATGGCGAACCCCCTTTTGCGGCGCTGTTCACCAGCCGACAAGGGCGGCGGCTGTCTGCCCAACAGGTGCGTGTGGTGTTGCGCCAGCGCAGTGTGCAGGCCGAATTGGCCACACCCGTACACCCGCACATGCTGCGCCACTCGTTTGCCAGCCATGTGTTGCAGTCCAGCGGGGACCTGCGTGCCGTGCAAGAGCTGCTGGGCCACGCCAACATTGCCACGACGCAGGTGTACACCCGGCTGGATTTTCAGCACCTGGCCAAAGCGTATGACGCGGCCCACCCGCGTGCGCGGCGCGTGGCTTCAGACGTTGAAAACACCCCAGGGGGTAGGGGTAAGCCCGATAAGGTTTGATTTTTGTCACGGCCACAATCAACGCTCCCGCCGTTGGGGTGTTTGATTGGAGTTCGAGCCATGAAGGTGTTTTCCCTGTTCAAAGCGTTGTGGTTGGCCTTGGGGTTGGCCGTTTCGGTGGCAGCTGCGGCCGCAGACTGGCCTGTCAAAGTGGTCTACCACATGAGCGAGGGCATTCCCCAGGCATCCCGCGCGCTCAACAACATCCGCAACCACTTGTCCGCCGACCCTGGTGTGAAAATTGTGGTGGTGACCCACGGCCTGGGCATCGACTTTCTGCTGAAAGACGCCATGAACCAGATGGAGCAGCCCTTTGGCCCTGCGGTGGCCGAGTTGGCTGCCAAAGGCGTGGAGTTCCGCGTTTGCAACAACACCTTGGCAGCCCGGAAAATAGACGTGAGCCGTGTGGTGGCCGAGGCCCAGGTGGTGCCATCCGGTGTGGCCGAAACGGCCAATTTGCAAGCCAAGCAGGGTTTTGTGTACTTGCGCCCCTGACCTCAGTTCAGTCGCGTGTGGCGCGCCGGCGCAGCGCATCCAGGTAGGCCTGCCCGTCGGGGGGGCGGCCTGAGCGCTGGCTTTCCCACACCATTTGGCCCAGGCATTCCATGGCCTGGTGGTGGGCGTCGTGCAGCGAATCCAGCCGGGCGGTCAACAACTCCACCGCTTGGCGCACGCCTGCGGGCTGGTCGATGGAGCACTGTTCGCTGATCGACAGGTGCATGGACAGGTGAAGAAATGGGTTGGTGGTGGCCGCGTCTGGTTCGGCCATGCGGCGCAGCGCCTCGTCCACATCGGCCAGATCGGCGTGGAACTCGGGGTGTTCGTCTATCCACTGACCGGTCAACACCTCGATGGCCTCCATGGCCTCACCGCTGCGCTGTTTGCGGTACACGTCACAGAAGAAACGCCGGACATCGGCTTGGCTGGGATTGAACATTTTTTGTATAGCTGTGAATGTATAAGCGATAAGCGCTGGGGGCTGTTTTGGTCAAAAAAATCGGCAGTGTCGGTGCGGTCTCAGGTGCGCCAGGTGGGCAGTTCCCAGTTTTTCCAGATGGCGAGTGCCCGCAGGCCTGCCGTCACCGCCAGGCAGCTGAGCAGAGCCGCCCAACCCGGTGCGCTGGTGTGCCACACCCCCAGGTACACCCAGCCCCCGGCGAAAGCGCACACCGCGTAGGGGCGGTGGTCGCTCAGCACGGCAGGCACTTCGTTGCACACCATGTCGCGCAGCACGCCGCCCAGCACACCGGTCACCAGGCCCATCAGCACCGCCACCAGGCCAGGCATGTGGCTCAGCAAGGCCTGGTGCATGCCACTGGCAGTGAACAGGCCCAGTCCGAGCGCGTCGGGCCAGAAAATGGCTTTTTCGGTCAGCTTGAAATGGCGCTGGCGCAGCACCAGCATGGCCAACACGGCCAGGGCGAACACACCCCAGAGCAATTCCACGTGTTTCACCCAGAAAAATGGGCGTTGGTCCAGCAGCAGGTCGCGCACGGTGCCACCCCCGAACGCACTGAGAAACGCCACGGCGCACACGCCCACCGCGTCCAGCCGTTTGCGTGCAGCGGCCATCACGCCCGACAGGGCAAAGGCGGCGGTGGCCGACATTTCGACCAGCAGCCGCAGGGTTTCGCCCCAGTGTTGAACGGTGTCCATGGGGGGCGATTGTCGCCTTGGGCTCTGGCCGACGGCGCAACGGGTTGCAAACTGCGCGGCGCTGGCCCTTCAGGGCCCCAACCGCCCGGAGGTTTGCATTGAAAGTTTTTGACACCCTGGCCGACCTGGCCCCTTGCGTGGGCCAACACGTGGCCACCAGCGACTGGTTTGCCGTGACGCAGCCGCAAATCGATTTGTTCGCCCAGGCCACGGGCGACCACCAGTGGATTCACACCGATGTGGCCCGTGCCGCATCAGGACCTTTTGGCGGCACCATTGCCCACGGCTTTTTGACCTTGTCGCTGCTGCCGCGGTTGATGGAGTCCGCGCTCGCTATCACCCATTCGAGCATGGGCATCAACATGGGGTTGAACAAGGTGCGCTTCACGTCGCCGGTGCCCGCGGGCAGCTTGCTGCGGGCGCAAATGCGGTTGGTGTCGTTCGATTGGATCGACCAAGGGGGATGCCAGATGGCCTGGGGTGTGACCCTGGAGCGCCAGGGTCAAGAGAAACCCGTGTGTGTGGCCGAGGTGTTGGTGCGCCGCTACCCCTGAGTGCCGCCAAACCCGTTTTGTCGCCATGCTTCGTAAGTGGTGACGGCGGCGGCATTTGACAGGTTCAGGCTGCGTTGTCCGGGCAGCATCGGCAGTTTCAACCACTGGGTGGGGTCAATCTGCGCCCGTATGTCGGTCGGCAGGCCCTGGGTTTCCGAGCCGAACACCAGCCAGTCACCAGGCAAAAAGTGGGTGTCGTGCACGGCGCGGGTGGCCCGGGTGGTCATGGCAAACAGCCGGTTCCTGTCGGGGCGCTGTGTTTGCAGGAAGGCGGACCAGTCTTCGTGCACTTGCAGGCTCGCGTACTCGTGGTAATCCAACCCGGCGCGGCGCAGTTGCTTGTCATCCAACGAAAAACCGAGGGGTTTGACCAAGTGCAGCGTGCAGCCTGTGTTGGCACACAGGCGGATGATGTTGCCGGTGTTGGGCGGTATTTCTGGGTGGACCAGAACGATGTGGAACATGGGGCGGGCAAAAGCGTTGTGGCGCTGTCAAGCGCGGGGTGTGCGGGCAAACACCAGGGCGTTCACCTCGGCGGCACCCGCCATTGTCAGGGCTTGGGCGGCGGCTTGCAGGGTGGCACCGGTGGTCATGATGTCGTCAATCAGCAGCACCCGTTTGCCGCTGAGGCCGGCCAGCGCTTGGGGTGGCACCGCGAAAGCCGTGCGAAGGTTGAGCAGCCGGGCAGGGCGGTCCAGCGCGTGCTGGGCGGGTGTGTCTTGCAGTTTCACCAACCCATCGAACTGGGGTTTGTGTCTGTGTTCACTCGCGTGCCGGGACAGCGCCTTGGCCAGCAACCCTGCTTGGTTGTACCCGCGTTCGCCCAGGCGTCTGGGTGTCAAGGGCATGGGCACAAAGCTGTGGCAACGGGTGAGCATTTCTGTGGCACCCGGCGCGTCCACCATCAGGCGGGCAAACAGGTGTGCCCAGGCGGTGTCGCCGTGAAATTTGAAACGCGCAATCGGCCCATCCCAGGGGTAGGCATAGTCCACGGCGGCCACACACTGGGCCAACCCCAGTGGGCGGCTCAGGCATTCCCCGCAGGGGGCCGATGGGCTCAACACCTGTGCGCAGGTCGGGCACCGCAAGGCCGTGGACACAAAAGCCTGCAAGCAGGCGCCACAAACCGATTGACCCAGCGGCTGGGCAGGCCATACGCCACACACATGGCACTCGGACGGGAGCCAAGCCCAGCGGGGGCTTGTGCCCAAAATGAGGGGCTGTGGGGACATGTTCGCCTCACTATACTGGCCTGCACCCCCCAGTCTGTGCCATGACCATTTCAGCCGATCTTTCAGAAACCCAAGCCCCTGTTGAAACACCGGTACCCGGCATGGATCCTGTGGCCGTGCGCCGCTGGGCGCAACGCCCCCATGCCCACAGCGCCTGGTTGCACGAGGAAGTGGGCGCTCGCATGGCCCAGCGCCTGGGCTGGATCAAGGCGACACCGGACCGTTGGCTCAGTTGGGAGCCGGTGCATGGAGGTCTTCAGGCCCACCGTGCCGTGGCGGCCCATTACCCCAAGTCCAATGCCGTGGTGCATGCCAGCCGTCCTGGCCTGGCTTTGGCCGCACTCAAAGACTTGGCCCCCGAAGCCTCAGGCTTGTGGGGGCGTTGGCGCTACACCCCACCCCAGTTGGCCGATGCGGCCAGCGAAGTTGACATGGTGTGGGCCAACATGGCGTTGCATCTCACGCACCTGCCGCAAACACTGCTCAAGCGTTGGCACCGCGCGTTGCGCGTGAACGGTTTTTTGATGTTCTCTTGCCTCGGGCCCGATTCACTGAAGGAATTGCGCAACGCTTATGGCCTGATGGATTGGCCCGCGCCCGCCCATGGTTTCACCGACATGCACGACTGGGGCGACATGTTGGTGCAAGCCGGGTTTGCCGAGCCGGTGATGGACATGGAGCGCATCACCCTGTCTTACTCCAGTGTGGTGGCGCTGTTGGCCGATTTGCGGGCTTGGGGACGCAACCTGAGCACCCAAAGAAGCCCTGTTACCAGGGGGAAGTCGTGGCAGGGCGGGCTGCTTGCAAGCCTGGAGAGTCGAATGCCCCGCACCGATGATGGCCGTTTGCCACTCACTTTCGAGGTGATTTATGGCCACGCGCACAAAGGCCAGCCCCGTGTGCCCATCGGACCGACAAGTGCGGTTTCGTTGCAAGACATGAAGCAAATGTTGGGTGTTGCCACGTCCCGTGTTCGCTGACCTTGCGTGGTGGCCTCAATTTGGCGGACACCTCGCCAGAGAGTCCCTGCTTCCCTCGTTACAATTGATTTAAATCAAAGTCGGCAGGCTTGGCGTTTGTCTCAGTCCCAGCGCAGCCGGGTGTCACGTAACCATTCGCCGGGAGAAGGTGGTGTCTTGTTTGCCAGCGAGCTACCGGTTTGCCACTGTGTCTCCCGACGGTTTGCACTGGCAGCTGAAACGGAATTGTTCGATCACCCCGCTGCAAATGTGTGGCGTGGTGGTGGCTCTGGCTTGTGTTTCATTGGCTGTGGCGGGCTTCTTTTGGTTCCAAGGGGCTTTGCTGGTGTTGCCCTTTGCTGTGCTTGAAGTGCTGGCCTTGGCTGTCGCCTTGGTGGTTTTTGCCCGGCATGCCACGGATACTGAGCAGATCAGCTTGGCGAGTGGCGAGTTGGTGGTCGAGTGGGAGTTTGGCGGTCTGTCGCATCGCGCCACATTTGCACGCGAGTGGGTGCGTGTCGAGCCTCAGACCGGTGATGGATCCTTGATCCAAGTGTCCGGTCAGGGGCGATCGGTGGCGGTGGGGCGGCACATTCGGGCCGACTTGAGGCCTGTCTTGGCCAGAGAAATTCGGCATGCGTTGCGTGGTGCCTGAGAACGCGTTCTGCGGTGGGCGAAGGGTTTTCCCCATCGGAGAAAAGAGAAAATTTGGTGTAATCGGCGTTGATATAAATCAATGCTTATATTAGAGGCGAACAGAAGTGAGCAAAACGAAGACACAAAGCCCGTTCAAGCAGTCCCTGCTGCGAAAGCTTTCGAACCAAGTTGCCTATGCATCTTTGGCATCTGCGGCTTGGCTGTCCACGGCGGCCCATGCGGTAAACGATCTCCCCGGTGGCCCAGCGGTCAACCAGTTGAACTTTGCCCCGCCTGTCACCAAGATTGCCGAAGAGCAACATTGGTTGCACTGGTTCATGATGATCATCTGTGCGGTGATTTTTGTGCTGGTGTTCGGTGTGATGTTTTATTCCATCCTGAAGCACCGCAAGTCTGTCGGGCACAAATCGCAAGAGTTGCCCGAGCCCATTTGGGTTGAGTTGGGCTGGACCATTGTTCCCTTGCTGATCGTGATCGGCATGGCGTTACCGGCCACCAAGGTGTTGGTTGCCCAAAAAGACACCACAAACGCAGACCTCACCATCAAGACCACAGGCATGCAGTGGAAGTGGGGCTATGACTACATCAAGGGCGAAGGCGAGGGCATCAGTTTCATTTCCACGCTGGATAACGCACACCGCGTCATGTCTGACAGTGGCAAGCCTGCTCCCACCGACGACTACTTGCTGAAAGTGGACAACCCCATGGTTGTGCCTGTCGGCAAGAAAATCCGCGTGATCACCACTGCGAACGACGTGATCCACGCTTGGATGGTGCCGGCCTTCGGTGTGAAGCAAGATGCCATCCCTGGTTTTGTGCGTGACACGTGGTTCAAGGCAGAAAAAGTGGGTGACTTCTACGGTCAGTGCGCGGAACTCTGTGGCAAAGAGCACGCTTACATGCCCATCCATGTCAAGGTGGTGACTGCTGAGGAGTACACCGCTTGGGTCGATGGTCGCAAGAAAGCCATGGCCGCATTGGCCGATGACCCCGCCAAGGTCTGGACCGTTGCTGACATGGTCAAGCGTGGCGAGTCGGTCTACGCGGCCAATTGCGCAGCCTGCCACCAAGCGAACGGCAAAGGCGCAGGTCCCATCAAACCATTGGATGGTGCTGCCGTGGTGCTTGATGCAGACCATAAAAAGACCATTCAAGTGCTTTTGAACGGTCAAAACAACGGCGCTATGCCCGCGTGGAAACAACTGAGCGACACCGAAATTGCTGCTGTGATCACCTACGCCAAAAACAGCTGGTCCAACAAAACCGATCAAGCGGTTCAGCCCTCTGAAGTGGTCGCCGCTCGCAAGTGAGCGTCAGGTTTCGTCTTTTTGAGTTTTCAAGGAATTAAATATGAGTGCAGTACTCGGTCATCACGACGATCACCACGCACACGACCACGATCACCACGCCCCCACGGGCTGGCGCCGTTGGGTGTTTGCCACCAACCACAAAGACATCGGTACCTTGTACCTGCTGTTCAGCTTCACCATGTTGATGATTGGTGGCGTGCTGGCGTTGGGCATTCGCGCAGAGCTTTTTCAGCCTGGTTTGCAGTTGATCAACCCTGAGTTGTTCAACCAGCTCACCACCATGCACGGGCTGATCATGGTGTTTGGCGCCATCATGCCGGCGTTTGTGGGTTTTGCGAACTGGATGATTCCGTTGCAAATTGGCGCTTCCGACATGGCCTTTGCCCGCATGAACAACTTCAGCTTCTGGCTGATGATTCCCGCTGGCTTGATGTTGGCAGGGTCTTTTTTCATGCCTGGTGGTGCACCTGCCGCTGGCTGGACGCTTTACGCGCCGCTGACCCTTCAGATGGGGCCATCCATGGATGCGGGTATTTTTGCCATGCACATCTTGGGTGCCTCTTCCATCATGGGCTCCATCAACATCATCGTGACCATTTTGAACATGCGCGCGCCTGGCATGACCTTGATGAAGATGCCCATGTTCTGCTGGACGTGGCTGATCACCGCTTACCTGTTGATTGCCGTGATGCCCGTGTTGGCCGGTGCCATCACAATGACGTTGACCGATCGCCATTTCGGCACCAGTTTCTTCAACCCCGCCGGTGGCGGTGACCCAGTGATGTACCAGCACATTTTCTGGTTCTTCGGTCATCCCGAGGTTTACATCATGATCTTGCCGGCTTTCGGCATCATCAGCCAAGTGGTTGTGGCGTTCTCCCGCAAAAAGCTGTTCGGTTACGCATCGATGGTGTACGCCACCGGGTCTATTGCCATCCTGTCTTTTGTGGTGTGGGCTCACCACATGTTCACCACCGGTATGCCGGTGACAGGGCAGTTGTTCTTCATGTACTCCACCATGTTGATCGCCGTGCCAACAGGCGTGAAGATCTTCAACTGGATTGCAACCATGTGGAAAGGCTCCATGACGTTTGAGACCCCCATGCTGTTTGCCGTGGGTTTTATTTTCGTGTTCACCATTGGCGGCTTCACCGGGCTGATCCTGTCCATGGCCCCAATTGACATCAACTTCCAGGACACTTACTACGTGGTGGCCCACTTTCACTACGTGCTGGTGGCTGGTTCTTTGTTTGCCATGTTCTCGGGTGCTTATTACTGGCTGCCCAAATGGACTGGCGTGATGTACAGCGAGACCCGGGGTCAGATCCACTTTTGGTGGTCCATGATTTCGTTCAACGTCACCTTCTTCCCAATGCACTTCTTGGGTTTGGCCGGTATGCCACGTCGTTATGCCGACTACCCAATGCAGTTTGCCGACTTCAACGCGATTGCTTCGGTCGGGGCGTTCGCCTTCGGTATTGCTCAGGTGTATTTCTTCTTGGCCGTGGTGTTGCCTGCCATGCAGGGCAAGGGTGAAAAAGCGTCTGCCAAACCTTGGGAAGGTGCAGAAGGTCTGGAGTGGGAAGTGCCCTCTCCCGCACCTTTCCACACCTTTGAAAATCCCCCCAAGCTGGATGCCACCGCTACCCGCGTGATTGGTTGATGGATTCGCGAATGACCACGCCCGATCAAAAAAGAAACAACACCCGGCTGGGCTTGATCCTTGCCTCTGTGGCAGTGGTGTTCTTTGTGGGCTTTGTGGCCAAACTGGTCCTCATTGGCAAATAACGCAACAGGTCACCAATGGTTTTGAGCAAACAAAACGTGCACATGCTGGGCAAGCTTGCGGTCATCACCGCCGGCATGTTTGGCTTTGGCTATGCCTTGGTGCCTTTGTACAAAGCCATATGTGAAGCCACAGGTATCAACGTGTTGGCTTTGTCGGAGCGGGATGTGCCTGGTTCAAAAGGCGTTTCACCGCAAAACACACAAGTCGACGAGTCTCGTTGGGTGACTGTGGAATTTGACGCCAATGCACGCGGTCCTTGGGATTTCAAGCCCGCCCAGCGGTCGTTGGAAGTACGTCCTGGTCAGTTGACCACCGTGATGTACGAGTTTCAGAACATTCAAAACCGCACGATGTCCGCGCAGGCCATTCCCAGCTATGCACCGCAGCAGGCAATGGCGCATTTCAACAAATTGGAATGCTTTTGTTTCAACGAGTACACCTTGGCACCCGGTGAGAAAAAACAGTGGCCTGTTGCATTTGTCATCGACCCGAAATTGCCCAAAGATGTCAAGACGATCACTTTGTCATACACCTTTTTTGAGGTGGGTGGCAAGGTGCCGGCTGCACCCGTTGCTTCTGGCATGGGTGCCGCTTTGCCCAAAGGTGGCGCATGACACCCCAAGTACCTCACAAAAGAAAAGCGGCGTTTTGGGCCACCTTGTCTGCGGTGTTGTGGGCTTTTCTGGGGGTTCGGCGCAAGTCCGATTACCAACAGGATGTTGAGAGACTCAACCCACTGCATCTGATGGCCGTTGGTATTGCCATGGCGTTGTTGTTTGTGGTGGGGTTGATTTTTTTGGTCAATTGGGTGGTGACCCCTGGGTAATACACAGTCCGACGCACGCCATGCAGGCGGGTGTCTGTTGATTTGAGTCAGTTAAAACAAGCAGGAGTAAGCATGTCAGCAGCAGCGCACGGTACAACGCCGTACTACTTTGTTCCCGGGCCTTCTCGCCATCCCGTGATGGCCGCCATTGGGTTGTTTTTCCTCATCTTGGGGGCCGGCCAGTGGATCAATGGCGCCGGTTGGGGCGCCTACTCGCTGGCTTTTGGCTTGGTGTGGTGGTTGGTGGTGCTGTACCAATGGTTCAAAGACTCTGT
The DNA here is from genome assembly GCA_049653005.1 of Burkholderiaceae bacterium. Taxonomy (GTDB): domain Bacteria; phylum Pseudomonadota; class Gammaproteobacteria; order Burkholderiales; family Burkholderiaceae_C; genus UBA2334. Next base: position 36,116 of record JBASFL010000109.1, on the reverse strand, counting down.
CGCGGAGAGCGAAGGGGGTATGTACGGCCACAAAATTGACCTTTCATACCGTTGGAGCATGAGCTGGTTCATTTTCTCTGAAGTGATGTTCTTTGGCGCTTTCTTCACGGCCTTGTGGTGGGCTCGCGTGCACTCCGTGCCTGCGCTTGGCAACATTGAAAATGCCTTGATCTGGCCCGATTTCCAATCCATTTGGCCGTCGTCCCTGGCCGGTGCCACGGCATCGCCCGCCGGTATCGTTGAACCTTTCCAGACGGTGGGGCCTTTCTGGTTGCCCACCATCAACACCGCATTGCTGTTGACTTCGGGTGTGACGCTGACGATTGCCCACCACGCGTTGCAAGTTGGCAATCGCACCAAAACCATCGCGTTCATGTGGATGACCGTGCTGCTGGGTGTGATCTTTTTGTTCGTGCAAGGTTACGAGTACGCACACGCTTGGGGCGATCTGAATCTCAAGCTGTCATCGGGCATTTACGGTTCCACCTTCTACATGCTCACCGGTTTTCACGGTTTCCACGTGTTGGTGGGCATGCTCATGCTGCTGTTTGTGACACTGCGCCTGCAAAAAGGACATTTCACGCCGCAGCGCCATTTTGGTTTTGAAGGCGCTGCTTGGTACTGGCACTTCGTTGATGTGGTCTGGTTGGGCCTCTACATCCTGGTCTACTGGATGTGACATGGCTGTAAACGGCCGTCGCCCACTGACTTGGGCGGCTGGCTGGCAACAAAAAAGCGCCCTTGGGCGCTTTTTTGTTATGCCTTGTGGCCGTGGGGTGTTCAGCGACCAGGGGCAATGCCAGTGGGTTGAATCCAGCCCATCCAGTAACTCACCAGCACCACCACAAACAGCAAAATAGAAAACCCCACGCGGAATGCCAAGGCTTTGGCCATGTTGCCCGCTTTTGCATGGGGGTCCATGGCAGTTTTATTGCCACGCATCATGAAAACCAGTGCCGCTCCCAAGCTGCCGATGATGGCCAAGAACGCTGCGATTACCAAATAAGTCATGCCTGAGATTATCGTCTGATGCAATCCAACCGTTTTTCTCGTGGCTTTTGGCTGGTCTTGGTGGCCGCACTGGTGTCTGTTTTCATCACGGCATCGCTGGGGTTCTGGCAGTTGCGTCGAGCGGCGTTGAAAGAGCAGATCCAAGCGGATATCCAGGCCAAGGAATCCGCTGGAACTTTGCATAACGCTGATGTCAAAGCGGCGGAAAGTCTGGTGTCCTGGCTGCACCGAAGTGCCCAGTTTTCAGGCACGTGGATACCTGAAGCCACGGTGTTTTTGGACAACCGGCAAATGAGTGGCCGCCAGGGTTTTTACGTGGTGACGCCTTTTCAACTTGCCAATGACGGCCGGTGGGTGTTGGTGCAACGGGGGTGGGTTCCCCGTGATTTCCTGGACCGCACTCGGGTACCCGAGGTGCTTACGCCCAAGGGCGTGATCACGTTGTCCGGCAGAATCGCCGCATCTCCCGGCAGGGTCTATGAGCTGGGCGAAGCTGGTGCGGGCCCCATTCGGCAAAATCTGGATGTGGTGTCATTCGCGCGAGAACATGCGGCCCAAGTCCTGAACGGTTCATTGGTGCAATTGGCACCTGTGCCCGACACCCCGTCCGATGGCTTGTTGCGAAACTGGCCCCACGTTGCGTCCGATGTGCACAAGCACCACGGGTATGCCTTTCAATGGTTTGGCCTTTGTGCCCTGATCCTGATCCTTTATGTCTGGTTTCAAATCATCTCTCCCCTCCGAAGCGCCCGGGCCGCAGTCAACCCCCCATGACGAGCCATTGGGTCTGACGGTGCATGCCATGCCCGATCTGAATGCCGTCACGGTGCGTCAGGCAGGCAACACGCCCGGTGCAAAGCTCAAACTGCTGTTTCTGCTTCTGGTGAGCGCGGCACCGGTCATCGCGTCGTATTTCACGTACTACGTGGTGAGGCCTGAAGGGCGGCGCAACTACGGTGAACTGATTGACCCCCAAAGGCCCATGCCCGCTCTGACTGGTGTCGATTTGCAAGGCCAGTCCCGTTCGTTGGCTGTGTTGAAGGACCAATGGTTGTTGATCAGCGTCGCTGACAGCGCGTGTAACGAGGCGTGCAAAAAGCATCTTTACGTCAGTCGCCAACTGCGTGAATCGCTGGGCAAAGAAAAAGAGCGGGTCGACTGGGTGTGGTTCCGCACAGGAGAGTCCGATGTGCCCACTGGGTTGAAGGCCGGTTTGGCCACCGCCCAGGTGCTCAAGCTGGACCCGGGTGAGTTGGCCAAGTGGCTGCAACCCGAGGCAGGCCACCAGTTGGAAGACCATTTGTATTTGGTCGATCCCATGGGGCATTGGATGATGCGGTTTCCGGCCGATGTAGACCCCGTCAAAGTTCGCAAAGATTTGGAACGGTTGATGCGCGGTGCCAGTTCCTGGGACAAGGCAGGTCGTCCGTGATGGAGTCGGTCGATTTGTACAACTGGGGGCCCACGGCGCAGCTCATGGCCATGGGCTTGCTGGTGGCTGGCGGGCCTTTGGTGTGGGTGTGGCTCAAAAGCCGGGGCACCTCGGCTGGTCGGCGGTTGCAGTTGCTGACGGTGTTGACGCTGTTTTTGACCTTCGATCTGGTGTTGTTTGGCGCGTTCACCCGGTTGACCGATTCGGGTCTCGGGTGTCCAGATTGGCCTGGCTGTTACGGCCACGCAAGCCCGCTGGGTGCTGCAGGCCAAATTGACCAAGCGGTGGCCGTGTTGCCCAGCGGGCCTGTCACGCATGGCAAAGCCTGGGTGGAAATGATTCACCGCTACTTGGCCACCGGCGTGGGCGTGCTGATCTTGACCATGACCGCGTTGGCGTGGTCGAAGCGCTCTCAGTTGGCGGTGTCACCCTGGTGGCCCACGGTGACCCTGTTTTGGGTGTGCCTGCAAGGTGCGTTTGGTGCGCTCACGGTCACCATGAAGCTGTTCCCTGCCGTGGTCACTTTGCACCTGCTGGGTGGTCTGGTGCTGTTGGCGTTGTTGCGCAAGCAATCGTTGCATTTTGCGGCGGGCGGCGTTTCAGGTGCGCCACGTCCGTCCGTTCAGCGTCCCGCTGGTTTGTATGCGTTGTGGTGCGTGGTCACCGCACTGGTGTGGATGCAAATCGCCCTGGGTGGGTGGGTGAGCACCAATTACGCGGTGTTGGCCTGCACCGAATTTCCCGCCTGTCAGGGCTCTTGGTGGCCCGACATGAACTTCTCTGAGGGCTTCACCCTCTGGCGTGCGCTGGGCATGGACGCCAGCGGGCAGCCATTGCCGTTTTCCGCTCTCACCGCGATCCATTACGTACACCGTCTGAGTGCCTATGTGGTGTTGGGGGGCATTGTTTTGCTGGCCTGGCGCTTGTCTCGCGTGCCAGCGCTGCGCGGATCGGCCAAGTGGCTGGTGTTGCTGGTTTTGTGGCAGTTCGCCACGGGTTTGTCCAACGTGGTGTTGGACTGGCCGCTGTTGGCCGCTGTGTCCCACACGGGGGGCGCTGCCGGTTTTGTCGTTGTGCTGGCAGGTGTATGGGCAGGGGCCGTGGCCCCATCGCCCCAAACCACTGGCGCGTCCGTTTCTTCTCACCGATTGCAAGCATGAGCACCGCTTCCCCCTCCCCGTTGGCAACGCCCCCCGCCATGTCCACATGGCGCCAGTTTTACGCGTTGACCAAGCCCAGGGTCGTGCAGTTGATTGTGTTTTGTGCCCTGATTGGCATGGTGTTGGCCGTGCCCGGTGCGCCCACTTGGGCGCAAGTGCGTTTGGCCGCGCTGGCCAGCCTGGGGGTCTGGCTGGTGGCGGGGGCGGCCGCTGCGTTCAATTGCGTGGTGGAACAGCACATTGACGCCAAGATGAAGCGCACCGCTTGGCGGCCCACCGCCAAAGGCGAACTCACCAACCCCCAAACCCTGGCATTCTCGGCGGCGCTGTGTGTCTTAGGCTCGGTGCTGCTGTATGTGTGGGTCAACCCGCTCACCATGTGGCTGACCTTTGCGACCTTTGTGGGCTACGCGGTCATTTACACCGTCATTTTGAAACCCTTGACACCGCAAAACATCGTGATTGGCGGTGCTTCGGGTGCCATGCCCCCTGTGCTGGGGTGGGCGGCCATGACCGGCGAGGTGGGCCCCGAGGCTGCCATTCTGTTCCTGATCATTTTCCTGTGGACCCCGCCGCACTTCTGGGCCCTGGCCCTGTACCGGGTGGAGGACTACCGCAAGTCTGGGTTGCCCATGCTGCCGGTCACCCACGGGTCTGAGTTCACACGCCTTCAAATCCTGCTCTACACCTTCATTTTGTTTGCGGCTTGCCTCATGCCGTTTGCCTATGGCATGAGCAGTTGGCTCTATTTGGCTGCTGCGGTGGTGCTTTCTGTCGGGTTCTGCCTGTACGCGTGGTGGTTGTACAAAGACTATTCCGATGCCTTGGCGCGCAAAACCTTCCGTTTCTCGCTCATCCACCTGTCGGTGTTGTTCGCGGCGTTGCTGCTGGACCATTACCTTTTTCCTTGATCTCCCTCAAGACCGCCCATGACCCCTTCTCATGATCGCCGTGCTTTCCTGAAAAGAATAGCTAAAACATCAATACTGGCAAGCGCTGGAGGCATTTTTTCCGCATGTTCTGATGTCAAGCCGGCCTTTGTGGGCATCGACCTGACCGGCGCCGATTACGCCCAGGGCTTTCAGTTGCCCGACCACAATGGCCAAGTGCGTACCTTGTCAGATTTCGCGGGCAAGGTGGTGGTGGTGTTCTTTGGCTACACCCAGTGTCCCGACGTGTGCCCGACCTCGTTGACCGAGCTGGCCGAGACCAAAAAGCTGTTGGGTGCACAAGGCGATCGCCTGCAAGGCGTGTTTGTCAGTGTGGATCCCGAGCGCGACACGCCCGAGCTGATGAAGGCCTACATGGCCAGTTTCGACCCCAGTTTTTTGGCGCTGCACGCCACGCCCGACCAGTTGGTGGGCTTGGCCAAGTCGTTCAAGGTGTACTACAAGCAAGTGGCAGGTGCCACCCCCACCAGCTACACCATGGACCATTCGGCGGGCAGCTATGTGTACGACCCCAAGGGCCGTATTCGGCTTTACCACCGCTATGGCAGCGGTGCCCCAGCGCTGGCCGCTGATTTGAAGATTCTGCTGGCCGAGAAGGGCTGACCGCCCACGCCCGCGCGGCGATCAGTCCACCCGCGCGCCGCTGGCTTTCACCACCGGCCCGTATTTGGCCCGTTCGGCGGCCATGAACAGCCCGAATTGCTCGGGGGTGGTGGGGGCGGGCTCGGCCAACAGGTTGGCAAACCGGGTTTTGACCTCGGGTGTGGCCAGCGCCTCGGTGATGGCTTTGTTGAGCTTTTGCACCACATCGGCGGGTGTGCCTGCCGGGGCCACCACACCCCACCACGTGTCAATTTCAAAACCCGGGTAGGTTTCGGCCAACGTGGGCACATCGGGCAGGGCCGCGCTGCGTTTGGCCGTGGTCACAGCCAGGGCCTTGAGCTTGCCCGAGCGGATGTTGGGCGCTGCCGTGGCCAGGTTGTCGATGTTGAAGTCCACCTGCCCGCCCAGCAAGGCCAATTGGGCCGGGTTGCCCCCGTTGTAGGGAATGTGCAGCGCGAATATCCCGGCTTTGGCTTTCAGCAGCTCACCCGCCAGGTGCCCCGCGCTGCCGTTGCCGCCCGAGCCAAAGTTCAATTTGGCGGGGTTTGCCTTGGCATACGCCACCAGGTCGGCCAGGGTGTGGATGCGCAAGCGCTGCGCGGTGTCCGCGTTCATCACCAGCACATTGGGCACCCGCACCAGTTGGGAAACGGGCGCAAAGTCTTTGGCCGCATCAAAAGGCAGTTTGCTGAACAACCACGGGTTGATGGCGTGTGTGGCCACGGCGGCCAGGCCCAGTGTCAGGCCGTCGGGGGCGGCTTTGGCCACCAGGTCTGTGCCGATGTTGCCGCCTGCGCCCGGCTTGTTTTCTACCACCACGGTGCCCAAGCTGTCTTTCAGCCGCTCAGCCAACACGCGGGCCGTGGTGTCCAGTGGGCCTCCAGGTCCATAGGGCACCACGATGCGGGTGACCTTGGGGCTGGCTTGCGCGCACAGCAGGCCGGGCAATGCAACCAGTCCAGCGGCAAAAAGCGAAGCGGTGAGCAATGGGCGGCGCAGCATGTGGGGTCTTTCTGTGTCAGGTGGCGGCTTTGTCGGCTGCCGAGGTGAACGCGTCGGCGTAGAACGCGTCGGCGGGCAACGCACGTTGTGCCGTGAAGTCGGCCCGGGCGTTGTCCACCACCACGGGCGCGCCGCAAGCGTACACCTCATGGCCACTCAGGTCTGCAAAATCGGCCAGCACCGCGTGGTGCACAAAACCGGTGCGACCTGTCCAGGCGTCTTCCGGCAACGCGTTTGACACCACCGGCACATAGGTCAGGTGGGGCATGCAGGTGGCCTGGGCCAGCATCCAGTCGTGCATATACAGGTCTGACGGACGCCGCCCGCCCCAATACACCGCCACCGGCCGCTCAATGCCCTTGAACTGCATGTGTTCCAGCAAGGCTTTGATGGGCGCAAACCCCGTGCCCGACGCCAAAAACACCATGGGTTTGGCACTGTCTTCGCGCAGAAAGAAGCTGCCGTAAGGCCCCTCGATGCGCAGGATGTCTTTTTCTTTCAATGCACCAAACACATGGTCGGTGAATTTGCCCCCGGGCATGTGCCGAATGTGCAGTTCCAGCCCCGCAGGTGTGCCCTGGTTGTGGGGCGCGTTGGCCATGGAGTAGCTGCGGCGGTCGCCGTCACGCAGCAAAAATTCCACATACTGCCCGGCGTGGTACTGGAATGCGTCTGCGGCAGGCAGCTGCAGCTTCAGCGCCACCACGTCTGTCGACACGCGGTTCACCGTGCTCACGCGCACAGGCATTTTTTTGATGGGAAAAGCCCCCGCTTCTGTGACCTGGCGCGAGGTCAGCACCACATCGCTTTGGGGCACTGCGCAACACGTCAGCACAAAACCTGCCGCCTCCTCTTCAGCGGTGAGCGCCTTGGTCTGGTGGGGGCCGTGCACCACGTGGCCGCTTTCCATGCGGCACTTGCAAGAGCCGCAAGCCCCGTCCTTGCAGCCGTAGGGCAAGCCCACACCCTCACGGATGGCTGCGGTCAGGATGACCTCGCCCGCTTGGGCCACAAAACCACGCCCGCTGGGCTGCACTGAAATCTGGAATGTCATACTCGATTGGATAGGTGCGGGCTCAACCCGCGTGACGCCCCATGGGGGGCGAATTGACCGGCGAATTGTCGCAAATCGGGGAATGCCATGGCTTTGTTGGGTGCGTTGCCCTCGCGTTTTCGGCGCGAGCGGCTGTTGGTGGTCGGGTGTGGCGATGTGGGGCAGCGCGTGCTGCCGTTCGCGGCACGCGGTGTGCGGGTGCTGGCCCTGACCTCATCGCCTGCGCGCGTGCCTTCGCTGCGTGCCCAGGGCGTGACCCCTTTGTTGGGCAACCTTGATGACCCCACGAGCTTTAGGCGGTTGTCGGGCTTGGCCACCCGTGTGCTGCACTTGGCCCCACCTCCCAGTGCCAATCCCCAATGGCGGACCGACCCTCGTACCCAGGCGCTGGTGCGGGTGTGGTCCCGCCGCACGCCCCCGAAGTCTGTGGTGTATGGGTCCACCAGCGGCGTGTACGGCGATTGCAGCGGTGCCTGGGTGGATGAAACCCGGCCTGTTGCGCCTCACACGCCACGCGCCCAGCGGCGTGTCGATGCCGAGCGCCATGTGCGGGCTTTCGGGCGGCGCGCTGGCGTGCCCACCGCGATGTTGCGCATTCCGGGCATTTACGCACCCAACCGAGAAGGCGGCACGCCCCGCGAGCGTTTGCTGCGTGGCACACCCGTGTTGCAAGCGCAGGACGACGTGTACACCAACCACATCCATGCCGACGATTTGGCCCGCGCCTGCTGGCTGGCCGTGTGGCGCAGCCAGGGGCAACGCTGCATCAACGTGAGCGATGACACCACGCTGAAAATGGGCGATTACTTTGATTTGGCTGCTGACCTGTACGGCTTGCCCCGCCCGCCACGTGTGGCGCGTGACGCGGCCCAGTCCACCTTGCCGGTGGTGCTGTTGAGTTTCATGAGCGAGTCGCGGCGGCTGGACAACCGCCGCATGAAAACCGAACTGGGGCTGCGTTTGCATTACCCCACCGTGCAGGACGGTTTGGCGTGATGCCTGTGCGCCGTTTTCAGGTGTTCAGGCAAAGAAAAAGCGCCTGAGACTTTCGTCTTGGCGCTTTGCTCACTTTTTCTGATTGCTGCACGACCACCTGGAAAGGGTGGTGCCGGGGGCCGGACTCGAACCGGCACGGTGTTTAGCACCGGCAGATTTTGAATCTGCTGCGTCTACCAATTTCGCCACTCCGGCAGCAATCTGGAAAACCGAAATTATGGCACAGTGAGAACCTCAATTTTCAAAAAATCGCACGACATGACCGAATTCAGCGTTCCGCACCGTTACCCCACCCTCGAAGATGCCATTGGCAAAACGCCATTGGTGGCCTTGCAGCGCCTGGGCGCAGCGGATTCCAAGGCACGGGGCAATGTCATTCTGGGCAAACTGGAGGGCAACAACCCCGCCGGTTCGGTGAAAGACCGGCCTGCTGTGTCCATGATCAAACGCGCTGAAGAGCGCGGCGATATCAAGCCCGGTGACACCTTGATCGAGGCCACCTCGGGCAACACGGGCATTGCCCTGGCCATGGCGGCGGCCATCAAGGGCTACCGCATGGTGCTGATCATGCCGGAGGACCTGAGCATCGAGCGTGCGCAGACCATGAAGGCGTTTGGTGCGGAATTGATCCTCACCCCCAAAAGTGGCGGCATGGAATACGCCCGCGACCTGGCCGACCAGATGGCGGCGCAGGGCAAGGGACGGGTGCTGGACCAGTTTGCCAACGCTGACAACCCACGCGTGCACTTTGAAACCACCGGCCCGGAAATTTGGGCCGACACACAAGGGCGGGTCACGCACTTCGTCAGCGCCATGGGCACCACCGGCACCATCACCGGTGTCTCGCGTTACCTGAAGTCGCAAAACCCGCAGGTGCACATCATTGGGGCGCAGCCCAGCGAGGGTTCGCGCATTCCTGGCATTCGCAAGTGGCCCACCGAATACCTGCCCAAAATTTACGACCCGGCCAATGTGGACGAGCTGATGTACGTGAGCCAAGGCGATGCCGAAGACATGTGCCGCCGGCTGGCGCGGGAAGAGGGCATTTTTGCGGGCATTTCGGCCGCAGGCGCCTGCCACGTGGCGCTGGAGGTGTCGCGCCGGGTGGAAAACGCCACCATTGTGTTCATCGTGTGCGACCGGGGTGACCGCTACCTTTCCACCGGGGTTTTCCCGGCCTGAGGCCATTGGGGCGGGCCACACCCGTAGAATCCGCCACCTCTCGAGGACACATCATGCAAACCGACAAAGAACTGGACGCCCGGGGGCTGAACTGCCCATTGCCCATCCTGAAAGCCAAGAAAGCCTTGGCCGACATGCTCAGCGGCCAGACGCTCAAAATTGTGGCCACTGACGGTGGTTCGGTCCGCGACTTCCAGGCGTTTGCGAAACAAACCGGCAACGATTTGCTGCTGCAGGAAAGCAACGGCGGCGAACACATCACCGTGCTCAAACGCCGTTGATGGGCCGCTGAACCGCTGCTGAGGCGGCGTCAAAGAGCCGGGGCAACCAGCCCCGACCGGGCAGCACCATCAGCCCAAGTGGGCCAATTGCGCTTTCACTTTCGCCAGGGTGGCGGTGAAGTCCGCCACGCGCTTTCTTTCTTGCTCCAGCACCGCTGCCGGGGCCTTGGCCACAAACGCTTCGTTGCCCAGTTTGGCGCTGGCCTTGGCGATCTCGCCCTCCAGGCGGGTGGCTTCTTTGCCCAGGCGCGCCTTTTCGGCGGCCACATCCACTTCCATGTACAGGCACAGCCGGGCTTCACCCACCACCGCCACCGGCGCGGCTTGGGCCGCAGCGGCCCAGCTGGCGTCGTCTTCAAACACTTTCACTTCGCTCAGCTTGGCCAGTGCTTGCAACACGGGGGCTGCGCCGGTCATGAACGCGGTGTCGCCCACCACGAACAGGGGCAGGCGTGTGGCGGGTGACACGTTCATTTCGCCGCGCAGGTTGCGGCAGGCGTCCACCAGCGATTTGAGCTTGACCACGTGGGCCTCGGCCGCCTCGTCGATGCGGCTGGGCTGGCTCACCGGGTATTCCGCCACGCTGACGGAGGGGCCTGCACGCCCTGCCACGGGTGCCACCTTTTGCCACAGCTCTTCGGTGATGAAGGGGGTGACGGGGTGCAGCAGGCGCAAGATGGTTTCCAGCGTGCGGATGAGCGTTCGGCGTGTGCCCCGCTGGGTTTCGGCGCTGCCGGTGTTGATTTGCACCTTGGCAATTTCCAGGTACCAGTCGCAGAACTCGTTCCACACGAAGTCGTAAATCGTGTTGGCCACGTTGTCCAGGCGGTAGTCGGCAAAGCCCTTGGCCACCTCGGCTTCCACGCGTTGCAGGCGCGAGACGATCCAGCGGTCGGGTTGGCTGAACGCCAGGTAGCCCCCACCGGGCACGCATTGGTCGGCGCTGTGGTCGTTCAGGCCGCAATCCTGGCCTTCGCAGTTCATCAGCACAAAGCGGGTGGCGTTCCAGAGTTTGTTGCAGAAGTTGCGGTAGCCCTCGCAGCGTTTGCTGTCGAAGTTGATGCTGCGGCCCAGGCTGGCCAGCGCGGCGAAGGTGAAGCGCAGCGCGTCGGCCCCGTAGGCGGGAATGCCGTCGGGGAATTCCTTTTCGGTCTGCTTGCGCACCTTGGGGGCGGTTTCGGGCTTGCGCAGGCCGGTGGTGCGTTTGTCCAGCAAGGGCGCCAGGGAAATGCCGTCGATCAGGTCCACGGGGTCGAGCACGTTGCCTTCGCTCTTGCTCATCTTCTGGCCTTGGGCGTCGCGCACCAGGCCGTGGATGTAGACGTGTTTGAACGGCACCTTGCCGGTGAAGTGTGTGGTCATCATGATCATCCGGGCGACCCAGAAGAAGATGATGTCGTAGCCGGTCACCAGCACCGTGCTTGGCAGGTACAGGTCGTAATCGTTCGTGGCGCCGGAGCCTTGAGAACCGGTTTCGGGCCAGCCCATGGTGCTGAACGGTACCAGTGCGCTGGAGTACCAGGTGTCCAGCACGTCTTCGTCGCGCTTCAGGGGGCCAAAATACCCGTCTTTTTGGGCTTTGGCGCTTGCCTGTTCTGCATTTTCAGCTACATAAATTTTGCCGTTTTCGCCGTACCAGGCGGGAATCTGGTGGCCCCACCAGAGCTGGCGGCTGATGCACCAGTCCTGGATGTTGTTCATCCACTGGTTGTAGGTGTTGATCCAGTTTTCGGGCACAAAGCTCACCTGGCCGCTGTGCACGGCGTCGATGGCTTTTTGCGCAATGCTTTTACCGGTGGGGTCTTGCTCAGACACCTTGTTCATGGCCACAAACCACTGGTCGGTCAGCATGGGCTCCACAACTTGGCCGGTGCGGGTGCAAATGGGCACCATGAGTTTGTGCTTCTTGGTTTCGATCAGTGCGCCGCTGGCTTCCAGGTCGGCCACGATGGCTTTGCGGGCCACAAAGCGGTCCAGGCCCCGGTATTTTTCGGGGGCGTTGTCGTTGACGGTGGCGGCAAGCGTCAGCACGCAAATCATGTCCAGGCCCTGGCGCTGGCCCACGGCGTAGTCGTTGGGGTCGTGCGCGGGGGTGACCTTCACCACACCGGTGCCGAAGGTTTTGTCCACGTAGGCGTCGGCAATGACGGGGATGGTGCGGTTGCACAGGGGCAGCACCACTTGCTTGCCAATCAGGTGCTGGTAGCGTTCGTCTTCGGGGTGCACCATCACGGCCACGTCGCCCAGCATGGTTTCGGGCCGGGTGGTGGCCACGGTCAGGCCTTTGGCCAGCTCGCCGTTCACGGTTTGCGGGCCGTCGGCAAACGGGTACTCGATGTGCCACAGCGAGCCGTCTTTTTCTTCGTTTTCCACTTCCAGGTCGGACACGGCCGACTGCAGCACTGGGTCCCAGTTGACCAGGCGTTTGCCGCGGTAAATCAGGCCTTGCTCGTACAGCTTCACAAAGGTTTCGGTGACCACCTTGCTCAGCTTGTCGTCCATGGTGAAGTACTCGCGGCCCCAGTCCACGCTGTCGCCCATGCGGCGCATTTGGGTGGTGATGGTGTTGCCGCTTTGCTCTTTCCATTTCCACACCTTGGACACGAAGTTTTTGCGGGCTTCGGCTGGCGTGGGCCCCATGTCGTGGCGGCTGATGCCTTGGGCCTGCAGCTGGCGCTCCACCACGATTTGGGTGGCAATGCCCGCGTGGTCGGTGCCGGGCACCCACACGGTGTTGAACCCGGCCATGCGGTGGTAGCGGGTGAGGCTGTCCATGATGGTCTGGTTGAACGCGTGGCCCATGTGCAGGGTGCCGGTCACGTTCGGGGGGGGCAGCTGGATGGCGAACGCCGGTGCGTCGGCCTGCGGCGCGCCCGTGCCACGGAAACCGGCGGCACCGTAGCCGCGCTGCTCCCACTCGGGCCCCCAGTGGGCTTCCAGTGCCGAGGGCTCGAACGACTTGGACAGCGAATTCAGGCCGGGTTGTGCGGGTGCTGCGGGGGACGGGGTGGCTTCAGACATGGCGGCAATCTCGGGCTGGGCACGCAGGCGGTGCCGGCGGCGGTGTGATGAACAACCCGTGATTTTACGAAGCGCGTCCGGGGCCTGCTTCAAGCCTCAGGCCACAAACCCCATTCAGGGCCCAGCGGTGCGTGCAGCGCCAGTGCCACGCCGGTCACGGGGTGGGTCAGGTGCAGGTCGGTGGCGTGCAGCCACAGGCGTTGCAGGCCCAGGTGGGCGGCCACGTCGCGGTTGAGTGGGCCTTTGCCGTGGGTGGCGTCGCCCACGATGGGGTGGGCAATGTGTTTCATGTGGCGGCGCAACTGGTGCCGCCGCCCGGTGAGGGGTTGCAGCGCCACGCGGGCCAGCCGTGTGCTGGGGTGGGGGCCTTGGGGCAGGGGCAGTGTGAACCGCGCCAGGGTGCGGTAGCGGGTGTGGGCGGTTTGCACAAGCTCCCGCGTGTCACGCGAATCGTCGGGCAGGCGGCGCAGCGGGTGGTCTATGTCGCCTGCGTCGGCGGGCCAGCCGCGCACCACGGCCTGGTAGGTTTTGTGCAGGCCGTGGCCTTGCTCGAACGCCTGGCCCACCCGGCGGGCGGTGTCGGCGTCGAGCGCAAACAGCAGCACGCCGCTGGTGCCTTTGTCCAGCCGGTGCACCGGCCACACGTGGCGGCCCAGCTGGTCGCGCAGCAGCTGCATGGCAAAGCGGGTTTCGCCCGCGTCCAGCCCGGTGCGGTGCACCAGCAGGCCCGGTGGCTTGTGGATGGCCACCAGGTGCTCGTCTTGGTGCAGCAGGCTCAGCATGCGGGCATTGTCCCCGGGGGTGCCGGGGAGGGGCATCAGGCCAGTTCCAGCACCACGTCGATGTTGCCGCGTGTGGCGTTGGAGTAAGGGCACACCTGGTGGGCGGCGTCCACCAGGGCTTGGGCGGCGGCGCGGTCCATGCCGGGCAGGGCAATCACCAGCTTGGCGTTGATGCCAAAACCCTGGGGAATGGGGCCAATGCCCACGCTGGCGGTGATGCTGGTGTCGGCAGGCACGGCCACTTTTTGCAGGCCCGCCACGTGTTTCATGGCGCCCAGGAAGCAGGCGGAGTAACCGGCGGCAAACAGCTGCTCGGGGTTGGTGGCGCCACCGGCACCGCCCAGTTCTTTGGGGGGGGCCAGTTTCACGTCCAGCAGGCCGTCGTTGCTGACGGAGCGGCCATCGCGGCCGCCCGTGGTGGTGGCAACGGCGGTGTAGAGCACTTTGTCGAGAGAGGTGGTCATGGTGGGTCTTTCAGGGGTTGGGGGTTGAGGAGAGAGCGGGAAAAGTTTCAGGCCGCGCCCAGGCGCTGGCGCAGGGTGTGCAGCTCGGCGGTGAGGCGGGCGAGTTCGGCGGTGTCGCAGGCCAGCTTGTTGGCCAGCCCCACGGGGATGCAGGCCGCTTGTTCGCGCAGGGCCAGGCCTGCGGGCGTGAGGACGATGTGCACCTTGCGTTCGTCTTGCGTGCTGCGCTGGCGCTGCACCCAACCGGCGGATTCCATGCGTTTGAGCAAGGGGGTGAGGGTGCCGCTGTCCAGGCACAGGCGCTCGCCCAGCTCGGTGACGGGGCGGTGGTCTTGCTCCCACAGCACCAGCAGCACCAGGTACTGCGGGTAGGTCAGGCCCAACGCGCCCAGCACCGGTTTGTAGGCCTTGGTCATGGCCAGCGACGCGGCGTACACCGCGAAACACAGCTGGTTGTCCAGCTTCAGCGCGGGGTGGGTGGGTGACAGGGGTGTGGGCGTTGGCATGGTTGAATTTTAGGCAATTCAATTGTGTGCAATTGAATTGGTGTGGGAAAACCCCTTCAACACTGAAGGGAAATGGGCCGACAGCTGGGCCAAGCCACCGTGGCCTGCGTGCCAAAATCTGCCGCATGCTGTTCCTCATTTCCCCAGCCAAGGCGCTGGATTACGACACCCCGCCCACCACCGCCACCCACACGCAGCCCTTGTTTGTGCCGCAGGCCACCGAGCTGATTGGGGTGCTGAAACAGAAGTCCCCCCAGGACGTGGCCACGCTCATGGGCCTGAGCGACGCGCTGGCGGGGCTGAACGTGGGCCGCTACCAGGCCTGGACGCCCACCTTCACCCCTGCCAACGCGAAACAAGCCGTGTTGGCGTTCAACGGCGACGTGTACGACGGCCTCAGCGCCAAAACCCTGACCGAGGCCGAGCTGGGCTGGGCGCAGCAGCACCTGTGCATCCTCAGTGGCCTGTATGGCGTGCTGCGCCCGCTGGACCTGATGCAGCCCTACCGCCTGGAAATGGGCACACGCCTGGCCACGGCCCAAGGCAGCAACCTGTACCGCTTCTGGGGCAGCCGGGTGGCCGAGTATTTGAACCAGCGCGCCCAGGCCGACGCATCGCCCGTGGTCATCAACCTCGCCAGCGAGGAGTACTTCAAGGTGGTGGACCCCAAGGTGCTGAAGCCCCGCGTGGTGAGCTGCGTGTTTGAAGAACACCGGGGTGGCGGGCAATACAAGGTCATCAGCTTCATGGCCAAGCGCGCGCGGGGCCTGATGGTGCGCCACGCCATCCAAACCCGCGCCGCCACGCCCGAGGCCCTCACCACCTTCACCACCGACGGTTACGCCTTTGTGCCCGCGCTCTCCAGCACCGACAAGCTGGTGTTCCGCCGCGACCGCACGGCAGCCTGACCGCTTGGCAGACTGACCACCGCACCACCCACCCACCGGGGCCCGCCATGACCCACGACACCCCCCAAGCCATCACCCCCGACCTGCGGCACTGGATCGTGGAGCAGGTGCTGGCCGGTCACACGCCCGAGGTGGTGCTGCAGTCCATGGCGGCGTCGGGCTGGCAGGAAGACGTGGCCCTGCAAGCGCTCGAAACCACCCTTGCCCAGCACCTGGCTGAGCACGGCGTGCCGCCCGAGGCCGTGGCCACCGCCCACACACCCGAGCAGGTGCAGCGCATCGTCCAGGCCAGCGCCCAGCGCGTGGCCGCCACCCCTGCCCAAGCAGCTGCCCAGACACCCGCCCACACACCTGCCCACACACCCGCGCGGCCCGGTGCCTTGCCCGAGCCTGAACTGACAGGCGCCCCCAGCGTGCTGGACTCGGGCGACCGCCACGTCAGCGTGTTGCTGACCCTGGCCCGCCCCCGTGTGGTGGTGTTTGGCGGGCTGCTCAGCGACGCCGAGTGCGATGCGCTGGTGGCCGCCGCCCAGCCCCGGTTGGCCCGCTCGCTGACCGTGGAAACCCACACCGGCGGCGAAGCCGTGAACGCCGACCGCACCAGCGACGGCATGTTTTTCCGCCGGGCGGAAACCGAGCTGATCGCCCGGATCGAAAGCCGCATTGCCCGCCTGCTGCGCTGGCCCCTGGAAAACGGCGAAGGCCTGCAAGTGCTGAACTACGCGCCCGGCGCGCAATACAAACCGCACTACGACTACTTCGACCCCACCGCCCCTGGCACGCCCACCATCCTGAAGCGCGGCGGCCAACGCGTGGGCACGTTGGTGATGTACCTCAACACACCGGCCCAAGGCGGCGCCACCACCTTCCCCGACGTGGGCTTGGCCGTGGCCGCCCAGCGCGGCAACGCCGTGTTCTTCAGCTACGACCGCCCCCACCCCGCCACCCAAACCCTGCACGGCGGCGCGCCCGTGCTGGCCGGCGAAAAGTGGGTGGCCACCAAGTGGCTGCGCGAAGGCGAGTTCGTTTGAGAAATTTGTATAAAAAATGCCTCTACCGCTTGATGGGTATGGGTTTGTAGCTATTCATTAAATCAACCTTTTTTGCCCCGCCCATGCACTCCCCCGAAGACTCCCAGCTGGGCAAAACCAGCGCCTACGAAGACCGCTACAACCCCGGCCTGCTTTTCCCGCTGCCGCGTGCCCCCAAGCGGGCCGAGGTGGGCATCACCGGCAGCCTGCCGTTTCTGGGGGCCGACTTGTGGACGGCGTTTGAGCTGAGCTGGCTCAACCCCAAAGGCAAACCCCAGGTGGCGCTGGCCCACATCACCGTGCCCGCTGAAACGCCGAACATCATTGAAAGCAAAAGCTTCAAGCTCTACCTCAACAGCTTCAACAACAGCGTGTTTGCCGACGCCGATGCCGTGCGCCACACCCTGCGCACCGACCTGACCGAAGCCGCCTGGCGCGGTGCCCCGGCCGTGGGCGCCAGCCTGGGCGTGAAGGTGTTGGCCCCCGAGCTGTTCGACCGCGAACCCGTGCACGAACTCGACGGCCTGAACCTGGACCGCCTGGACGTGGAATGCACCCAGTACCAGCCCGCCCCCGAGCTGCTGAGCGCCGCCCTGGACGAGCAACCCGTGACGGAAACCCTCACCAGCCACCTGCTCAAAAGCAACTGCCTGGTCACCGGCCAGCCCGACTGGGGCAGTGTGCAAATCAGCTACGTGGGGCCGCAGATCGAGCAGGAGGGGCTGCTGAAGTACATCGTGAGTTTTCGCAACCACAACGAGTTTCACGAGCAGTGTGTGGAGCGCATCTACATGGACATCATGGCGCGCTGCAAACCCACCAAACTGACCGTGTACGCCCGCTACACCCGCCGGGGTGGGCTGGACATCAGCCCCTGGCGCACCAGCCACCCGCAGGCCGTGCCGCCGCACATCCGCACCGCGCGGCAGTGAACCCGGTGCCTGCGTCTGATCCTGGTCAAAGGTTGAATCAGGGTTAACCCTTAAAGTGCGGCCATGACCGTTGCGTGTGGTGACGGTGGCTCACACCCAAGGGAACCCCATGGCCTTCGCAGACTGGAAAATTCGCACCCGCATATTGGCGGGGTTTGCCGTGTTGATCGTGGCCAGTGTGGCCATGGCGCTGTACGCGTCGCAACAGTTTGGCCGCACCGACGCGGCGCTGAACGACATCATCGAGCAGCACATTGCCAAAATTTCCACCACCAAAACGCTGCAAGACAACCTGAACGTCACGGCCCGGGTGGTGCGCAACATGTTGCTGCAAGCCGACCCCACCAAACAAGCCGAAGAGCGGGCCCGCACCGAGCAGGTGGGCAAAGCCAACACCCAGTTGCTGGAAACCCTGGCCGCGGCCCAAAACGAGCCGCGTGAACTGGCCGCGCTGGAGGCCGCCAAGGCCGCCCGCGCCGCTTACCTGCCCGCCATGAACCAGGCCATGGCCCTGGCCATGAAGGGCGACCGCGACGCGGCCACCGCCCTGCTGTTTGGCGACTTGCGCGTGGCACAAAACACCTACCTTGAAAAACTCCAGCAGTTTGTCGAGCTTGAAATCACCATGGCCCGCGAGCAGGCCACCGTGGTGCAAGCCAGCGCACGTTTCACCAGCCGGTTGCTGATCGCCGTGGCGCTCATCAGCGCCGCCGTGGGGGTGCTGGTGGGGGTGGTGACCAGCCGTTCCGTCACCGGACCCATTGGTGAAGCCGTGGCGGTGGCCGAGGCCGTGGCCGCCGGTGACCTGACCCGCCGCATCGAACCCCACAGCGCCGACGAGGCCGGGCACCTGCTGCAAGCCCTGCAAACCATGAACACCAACCTGGGCCAGATGGTGGGCAAAGTGCGGTTTGCCAGCGATTCCATCGTGACCGGTGCCACCCAGGTGGCGGCGGGCAGCATGGATTTGTCGCAGCGCACCGAAGCGCAGGCCGCCAACCTGGAGCAAACCGCCGCCTCGCTGGAAGAAATCACCTCCAACGTCACCCAGACCGCCGACACCGCCCGCCGCGCCAGCCAGATGGCGCAGCAAGCGTCAGAGGCCGCTGTGCAAGGCGGCGAGGTGGTGGGCAAAGTGGTGCACACCATGACCGACATCACGGGTTCCAGCCACAAAATGTCTGAAATCATCGGTGTGATCGACGGCATTGCCTTCCAAACCAACATCCTGGCGCTGAACGCCGCTGTGGAGGCCGCCCGCGCCGGTGAGGCCGGGCGCGGCTTTGCCGTGGTGGCCGGTGAGGTGCGCAGCCTGGCGCAGCGCAGTGCCGAGGCCGCCCGGGAAATCAAAGGTTTGATTCAGGCCAGCATTGCCAACGTGGAAACCGGCAGCCAGCTGGTGGCCGATGCCGGCAAAGCCATGGAAGACATCGTGACCCAGGTGAGCCATGTCACCCAGCTCATCAACGACATGAGCAGCGCCACCGTGGAGCAAAGCGGCGGCATTCAGCAAATCAACACCGCCGTGGCCCAGATGGACCAGATGACCCAGCAAAACGCCGCGCTGGTGGAAGAGTCGTCGGCCGCTGCGGCCAGCCTTCAAAGCCAGGCCACCGAACTCACCCAGGCCGTGGCCGTGTTCCGCACGGCCTGACGGTCACGGCGCGGGCGGGCCGGTCCAGCTGTCAAACGGTCGCCAGGTGGCCAGCCAGGGCAACAGCTGGTCGGCGGGCATGGGCCGGGCAATGCCAAAGCCCTGGGCCAATTCGCAGCCCAGTGCCAGCAGCTTTTGGCCATGGGCCTCGGTTTCCACGCCCTCGGCAATCACGGTGCGGCCAAAGGCCTGGGCCAGCCCGATCACCCCCTGCACGATGGCCAGGTCCTCGTGGTCGTCCAGCATGTCGCGCACAAAGCTGCGGTCGATTTTCAGGGTGGCCGCGGGCAACCGCTTCAGGTAGGTCAGGGACGAGTAGCCGGTGCCGAAGTCGTCCACCGCAAACCGCACGCCAATGTGGTGGCACTCGCGCATGGTGGCCGACACCTCTTGCAGGTCGTGCAGGGCGCTGGTTTCCAGAATTTCCAGCTCCAGGTCGCGCGGGCTGATGCCCGTGTAGCGCGCCAGCAGCTCGGCCAGGCGCACCGCCAGGTGCCGCTGTTGCAGCTGCTGGCCCCCCACGTTCACACTCACGGGCACCCGTTCGCCCTGTTGTTGCCACAGGCACATTTGCTCCAGCGCGGTTTGCAGCACCCAGTCGGCCAGTTGGTCGCTCAGCGGGTGGCCCTCCAGGCTGGGCAGGAAGGCCGCAGGGGCCAGCAGGCCCTGCGTGGGGTGTTGCCAGCGCACCAGCGCCTCCACCCCCACCAGCGCGCCGGTGCGCATGTTCACCTTGGGCTGGTAGTGCAGCACAAACTCGCCACCTGTCAGCGCCTGGCGCAGATCGGTCAGCCGCGATTGCTGGGCTTGCAGCTCGGCCTGGTGGTCGGGGTTGAACAGGTGGTAGCGGTTTTTGCCCGCCTGCTTGGCCTGGTACATGGCCTGGTCGGCGTGGCGTATCAGCAGGTCCACGTCGGCGTTGTCTTGTGGGTACAGGGCCACGCCAATGCTGGCCGACACTTGCAGCAACACGTCGCGCACCACGATGGGCTGTGCACAGGCGTGCAACAGCCGCTCGATCAAGGGCGCGCAGTCTTGCGGGGTCAGCACGTTCACCAGCACGGCCACAAACTCGTCGCCCCCCATGCGCGCCAGGCTGTCGGTGTCGCGCAGCGCGTGTTTCATGCGCTGGGCCAGTGCGATCAGCAGCTGGTCGCCCATGTCGTGCCCGTGGCGGTCGTTGATGGCCTTGAACCCGTCCAGGTCCAGGTACAGCACGGCCAGCCCCTGCTGGGTGCGGCGGCACTGGGCCAGGCCTTGTGTGAGCCGGTCGGACAGCAGCAGGCGGTTGGGCAGGTCGGTCAGCGGGTCGAAGTTGGCCACGTGCTCCAGCTGCTCTTGCTGGCGGCGCAGCGGCGTGATGTCTGAAAACAGCGCCACGTAACGCACGGTTTGGCCCGCGTCGTTTTTCACGGCGTTGACGGTCAGCAGCACGGCGTAGGCCTCGCCGTCTTTGCGGCGGCTCCACACCTCGCCCCGGCAGCGGCCGGTTTCCATCAGCTGTTCCCACAGCTGGGCATAGGTTTCAGGGCCCTGGCGGCTGGAGCGGAACATGCGCGGCGATTGGCCCAGCACATCGGCCCGGCTGTGGCCGGTGATGTGCTCAAACGCGTTGTTCACCACCAGCACAGTGCCTTGGGTGTCGGTGATGGCAATGCCCTCGCTGGTGTCGCTGAACACGCTGGCGGCCAGCCGCAGCCCCACGTCGCTGGCTTTGCGCTCGGTGATGTTGCGCGCGATTTTCGAGGCCCCCACGATGGTGCCGCTGTCATCGCGGATGGGGGAAATGGTGACGGACACATTCAGCAGCCGCCCCTCTTTGGTGATGCGCACCGTCTCGAAGTGGTCCACCGTTTCACCGGCCATGATCTTTTGCAGGATGGCCGCCTCTTCGTCCACCCGGTCGGGGGGGAACAGGCGCAGCAAAGACGAGCCCACCATTTCGTCAGCCGTGTAGCCAAACATGGCCTGGGCACCGGGGTTCCAGCTGGTCACGATGCCGTACAGCGTTTTGCTGATGACCGCATCGTCGGTGGACTGGACGATGGCTTTGTAGTGCGCCACCGGCACGTCGGGCGGTGGGCTGGGGGGCTGTGCGGTGGTCGGTTGGGTCAAGGGCATGGGCACACGCTCCGGGTTTCAAAGCAAGGTCTTGCCCTGAACGGCAAGTGTTTTTGAGTGGCAATCAAGGCCGCAAACACCCATTTATTGTGCGCAGCCCTGTGCATTTTCAATGGATGGTCGGGTTTCCGGAAGCCAGTTTGAAGACCGCCACCGCTTGCACCAGTTCAGCCGCTTGTGACTTCAGGCTCATCGCGGCTGCCGACATTTCTTCCACCAATGCCGCGTTCTGCTGCGTGGTCTGTTCCATCTGGGTGATGGCCATGCCCACTTCCCCTACGCCTGTGCTTTGCTCCATGCTGGCGGTGCTGATTTGTTCCATCAGCTCGGTCACGCGTTTCACTGCTTGAACGATCTCAGTCATGGTGTTACCCGCCTGCTCGACCAGCACATTGCCTTGGTTCACACGCTCGGCACTGGTGGTGATGAGCGTTTTGATCTGTTTTGCAGCCTCGGCGCTGCGTTGAGCCAGACTGCGCACCTCGCCTGCCACCACTGCAAAACCACGGCCTTGTTCTCCTGCTCTGGCCGCTTCCACGGCGGCGTTCAGCGCCAGGATGTTGGTTTGGAACGAAATGCCGTCGATGACGCTGATGATGTCGGATATCTGGTGGCTGCTGTCCTGGATTGATCGCATGGTGTTGACGACCTCACCCACCACCGCCCCTCCCTTGAGTGCCAAAGCAGACGCAGACTGAACCAATTGGTTGGCATGGTTTGCGTTGTCTGCGTTTTGCCGAACGGTTGAGCCCAATTGCTCCATGGCCGCAGAGGTCTTTTCAATGGCGCTGGCTTGTTGTTCGGTTCTCACTGACAAATCGCTGTTGCCCAACGCAATTTCGGCACTGGCGTTGGACACGCTGTCAGCACCTTGGCGCACGGAGGCCACCGAATCTGTCAGATTTTGAATCATGCCCCGCAGGGAAAACATGGTGCTGACCCGATCTCCCGAACGCAGATCAATGCGCACGGAAAGATCACCTGCGGCCACGGCGTCCACCACGTGTTGGAGGTCTTCCGGGTCGGCACCCAAGCGGGCTGTGACCTTGCGAAGGTAGAGCGCCAACAAGACCAAGCCCGTTGCCACCGCAGACACAGCGCCCAAAACCACCCATCGGTCCAAATCAGCAAGGTCTTTGACCTCGTTGATGCGCAAGGACAGGCTGTCCCCCTGCCGCTTTTTTTCAACCGCCAACGGCGACAGAAGGGCGTTGCGAGCGGGGATGGTGCGCTCCACCAGATACACAAATGCCTCTTCACGCTTGCCAGCCTGAATCAGTGCGATGTTGGCTTCCCCCTCTTTCCAAAAAGCCGTCATCAACGCTGGCAGCGGTTTGAACGCCGTCTGTTCGTCCGGGTCTGCCATGCCTTTGCCAAATTGGTCCAACCGGTTCGTCAGCAACGCCTTTTTTTCAGCTACATCAGCCAAGGTGGCTTCGAGTTCGGCGGGATTTCGGGCCAGGATGGCATGGCGCAACTGCAGAGACACCCGGGTCACATTCAGCTCCAGCTCTGCAATCACTTGCAGCTGGGGCACGTTGACGTGGTTGATGCGGTCTGCCGCGTCGGAGAGCTTGCTCATCATGAGCCCAGCCGTGATGGCTGCAAGTGCCAACAAACCCACCAGCGTGGCGCTGATGAACAACAACCGCTGAGCCAACGTGATTTTTTTCATGATGTGATTAAGTTTGCTTAAATTTTGATGCTTACCGTCTGCTGACGCTATTCTTACGTTCGTCGGCACAATCCAGTCTATACCCCGCACGGTACAGTTTTCTTAATTGCAGGACGTGTCGGTGAAAAATCTTCGGCAATTGATAAATTGGTTTGATTTAGCTCATGTGCAGGCTTTAGGAATCTGCATATAAGCATTCACTGATTCGTAGAACAGGGTTTCATCAGCCTTTGGCGGGAAAATTCATGGCATCAAAAATAAAAAACTTCTCCAAATTCACAGCCTATTTCTGGGCAATGCTGGGGACTATGGTTGCTTTTGTGATCACGTTCTATGTGTATGCCCAGGCGGAATCAGATCTCAGAAAAGCCAATTCGATACGGCTGAAGTCCCAGCTGTTGGCCAATGAATTGCGGCAATCATCCAACGACCTTACAAGGTTGGTTCGCACCTACGTCATCACGGGAAATTCGACCTTCAAGCAGCAATTTCAATCCGTGATTGGAATTCGAGATGGTGTGTTGAAACGGCCAGAAAATTATGGACCTTCTTATTGGGATTTTGCCGCTACGGAAAACAGCGAAAATTTCAATAGAGGCGTGGCCATGCCTTTGCTTGATTTGATGAGAAATGCTGGTTTCACGGAAATTGAATTTTCCAAACTGGCCGAATCAAAAGCAAAATCTGATGAACTTACAAAAACTGAATTCAAAGCAATCGCTTTGATTGAAACTGACCTGCCATTCAATGTGGATAATCGTCAAAAAGCCATAGACATGCTTCACGATGAAAGTTTTCACAGGGCAAAGATTGACATCATGAGGCCCATCAGTCAGTTCGAAGCACTGATGGATGCAAGAACCATGAAGGCGGTGAAAGATGCGGAATTAAAAACAACCGAAACACGCATTGCACTGATTGCCATGGGATTGTTACTTCTGTATTTGTTGTGGGCCATCAAGGCGCAACAGAAAGCCATGCTGGGCTGCTCTGCACCTGAATTGCAAACGTTGATTGCAACCTTGGGTACTGGCGATTTTTCTAACAGCATAAATGTGCCAAAACACAAACAAAACAGTGTGCTGGGTTGGATAGCTGAAACCACTCAGAGATTGGCAAAGCTGGAATTGCTGCAATTCAAAGCAATTGTGGATTCATCAGATGATGCCATCATCGGGAAAACCACCAAAGGTATCATCACCAGCTGGAACCGGGGCGCTGAGCATATTTTCGGTTATTCGGCAGAAGAGGTGATTGGGCAGTCCATGCTCATCCTAATTCCTGATGACCGCCTCAATGAAGAGGCCGAGATTTTGTCCCGTATTTCCAAGGGGGAGAGGGTGGAGCATTTTGAAACCATCAGGAAGCACAAAGATGGCAGTCTGCTTCACATTTCCAGCACCATTTCTCCCATCAAAGACCATACTGGAAGGGTGGTGGGTGCTTCCAAAATTGCCCGGGACATCACCCAGGCGAAAGAGGCCGAATCAGAAATACACCGCCTGGCTTATTACGATGCACTTACGGGCTTGCCAAACCGCAGGTTGTTGCACGACAGGCTCTCGTTGGCGCTGGTAAAGGCCAAAAGGCGCGGCATGTGCTGTGCCATTCTCTTCATCGATTTGGACAATTTCAAAACCCTCAACGACACCAGAGGACACGATGTTGGCGACCTGTTGTTGCAGCAAGTGGGGCAGCGGCTTTCAGCTTGTGTCAGAGAAGGTGATACCGTTGCTCGATTTGGAGGAGATGAATTCGTGGTGTTGCTGGAGTTTCCAACCCACGATGCATCAACACTGGTGAGCCGGGCAGAATTCATTGCATTGAAAATTCTGGAAAAATTGGCTCAAAATTACGATTTGGATGGTCATGTCCACCATTGCACCCCCAGTATTGGGGTAACGCTTTTTTGTGGAGAAAGCACAAGCAGTGAAGAACTTTTGAAACAGGCTGATCTCGCCATGTACCAGGCCAAAGCATCAGGTCGAAATACCGTGCGATTTTTTGATCCAGAAATGCAATTTTCCGTGAATGAAAGTGCATCTTTGGATCGAGATCTTCGGGATGCCGTTACCCGGCAAGAGTTTGAACTTTACTATCAACCGCAAGTGGGCGCGAACCAATGTGTGACAGGCGCTGAAGTGTTGATCAGGTGGAAGCATCCGACACAAGGCATGGTGTCTCCACTCAAATTCATTCCACGCGCTGAAGAAACGGGATTGATTCAGAAAATTGGTGCATGGGTGTTGGAGGATGCTTGCACCACGTTGAAAAAATGGTCAACTCATCCAGTTTTAAGTGACTTGACCATTGCGGTCAATGTGAGTGCCCAACAATTCAATCGGGAGGATTTTTCAGATCAATTGATTGATGTGATTCGCAAAACGGGTGCCAATCCCAGGTTGCTGAAAATAGAGTTGACTGAGAGTATGCTGGCCCACCATGTAGAGGAAATTATTGTGAAAATGGGGCAGCTGAAGAAAATTGGAATTGGATTTTCTTTGGATGATTTTGGGACTGGATACTCTTCGCTCTCTTATCTCAAACGCCTGCCGCTGGATCAGTTGAAAATTGACAAGAGCTTTGTTGATCACATACTTGTTCACAACAATGACGCAGCCATTGCTCAGATGATTATTGCACTGTCAAATACACTGAACATTCAAGTCATGGCGGAGGGCGTCGAACGAGAAGAGCAGCGGGAATTTTTGGCTCGATTGGGTTGTCATGCCTACCAAGGGTATTTGTGCAGCAAACCTGTGGCAGTTTCTGTTTTTGAATCTTTTGCGATCAATTTGGCTGCGTCTGGCGAAAATGAATCCCCCTGATGGGATGCCTTTTTGCATTGGCAAATGCACGGGCCATCTATTGCCCTGCACCATGAATGACCCGCGCAATTTCCGCATTCAACGCCCCAATTTTGATGGGCTTGCCCACAAACCCGTCCATGCCCGCCTGGGCGGCGGCTTCGCGGTCGCTCATCAGCACGCTGGCCGTGACGGCAATCACGGGGGTGGGGTGGCGTTGGGCTTGGGTTTCGAGTCGCCTGATTCTCTGGGTGGCTTCCAGCCCGGTCATGCCGGGCATTTGCACGTCCATCAGCACCACGTCAAAGCCACCTTGTGCCATGGCGGCCAGGGCCGCTGCGCCGCTCTCCACGGCGGTGACGTGGTGGCCCTGCCGGGTCATGATGGCGCTCAGCAGTTGCAGGTTCAGGGGCATGTCGTCCACGGCCAGCACGCTCAGTGGGTGCAGCGGCGCCTGGGGGGCATCGGGTGCGGGGGGCGTGGCGCTGGCGCTGGCGGGCATGGGCAGCTCCACGTCCACCGTGGTGCCCACCCCGGGCTGGCTGTGAACGCTGAGCTTGCCGCCCAGCAGGTCGACCAGTTGTTGGGCAATGGCCGCACCCAGGCCCGCACCGCCAAAGTGGCGGGTGTTGGACTCGTCGGCCTGGGCGAAGGGCTCAAACACCCGCGCCATGTCTTGGGCCGCCATGCCCACGCCGGTGTCGGCGATGTGGCACAGCAGCCGACCTGCGCGCAGGTCAAACCGCAGCGTCACACCCCCTTGCTGGGTGAACTTGACGGCGTTGGAAATGAGGTTGTTCAAAATTTGCCGCACCCGCAGCGCGTCTGACCGCACCCGGGGGGACGTGGGCCAGGGGCCCATGGTCACGTTGAACGCCAGGCCTTTCGCGGTGGCTACGCCCTGGTGTGCAGCGGTCACCTCGGTCAGCAACGGCGCCAGGTCAAAGGCGGACATTTCCAGCGGCACCGAGCCTTTGTCCAGCTGGGCAATGTCGAGCAAATCGTTCACCAGCCGCAGCATGGACAAGGCGGAGTCATGCACCGTGTGCAGTTGTGCGCCTTGCCCGTCTGACAAGTGTGTTTGCAGCAGCAGCTGCGTGTGGCCCAAGATGACGTTCATGGGCGTGCGCAGCTCGTGGCTCACGTTGGCCAAAATGGTGGCGCGCGCCTCGGCCGTGCGCTCGGCGCGCTGTTTTTCGGCTTCCAGCCACTCGGCGCGTTTGTGTTCGGTGATGTCGCGGGCAATTTTTGACGCCCCCACCACGCGACCGTCGGCGTCCAGGATGGGGGACAGCGTGACCGACACGTGAATGAAGCGACCGTCTTTGCAGCGGCGCACGGTTTCAAAATTCTTCAGCCGTTCACCCGCCTTGATGCGGCCCAGCAACTCGGCTTCTTCGGGCACCCGGTTGTCGGGGAACAGCATCAGCATGGGGCGGCCAATGGCTTCGGCGGCGGTGTAGCCGAACACACGCTCGGCACCGGGGTTCCACGAGGTGATGGTGCCGTCGATGGTTTTGCTGATGATGGCGTCGTCAGAGCCCTGGATGATGGCCAACGCGTGTTGCCAATTTTGGCTGGGCGTGTTTTCGGTCAGTGTCATGAAGCGGCTTCTTGGGCAAATGTGTGCCTGAAAATAAAGTAGCAAACTTACCAGACCATTAAAGCGCCAGAGGCCTATTCTTGTTGGGGTTATTGCCCTTGCATCTTGTCACAGCATGTTGCGGATGACCGCGCCGGTGAACAGCACGGGGCCGGTGGGGCCGCCCTCGCTGGGCACGCCGCCTTTGGGCTCCAGGCTCACGGCCAGGGTGGGCACGGTGCTGACCGCTTCGGGCGCGGTCACCAGGCGTTCCAGCTTGTCGCGGCCCAGCACACCCAGTGAGCGGGGCGCGCCGCCTGGGGGCAGGGCCCACAGTTGCAGCGAGCGGTCGGCGGCCTCCTGGTAGCCGCCCACGCGTTGCAGCTTCAGCTGCTGTTTTTGCACGTCCAAGGTCACCAGCAGGGCGGGGCCGGTTTTGCCGTCTTGCAGCACGGCCACGTATTCGATGCGCGGGGCTTGCTGCAGGCGGGCGGTCAGGTTGTTGACCTGCGCGTTCATCATTTCGTACACGCCCAACCCGGTGGACACACCCAGCGTGAGTGCCACCGCGCCGCCCACCGACAACGAGCGCCACAGCGCCAGGCTGCGCCACCAGCCGCCGTTGAACACGGGTTCTGTGGTGTGCGGTGCGGCGGTGCTTTGGCGGTTTTGGCGGCGCTGGGCCAGGTCGGCTTGCACCAGGTTGTGCACGCGGGTCCACACATGGGGCGAGGGCGTGGCGGGGGCTTGCAGCTCGGTCAGTCCGGCCACGCGTTCTTGCCACAGCAGGGCGGCGGCGCGCACGGTGGGGCGCTGGCGGGCCAGGGTTTCAAACCGGCGGCGGGCACCGCCGCGCAGGGTGCCCAGGGCGTGGGCGCTGGCCAGGCGGTCGAGCAGGTCGGGGTGTTGGGCGATGTTCATGGCGGGGGCTCCAGCGC
The DNA here is from genome assembly GCA_049653005.1 of Burkholderiaceae bacterium. Taxonomy (GTDB): domain Bacteria; phylum Pseudomonadota; class Gammaproteobacteria; order Burkholderiales; family Burkholderiaceae_C; genus UBA2334. Next base: position 8,024 of record JBASFL010000109.1, on the reverse strand, counting down.
GGGCGGGGTCAGGCAAAGCGGGCCATGCAGCCGCGCAGTTGGTCCAGGCCCCGGCGTATCCAGGTTTTGACGGTGCCCAGCGGCAGTTGCAGTTGCTGGGCCAGCTCGCTGTGGCTGAGGTCGCGCAGGTAGGCCAGGCTGACCACCTCACGCTGGCGCTTGTCCAGCTGCGCCAGGCAGCCGTGCAGGGCTTGGGCGGCCTGGCTCGCCTGGGCGGTGTCGTGTGGGGTGGGGCCGTCGCCCGCCAGGGTGTCGGCCAGGGCGTTGTCCCACTCCACCCGCGCGTTGCCGCGTTCGGCGGCGTGCTGGCGCAGGTGGTCCAGGGCGCGGCTGCGCACGATCAGGCACAGCCAGGCCATGGGGGGGCTGAGGGTGGCGCGGTAGTCGGCGGCGGTGCGCCACACCTGCATGAAGGTGTGTTGCAGCACGTCTTCTGCCGCCTCGGTGTTGGTCACCACCCGCAAGGCCAGGCCGTAGAGCTTGCCGCTGACGCTGTCATACAGGTGTTTCAAGGCGGCGGTGTCTTGTTGGGCCACGCGGTCGAGCAGGGCCATCAGGTGGGCGTCGCTCTGGCTGGGGGTGAGAGAGGTCATGGCAGGGATTGTGGGCCACGCGCTGAAGGTGTTGCCCTGGGCTTACACCCGCTTTCGCCGGGGCACCACCTGGGTGGGCACGGTGGTGGCGGTGATGGGTTTGACCTCCAGCGGCTGGGGTGGTGCTTCCAGCAGCTGGTCGCCGTGCCACACGCGCAGTTGGTAGCCGCCTTCGGGCACGTCGTTGAACGCAGCCACGCCGCTTGCGCCGGTGGCCTGGGCCCAGGGGCTGTCGGCCACGTAGATGTGCCCGCGCATGGAGCCGTGCAGGTGACAGCCCAGCAGCACGGCCCCGGCGGTGGGCAACACCACCTCGGCGCTGGGGGCGGGTTTGCCATCGGCGCGGCCGTCCAGGCGCAGCTCAAAACCGGGCTCGGGGGTGTTGAAGCTGAGCACGCCTGCGGCGGTGCCGCGCACGTGGTGTTCCCAGCCGTCGAGGTTGCTGAAAGTGACGCGTGAACCAGGGGGCACCACGGTCACGGCGGGCACAAAGCGCATTTTTTGCTGCTCGATCCTGGCTTGCACCGGCGGTACCGCGGGCGCGCGGCCCTGGGTGGGCAGCAGGCGCACCACCGCGTCGGGCAGGGGCTGTCCGTCTTTGCCCAGCACGGTGATGTGCACCGTGGCGGCCTGGGCCAGCGTGCTGGCGGCCAGCACACACGCGGCCAATGCACCAGTGGCGAAAAGGGGGTGTGCCATGGGGGTCAGCGCACGGTGATGACGTCGCGGTGCATGGGCGCCAGCAGGGCCAGCAGCTGGTTTTGCGTGGCAAACGGCACGCCTTTGGCTGCCATGGCCTGCTGGGCCATTTCCACCAGGGCGTTGAAGTGGGCCTTGGTGATTTTCAGGTTTTCGTGCGATTCCTTCATGTCGGGGCCTTTGTAAACACAAGGGCCACCGGCCAGTTGGCAGGCCTGGTTGGTGAGCTGGCTGGCCAGGGCGTTGCGGTTGGTTTCTTTGAACATCTCGGCCGTGCGAGCGTCGGTGGCGAGGCGCAGCACCAGGTCGTCCATCACAGCGCGGATGCCGGCTTTTTCGCCCAGCGCCACATAAAGTGGGGCGGTGGCCGTGCCTGATGGGGCAACCGGTGCAGCGGCAGCGGCGGTTTGTGCCCAAGCGGGGGCAGCGGCCCAAAAAGTGAAGGCCAGCAGGGCGGCGGTCAGGGGGTTTTGTGTGGTCATGGGTATGTAAAAATATGTAGTGAACAAATGAATACCATCAAGCGCTGGGTGGCAATTCAATTAAAAATTGATTTGGGCCGACAGGTACACACCCGTCTGTTTGCGTGCGGCGGTGGTGGCGGGCACGATGCGGCCCAGGTCCACATAGGCCAACGTCAGCGACACGTTTTTGCTGGGCGCCCAGGCCACAAAAATGTCTTTCCAGTTGTCGGCCTCCAGGCCCGCCCCCAAACCCGCGCCTGCCCCGGCGCGTTTGAGCTTGTCGGGCATGGCGCGGTACTCAAAGCCCACGGCCAGTTGGGGGCTCAGCAGGTAGGCCACCGAAATTTCGGGTTGCAGGGTGTAGCCGTTGTCGGCCCCGTTCAGGGTGGCACCAAAGCCCAACAGGCCGCCCTGGTTGGCTTTGGTGGCGCGCAGGGTGCCGTTGACCAGAATGCCTTGGGCCAGCAACAGCTTGGTGGCGCTGATGTACACGTCGGTGCCGCTGCGCTGGGCGCCCAGCGCGGCCAGGGTGCCGTCCAGACCGCTGGAGGCCAGGCGTTTGTGCAACACCCCCACGGCAATTTGGGGCATGGGGCTGTCGCTGTCCAGCACGGCGTCCCCGGCCACGCGCAGCTTGGCACCCACAATGGTCTGGCGCAGGTGCAGGCCGGGCAGGCCCAGCAGGGTGCCGGTGTTGCCGGTGTTGAAATCTTGCTGGCCCAGCGACAGCTCCAGCTTGTCGTGCACGCCCACGGCCACGCCGGTGGCGGTCAGGCCGTAGTCGCGGGTAACGGCGCGGCTGGCGTAGGCCGACACGCCCACTTCACCTTCGCTGGCCTGCGTGCCGATGGTGGCCCAAGGGCTGAGGCCACCCCCCGCCGCGCCTTCCACGGTGCTGACGCCGCCGGTCAGTTTCAGTTTGCCGGTGTCGGCCTGGGCGACCAGCGGGGCCGCCAGGGCGGCAGCCAGTGCAATGGAGATGGTCCCGAGTGGGCGCGATGGGGTGTGTTGTGGCATGGGGCAAATCCTGCGGGTGGGTTGAACAAGCCCCCTCAGTACGCAAGCCCCCCGGGTTTGGATGTGCATGACCCTTGAAGTTGTGGGGTTTTGAATCCGGGCCGGTGGGGCCTGCGTATTGAGGTTTTCTTTAACCCCCAAGGAGTGTTTTCCATGTACGTCAAATCTGCCCTGGCCCTGGCCGCCGTTGCTTCCCTGGCCGCTTGCTCGGGCCACATGCCTGCCGCCGCGCCCGCCGCTGTGTTCAGCCAGGCCAGCCTGCCCGCCGCTGTGCAGGTGCCCGCAGGCCACAAGGTGGTGATGCAAACCCGCGTGTCGGGTGGCGACATCACCTACGAGTGCCGCGCCAAGAAAGACATGGCCAACCAGTTCGAGTGGGTGTTTGTGGGCCCCAACGCCACCATGACCGACATGGCTGGCAAGCCTGCGGGCCGCTACTACGGCCCACCCGCCACCTGGGAGTCTGCCGATGGCTCCAAGGTCACGGGCGCGCAGTTGGCGGTGGCCCCCGCTGCGGCGGGCAGCATCCCGCTGCAACTGGTCAAAGCCAACCCCGCCACCGGCATGGGCGCCATGCAGGGCACCAGCCACATCCAGCGCGTGGCCACCCAGGGTGGTGTGGCCCCGGCCCTGGCGTGCGCCGCAGGCAACGCGGGCCAGAAGCAGGTGGTGAAGTACAGCGCCGACTACGTGTTCTGGCGCGCGGTGTGACGCGGCGTCACAGGCGGTGCCGTGCCGCCTGTGCAACTCCTTGACCTGTGTCACTTCCTGTGAAAAGAGAGGTGATATAAATGCTTTTTGTGATAACCCGTGGGTGCATTTTCTGCACCCAGGGACACAAGCAACAAGGAGTGGTCAGGGATGAACGCGTTCAACCGTTTGACGGTGGGCACCCAGCTGGTGCTGGGTTTTGTGTTGGTGGCGCTCATCGGGGCGTTCATCGGTGTGGAGGGCATTCTGAAAACCGGTCAGATGCACGACCTGGCCGACCAGATGTACAGCAAAGAAACCACCGGCCTGCGCCGTGCTTCCGAGGCCAACGCCGAGCTGCTGGCCGCCGGGCGCGCGCTGCGTAACGCCATCTTGGCCGACGACATGCCGGAGCGGAAAACCCACCTGGACAACACCCAGCAGCGCTTGCAGCGCGTGGAGGTGGCGGTGAAGGAAGCCCGCAAAACCGTTTACAGCCCCGCCGGGTTTGCGCTGGTCGATCAAATCGACCAGTCGCTGGTGCAATACCGCCAAGGCGTGGCGAAAGTGGTGGAGTTGCTGCAAAACGAAGAGCTGGCCATTGCCCGGCCCTCAACCGCCTACGTCAACGGCACCTTGCGCGCCGAAGCCAACAAGCTGGACGGTTTGCTGGACGAACTGGTGACGCTGAAAGCCCAAAACGCAGAAGGCCTGGACCGCCAATCCACCGAGGTGTACCAGGGCGTGCGCACGCTGTTGATCGCCCTGACCGTGGGTGGCTTGGTGGTGGGGGTGCTGATTGGGGTGCTGTTTGCCCGGCGCCTGTCACGGCAGCTGGGTGGCGAGCCCGCCGACGTGGCGCTGCTGGCCAACCAGATTGCCGGGGGCGACTTGACCTCGGCCATTGACACCCGCCAGGCCCAGCCGGGCAGCGTGGTGCTGGCCATGAAGCACATGCAAGACGCGCTGGTGAACCTGGTGACCGGCGTGCGCCGCGCCAGCGACAGCATTGCCACGGGCTCCAACCAGATCGCCATGGGAAACAACGACCTGTCCCAGCGCACCGAAGAGCAGGCCAGCAACCTGGAGCAAACCGCCGCGTCGATGGAAGAGCTGTCCAGCACCGTGAAAAGCAATGCCGAAACGGCGCAGCAGGCCACGCAGCTGGCCAACGCCGCCGCCGCTGCCGCCGTGGACGGCGGCCAGATCGTGGGCCAGGTGGTGGCCACCATGGGCGACATCAGCGAGTCGTCCCGCCAAATTGGCGACATCATCAGCGTGATTGACGGCATTGCCTTCCAGACCAACATCCTGGCGCTGAACGCCGCCGTGGAAGCGGCGCGGGCGGGCGAACAAGGCCGGGGTTTTGCCGTGGTGGCGGGCGAGGTGCGCAGCCTGGCCCAGCGCAGCGCCGAAGCGGCCAAAGAAATCAAAGCCTTGATCGGCACCAGCGTGGACAAGGTGAATGCCGGCAACGTGTTGGTGTCCCGTGCGGGCGAAGCCATTGAAGGCGTGGTGGGCCAGGTCAAACGCGTGGCCGATTTGATGGCTGAAATCAACGCGGCGTCGGCCGAACAAACCGCCGGCATTTCACAGGTGGGCGACGCGGTGTCTCAGCTCGACAGCGTGACGCAACAAAACGCCTCACTGGTGGAAGAGGCCGCTGCCGCTGCCGACAGCCTGAACCAACAAGCCCGCTATTTGGTGGAGCAGGTGTCGGCGTTCCGCGTGTCGGGCATGGCCCACGCCGCCAGCGCACCCACCCCTGCCACTGTGCGCCCGGCACCTGCCCGAAAGCCTGTGCCCAAAACCGGTCACACCCCAGCCCACAAGGCACCGCCCAAAGCCGTGCCAGCCCCCAGCCGCGCGCCCACCACCCCCAAAGTGGCCTCTGCTCCAGCGGCCACTCCACAGGCCACCAACCGGCCCGTCAAAGCCTTGCCTTCTGCGCGTGTGGCCACCAGCAGCGCCCCCGCTGGGGGGGACGAGTGGGAGTCTTTCTGACTTTCTGAGTTGCCGGCGCGTCAGAGCGCCAGGCTGCGCTCGATGTCCATGAGCTTGTAACGGGCCAGGGCCAGGTTGCCCTTGGCCTTGTCCATCACCAGGTACAAAAACAGGCCTGGGTGGTTGGGCACCAGGCGAATCAGGTGGTACTGGTTGTGCAGGGTGATCAAAATGTCTTCGATGCCCTTTTTGATGCCCAGCATCTCCATGGTTTTGAGCTTGGCTTTCACCACCTCGGTGTTGCCAGCGGCGGCCAGGTCCAGGTCCACCCCGCCACCGGCCTTGGCCAGGCACATGCCGCTGACGTGGTCCACCAGGGCCACGCCCAGCGCTCCGTCCAGGGTCAACACGGCGTCCAATGAGGCGTTCAGGTTGGATGGCATAAAAAATCTCCGGGGTTCGTTCAGTGTGTGGGTGTCTTGAAAGTCGGCCTGCTCGGGCGGCGCTGTGGGCACTTTGGACAATTGCTCGCACAGCACAAACCACAGGGTTTTGGGGTCGGTGTCGGGCAACTCCATCAAGGCCATGTCGGCTTTGGTGTCCCGTTTCCAGCGTTTGAGCAGCAGCTTTTCCATCAGCGCGTTGGACGTGTAGAAAGCCCGCACGGCCGTGCCGTGTGGCACCGCACCCAACGGCGCGTCCAGCGCCTCCAGCACCGACAAACTGCCCGGGCCCACCAGCAGCCACACCTCGGCCGCCTGTGCGTACAAAGGGGGCAACTGTGCCGCTGTGCCGCAGCGGTGCCAGTCCAGCCGGTGGGGCGATGAAGCGCCCTGCAAACCCAACTGCAGCCACGGACCAGGGTGTTGGGCCGTGTCAATGCCCAGCTGCGCCAAAGAAAACACCCCCAGCCGGGCGGTCAGGTCAATGACCTGCACCGTGGGCGTGGGGGCGGTGTGGGTTTGGGGCGTCAATGCGGCGCTCAGAGTTTGAACACCGCCACCGAGCGCCGCAGCCCCTCGGAACCGGTGCTGAGGTTGTCGGCAGCCGCGCTGGTTTGCTCGACCATGGCGGCGTTTTGCTGGGTCACGTTGTCGAGTTGGACGATGGCGTTGTTGATTTGCATCAGGCCTTCGGATTGCTCGCGCGTGGCGTGGCGAATTTCTTCCACCACGGTGTGGGTGGCGGTGATTTCGGTCACCACCTCGTCGATGGTGCCGCTGGCCTGGCCCATTTGGCCCACGCCGTTGCTCACCTGGTTGACCGAGTTTTGGATCAGGTCTTTGATTTCTTTGGCCGCCGCGCCGCTGCGCTGGGCCAGGCTGCGCACCTCGCCGGCCACCACGGCAAAGCCCCTGCCTTGTTCGCCCGCCCGCGCCGCTTCCACCGCAGCGTTCAGCGCCAGGATGTTGGTTTGGAACGCGATGCCTTCGATCACGCTGATGATTTCGCCCATTTTTTTGGACGAGTGCTCAATGCCCCGCATGGCTTCGCCCACCGTGTGGATGGCGGTTTGGCCTTTGGCCGCGATGCTGGCGCTGCGCTGGGTCTGGTCGGCCATGGCGTTGGCGTTGTCAGACGTGGTGCGCACCGTGGCCGCCAGCTCTTCCATGGAGGCCGCGGTTTCTTCCAGGTTGCTGGCCTGCATTTCGGTGCGGGAAGACAAGTCTTGGCTGGCGGCCGCGATCTCTTGCGCGGCTTGGCTGAAGCCGTTGACCTCGCCACGCACATCACCAATGATGGCTTTCAGGTTCACCTGGATTTGCGACAGGCTGCGCAGCAGGCTGCCCGCGGGTTCTGACGCATTGGTGTCCACCCGCGTGGTCAGGTTGCAGGCGGCCACGTCGCGGGCGAATTGCTCGGCCGCCTTCAGGGGGGTGGACACGCTGGCCTTGAACCACCACATGATGGCAACAGAGCCCACCAGCATGCCGATGGTTTCCATGATGAAGGCGGTGTGTTCGCTCACGCCCAGCAGGGCAGGGCCGAGGCTGATCACGATCATGGCCAGCAGCAGCATGCCCAACCGTGCGTCGCCGCTGCTGCGGCTCCATTTGTCCAGCAAGCCCATGGGCCCGCGGCGCACCACCTGGCCCCGCGCCAGCGACAGGCCACTGCTGCCCTGGTTCAGTTTGGCGTACAGCGCTTCGGCGGCTTGCACCTGGGCCCGGCTGGGCTTGGTGCGCACCGACAGATACCCGGTGGGTTTGCCGTTTTCCATGATGGGGGTGGCGTTGGCCACCACCCAGTAGTGGTCGCCGTTTTTGCGGCGGTTTTTCACCAGGCCCGTCCATGGCAGGCCGCTGCCGATGGTGCGCCACATGTCGCGAAACGCCTCAGAGGGCATGTCGGGGTGGCGGATGAGGTTGTGCGGCTGGCCGATCAGCTCGTCGTATTCAAAACCGCTGGCTTCCACAAATGCCCGGTTGCAGTGAATGATTTCACCTTTGGGGTTGGTGGACGACACCAACATCATGTCTGCGGGGTAGTTGTCGCATCCCGGATGATCATAAGGACGCTTGATAAACAAACCAGGCTGCTGGGCGTACCAGTCCTTCATGGCCTGAATGGGTGTTCTGGACTTCAGCGCTGACTGGGGCAATTGGTGGTTGTACAA
>JBASFL010000108.1:0-24225 GCA_049653005.1 Burkholderiaceae bacterium | reverse complement strand
GGGTGGCGCCCACCACGCGCCCGGCGTTGGCCAGCAGCTCGGTGGCGGGGCTGCGGGTCAGCAGCTTCACGCCTTTGGCGAAGGCGCTGGCGGCCAGCGCGGCCACCAGGGCGTTGCCATTGACCAGGCGCATGCCGCGGCGGTGAAGGGCCAGGTCCAGCCCGTGGGCCAACACGCGTTTGGCCACGTACCACAGCGAATCGGGTTGGCGCAGGGCGTTGAAAAAGTGGCGCAGCTCGGCCCCCGACGCAATGCCCATGCCCCACAGCGTGGTTTCGGCCAGCGGCGGTTTCAGGCGGTCGATTTCTGCGCCCAGCCGCCGCCCGTCGAACGGGGCCGCACACAGCGAGCGCCCGCCCACGCCCGCGTGGGGGCTGTGGCCGTGAAAGTCGGGGATGGCGTTGCCGTCAATGAAGCGCAGGGCGGTTTGGCCCTGGAAAAACCGCACCATGTGCGGGCCTTGTTCTATATAGGTGCGCAGCAGCGCGTCGTCGTATTGCGGGCCCAGCTCGTGGCGCAGGTAGGCCAGGGGGGCTTCGGGGTCTTCTTCAATGCCACCGGCCACGGCCAAGGGGTTGCGGGGCACCCACATCCACCCGCCCGACCACGCGGTGGTGCCACCAAACTGGGCGTCTTTTTCAGCCACCACCACCGTCAGGCCCATGTGCGCGGCGGCCACGGCGGCTGACAGGCCGCCGGCGCCCGAACCCAAAATGAGCAAATCGCAGTCGTGTTGTTCGCTGGCCATGGAATGTGGGGGCTTCAGGGGGCGTAAATCGGTTGTCGGCCCACGTTGGGCGCGGGGCTGGCAGGGCTGGTTTGGGCAAAGAAGGGCGAGGCACCGCTGGCCGCTGCCAGCTGGGCGCACACGTTCAGCAGCTCGGGGGCCAGTTCGCGCATGCGCGCTTCGGTGAAGCGCACGGTGGGCCCGGCCAGCGTCAGCACCCCCATGGCGGGCAAAGCGGCCAGCCGCACGGGGGCGGACATGGCGCTCAGCCCCAGCGAGTAGGTGTCCACCGTCAGGCTGTAGCCCTGCTGGCGGGTGGCTTGCACCTGCGCCATCACGGCTTGCAGGCTGGTGGGGGCGTTGGGCCCAAAGTCTTGCGGCTGGCCCAGGCCTTGTTTGGCCAGCAGGGCCAGGGCGTCGTCGTCGGGCAGGGTGGACAGCCAGGCCCAGCCGGAGGACGAGCAGCTCAGCCGCGCCACGCTGCCCATGTCGGGGTCGTAGCGCAGGCCCTGGCGGGCGCCCTGGGCGCGGGCCACCCAGGTGAGGCACTCGCCGTCCACCACCGACAGGCGCACCAGCTCGCCCGACAGCTCGGCCAGCTGGTTGAGCAGGGGCTGCGCAATGTCCACGATGCCGCTGTTGCTGAGGTAGCTCAGCCCCATGCTGACCAGTTTGGTGGTCAGCATGTAGTCGCCTTTGTTGCGGGCCTGGCGCACGTAGCCACAGCGCACCAGGTCGACCAGCAGGCGGTGGGCGGCGCTGCGGGGCATGTTGAGTTGGTCGGCAATGGTGGCCAGTTCGAGGCCATCGCCATGCCCTGCCAGCAGTTCCAAAATGCCCAGGGTTCGTTCCAGTACGCCGCTCATGTGTGTTCCTTGTGTGTGTGCTTTACAGCGTACAAGACACGGCTGCGCCGGTGCGGGCCGCTTCGCTCACGGCCAGCGTGGCTTGCAGGGTGCGCAGGCCGTCCAGCGCGGTGCACAGCGGGGCCTCGGTGCCCTGGATGGCGGCCGCAAAGTGCCGCAGCTGCGCGGTGTACGGGTCGGCGTGGTGCACGGGGGTGGTGCTTTGCGTCAGCTCGCCGTGCCAGTGGCGCTCGCCCCTGTAGTGCCACAGGGCCAGGTCGGGCAGCGACAGCGCGCCCTGTGTGCCGGTGATGAAGTGCGACCGCACCGCCTGCTGGGGGTACTGGGCTTGTTCGCCCGCACACAGGTCCCAGCACCAGGGCGACACGGCGGTGTCTGACACCAGCACCGTGCCCACCGCGCCATTGGCAAAGCGCAGCACGGCCCCGGCCGTGTCTTCCACGGCAAAGCCGCGCACACCCGCACTGCCCACGGCCTGCACCGAGGCGATTTCGCCGCACAGAAACCGCAGCATGTCGATTTCGTGGATGAGGTTGATCAGCACCGGCCCGCCGCCGGGCTGGCGGCGCCAGGCCACATCGAAATAAGCGTCGGGTTTGTAGAAGGTGGCCATCACGTTGGCGGTGACCAGCGGGCCCAGGTGCCCGGCGTCCACCAGGTGGCGCGCCCGGCGCACGATGGGGTTGTGGCGCCGGTGGTGGCCCACCAGCACGGGCACACCGGTGCGGGCTTGGGCGTCCACCAGGGCCTGGGCCTCGGCCACGCTGTCGGCCACGGGTTTTTCCACCAGGGCGGCCACGCCGCGTGCCAGGCAGTCCAGTGCCATGGGGATGTGCAGGGCGTTGGGGGTGGCCACCACGGCGCCTTCTGGGCGTGTGGCCTCCAGCGCGTCCACGTGGCTGGCAAACCAGGGCACGCCCAGGCGCTGGGCCAGGGCCTGGCCCGCCTCGGTGGGGTCGGCAATGGCGGCCAGGGCCAGGGTGTCGTCGCGGCCAATGCGGTCGATGTGTGTGCGGCCGATGGCGCCTGCGCCCAGAACGGCAATGCGGGTGGGGGTCATGAAAAGGGGTGTGGGGTGGCCTGAGTGGGCTGGAGTGTATTGAAAAAAGAAATTCAATTCAATACTTGAACACAATTCCAGTTTTGAGTAGCATCGCCGCCCAACACGCCACCCCACCCACCTCAACGCCCCTTTTTCAGCCCATGACCACCCCTTTGAGCGGCGCAACCCGCGTGCACTTCATCGTTGGCGACCCGATTGCCCAGGTCAAATCCCCCGCCGGGGTCACCGCCGCGTTCCACAGCGCCGGGCGCGATGCGGTGGTGGTGCCCGCCCATGTGCCGCCCGCTGACCTGGCCGCGTGGGTGGCGGGCGTGGGCCTGCAGCGCAATGCCGACGGCATCATCGTGACGGTGCCGCACAAATTTGCGTGTTTTGACCTGTGCGCCACCACGTCAGACCGCGCCGCGTTTTTGCACACCGTCAACACCATGCGACGCAACCCCGACGGCACCTGGCACGGCGACATGTTCGACGGCCTGGGCTATGTGGCCGCCATGCAAGGCAAAGGCTGCGAGCCTGCGGGCAAAAAGGCCTTGCTGGTGGGGGCGGGGGGCGCGGGCTCGGCCATTGCGCACGCGCTGGTGGTGGCGGGTGTGAGCCACCTGGCCATTCACGACGAAGACGCCACCCGCCGCACCACGCTGGTGGAACGCCTGGCGGGCCTGGGGCTTTGCCCGGTCACCCATGGCAGCACCGACCCCAAGGGTTTTGACATCGTGCTCAACGCCACCCCCGTGGGCATGAAAGACACCGATCCGCTGCCCTTGCAGGCCGACAAGCTGGTGGCCGCCCAGTTTGTGGGCTGCGTCATCACCCAGCCGGTGGTCACGCCGCTGATTGCCGCCGCCCGCGCCCGGGGCTGCGCCACGACCACCGGGGCCGACATGTTTGCCCAGGTGCGTGACCTGATGGTGGCTTTTTTGCTGGCGGTGTGACCATGCACCTGCTGACCCAACTGCCGTCCACCGGCGACAACCCCCGCTACGACGTGGTGGTGGTGGGCGCGGGCGGCGCGGGCCTGGCCGCCGCGCTGTTTGCCGCGCTGGATGGCGCACAGGTGCTGGTGGTGGAGCGCACCGGCCACGTGGGCGGCACCACCGCCTGGTCGGCTGGCACCACCTGGGTGCCGGGCACCCACCACGGGCCACAAGTCAACCCCACCGACACCCTGGCCGATGCCGCCCGCTACCTGGACAACGCCGTGGGCGAGCGCAGCAACCCCGCGCTGCGCCAGGCCTTTTTGGCCGCCGGCCCCGACGCGGTGGCCCGGCTGGAAACGCACACCGAGGTGAAATTCCGCCCTTACCCCAAACACCCGGACTACATCTCTGACCTGGGCGGCTCCACCCTGTGTGGGCGTGCGCTGGAGCCCTTGCCGTTTGACGGCCGTTTGCTGGGCCGCCTGTTTGGGCTGGTGCGCCCGCCGATCCCTGAGTTCACGGTGCTGGGCGGGATGATGGTGGACCGCACCGACATCAACCACCTGCTGGGCATGGGCCAATCGTGGGCATCGCTCAAACACGCGGTGCGCATCGTGCTGCGCCACGCGCGGGACCGCCTGGGCCACCCGCGCGGCACCCGGCTGGTGATGGGCAACGCCCTGGTGGCGCGGCTGTTGTATTCACTGTCGAAGCTTGACAACGTGAGCCTGGCGCTGAACACGTCACTGGAGTCCCTGGTGCCCAAAGCACCGGGGCAACACGAACTGACCCTGGTGCAAGGCACGCAGCGCTGCCGCCTGATGGCCACACGCGGCGTGGTGCTGGCCAGCGGTGGCTTCAACCGCCACAGCGGCTTGCGCCAGGCCCTGCTGCCCGGGGCCGACGTGGCCTGGTGCCCCGCCGCCCCCGGCCACACCGGCACCGCACAAGCGTTGGCCCTGCGCCTGGGCGCGCAACACGGCACCGGGGGCTTGAGCCACGCGTTTTGGGCACCCGTGTCGTTGCGCCAGCGGGCCGACGGCAGCACGGCCGTGTTTCCGCACTTTGTGATGGACCGGGCCAAACCCGGCTTCATCACCGTGAACCGGGCGGGCCAGCGCTTTGTGAACGAAAGCACCTCGTACCACCTGTTTGGCCTGTCCATGCAGGCCGAAAAAGCCGTGCCCGCCTACCTGGTGTGCGATGCCGCCGCCCTGCGCCAGCACGGCATGGGCATGGTGCGCCCCGGTGGCAAAGGGCTGGCCCCTTTCCTGGCCGACGGCTACCTGACTGAAGCCCCCACACTGGAAGCGCTGGCCGGCAAACTGGGCATCAACGCGGCGGGCCTGGCCGCCAGCGTGCAACACATCAACACCTGCGCCCAAACCGGGGTGGACCCCGACTTCCAGCGGGGCGAAACCGCCTACCAACGCAACATCGGCGACCCCACCTGGCCGGGGCCCAACCCCAACATCGGCCCGCTGCAAACCGGCCCGTTTTACGCGGTGAAGCTCTACCCCGGCGACATCGGTGCCGCCACCGGCTTGGCCACCGACGCCCACGCCCGCGTGCTCAACGCCCAGGGCCAACCCATGACCGGGCTGTACGCGGTGGGCAACGACATGCATTCCATCATGGGCGGTGTGTACCCGGCACCGGGCATCACCATCGGGCCGGGGCTGGTGTTTGCCCACCTGGCCACCCGCCACGCGCTGGGCACCGTGCAACCACCGGGCTGAGCCTGCCTGTTTTCAAACCCTTTTCAAACCCATTGGGGCCAGGGACCGTGGCCCCGCCTGTTTCAACCACCGAGAGGAGACACCATGACAAAACGAACTGTTCTTAAAGTGATAGCTGCCACCGCAATGCTGGCAAGCGCTGGGGGCGTATTTGCCCAAAATGTGATCAAAATTGCCAACATCGTCGAGCTGTCGGGCGGCGGGGCCAGCCCCGGCACCTATTTCCGCGACGGCGTGAAGCTGGCCGTGGCCGAGATCAACGCGGCCGGCGGCATCATGGGCAAAAAGCTCCAGACCACCGACATGGACACGCAGACCAACCCCGGTGTGGCCAAAGGCATGACGCAAAAGGCGATTGACGACGACGTGTTTGCCATTTTTGGCCCTGTGTATTCGGGCTCCATCATGGTGTCCATGGCCGAAAGCCGCCGTGCAGAAGTGCCCAACTGGACCGGGGGCGAGGCCGCCGCCGTCACTGCCCAGGGCAACCCCTACGTGTTCCGCACCGCGTTCGGTCAGTCGTTCTCGTTCCCCAAGCTGGCCAAGTACCTGACGGGCAAGTACAAATCCATCGCCGTCATCTACCAGAACAACGACTTTGGCAAAGGCGGGCGCGATGCCATCGTGAAAAACCTGGAAGGCACGGCCACCAAAATCCTGGTGGACATCTCCACCGACCCGCAGCAGGTGGACTTTTCGGCCGCCGTGTTGAAAGCCAAACAAAGCAACGCCGACGCGCTGTTTGTGTACGTGACGGAAGAAGAGTCGGCCCGCGTGCTGCGCGAGTTGCGCAAGCAGGGCTACAACAAGCCGGTCATCGGCGAAACCACGCTGACCGGGCAAAAAGTGATCGAGCTGGCCGGTGACGCTGCCAACGGCGCCGTGGCCCACGTGGGCCTGACGGTGGACGCGCCCATTCCCGAAATGCTCGCCTTCAAAGGCAAGTTTTACCAAGCCTACAAATACATTCCCGACCACAACGGCATCAAAGGCTACATGGGCGTCTACACACTGAAAGCCGCCATCGACAAGGCCGGCAAGTTGGATCGCAAGGCCGTGGCTCAGGCCATGAAGGGCCTGACCATCAGCGCCAAAAAGTACCCCGGCGTCATCATGGACGTGCGTTTTGACGACAAGGGCGACCTGGACCGCGAAAGCTTCCTGGTCGAGGTGAAAAACGGCCGCCAAGAGGTGCTGACCACGTTGCCACCCCTGAACGGGCCGATCTTCAAGTGAGGGGTGCCATCGGGGGTTAACCCCGATTTGGTGCGATGAACGATCTTTTTTGGGCGATTAATGAACATGTGTGCGCGGCCAGGCCCCGCACACACCGGTCAGCCCGATAAATTCCGTTCAGCCCTGCGTGGGGCCTGCCGGTGGCGGGCCTTTTTTCAGGTGCCCTGTGCCGCACCCACCCCTTTCACCCGACCGATCAGGAGACCCAGATGCAAAAACGATTCGCACTCAAATTCATAGCTGTGGCAGCGCTTGCAGTAAGCGCTGGCGCCAGTTTTGGCCAAAACACCATCAAGATTGCCAACATCGTTGAGCTGTCGGGCGGCGGTGCCACCGCAGGCACCAACTTCAAAAACGGCGTGGAACTGGCCGTGAAAGAAATCAACGCCGCCGGTGGTGTGCTGGGCCAGAAAATCCAGACCATCACCTCTGACACCCAGACCAACCCCGGCGTGGCCAAAGGCCTGACGCAAAAGGCGGTGGACGACGAGGTGTTTGCCATTTTTGGCCCCGTGTTCTCGGGCTCCATCATGGTGTCCATGGCCGAAAGCCGCCGCGCCGAGGTGCCCAACTTCACCGGTGGTGAGGCCGCCAGCATCACGGCCCAGGGCAACCCCTATGTGTTCCGCACCAGCTTTGGCCAGTCCACCAGCTTTCCCAAGCTGGCGCGCTACATCAGCGGCAAATACAAAACCCTGGCCGTCATTTACGTGAACAACGACTTTGGCAAGGGCGGCCGTGACGCCATTGCCAAGAGCCTGGAAGGCTCGGCCACCAAAATCGTGGCCGACATCTCCACCGATTCGGGCCAGGTGGACTTTTCAGCCGCCGTGCTGAAAGCCAAGCAGAGCAACGCCGATGCGGTGTTCGTCTACACCAACGAAGAAGAGTCCGCCCGTGCCCTGCGCGAGTTGCGCAAGCAAGGTTGGGGCAAACCCATCATCGGTGAGACCACCCTGACGGGCCAAAAGGTCATCGAGCTGGCCGGTGAAGCCGCCAACGGCGCCGTGGCCCACGTCGGCCTGACGGTGGACGCGCCCCAGACCAAAGGCTTTGGGACCAAGTTCCAGCAGGAATACAAATACGTGTCCGACCACAACGGCATCAAGGGCTACACCGGCATGTACGTGCTGAAAGCCGCCATTGAAAAGGCCGGCAAGGTCGACCGCAAAGCCGTGGCCGCCGCGCTGCGCAACAGCACCTTCACCGTCAAGCAGCACCCTGGCGTGCTGATGGACGTGAGCTTTGACGACAAGGGCGACATCGACCGCGAAAGCTTCATGGTCGAAGTCAAGGCCGGCCACCAGGTGGTGGTGGACACGCTGCCAGCCCTGGGCAAAAAGTAAGCCCCGCAGTCCCCGCTCTGCCTGAGCTCAGGCAGGGCGGGGTGTCTTGTTTCCCCACCGGAAAACCACAAGAAAACCATGACCGACTTTCTACAACTCTTCTCCAGTGGCCTGGCCACCGGTGCGATTTACGCACTGGCCGCGCTGGGTTTCACGCTGCTGTGGCAGGCCAGCGGCACCATCAACTTCGCCCAGGGCGAGTTTGTGATGCTGCCCGCCTTCTTCATGCTGGGCTTCAACATGGCCGGCCTGCCGCTGCTGATGAGCTTTTTGCTGAGCTGTCTGCTCGCGGTTTTCTTGCTGGGCTGGGTGTTCAAGCGCGGCGTGGTGGACCCGCTGTTCAAGTTCGGGATGATGCCCATTGTGGTGGCCACCATTGGCCTGTCGATTGCCATGCGCAACGGCATTCGCGCCGGTTACAGCGCCGAGGCCCACCCGTTTGCCAGCCTGTTTGCCGACAAGATTTACACCGTGGCGGGCGTCACCATCACGCTGCAAGACGTGGGCACCTTCACGCTGGCCATGGTGCTGGTGCTGGCCACGCAGGCGTTTCTGATGAAAACCGTGACCGGCCGCGCCATGCAGGCCGTGGCGCAAAACACCGAAAGCGCCAGTGTGCTGGGCATCAACGTGCCCCGCATGATTTTTTACACCTTTGCCATCAACGCCATGCTGGCCGTGTCGGCCGCGCTGCTGGTCACGCCCACCTACCTGGCCAAGTTCGACATGGGCGAATCGCTGGGCACCAAGGCTTTCTTCGCGGCCATCATCGGCGGCTTCAACAACTCGCGCGGTGCCCTGCTGGGCGGCCTGATCGTGGGGGTGTGTGAAAACCTGGCGGCCGCTTACATCTCACCGGCCTACAAAGACGCCGTGGCCCTGATCATTTTCATGGTCGTGATTTTGTTCAAGCCCCAAGGCTTGCTGGGCAAAAAAGAGGAACGCAAAGTATGAAACCCCTTCACATGGCCCTGGCCGTTGTCTCGGCGGTGCTGCTGCTGGCGGTGCCCCATTTCCTGAAAAACTACGGCATTTACCTGCTGACCTACTGGCTGGTGTTCATCATCGCCACCATGGGCTTGAACCTGACCATTGGCTACGCAGGCCAAAAGTCCCTGGGGCATGCCGCGTTTTTTGGCATAGGCGCCTACACGGTGGCTTTGCTCATGAAAGTGGGCATCAGCTTCTGGATCGGGTTGCCCGCTGCCGCGCTGATTTGTTTCGTGGTGGGCCTGATCCTGGGCTTTCCGGCCCTGCGGGTGCAAACCATTTACCTGGCGTTTGCCACCCTGGGGTTCAACACCGCCATCTGGCTGGTGATGCGCAACGAAGAGTGGCTGACCGGCGGCACCTTTGGCATCAACAACATCGCACGCCCCAGCTTTTTCGGCCTCAGCCTGGAAGGCAACCTGGCCTACTACCACTTCACACTGGCCGTTACCGTGGTGCTGGGGGGCTTGCTTTGGGGCCTGCTGCGCAGCCCTTGGGGCAAGGCGTTCACCGCGCTGCGCGACAACGCCATTCGCGCCGAGAGTCTGGGCATTGACATCCGCAACTACACGCTGCTGGCCTTTGCCATTGGCGCGGTGTATGCCGGTGTGGCCGGTGCGTTGTTTGCCAGCTTGGTGCAGTTCATCGAGCCCGCGCCGTTCACCGTGGGGGCGTCCATCATGATGTACCTGATGGTGGTGGTGGGTGGCCCCGGTTACTTCCTGGGCCCCGTGGTGGGCGCCGCCGTGGGCGTGATATTGCCCGAGTGGCTGCGCTTTGCGCAGGCCTGGTACCTGTTTGTGTTCGGCTCTGCTGTGGTGCTGCTGATGATCTGGTTGCCCGATGGCCTGTTGTCCATCCCCGACCGCATCAAGGCCCGCCGCCAGGCCAAAGAAGCCTCTGCGGCCCGCGCCGCTGCCGCACAGGCAGCCGCTCAATCTGGAGCAAAAGCATGACCGACACCTTGCAACACCGGCACCACCACGACCGCCCCGCAGGCGAGCCGGTGCTCAAAGTCACCGGCCTGAAAAAAGCCTACGGTGCCATCCAAGCCGTGGGCGGCGTGAGTTTTCAGGTTCAGCCGGGTGAAATCTTCGGCGTGATCGGCCCCAACGGGTCGGGCAAGACCACGCTGTTCAACTCCATGCTGGGCCAGATCACCCCCGACGAGGGCAAGATTGAGTTGAACGGTGAAGACGTGACCCAACTGGGCCCGCTGGAGCTGAACCGCCGTGGCGTGGGCCGCACGTTTCAAACACTGCAGGTGTTTGGCAAGATGACCGTGCGCGACAACCTGATCGTGGCCGCGCAGGAGCACAGCGGCACCATGTTCAGCCGCATGTTTGCCCCGGGTGACTCCAACCTGGGCGGCAAGGCCGATGCGCTGATTGACCGCTTCCGCATCCGCCACGTGGCCGACAAAAAGGCGGGCGAGCTGTCTTACGGCCAGCAAAAGCTGGTGGACATTGCCATGGCCTTCATGAGCGAGCCCGACCTGGTGCTGCTGGACGAGCCCTGCGCCGGTGTCAACCCCAGCCTGGTGGGGGGCATCAGCACGCTGCTGAAAGACCTGAACCGCAACCCCACGGCCAACAAGAGGAGTTCGTTTGTGGTCATCGAACACAACATGGACTTTGTGATGGACCTGTGCCACCGCATCATGGTGATGGTGGAGGGGCAGGTGATGGCCATTGGCACGCCGGATGAAATCCGCGCCAACAAACAGGTGCTTGACGCCTACCTGGGAAGCTGAACATGAGCCAGAACAACAACAGCGCAGGCACGCCCTGCATTGAATTTGACGACGTGGTGGCGGGGTACAAGGATTTCATGATCCTGAACAACCTCAGCTTCAAGGCCCGCAAGGGCTCCATCACCCTGCTGCTGGGCCCCAACGGCGCGGGCAAATCGACCGCGCTCAAAGCCTTGTTTGGCCTGCTGAAGCTGCGCCAGGGCCGCATCTTGCTGGACGGCGAGAACATCGCCGGGCTGAACCAGAAAGAGCTGCTGGCCAAAGGCGTGGCCTTTGTGCCCCAGGGGCGCAACCTGTTTGGTCAGCTGACGGTGTACCAAAACCTGGAACTGGGTGGCATCACACTGGGCATGAAAACCACTCACGAGCGCATCCCCGAAGTGCTGGAGTTTTTCCCCCGCGTGAAAGAGCGCATGAACTCCATGGCCTCGGCCCTGTCGGGTGGCGAGCAAAAGCAGCTGGAAATTGGCCGCGCGCTGTTGCTGCGCCCCAAGGTCATCCTGATTGACGAGCCCAGCATTGGCCTGAGCCCCATGGTGGTGGCCGACGTGTTCAAACTGCTGCGCAAACTGGCCGACCAGGGCACCACCGTGCTGATGGTGGAGCAGAACGTGAAGAGCGCGCTGAAAATTTCCGACGACGCCATTGCGCTGGAATCGGGCCGACTGGTGTTGCACAAACCCGCCAGCGAGCTGCTGGCCGACCCGAACATCGAGCGCCTGTTCCTGGGCGGCGCACACGCGGCGGCGGCAACCACGGGCATTTGACGCAGCGGGCCCGTGGCTGCGTGTTCAGCAACCGCGGGTGACGGGCATCTCCACTTCTTTGGTCACCAGCATGTGTTTGGCCAGCTCCAGCTTGGCCACGGCCACGCGGTGCACTTCGTCGGGGCCGTCGGCCAGGCGCAGGGTGCGTTGGTTGGCGTAGCTGTAGGCCAGCGGGAAGTCGTCGCTCACGCCGCCGCCGCCGTGGGCCTGGATGGCCCAGTCGATCACCTTGCCCGCCATGTTGGGGGCCACCACCTTGATCATGGCGATTTCACTGCGGGCCACTTTGTTGCCCACGGTGTCCATCATGTAGGCGGCCTTCAGGGTCAGCAAACGGGCCTGGTCGATCATGATGCGCGACTCGGCAATGCGCTCGTGCCACACCGACTGGGTGGAAATGGGCTTGCCGAATGCCACGCGGGTGTTCAGGCGTTTGCACATCAGTTCCAGCGCGCGTTCGGCCGCGCCAATTGAGCGCATGCAGTGGTGGATGCGCCCTGGCCCCAAGCGGCCCTGGGCAATTTCAAAACCTCGGCCTTCGCCCAGCAACAGGTTGCCCACGGGCACACGCACGTTGGTCAGCAGCACCTCCATGTGGCCGTGGGGCGCGTCGTCGTACCCGAACACGGACAGGGGGCGCAGCACCTCCACGCCAGGGGTGTTGGACGGCACCACGATCATGGACTGCTGCTGGTGGCGACCGGCCTCGGGGTCGGTTTTGCCCATCACGATGTACACCGCGCAGCGTGGGTCGCCCGCGCCAGACGACCACCATTTGCGGCCGTTGATGACGTATTCGTCGCCGTCGCGCTCGATGCGGCACTGCACGTTGGTGGCGTCGGACGAGGCCACTTCGGGCTCGGTCATCAAAAAGGCCGAGCGGATTTCACCGCGCAGCAGCGGCTCCATCCAGCGGTCTTTGATGCTTTCAGACGCGTAGCGCTCCAGCGTTTCCATGTTGCCAGTGTCGGGGGCCGAGCAGTTGAACACCTCGGCAGCAAAGGTCACGCGGCCCATGATTTCGCACATGGGGGCGTATTCCAGGTTGGTCAGGCCCTCTGGCGCGCGGGGGGAGTTGGGCAGAAACAGGTTCCACAGCCCGGCGGCCTTGGCTTTGGGCTTGAGTTCTTCAATGAGTGTGGTGGGCACCCAGGCGTTGCCTTTGGCACGGTTGGCGGCAATTTCAGCAAAAAACCGGCCCTCGTTGGGGTAGATGTGCTCGTCCATGAAGGCCAGCAGGCGGGCCTGCATGTCTTTTACTTTGGGGGTGTAGTCGAAGTTCATGGCAGTGCCTTTGGTGGGGTGTGTTGTTGAAATAAATAGCTGAAAACGCTTGCCTGATAAGCGCTGGATGGCAAAAAAGCTTTAAAAAATGGGCGTTACACCGACTGGGCCAGCTTCCACGCCAGCCGGGCCAGGGGCACCGCGCCCGCAGCCGAGGCTTGGGCCTGCGCGCTGGAGGCTGTGCCCATTTGCACGCGCTTGGCAATGCCCTGCAAGATGGCCGCCAGGCGGAACATGTTGTAGGCCAGGTAGAAATTCCAGTCGGCCTTCAGCGCCTCGGGCGTGGTGAAGCCGGTGCGCTGGCAGTACAGCGCGATGTAGTCGTCTTCTGCCGGTATGCCCAACGCGGCCAGGTCCAGCCCGGCAATGCCCCGGAACGCTCCGGGCGCGATGTGCCACGACATGCAGTGGTAGGCAAAGTCGGCCAGCGGGTGGCCCAGGGTGGACAGTTCCCAGTCCAGCACGGCCAGCACGCGCGGCTCGGTGGGGTGGAACATGAGGTTGTCCAGCCGGTAGTCGCCGTGGACGATGGACACCAGCGATTCGTCGCGGGCGCTGGCGGGCATGTGGGCGGGCAGCCAGGCCATCAGCGCGTCCATTTCGGGAATGGGGTCGGTGATGGAGGCCACGTATTGCTTGCTCCAGCGGCCAATCTGGCGCTCGAAGTAGTTGCCGGGTTTGCCGTAGTCGGTCAGGCCAATGGCTTGGGGCCGAACGCAGTGCAGTTCGGCCATCACCCGGTTCATTTCCAGGTAAATGGCGCGGCGCTCGGCGGGCTCCAAGCCGGGCAGCGATTGTTCCCACAGCACACGGCCCGGCACAAATTCCATCACGTAGAAGGCGCGACCAATCACGGCCTCGTCTTCACACAGGGCCAGCATCTGGGCCACGGGCACGCCGGTGCCTTGCAGGGCGTGCATCACGCGGTATTCGCGCTCGATGGCGTGGGCCGAGGGCAGCAGCTTGGCCACCGGCCCGGGCTTGGCACGCATCACATACGTGCGACCGGGCGTGACCAGTTTGTAAGTGGGGTTGGACTGGCCGCCGCTGAACAGGCTGACTTGCAACGGCCCTTCGTACCCGGGCACATGGGCTTGCAACCAAACGTGCAGCGCGCTTTCGTCAAAGGCGTGGGTGGCGGGCACGGCCCGCGTGTTGTCGGAGGGGGTGGTGTGTGTCATGGGCAGACCAGGGGTGTGCCGCCCATGCACAAGCACTGGGTCAGGCTTCGGTTTCGGAAATGCGCATCAGGGCTTCGCGCTGGCGCACCACCAGGCCGCCCGGCTCGATGCGGATGGCGCCCTCGCGCTCCATGGATTTCAGTTCCTGGTTCACGCGCTGGCGCGACGCACCCAGCAGCTGTGCCAGTTCTTCTTGTGCCAGTTGCAAGCCAATGCGGGTTTCGCTGCCATCTGCAAGGCAGGGCACCCCGTAGCTGCGCACCAGGTGCAGCAGTTGTTTGGCCAGCCGGGCGCGCAAGGGCAGGGTGTTCAGGTCTTCCACCAGCCCGAACAGGGTGCGGATGCGGCGCGCCTGCAAACGCATCAGCGCCTCGTACAGCTCGACGTGTTGCGACAGGATTTTCTGGAAATCGGTGCGGGCCACACACAGCAGCGTGGTGGGGCCGTGGGCATAGGCATCGTGGGTGCGCTGGTCGCCGTCGAACATGGCAATGTCGCCAAACCACACACCCGGCTCCACATAGGTCAGGGTGATTTGTTTGCCCGACAGCGAAGTGGAGCTGACCCGCACCGCGCCTTTGGCCACGGCGGTCCACTCGCTGGGCGGGTCGCCGCGTGCGGTGATCAGGTCGCTGTCTTTGAACCGTTTGACGTAAGCGCATCGAAGAATGTCGTGCCGCAAGGAAGGGGAGAGGGTGGAGAACCAGCGACCTGAGTTGATCGCCTCGCGTTCTTCCATTGTCAGAATGGGTTCGTCAATGGGCATGTCTTTTCCGTGACTGGGGGTGCGGTGCATTGTCGCGATGGGGACCACTCCGTCTGCCTGGGCAGCCTTTTGGGCTGTCTCTCAGGCGTCTGGGGTGGTGTGTGTTGTCACAGCTCGGCTTGGGTCAGGCTCAGGCCCAGCGCGCCCCGGCGGCGCAGCCAGGGCGAGGGGCGGTAGCGGGTGTCGCCATACACGGTTTGCAGGTTGAACAGGGTTTCCAGCACGTTGGTGGGGCCCAGCAGGTCGCCCCAGGCCAGCGGGCCGTGGGGGTAGCCCAGGCCCAGGGTCACGGCGGTGTCCAGGTCAGCGGGCGTGCAAATGCCCTGCTGGCACATGTCGGCCGCGATGTTGACGATGTGGGCCAACACGCGCTGGGTCACAAAGCCGCCGCTGTCGCGCACCACGCTCACGGCTTTGCCGTCGCGGGCAAACAGCGCCCAGGCGGCATCGCGCATGTCGGCGCGGGTGGCGGGGTTGGTGGCCAGCACGCGGCGGCGGGTGGCGGTGTCGGGCAGCATCAGGTCAATGCCCAGTGTGCGGGTGGCGTCCAGCCGCTCCACGGCCGCGATGGTACTCACGTCCATGCCCAGTGGTGCCACCAGAATCAGCGCCTGTTCCGAAGGGGTGGCCGCCGTTTCAATGCGTGCGCCCAGGTTTTTGAGCAGCTGGTACAGCTCGGCGCGGCGGGCCGCTTTGGCGCTGACCCACACCGGGGGCAGGGTGTCCACCACGGGCACCGCAGGTTCCTGACGGGCAGGGCGCTGGCCGTCGGTGTAGGCATAGAAGCCCCGCCCGGTTTTGCGGCCCAGCACGCCAGCGGCCAGCCGTTGTGCGGTGATGACACTGGGTTTGTAACGGGGTTCGCCAAAGTATTGCTGGTGCACCGCCACCATCACGGGGTGGGACACATCCAGCCCGGTCAGGTCCATCAGTTCGAAGGGGCCGAGTTTGAAACCGGCCTGGTCTTTCAATATGGCGTCGGTGGTGTCAAAGTCGGCCACGCCTTCGTTCACCAACTGCAGGGCCTCGGTCACAAAACCGCGCCCGGCGTGGTTGACGATGAACCCGGGTGTGTCTTTGGCCACCACCGGCGTGTGGCCCATGGCGCGGGCCTGGGCGCACAGCCGCTGCACCACATCGGGGTGTGTGTTGAGCCCTGGCACCACTTCCACCACTTTCATCAACGGCACGGGGTTGAAGAAGTGAAACCCCGCCACCCGCGCCTCACCGGGCAGGCCCGCGGCAATGGCCGTGATGGACAACGACGACGTGTTGCTGGCCAGCACCGCCGTGGCGGGCAGCAGGGCATCCAGCTCGCGCAACAGTTGGCGTTTCACGTCAAGGTTTTCGACGATGGCTTCCACCACCAAATCGCAGTTGGCCAAGCCGCTCAGCTCCGTGGTGACACGGACTTTTGCCGTCCATTCGGCGTGTTGCTCGGCCGTCAGTCGGCCTTTGGCCTGCAGCTTGGTCCATTGGTTGTGAAGTTGCTCCACGGCTGCGGTCAGGGCGGCCTCTTGGGCGTCCAGCAGGCACACCTCGCAACCGGCCTGCGCCGCGATTTGTGCAATGCCGCGTCCCATGGCGCCTGCGCCGACGATGCCCACGCGTTGAAATGCAGAAAACATACGTTTTGTTTATCCAAAAAATAGCAACTATGCCAGCTATGACAAAATGTTACGGTACAAAAAGCAGAGGTTCTATGGTGCGTGTGGTGTGGGTGGGCGGGGGGCTCCTGGCGGCCAGCATGGGCTGTTCGGCGTTGTCGCTGGGCACGGCCCAGGGCCAGGCCCTGATCGGCCGCCCACTTGACGTGTCCATTCCCCTGACGCTCGGTGACGGTGAGTCCGTCACCGATGCCTGCGCCACTGCCCAGGTCTTTTTTGCCGACGACGCGGTGTCTGCCGCGGGCGTGAAAACAGGGGTGACCAGCACCCAACCCGCCCTGGCCACTGTGCGTGTGCAAACCACGGTACCGGTCACAGAAACGTTTGCCCGAATTGAATTGCAAGTGGGCTGTGGTCAGCGCATCACACGCTCGTATGTGCTGTTGGCGGACTTGGCCCCCGCCACCCCACCGCCCGGACTGCCTGCGTTGCCGGTTGCCGCTGCCAAGACGGTGTTGCCGACTGCTGCGGCGCCAGCCCCTGCTTCTGTTGCCGTGGTGCGCACCAGTGGCACCGAGCCAACCACCGCGGCCATCCAAACCCCTGCCGTCAAACCGGCAGCCGCACCTCCCGCCCCGAGCAGGCCCAAAGCCCAGGCCCAAGCCGAGCCGGCCAATGCACCCCTGAAAGCCGTGGCCGCTGCGCCCGCTTCCCAAGGTGCGCGGCTGACACTGGACCCCCTTGAGCTGGTGGCCGCTGCCAACCAAATGCAGCCCAGTTTGCGCCTGTCGGTGGACGCGCCAGTTGAGTCGGCTGAAGACGCCGATCTGGCACAACGCCGCCAAGCCGCCCGTTTGTTGTGGAAAACTCTGAACGAAAGCCCCGAACAACTGGCCGCCAGCGCGCTGAAGGCCGAAGTCACCGGTGCTGAGGCCAGCCGGGCCCAGGCCGAGTTGGCCCAAGCCCAGCAGCTTGCCCAAGCCGCGCAAGCCCAGTTGCTGGAAGAACAAGACAGCCGGTACACCAACCCCGTATTTTTGGGGGTGCTCGCTGCCTTGTTGGCCGCGTTGGCCGGGCTGGTGGTGTTGCGCCGCCAGCGTCACGACGACGGCTCTCAGGTGTCGCCCCCTTGGTGGAAAAGCAAGGCGCCACTGGTGCAGCCTGCGGCTGAAGCGTCGCGGGAGGTTGCCAAGGCCGGTGTTTTCGACCAGCTCAAAGCCTTGCTGAAGCCTTTGCAAAAAGTGGGCGCATTTGCCATCGCTCGCCGCCGCACAAAAGAGACCTCATCAAAGCAATT
Source organism: Burkholderiaceae bacterium (assembly GCA_049653005.1). Taxonomy (GTDB): domain Bacteria; phylum Pseudomonadota; class Gammaproteobacteria; order Burkholderiales; family Burkholderiaceae_C; genus UBA2334. The sequence continues at coordinate 6,683 of JBASFL010000108.1, read as the reverse complement.
TGAAGAAAGTTCTTTCTCTGTCAGTGCCGCCCCCCATTCAGTGGCCCCGAGTTTCCGGTTGACCCGGGCGCCTGTGGAGTTTGCAAAAAGCTCGATGTTTGAAATAGGCCGGTCGGTGGCAACAGAGGAGCTGTTCGATTTGCAACAGCAGGTGGAGTTTTTCATTTCGCTGGACCAAGCCGATCAAGCCATTGAGGTGCTTCAGGCGCACCTCAATGACAGCAGCGACCCCAGCCCGCTGGCGTATTTGGACTTGCTCAAGCTGCACCACGACTTGGGCCAGCGCAAAGAATACGCGCTGCTACAACTCAAGTTCAACAAGCTGTTCAACGGCCATGCGCCCGATTTCGACCGTTATTCAACGTCAGACGGTGGCTTGGAGCGTTACGGCTCAGCCATGACCCGGATTCAAGCGCTTTGGCCGGAACCAGCGGTGCTTCAACTGATCGAGCGGTCTATTTTTCGAACCACACCGGGCGAACAAACCGATGTGTTTGACCTGGAGGCCTACCGTGAGTTGCTGCTGTTGTACGGCATTGCCCGAGAGATCATTGATGAGAATTGGCAAGGCACTGAGCCCCCGTTGCAAACGCCCGTTCAGAGCAATGAAGCGGCTCAAAAATCTCGCTTCAGGGCAACGGTGTCAGAGCCTCTTCCCGCCAGCCTGACTTCCAATAACGGACACACCGCGTTCGACGAAGAGCCAGCCGTTTCACTTTTTGGCACTGTGAACCCAGATGCGGCTGCACCTGCCGCAAGCCTTGCGGGTGTGCCCAGCGGGCCTGGCTGGAAACTCGATTTGGATCTCAGTGTGGCAGACGAAGAGGTTTCCGCGAGCCTTCCGGCAGGTTCAGCAACCGATCCCGCCGCCGTTGGCGAAACAGACCGTCAGACCGGTGGAATTTCCACAGGCGCTCCCAAAAATGGAGTGGCGCTCGATTTGGATTTTTCCGACTTGGGCGACACAGAAACGTTCACCATCAAAAAATCAGGCCACGCGGCCTGATGCTGTGTCGGCTTCAGGCCAGGCGGTTGCGCATTTGCAGCGCGCCGGGATTGACGATGTTGCTGGGTGTGCCTTTGATGAAGTTGATCACGTTGTCAAACGCAGCACTGAAGTACGTCTCATAGCTGTCCCGCTCCACATAGCCAATGTGTGGGGTGCAAATGCAGTTTTCCAGCCGCAGCAACGCATGCCCTTGCAATATGGGTTCGGACTCAAACACGTCCACCGCGGCCATGCCGGGGCGACCCCGGTTCAGGGCGGCCAGCAACGCATCTTGTTCAATCAGCTCGGCGCGTGAGCTGTTCACCAGCAGGCTTGTGGGTTTCATGCGACCCAAGTCGTCCAGTGTCACACAGGCTTCGGTGCTGTCGGCCAGACGCAGGTGCAGCGACAGCACATCGCAGGTTTCGAACAATTCCTCTTTGCTGCTGGCCAGCTCGAACCCGTCCATGCGGGCCCGCTGGCGGGCATCTTCGCTGCCCCACACCAGCACCCGCATGCCAAAAGCGCGTCCGTAGCCCGCCACCAGGCTGCCGATTTTTCCGTAGCTCCACACGCCCAGTGTTTTGCCTTTCAGCACCGAACCCAGCCCGAAGTTGACGGGCATGGATTGCGATTTCAGCCCTGATTGTTGCCAGGCGCCGTGTTTCAGGCTGGCCACGTACTGCGGCAGGCGCCGCATGGCCGCCATGATCAACGCCCAGGTCAGCTCGGCAGGGGCCACAGGTGACCCCACGCCTTCTGCCACGGCAATGCCCCGCTCGGTGCAAGCGGCCACGTCGATGTGTTTGCCCACGCGTCCGGTTTGGGCAATCAGCTTCAATTTGGGCAGTTTTTCCACCAGTTGGCGGGTGATGGGGGTGCGTTCCCGAATGAGCACCAAAATGTCGGCATCGCGCAAGCGGATGGACAGTTGGCCCACGCCTTTGACGGTGTTGGTGAACACCTTGGCGGGGTAGGCATCGAGTTTGGCGGCGCAGTCAAGCTTGCGGACGGCATCTTGGTAGTCGTCCAGGATCACGATATTCATGCAGCTATTGTGCACCGCAGCGGCAAGCCCCCAGCCGCCGTTGGGGTGGTCGGGCGGTGCAATCAATGCAGCGTGGGTTGTGCTTCCAGCGCCACCAACCGGTCCAACTCGGCACACACATCGGCCATGCGCCCGGAAATGACCACCCGCACCGATTTTGACCGTTGCCCGACCCGACCTTCCGCTGTGCAGATGGTCCGCAGCTTGGGGGGGCTTGTGCGGGGGGGCGTGGCTCCTGGGGCGGGTGTTGCACCCGCGCCCAACATGGCCGGCCCCACCGCCAGCGTGCCGATAACGGTGGGGTGTTGGGTGGGGGGCAAGCCTAGCCACGGGATACCCAAGTGCCGAATTGCCTCGGGGAAACGTGTGAAAAATCCCATGGTGTGACTCCGTTGAAACAGGTGAGCCCAGTGGTGCGGGCAAAGCGGCGGCTGGCCCTGGTGGTACAGGGCAGGGCGTGTGCAAAACAGCGGGAGTGGCCCACCGCAAGGGTGGGCGGGCGGTTACATCAGCATGGTGTTGCGGATCAGGCCCACGGCCAGCCCTTCGATTTCAAACACCTCGCCGGGCTCGACATGGATGGTTTTGAAATCGGGGTTTTCGGCGTGCAGTTCGATGCCCTCCGTGCCGCGCCAGAAGCGTTTGACGGTGACGTCATCGCCCAGCCGCGCCACCACGATTTGGCCGTTTTTCACGTCTTTGGTGATTTGCACGGCCAGCAGGTCGCCGTCCATGATGCCCGCATCGCGCATGGACATGCCGCGCACTTTCAGCAGGTAGTCGGGTTTGCGCTGGAACAGGCTGCTTTCCAGGTGGTAGGTCTGGTCCACGTGTTCCTGGGCCAGGATGGGTGAGCCCGCTGCCACCCGCCCCACCAGCGGCAACGCCAGTTGCATCAGGCCTTGCAGCGGCAGGGCCAGCTGGTGCAGGCGGTTTTCGTGAATGGAGCGCAGGGTTTCGGTTTTCAGGCGGATGCCGCGCGAGGTGCCACTGACCAGCTCGATGGCCCCTTTGCGGGCCAGTGCTTGCAAGTGCTCTTCGGCTGCGTTGGCCGATTTGAAGCCCAGTGCGGTGGCAATTTCGGCGCGGGTGGGTGGTGCACCCGTGCGTGCCACCGACTGCTGGATGAGTTCCAGAATTTGCTTCTGGCGGTCGGTCAGTTTTGGTGGAAACTGTGCAGCGTCTTGCATGGTGGGCTTTCAAGTTGATGAGGGCAGTTGCCCTGCGGGGCTGGTTGCTTATCCAGTAACTGTATTTTTACCCAGTTTTTTTAAGGCTGCAAGTGCAAAAACGAAAAGTGTTGATCTTGGGCACAGGCGGGACCATTGCCGGCCGGGCCCAGGTGGCGGGTGACAACGTGGGCTACAAGGCGGGTGAAGTGCCTGTGCAGGCGTTGTTGGCCCCACTGCAATTCGCCGCCCCCTGGATGGCCGATTGGCAGTGGGAGGCCCAGCAGGTGGCCCAGCTGGACAGCAAAGACATGGACACCGCCACTTGGCGTGCCTTGGCCCTGGCGGTTCAGGCGGGGCTGGATGACCCGGCGGTGGCCGCTGTGGTGGTGACACACGGCACCGATACGCTGGAGGAAACCGCATTTTTCCTCAGCCAGGTGGTCAAGGGCACCCAACCGGTGGTGCTGACCTGTGCCATGCGGCCGGCGTCGGCCCTGGTGCCCGACGGTCCACAAAATTTGCTCGATGCCCTGGCCGTGGCCACGGACCCTCTCACCGAAGGGGTGTGTGTGGTGACGGCGGGTGCGGTGCACGCGGCCGAGTCGGTGGCCAAGGTGCACACCTACCGGGTGGACGCCTTCAGCTCGGGCGATGCCGGGGTGTTGGCCTGTGTGGAAGAGGGGCGGGTGCGTTGGTTCAGAAAAAATACACCAAAAATGCCTCTATCGCTTGATGGTATTGAATCGGATGCTATGCCTGTAACTGCGCTGCAGCCACCGCTCGCAAGCGCGGACTGGCCACGCGTGGAACTGGTCACCAGCCATGCCGGGGCCAGCGGCGCGCTGGTGGACGCGTTGTTGCAGCCGCTGGCAGGTGTGCCGCCCCTGGCGGGGCTGGTGGTGGCGTGCACAGGCAATGGCACGGTGCACCAAGCCTTGCTGGCCGCTTTGGAGCGGGCGCAGGCGCAGGGTGTGGTGGTGTGGCGCAGCACGCGCTGTGCATTGGGGCAAATCGTGCCGGGTCCGGTGGCGGCTTGGCCGCCTGCGGTGCCGTTGTCGCCGGTGAAGGCGCGCATTGCGCTGGCACTGGCGTTGGCACGGTGAGGGTGCTTCAGCCACCCACCTGAGTGAGCGCCCACAAAAAAGCCCCATTGCTGGGGCTTTTTGCTGGCTGAAAGGCCGACTCAGCTGCTCAGAGCGGCAAATGCACGTGCGGTGATGTCGTCCACACCACCGGTGCCGCTGATGGCGCGGTACTTGGGGGCTTCGGCGGGTTCGTTGGCGGCCCACTGGCTGTAGTAGTCCACCAGGGGGCGGGTTTGGGCGCTGTACACGTCCAAGCGCTTTTTGACGGTTTCTTCTTTGTCGTCTTCGCGCTGCACCAGGGGTTCACCGGTCACGTCGTCCACACCTTCGGTTTTGGGTGGGTTGAATGTGACGTGGTAGGTGCGGCCCGACGCGGGGTGTGAACGGCGGCCGCTCATGCGCTCGATGATGGCGTCGAAAGGCACGTCGATTTCCAGCACGTAGTCCAGCTTCACGCCGGCGGCCTTCATGGCATCGGCTTGGGGGATGGTGCGGGGGAAGCCGTCGAACAGGAAGCCGTTGGCGCAATCGGCCTGGGCAATGCGCTCTTTCACCAGGTTGATGATGAGGTCGTCGCTGACCAAACCGCCAGAGGCCATCACGGCCTTGGCTTCCAGGCCCAGGGGGGTGCCCGCTTTGACGGCGGCGCGCAGCATGTCGCCGGTGGAAATTTGGGGGATGCCGTATTTCTGGCAAATGAAGGTGGCCTGTGTGCCTTTGCCAGCGCCGGGTGCGCCCAACAGAATCAGTCTCATGACGTTCCTTTTACAAGTTTCAAATTGGCAGGCACCCGCTGTTTCAGCGGTGCCATTGTCTCGGGAAGGTGGGGTTGCGGTGGGGGGCTTTTGGCGGACCCCACTGAACGCGGCGCAGGCGCATGGCCTTCACACAAATCAGGATAGCACGTGACCACCCCCGGCCGCCTTACTGCGCGGAGGACGGGGTCAGTCGCGGTGGGCCAGCAAGGCGCGCACGCGGGCCAAATCTTCGGGGGTGTCCACCCCGGTGGCCGGGGCCGTGGCGGTGGTGTGAACGGCGATGCGCTCACCGTGCCACAACACACGCAGCTGCTCCAAGGCCTCCACTTGCTCCAGCGGGCTTTGGGCCAGCTGTGGGAAGCGGCGCAGAAAGCCCACGCGGTAGGCGTAAATGCCCACGTGGCGCAGCGGTGCGGGGTCGGGCAACGTGGTGGGTGGGGTACCCGTGGTCAGCGGGGCCATGCCGTCTCGCCACCAGGCGATGGGTGCGCGGCTGAAATAGAGGGCTTGCCCACTCAGGGTAGTGACGACTTTGACCACGTTCGGGTTCAGAAAATCGGCCACGTTGTGGACAGGGTGGGCGGCGGTGGCCATCACGCAATCGGGGTGGGCACGCAGGGTGTCGGCCACGGCGTTGATGAGGTCGGGTGGGATGAGAGGTTCGTCGCCCTGCACGTTCACCACCACGGCCTCATCGGGCAGGCCCAACACGTCGCAGGCCTGCGCCAGTCGGTCGCTGCCGGAGGGGTGGTGGGCGTCGGTCATGACGCAGCGCACGCCGTGGGTCTCGCAGGCGTCGGCAATGCGTGTGTGGTCGGTGGCCACCACGCAGGCTTGGGCACGGCTGAGCGCGGCCTGTTGCGCCACGCGCACCACCATGGGCAGGCCAGCGATGTCGGCCAGGGGTTTGTCGGGCAGGCGGGTGGAGGCCAGCCGGGCGGGAATCAACACCCAGAAAGCATCTGAGGCAGCGGTGCTCATGCGGCAGGTGTGCTGGGGTGGGAGGCGTGCAGGTCCTCCAGCTCGGCGTCGGTCAACGTGCGGGCTTCTTGCTCCAGCAGAATGGGAATGCCGTCGCGGATGGGGTAGGCCAGGCGGGCGCTGCGCGAGAGCAGTTCGGTGCGGTCGGCACCCATGCGCAGGGGCCCCTTGGTGACGGGGCAGACCAGCAGTTCAAGCAATTTGGTGTCCATTTTTTGATGATAGCCGGTCGTCCAGAGCGGCAAAAAACGCGGGTTCGGGGGTGAACACCAGGGGCACGCTCCAGGCAGCCACCGCCACATCTCTCGGTGCTGCAGCGTCGGCGTGCGCGCGCAACAGGGGAAAGAGTTTGACCGCGTCTTTTTCGGTGCAAACAAGGCCCTGGCGCTTGATGGTATTGAATTCTTTGCTATCAACCCATTCAGCAAAGGGGTGGTGGTCGGCGAGGGCCAGGGTGTGGCTGGGGTGCACACCCGCCTGTGCCAGCATGTCGAAAAATGCCTGGGGTTTGGCGATGCCGGCCAGCGCTGTCAGCCCCTGGGTCGGCAGTTCGGCCAGTGGGCGGGTGTGGCCGTCCAACCCGGTGGCGTGGGGCGCCAGGTGTTTGTGGGCCACAAAGCACGGCACATGGGGCGGCAGGGGGAGGGGGGT
>JBASFL010000107.1:0-2364 GCA_049653005.1 Burkholderiaceae bacterium | reverse complement strand
CACCTGGGCGGTGGCCGGTGCGGCCACGGCCAGCGCGGTGCTGGCCGCGGCCAGCTGCACAAAGCCCCGGCGGCTGTGGCGCAGGTGGGCGGCCAGGCCCAGCCCGCCCTCTGGGGCTGGGGTGGGGAGGGCGGTGTGCGCATTGGCCAAGCGCAGGGCATCACACAGTTGGCACATCGTCCAATAATAGACAAAGGCCCATGCGATGACACCACCCATTTCTTCCCAGTCCCCCCCCGCTGCCGACAATGCCAACCGCGCCACGCCCCGGTTGGGTTGGCGCGACACTTTGCGCGCCTACCGGGAGCCCGCCAGCCTGCGCATGCTGGCGCTGGGGTTTTCTGCCGGGCTGCCGCTGTTGCTGGTGCTGGGCACCCTGAGCTTTCGGCTGCGCGAGGCGGGCATTGACCGCGCCACCATCGGCTACCTGAGCTGGGTGGGCCTGGCCTACGCTTTCAAATGGTGCTGGGCCCCGCTGGTGGACCGGCTGCCCATCCCGCTGCTGACCCGCGCCCTGGGGCGGCGGCGCAGCTGGCTGCTGCTGTCGCAGCTGTGCATAGCCGCCGGGCTGGTGGGCATGGCGCTGGCCGACCCGCGCGATGCCCTGGGCCCTGTGGTGTGGTGTGCGTTGCTGGTGGCGGCGGCCTCGGCCACACAAGACATTGCGCTGGACGCGTTCCGCATCGAATCCGCCGACCCCCGCCACCAGGGGGTGCTGGCGGCCACCTACCAAACCGGCTACCGCCTGGCCATGATCTGGGCCGGGGCCGGGGTGCTGTGGATCGCGGCGCGTGCCGAGGCCCCGGCTGCCGTGGTCCAAGCCGTGGGCAAGGCGCTGCCCGGCGCGACCTACCAAAACGCGGCGTGGCAAACGGCTTACCTCGTCATGGCCGCTTCGCTGCTGGTGGGCGTGTTGACGGTGCTGTTCAGCCGCGAGCCTGCCCGGGCCGAGTTGCCCCCGGCGCGCAACGCCGCCGAGTGGCTGCGCGGCGCGCTGGTGGAGCCGTTTGCCGACTTTGTGCGCCGCCACCGCTGGCAAGCGGTGCTGATCCTGGCGCTGATCGGCACCTACCGCATCAGTGACGTGGTGATGGGCATCATGGCCAACCCCTTTTACGTGGACATGGGCTACACCAAAGACGAGGTGGCGGCGGTCACCAAGGTGTATGGCGTGGTCATGACGCTGGCGGGCGCGTTTTTGGGCGGCGCCCTCACGCTGCGCTGGGGTGTGGGCCGGGTGCTGATGCTGGGTGCCGTGCTGAGCGCCCTCACCAACCTGCTGTTCGCCTGGCTGGCCGGGCACGGGCACGACGTGACGGCGCTGATAGCCGTGGTGTCGGCCGACAACCTGGCCAGTGGCATTGCCTCGGCCGCGTTCATCGCCTACCTGTCGGGCCTGACCAACGTGCAGTACTCGGCCACGCAATACGCGCTGTTCAGCTCGATGATGCTGCTGGCCCCCAAGTGGCTGGCGGGTTTTTCAGGGGTGGCGGTGGACGCGGTGGGCTACCCCACGTTTTTTGCAGGCACCGCTTTGCTGGGGGTGCCGGTGCTGGGGTTGGTGTGGCTGGCGCTGATGAAAAAGCAGTGAAAATGGCATCCAACGCTTGATGGTGTTGGTTTTTCAGCTATGCCTGTTGCTGTGCTTTTGCCCCTGGTTTACCCAGCTTTACACACCCGACAAACCCGCCACACCCGGGCGCCTCACACTGTCACCCCATGAGCCAGCCTTTGTTGATGATTGAAGACGATGTGCGCCTGGCGCACATGGTGGTGGAATACTTGGGCCAGTCGGGCTACGCGGTGGCGCATGCGCCCGATGCCACCCAGGGCCTGGCCGCGTTGCAACACCCGGCAGGGCCTGCGCCCGCCCTGGTCATTCTGGATTTGATGCTGCCCGACATGGACGGCCTGGAGGTGTGCCGCCGCATCCGTGCCTTGCCCGGCCCTGCGGCGTCCGTGCCCTTGCTGATGCTCACCGCCAAAGGCGACCCCATGGACCGCATCATTGGCTTGGAAATGGGAGCCGACGACTATTTGCCCAAACCCTTCGAGCCCCGCGAGTTGCTGGCCCGCATCCGCGCCGTGTTGCGCCGCAAGGGCGATGGTGCGCCAGTGGTGGCCGCGGCGGGCGGGCAGGCCACGCTGCGTTTTGGCTCGCTGGCCATCGACCGCGACGCACGCAGCGTCACCGTGGCCGGTGCCGAGGCCGACCTCACGGCCTACCAGTTTGACCTGCTGGTGGCCATGGCCGAGCGCGCCGGGCGTGTGCTGACGCGCGACCAGATCATGGAGGCCGTGCGCGGCCGCGAGCTGGAGGCGTTTGACCGCTCCATGGACGTGCCCATGGGCCGCATCCGCAAC
>JBASFL010000106.1:0-13688 GCA_049653005.1 Burkholderiaceae bacterium | reverse complement strand
GGCCCAGCCCGAGGCGCCCGCGTGGCTGCGCGCCGGTGTGCCCGGGGCCACGCTGGTGGGGCAGGGGCGGCTCACGTTTTTCGGCCTCAAGGTGTACGACGCACGCCTGTGGGCCGCACCGGGCTTTGACGCGGCCCGCTTCCATCAGCAGCCGTTTGCGCTGGCGCTTTTCTACCTGCGCGGGCTCAACGGCGCGCTGATTGCCGAGCGCTCTTTGAAAGAAATGCGGCCCTTGCCCGGCTTTGATGCCAGCCGCGAAACCGCTTGGGCTTCCCGCATGACCGCGCTGTTCCCTGACGTGGCCGACGGCGACACCCTGGTGGGCCTGCACCTGCCGGGCGTGGGCGCGCGCTTTGTGCTGAACGGCCAGGTGCGCGGGCAGGTGGACGACCCGCTGTTTGCGCGCCTGTTCTTTGGCATTTGGCTGTCGCCCCAAACGTCTGAGCCTGCGCTGCGGCAGGCCCTGTTGGGCGCGCCATGACGGCGCCTGTGTTGCCGGTGGCGGCGTTCGATGGGCCACGCGGCTGGGTGGCCGGGGTGCGCTACGGGTTCATGGGTTTTCCGCTGGCGTTTGTGGCCCTGCCGCTGTACGTGCTGTGGCCGCACCACATGGCCGCCACGTTCGGTGTGCCGCTGGCCACGCTGGGGGCGCTGCTGCTGGGCATGCGCCTGCTCGACGCGGTGGTGGACCCGGCCCTGGGCCGCTGGGTGGACCGGGTGGCGGCAAACCAAAATACAAGCCAAAAAGGCATCAAGCGCTTGTATGTGTTCACAAGTTTGCTCTTGTTTTTGGGGTTTTGGGCTTTGTTCTTTCCGAGGCCTGTGGTGGCTGTGGGGCCCACCGGTGTGCTGGTGTGGGCCGCCGTGGCGCTGGGCGTGACCTACCTGGCGTTCAGCTGGCTCACGGTGGCCCACCAGTCGTGGGGCGCACGGCTGGGCGGCACCGACACACAACGGGGCCGCGTGGTGGCGTGGCGCGAGGGCTTTGGCCTGTGTGGCGTGGTGGTGGCCTCGGTGCTGCCCACGCTGGCGGGTTTGCCCGCGTTGGTGGCGGCGCTGGGCGTGGCATTGGCCCTGGGGGTGTGGGGGTGGTCGCGGGCCGTGGCGCCTGCTTTGCCGGTGTTGCCCACCGCCTCCACCGGCACAGATGCCCCGTCGGCCTGGGCGCCGCTGGCCCTGCGCCCGTTTCGCCGGTTGCTGGCGGTGTACGTGGTGAACGGCTTGGCCAGCGCCATTCCCGCCACGCTGGTGCTGTTTTTCATCCAAGACCGGCTGCAGGCCCCGGCGGCGCTGCAACCGGCGTTTTTGGGCGGCTACTTTGTGTGCGCGGCCGCGTCCATCGGGTTGTGGCTGAAGGCCGTGGGCCGCTGGGGCCTGGCGCGCACCTGGGCGCTGGGCATGGGCTTGTCGGTGGCGGTGTTTGGCTGGGTGGCCTTGCTGGGCGCGGGCGACTGGCCGTGGTTTTTGGTGGTGTGTGCCTTGTCTGGCGCCGCCCTGGGGGCCGACCTGGTGTTGCCCCCGGCGCTGCTGGCGGGCCTGATTGGCGACGCGGGCGAACGTGGCCGCAGCGAAGGCAGCTTCATGGGCTGGTGGGGTTTTGCCACCAAGCTCAACCTGGCGGTGGCCGCCGGTGTGGGCCTGCCGCTGCTGGGGTGGCTGGGCTACACCCCCGGCCAGCAAGACCCGCAGGCCCTGTGGGCGCTGACGTTGGCCTATGCCGTGGTGCCTTGTGTGCTGAAGCTGGCGGCTGCCGCCTTGTTGTATGTGTTTTTCTTGAAAAGAGGCCCCCATGAAACGGCGTGAATGGTTTTCTCGCACCGGCGCGCTGGCGCTGTCCACCGTGGCGGGTTCGGCCGGGTTGCTGGCGCTGGGGGGCTGTGCGGGCCCCACCATCGACCAATACAGCGCCGAAAAGCCGGTGCTGGATTTGCGCGAATATTTCAACGGCACGCTCGATGCCTACGGCGTGTTCACCGACCGATCGGGCCGGGTGGTCAAACGCTTTACCGTGCTCATGACCTGCACCTGGGTGGGCGACGACGGCACGCTGGACGAGCTGTTCAGCTACGCCGACGGCAGCACCGAGCGCCGCGTGTGGCGCCTCAAACGCCACCCCGATGGCCGCTACACCGGCACCGCCGGTGACGTGTTGGGCGAGGCCCAGGGCCAGGCGCGGGGCAACGCTTTTCGCTGGGGCTACACCTTGAAACTGCCGGTGGACGGCAAGGTGTACGAAGTGCAGTTTGACGACTGGATGTACCTGATGGACCAGCGCGTCATGCTCAACAAAGCCGTCATGACCAAGTGGGGTGTGCGCCTGGGCGAAGTGACCCTGAGCTTTGTGAAGCGCGGTGTGTGATGGCCCGTTCCCTGGGCTTTTTCAGCGCCTACAACCCCCCGCTGGCCGACTGGCGCGGCCGCGTGGTGTGGCTGGTGGGCGCGTCCAGCGGCATTGGGGCGGCCACGGCGGTGGCGCTGCACGCCCAAGGCGCGCAGGTGGTGGTGTCGGCCCGGGGCGAGGCCGCCCTGAATGCCTTGTGTGCCACCCACCCCGGCATGGCCGCGGTGGCGCTGGACACCACCGATGCCGCCGCCGCCCAGGCGGCCTGCGACGGCGTGGTGGCGCGCTTCGGGCGCATCGACCTGGTGCTGTATTGCGCAGGGTATTACAAGGCCATGTCCACGTTGGAATTTGATTTGGCCGGGCACAAACGCCACCTGGCCATCAACTACGAAGGGGCTTTGAACGTGCTGGCTGCGGTGCTGCCCGTGCTGCGCGCCCAGGGCAGCGGGCACATCAGCCTGGTCAGCAGCGTGGCGGGGTTCAGGGGCTTGCCGCAGTCGCTGGCCTATGGGCCCACCAAGGCCGCGCTGTCTCACCTGGCCGAGGTGCTGTACCTCGATTTGCACCCCCTGGGCCTGGGCGTGAGTGTGGTGCACCCCGGGTTTGTGCAAACCCCGCTGACGGCGCAAAACACCTTTGACATGCCCGCCCTCATCACCCCGCAGGTGGCCGCCGAGCGCATGCTGGCGGGATGGGCGGCGGGGGCGTTTGAGCTGCAATTCCCCAAGCGGTTTACCCTGTGGATGCAACTGCTGCGCATACTGCCCAACCGCCTGGCCTTTGCCGCCGTGCGCCGCATGACGGGTCATTAAACGTTTTTTCACCATGACCTCTGCCGCCCTCCCACCGTTTGACCTGGGCCCCGCCGTGGAGCGGGTGGTGGTGTTTTTCGAGCACCTGAAGCCCGCCGATTTGGCCCACCTGAACGCGGTTTACGCGCCCGACGCGCGCTTCAAAGACCCGTTCAACGACGTGACCGGCCTGCCCGCCATTCGCCACATTTTTGAGCACATGTTTGCCAACCTGCACGAACCCCGCTTTGTGGTGACCGAGCGCCTGGTGCAGGGCAGTGGCCCCGTGGGACAGGCCGTGTTGGTGTGGGAATTCAACTTCCGCTTCAAAACCGTCAAACCCGCCGAATGGCAATGCATCCATGGCGTGACCCACTTGCGGTTTGATGCGCAAGGCTTGGTTACGTTGCACCGCGACTATTGGGATGCGGCCGAAGAGTTGTACGAAAAGCTGCCCGTGGTGGGCGGGGTGATGCGCTGGCTCAAGCGCCGCGCCGCGCAGTGAGCGCGGCGGGTTGTACACGCTTCAGACCGGTGGCTTGCTGTCGCTGAAGCTGGGGCGTGCCGCCAGCTTGTCGGCCAGCTTGGCCAGGTTGGGGTGGGCGTTGCGCCAAGCAATGGCCGGGAAGCGGAAATCCAGGTAGTGCAGCGCACAGCCCACGGCCACGTCAGACAGGCTCAGGTGGATGCCGCTGCAAAACGGCTTGTCGCCCAGGCCTTGGGCCATGGCTTTCAGGGCCAGGTCGATTTTGCCCAGCTGGCGGTCGATCCAGGCCTGGCTGCGTTGCTCTGCCGGGCGCAGGGGCCACACGTCTTCCATGCGGGCCAGCAGGGCTGCGTCCATCAGGCCGTCGGCCAGGGCTTCCCAGGTTTTGACTTCGGCGCGTTCGCGGCCCGAGGCGGGAATGAGTTTGCCCACGGGCGAGAGGGTGTCGAGGTATTCGACGATCACGCGGGAATCGAACACCGCTTCGCCACCTTCCATCACCAGGCAGGGCACTTTGCCCAGCGGGTTGTAGCGGGCCATTTGGGTGTCGGCCGCCCACACGTCTTCCAGCACAAACTGGTAGTCCAATTTCTTCTCGGACATGACGATGCGCACTTTGCGCACGTAGGGGCTGGTGGTGGAACCGATGAGTTTCATGCGTGTGGGTGAACGGGCTTGCAACGGGCTGCCGACTAGGCGTTTCATTGTAGCCAGCGGGGGTGGTGGGGGCCGGTGCTGGGGGTTTGCCCGGGGGCGGGTGCCTACAATCCAGCCCCATGCCCAATTCCACCGCCCCCACCCCGTCCGCCGCCCAACTGTCCGCCGTTGCCGCCCTGTCGCCGCTGGACGGGCGTTACGCCCCCAAGCTGGCCACCCTGCGTCCTTTGATGAGCGAGCAGGGCTACATGCACCGCCGCGTGCAGGTGGAAGTGGCCTGGTTCATTGCCCTGAGCGACGCCGGGTTTGCCGAGTTCAAGCCCCTGTCGCCCGGTGCCCGCACCTATTTGCTGGGGCTGGTGAAAAACTTTTCCGAGGCCGATGCCAACGCCATCAAAGAGATCGAAAAGGTCACCAACCACGACGTGAAGGCCGTGGAGTACTGGATCAAGTCCAAGTTCGAAGCCCGGCCCGAGCTGGAGCACGCCTCTGAATTTGTGCACTTTGCCTGCACCAGCGAAGACATCAACAACACCAGCCACGCCCTGCAACTGCGCGCCGGGCGCGACGTGGTTGTGCTGCCCGCGCTGGACCGCATCTTGATGAAGCTGCGCGAAATGGCCCACGCCTTTGCCGACGTGCCCATGCTCAGCCGCACCCACGGCCAAACCGCCAGCCCCACCACCGTGGGCAAGGAAATTGCCAACGTGGTCGTGCGCCTGCAAGCCGGGGTGGAGCGCATCGCCGCCGTCAAAATTTTGGGCAAGATGAACGGCGCGGTGGGCAACTACAACGCCCACCTGTCCGCCTGGCCCGACTTTGACTGGGAGGCTTTCAGCAAGAAAGTCATTGAAAGCCCCGAGCCGCTGGGCCTGGGCTTAACCTTCCAGCCCTACAGCATCCAGATCGAGCCGCACGACTACATGGCCGAGCTGTTTGACGCGGTGGCGCGGGTCAACACCATCCTGATCGACTTCAGCCGCGACGTGTGGGGCTATGTGAGTCTGGGCTACTTCAAGCAGCGCCTGAAGGCGGGCGAAATCGGTTCGTCCACCATGCCGCACAAGGTCAACCCGATTGACTTCGAAAACGCCGAAGGCAACCTGGGCCTGGCCAATGCGCTGCTGCGCCACCTGAGCGAAAAGCTGCCCATCAGCCGCTGGCAGCGCGACCTGACCGACAGCACCGTGCTGCGCAACATGGGCGTGGCCCTGGGTTATGCCGTGCTGGCGTACAACTCGCTGCTGACCGGCCTGAACAAGCTGGAACTGAACGAAGAAGCCCTGGCCGCCGACCTCGACGCCGCCTGGGAGGTGTTGGCCGAGCCCATTCAAACGGTGATGCGCCGCTACGGTGTGCAAGGCGCCTACGAGAAGCTGAAAGAAGTGACCCGTGGCAAAACCGTGACCGCCGAGGCGCTGCACGGCCTCATTGCCGCGCTGGACATTCCCCAGGCCGACAAAGACCGCCTGCTGGCCATGACGCCCGGCAGCTACGTGGGCAAGGCGGCCGAGCTGGCGCGCCGCGTCTGAGTGGGTTTTTCAGAAAATTTATAACAAAAATGGCCTCTGGCGCTTGATGGTCAAGCGTTTGTAGCTATGCAAATATGGCCATCAAATCCACCATTTTCAAGGTCAACCTGCAAATTGCAGACATCGACCACGGCTACTACGCCGACCACGCGCTGACCCTGGCCCGCCACCCCAGCGAGACCGACGAACGCATGATGGTGCGGCTGGTGGCGCTGGCGCTCAACGCCCACCAGCTGCAAACCGTGTGCAACGGCGACGGCACGCTGGCCTTTGGCGCGGGCCTTTCAGACCCCGACGAGCCCGACGTGTGGCTGCGCGACTTCACCGGCCTCACCCGGCTGTGGGTGGAGGTGGGCCAGCCCGAAGACAAGCCCATCCTGAAGGCCTGTGGCAAGGCCGACCAGGTGGTGGTGTACGCCTTTTCATCGGCCGCCGATGTGTGGTGGAAAGGCATTCAGACCAAGCTCACCCGCCCGCAAAACCTGGCGGTGTGGCGCCTGCCCACCGAGGCCGCGCCCCAGTTGGCGGCGCTGGCCGAGCGCAGTATGCAGTTGCAGGCCACGGTGCTGGAGGGGGTGCTGACGCTGGGCAACGCCCAAGACACCGTGTCGCTGGAATGTGTGCGTTGGATGTGATGTGATTTTTCACCGGAGCTGAACCATGGCCATCGAACTGTTCAACCACAACGGGCATGTGTGCCTGATGTTCAGCCACCTGTCCGACGAGGGCGGCGATGCCGTGCAGGCCAACCAGTTTCTGGTGATTCACAACGACCACGGCTGCATCATCGACCCGGGTGGCAACATGGCCTACAACGAAATGTTGCTGACCGTGGGGCGCTACTTTTCGCCGCAAAAGCTGGACAAAATCCTGGCCTCGCACGCCGACCCCGACATCATCGCGTCGCTCGACCGCTGGATGACCAGCACCCAGGCCCAGCTCTACATCTCTCGCCTGTGGGAGCGGTTTGCACCGCACTTTTGCAAGCCGGGCAAAACGCAGGGCCGCATCGTGGGCATTCCCGACCCGGGCATGCGCATTCCGGTGGGCAGCACCGAGCTGGTGGCGCTGCCCGCGCACTTCATGCATTCCGAAGGCAACTTCCAGTTCTGGGACCCGGTCAGCCGCATCCTGTTTTCGGGCGACCTGGGCGTGTCCATGGTCAAGTCGGCCGACGCGGCGGTGCCCGTGACCACCCTGGCGGGGCACATCCCCAAAATGGAGGCGTTCCACCGCCGCTACATGGTGTCGGGCAAAGTGCTGAAGCTGTGGGCGCGCATGGTGCGCGATTTGCCCATCGACATGATCGTGCCGCAGCACGGCTCACCCATGAAGGGGGCGGCCGTGTGGGAGTTCATCGAGTGGGTGCAAACGCTGGACTGCGGGGTGGACCACCTCACCCAGGCCAATTACGCTGTGCCCGCCTGAGGCGTTTTTTTGCCGCCCCGCTTAGCCGGGGGTTTGCCGGGCGTGGCCTTGGGTGCGGGCGCGGGCTCGGTGGCGGCTGGGGTGGCCGGTGCCTCTGCCGCGCGTTCCGCGTACCGGTTGAAGCGCCAGGCATTGGCTTCCAGTGTGATGCGGTGCCAGGTTTCCCGTTTGGCGGCTGGGCCCATGGCCGGCCAGTGCTGGACCTCTTCAAACGTGCGGCCGCACCCTTTGCACACCTCGTCGCCCTGGCTGGTGGAGCAAATGGCAATACACGGCGTGTCGGGCGTGGTGTGGTACCAGGCCAGCCACGCGGCGTGGGCTTTGCGGGGCATGGTGGCTTCGTCGGCCCAGTCTTCGTGGTACCACACCATCAAGGCATAGACCTCGGCCAGGGCCCGGGTTTCGGGGGGCAATGACACGCCGTCGGGCGATGGGCTGGCCTGCCGCCAATGGTTGATGGCGGCTTCAATGTCGGTGATGTGGATGGCTGGCATGGGGGCGAGAGCCTAGCCGGTTTTCAATGCCCGCCGTGCGTCATTGGGGTTTGACGGGCGGTGGCTTGAAAAACGCCAGCAATTCTTCGCGGCGTGCGTTGGCATCGGCCTCGCCCATCTCCATCACGGCGTGCACAAAAGACGGCTCGAACAGCAAATAGCTGGCCAGCGCGGCGGCACTGCCCGCGGCCGAGCGCCCGGTGCTGAGGGCCCCCAGGCCCACCAGCATGTCGCGCGTCGGGGCGGGCAGGGCGTCCACATGGGCCATGGCCAGGGCATCCAATGAGCTGGACGGCTGGATGGCCAACACGTCCACCGGCTGGTAGGGCAGCGCGCCCATCAGAGAGGGGGGCAGTTGCAGCAGGGTGCGGGTGACGCGCTGGGTTTGTTCCACGTCGGTCAGCAGTGTGTCGTTGAACACGCTGGCCATGGCGTGACCGGCAATGGTGCCCGCCGTGGGTTCGTCGCCGGTTTGCCGCACCATGCCCGCCCGCTGGGGTTGGCCCACCCCAATTGCCAGGATTTTGCGTGCCCCCAGGTGAATGGCGGGCGACAGCGGCGAGGTCTGGCGCATGGAGCCGTCACCAAAAAACTCGCGCTGCCCGTGCACCCACAAGGGCACTGCCCGGAACAGAAACGGGATGGCGGCTGACGCCATCAGGTGTTCGATGGTGATGGGCTGCATGTCGGCCCGGCGGTCGGGGCGGCCCCACGGTTGGCCTGCGTGTCCTGGGGCGGTCTGGCAAAACGTCCAATGCACACCGCTGGTGTAGCTGGAGGCGGTCACGGCCACGCTGTCGAGGGTGTTGCGTGCCAGGTTGCGTTCCAGCCGTGTCAGGTCAATGGCTTTGTGCAGGGTGTCCACCAGCGGGGTGTTGTCGAGCAGCGCCCGGTGGTTGCGCACCTGCCGGCTGAGGGCCCAGCCCGCCAGCAGCCGGCTGATGCGAACCCAGGCGGGTGCATCCAGTCGGTACACCTGGTGGGAACGCAGGGCCTGCCAGAACTCGGCCAGCCCGGTCAGTGCCTGCAGCCCGTCATCGGCCTGGCTGGCCAGGTAGGTGACGTTCAGCGCCCCTGCCGAGGTGCCCACCAGCGTTTGGAACGGGAAGTTGGCGGGGTTGAACCAGGCCTGGCGCTTGAGCATGGGGGCCAGCGCCCGCAACACGCCCGCCTGGTAAGCGGTGCGTGCCCCGCCGCCCATCAGCACCAGCGCGGTGAGGGCGGTGGGTGCGGGCCGGTGCGGGTGTGGCAGCAGGCTGCTGGTGATGACGGTGTCCAGTGACATGGCCTTGGTTCTGCTGTGTGCGGGCGGAGGCGGCCACAATCGGCGGATGACCTCCCAAACCCTGTCTGCATCGCGCGAGCGCTGGCTGCTGCTCACG
Organism: Burkholderiaceae bacterium; assembly: GCA_049653005.1. Taxonomy (GTDB): domain Bacteria; phylum Pseudomonadota; class Gammaproteobacteria; order Burkholderiales; family Burkholderiaceae_C; genus UBA2334. The sequence goes on along the minus strand of JBASFL010000106.1, from coordinate 4,573 downwards.
CTGGCTGGCATCCAGTTCACCCACATCCTTGATTTCATGATCATGATGCCACTGGGGCCGCAGTTCCGCGAGATTTTTGCCATCACCGACGCGCAGTTCGGGCTGCTGGTGTCGGCCTACACCCTGGCCGCCGGTGTGTCGGGCCTGGCGGCCTCGACCTATGTGGACCGGTTTGACCGCAAGCGCCTGTTGCTCACCATGTACGGCCTGTTTGCGTTGGCCACACTGGCGTGTGGTCTGGCCCCGACCTATGAGTTTTTGATGGGCGCGCGCCTGGCCGCCGGGTTGTTCGGGGGGGTGTTGTCCGCGCTGTCGCAGACCATCGTGGCCGATGTGGTGCCTTTCGAGCGGCGTGGCCGTGCCATGGCGGTGGTGATGTCGTCGTTTTCGTTTTCCACGGTGGCCGGTGTGCCCTTGGGCCTGGTGCTGGCCAACCACCTGGGGTGGCACGCCACATTCGTGGCCATTGCCCTGCTCAGCGGGGTGCTGGTGGTGGCCGCCATGCTCACCATGCCGCCGCTGCACGCCCACGTGGCCGCGGCCCGGGGCCGCTCGGCCTGGTCGGGCATTCGCCAGGTGTTGGCCGATGCCAACCACCTGCGGGCCTTTGCGTTTTCGTTGGCCATGATGTCCACTGGGTTTTTGGTCATTCCCTACATCACGCTGTACATGCGGGCCAACGCAGGGCTGTCGGTGGACGACATTCCCTACATTTACCTGGTGGGAGGGGCGGCCACGCTGGTGTCGGCCCGTTGGGTGGGGCGTTTGAGCGACCGGCGCGGCAAGGTGGCGGTGTTTTCGGTGCTGGCCCTGGCCTTGACGGTGCCACTGCTGGGGTTGACCGTGATGCCCGCGTGGCCATTGCCCGCCGTGCTGGTGGTGAGCACGCTGCTGTTTGTGGTGATGAGCGGGCGGATGATCCCTGGCATGGCCCTGGTGGCCTCGGCGGCCAACCCGGCGGTGCGGGGCACCTTCATGGCGCTGAACTCGGCCGTGCAGTCCACCGCCATGGGGGTGGCCGCGTTTGTCGGTGGTCAGCTCATTTCCCGGGGGGAGGGCGGCGTGGTGCAGGGGTACTGGCAGGCCGGTGTTGTGGGCTGCGTGTGCAGCGTGTTGTCCATTTGGCTGGCCCGCCGTCTGGTCTTGCACGGTGCGGCACCACACCGCATTTAACCCCATTTGAGCCCCGTCAAACCGAGGGGTAAAAAGGCTTGCCAGCGGGTGAATTCGAGGGCATAGTGAACTCAACAGCGATCCCCCCGCTGCACCCCTTCCGGGGTGAAGGCGGCCTTGTCAACCCGGAGAAATGGAGACTTTTTATGAACTTGACCATCAGCGGCCACCACCTCGAAGTGACCCCCGCCTTGCGCACGTACGTGACATCCAAACTTGACCGCATTTCCCGCCACTTTGACCAAGTGGTTGACATCAAGGTGCTGTTGACGGTTGACAACCAAAAAGAGAAAGACATGCGCCAGCGCGCCGAGTGCAACATCCATGTCAAGGGCAAAGACCTGTTTGCCGAAAGCGCTCACGAAGATTTGTATGCCGCAGTGGACGAGTTGGCCGACAAGCTGGACCGCCAGGTCATTCGCTACAAAGACAAAGCCCAAGATCACCACCACGATGCAGGCAAACGCCTGATGTGAAGTTTTCCCGGCAAACACCGCGTTTTCCGCAGTGTTGCACTGCAACAAGCCGCTTGTTTCGTCAAGCGGCTTTTTTGTTTGTGGCGCCCCGCCAGCAAGTGTCAGATAGGCATAATCGCGCCTCTTGGGGTTCCAGTGAAACGAAAGTCATGAACCGTTTATCCGCCATATTGCCCGCCGCGCAGGTCTTGGTTCGCGTCGAAGCCACCAGCAAAAAGCGCGCCTTTGAAGAGGCGGGTTTGTTGTTTGAAATGCAGCATGGGCTCAACCGTGCGCTGATCACAGACAGCTTGTTTGCCCGCGAACGCCTGGGCTCCACCGGGCTGGGCCATGGTGTGGCCATTCCCCACGGTCGCATCAAAGGGCTGAAGCAGCCCATGGCGGCGGTGTTTCAGCTCGACAGCGTGATCGGTTTTGACGCCCCTGACGAAAAGCCTGTCAGCCTGATGATTTTTTTGCTGGTGCCGGAAGCAGCCACGCAAAAACACCTCGAAATTTTGTCTGAAATCGCCGAGCTGCTGAGCGACAGCAGCCTGCGCGAACAAATGCAAAGCGCCCCCGATGCCACGGCGTTGCACCAGCTGATTGCCGGCTGGCAATCGGCCCACGCCAGCGCATGAAACCCACCGTCATCAGCGCCGATGTCCTGTTCGAGGACCATCGCGAATCGCTGAGGTGGCAATGGGTGGCCGGTCTGGGCGCTTCAGAGCGCCGCTTTGACGACTTGGCCGTGCGAGCTGCCCGCTCCGGTGCCGACCTGGTGGGGTACTTGAATTACATCCACCCCTACCGCGTGCAGGTGATCGGTGAGCGCGAGGTGGCTTACCTGTCCAACGCCACGCCGGAAGATTGCTCCCGCCGGGTGTCGCGCATCGTCACGCTGGAGCCGCCCGTGTTGATCGTGGCCGACGACCAAACCGCCCCCGATGCCTTGGTGTCGATGTGTGAACGTGCGCACATTCCCATGTTTTCCACCCACGAATCGGCCGCGTTTGTGATCGACGTGCTGCGGGCCTACCTGTCCAAACACTTTGCCGAGCGCCAGTCGATGCACGGGGTGTTCATGGACATTTTGGGGCTGGGTGTGATGATCACCGGCGAGTCGGGCTTGGGCAAAAGCGAGCTGGGCCTGGAGCTGATTTCACGCGGCCACGGCCTGGTGGCCGACGACGCGGTGGACCTGTACCGCATCAACCAAACCACGGTCGAGGGCCGCTGCCCCGACCTGCTGCAAAACCTGCTGGAGGTGCGCGGCATTGGTCTGCTGGACATCAAGGCCATTTTTGGTGAAACGGCGGTGCGCCGCCGCATGCGGCTGAAGCTGATCGTGCACCTGGTTCGCAAAGAGACCATGGAACGCGATTACGACCGCATGCCCCACGAGCCGCTGTACCAGGACGTGCTGGGCATTCCGGTGCGCAAAGCCGTCATTCAGGTGGTGGCCGGTCGCAACATCGCGGTGCTGGTGGAGGCGGCAGTGCGCAACACCATTTTGCAACTGCGGGGTGTGGACACCTACCAAGAGTTTGTGCAGCGCCAGCGGCGCGCCATGGACAGCGGGCGCTGACCGCCCCGCTCGGGCCTGGGCTTTCGGTTCAGCGGGGGGCGCCCTTGTGTGGGCAGTTGACCGTGAGGCAGTTGGCGTACAGCGCCAAAGCGTGGTCTTGCAGCTTGAACCCTTTGCTTTCTGCGATGGCGTGCTGGCGCCGCTCAATTTCTTCGTCAAAAAACTCTTCCACGCGCCCGCAGTCCAGGCACACCATGTGGTCGTGGTGCTGGCCCTCGTTCAGCTCGAACACCGCCTTGCCCGATTCAAAATTGCTGCGTGACAGCAGGCCCGCTTGCTCAAACTGCATCAGCACACGGTAGACCGTGGCCAGCCCAATGTCAGAGCGCTCTTCCAACAACACGCGAAACACATCCTCGGCGGTCATGTGGCGCTGCTTGCTGCGCTGGAACACCTCCAGAATTTTCAGCCGGGGCAGGGTGGCCTTCAGGCCCGTGCTCTTCAGTTCTTCGATGTTGGTCACGTTGGTGGTTGCTTTCTGGGCGGTGCGCGGGGCTGATGCAGGGCACCCAGTGCCGAGCAAGCCCGAAGTTACAATGATTTGATCACAGGTGCAGGCCTGCTGTGTCACGCCGTTTTTTCATCGCGACCCTCACACGCAAAGTTCCCACCATGTCTGTCTTGTCGGTGTTCAGTCCATCCCGTGGGGTGGCGAAATGGGCCGGGCTTTTTGCGCTCGGTGTGGTGTTGTCGGGCTGTTCCAGCTTGGGGTCTGTGCGCGATGCCTTGCCCTCGGTGGGCTCGGTGGTCACCCCCTACCGCATCGACATCATCCAGGGCAATTTTGTGTCGCGCGAGCAGGCGGCGGCGGTGTCGGTGGGCATGTCGCGCACGCAGGTGCGTGACATTTTGGGCACACCGTTGTTGTCCAGCGCCTTCCACGCCAACCGGTGGGACTATGTGTTCACATTCCTTCGCCTGGGTCAAGCGCCGCAACAACGCCGGTTGACCGCGTTTTTCAACGGCGAGCAACTGGAGCGGGTCGAGTCCGACGAGCTGCCCACCGAAGCCGAGTTCATCGCGTCGCTGGACGCCAAGTCGCGCAACCGCAAAGCGCCTGTGCTGGAGGCCAGCGAGGCCACACTGAAGGCCTTTGCCGAGCAGAACAAACCGGCCCCTGCCCCACCCGAGGCAGTGCCCCCCATCACCAATTACCCCCCCTTGGAGCCCCCTGCATCGGCCGGCGTTCGCTGAGTTGAACGGGGACACACAACCATGACTCTCCACATGTGCGTGGCCGGTGCCAGCGGCCGCATGGGCCGCATGCTGGTCGAAGCGGTGCAGACCGCCGACGATTGCCAGCTGTCCGGTGCTCTCGACGTGCCCTCCAGCCCTGCTTTGGGCACCGATGCCGCTG
>JBASFL010000105.1:0-11180 GCA_049653005.1 Burkholderiaceae bacterium | reverse complement strand
TCACCAAAAAAGGGCCCGGGCATTGATGCCAGGGCCCTTTTTCAATGGGCGGGGTGCCGTGTGTTTCAGAACGGAATGTCGTCGTCCATGTCGTCGAAGCCGCTGCTGCTGCGCGCAGGGGCGGCGGGCGGGGCCTGGCGCGGCGCAGGGGCGTATTGCTGGGGCGCTGGGCGTGGTGCGGCCGCTGGTGGCGGTGCACGGCGGGGCGCGGGCGCGGGTGCGTCGTAGCCCCCTTCGTCACCACCGCCCATTTGGCCGCCGCCCATGCCTTCGCGGCCGCCCAGCAGTTGCAGTTCGGTGGCGATGATGTCCACGGTGTTTTTCTCGGCGCCGGTGGCCTTGTCCACGTAGGTGCCGTACTTCAGGCGGCCTTCCACGTAAATGGGGCGGCCTTTTTTGACGTATTCACCGGCGATTTCGGCCAAGCGGTCGTAAAACGTCACGCGGTGCCACTGCGTGTCTTCCACGGTTTCGCCGGTGTTGCGGTCTTTGCGGCGGCTGCTGGTGGCGATGCTGACGTTGGCCACGGCCTGGCCCGAGGGCAGGTAGCGAATTTCAGGGTCGCGCCCGCAGTTGCCGATGAGGATGACTTTGTTGACGGATGCCATGGTGTCTGCCCGGAAAAAGTGTGCTGTAAAGAGGGGGATTGTGACGCAGTGGGCGGGCTCAATGCCCCGTTGAGGAACCCTTGGGCGGCGGCACCTGCATGCCCCAGCCCAGCACCAGCCACACCGCCACGGCCACGCTGCACGCGGCAAACAGCACCTGTGTGCCGCCCCACTTCACCAGCGCACCGCCCACGGCGCCCCCGGCAAACAGGCCCAGCGATTGCAGTGCGTTGTACACGCCCAGGGCGGCCCCGCGCGACTCGGGCGGGGCCAGGCGCGACACCAGGCTGGGCTGGCTGGCCTCCAGCATGTTGAACGCCACGAAGAACAAAAACAGCAGCGTGGCCAGCGGCCACAGCGCCGGGCCGCTGGACGCGGCCAGCAAAAAGCCGCCTTGCACCATCAACAGCAGCAACACGGCGGCGCGCAGCACGGCGCGCAAATAACCCCGGCGCTCCAGGGCAAACAGGCCACCCATCAGCACAAACGAGCCCAGCACCGCGGGCAGGTACACCTGCCAGTGGCTGGCCGGGGCCAGGCCGGTTTGGGTCAGCAGCGCGGGCACGGCCATCCACATGGCCAGCTGGGTGGCGTGCAGCACAAACACGCCCAAGTTCAACCGCCACAGGGCGGGGTGCAGCAGCACGTCCACCAGCTTGCCGCGTGGGGTGTTGGGGGCTTTGGGGGGCTCGGGCGGGGTCCACCAGGTCACAACCGCCATGCCGCCCACCGCCAGCAACAGCGTCAGGCCAAACACACCGCCCAAGCCCACAGCGGCCGTCAGCGGTGGCGCCAGCACCAGCGACAGGGCAAACATGAGGCCAATGCTGGCTCCGATCAGCGCCATGCCCTTGGTGCGCACACTGTCGCGGGTCTGGTCGGCCAGCAAGGCCGTCACGGCGGCGGACACGGCCCCGGCGCCTTGCAGCGCGCGGCCCACCAGCAGGCCTTCCACGCTGGACGCCAGCGCGGCCACGCCGCTGCCCAGCGCAAACACGCCCAGCCCCAGCACGATGATGCGTTTGCGCCCCCAGCGGTCGCTTGCCATGCCCAGCGGCACCTGCATCAGCGCTTGCGTCAGGCCGTACACGCCCATGGCCAGGCCCACCAGGGCGGTGTTGTCGCCACCGGGGTATTGCCGGGCTTCCAGCACAAACACGGGCAACACCAGGAACAGGCCCAGCATGCGCAGGGCAAAAATGGCCGCCAGCGAAAAGCTGGCGCGCCTCTCCAGCGGGGTCATGGCAACAGACTCGGCGGTGGCTGGGGTGGTGGTGGACATGGGCGCGGGGAGAGACGGGCGGGCAAAACCGCAGATTGTCCCCGATTGCCCTGGAACCGATAATGGCCGGTTGCCCCTTGCCGGGGCGCGGCCATTCCGCCCAGTCCGTGCGCCCACCGATAACCCCTATGTCGCCAGCCCCCACCCCCGTCCCTCACGCCTCGCCCGACGACGGCCTGCCTTTGGCTGCCGCCTTGCGCCACCAGCGCATCAGCGTGCGGGGGGCGCGCACGCACAACCTGAAAAACATCGACCTCGACATCCCGCGCGACAAGCTGGTGGTCATCACCGGCCTGTCGGGCTCGGGCAAAAGCAGCCTGGCGTTTGACACGCTGTACGCCGAAGGCCAGCGCCGCTACGTGGAGAGCCTGAGCGCCTACGCCCGCCAGTTTTTGCAGCTGATGGACAAGCCCGATGTCGATTTGATCGAGGGCCTGAGCCCCGCCATCAGCATCGAGCAAAAAGCCACCAGCCACAACCCGCGCTCCACCGTGGGCACGGTCACTGAAATCCACGACTACCTGCGCCTGCTGTTTGCCCGCGCCGGCACGCCGCACTGCCCCGAACACGGCCAACCCCTGGCGGCCCTGAGCGTGAGCCAGATGGTGGACGCCGTGCTGGCCTGGCCCGAGGGCACGCGCCTGATGCTGCTGGCCCCCATTGCCCGGGGCCGCACCGGCGACTTGGGCGACGTGTTCGACGGCCTGGTGGCCCAGGGCTATGTGCGCTTTCGCGTGAACGGCCAAACCCTGGAAAGCCACGAACTGACCGAACTGGACCCCGCCCAGCCGCACGACGTGGACGTGGTGGTGGACCGCCTGAAGGTGCGCGCCACGCCACCCACGGCCGCCTTGCCCGCCGATGCACCGCCCGCCGACCAGGAAGACGCCCAGGCCTACCTGGCCCAGCGCCAGCGCCTGGCCGAAAGCTTCGAGGCCGCCCTGCGCCTGGCCGATGGCCGTGCCCTGGTGTTGAACCTGGATGAGACGGTAGCAAACAATTCAACACCATCAAGCGCTGAAAGGCTTTTTTCTTCCAAATTCGCCTGCCCGGTGTGCAGCTACTCGCTGGGCGAGCTGGAGCCGCGCCTGTTCTCGTTCAACTCGCCGCACGGCGCGTGCCCCAGTTGCAGCGGCCTGGGTCACACCGAGGTGTTTGACCCCGCCCGCATCGTCGCCTTCCCCACGCTCAGCCTGGCCAGCGGTGCCATCAAAGGTTGGGACCGGCGCAACGGTTACTACTTCGCCATGGTCGAAAGCCTGGCCGCGCACTTCGGCTTCAACGCCGAAGACCCCTGGGAAGACCTGCCCGAGCCCGCCCGCCAGGTGCTGCTGTTCGGGTCTGGCGAAGAGGACGTGCCCTTCCAGTACGTCATCGACTCGGGCAAAACCGCTGGCAAGAAGGTGACCAAAGCCCACCCGTTCGAAGGCATCTTGCGCAACTTCGAGCGCCGTTACCGCGAAACCGACAGCGCCACCGTGCGCGAAGAGCTGGGCCGTTACCGCGCCACCCAGTCCTGCCCCGATTGCCTTGGGTCACGCCTGCGCCGCGAAGCCCGCCACGTGTTTGTGGGCGAGGGCGCGCAAAAACGCGCCATCTACGACGTGAGCCACATCACCCTGGGCGAATCGCTGGCGTACTTTGATGCGTTGCAGTTGAGCGGTGCCAAAGGCGACATCGCGGCCAAGGTGGTGCACGAAATCCGCCAGCGCCTGAAGTTTTTGAACGACGTGGGGCTGAACTACCTCAGCCTGGAGCGCAGCGCCGAAACCCTCAGCGGCGGCGAAGCCCAGCGCATCCGCCTGGCCAGCCAGATCGGCAGCGGCCTGACCGGTGTGATGTACGTGCTGGACGAGCCCAGCATTGGCCTGCACCAGCGCGACAACGACCGCCTGATTGCCACCCTCATCCACCTGCGCGACCTGGGCAACACCGTGCTGGTGGTGGAGCACGACGAAGACATGATCCGCATGGCCGACCACGTCATCGACATGGGCCCCGGCGCGGGCGTACACGGCGGGCGCATCATGGCGCAGGGCACGGCCGCGCAGGTCATTGCCAATCCCGACTCGCTCACCGGCCAATACCTCTGCGGCACCAAGCAAATCACCGTGCCCGCCGAGCGCCACACCCCGTGGGACTGGGTGACCGTGGTGAACGCCAGCGGCCACAACCTCAAGGGCGTGACCGCCGCCTTCCCCGTGGGCCTGCTGACCTGCGTGACGGGCGTCAGCGGCTCGGGCAAAAGCACGCTGGTGAACGACACGCTGTACACGGCGGTGGCCAAACACCTGTACCGCGCCCACGAAGAGCCCGCCGCCCACGAAGAGATTCAGGGGCTGGAGCACTTCGACAAGGTCATCAACGTCGACCAAAGCCCCATTGGCCGCACCCCGCGCAGCAACCCGGCCACTTACACCGGCCTGTTCACCGCCATCCGCGAGCTGATGGCCGAAACCAACACCGCCAAAGAACGCGGCTACGGCCCCGGGCGCTTCAGCTTCAACGTGGCCCAGGGCAGCGGCGGCGGGCGCTGCGAGGCCTGCCAGGGCGACGGCGTGGTGAAGGTGGAAATGCACTTTCTGCCCGACGTGTACGTGCCCTGCGACGTGTGCCACGGCAAACGCTACAACCGCGAAACGCTGGAGGTGCAGTACAAGGGCAAAAACATCGCCCAGGTGCTGGACATGACAGTGGGCGAGGCCGGGGCGTTTTTCAGCGCCGTGCCCACCATCCACCGCAAACTGCAAACCCTGCTCGACGTGGGCCTGAGCTACGTGCGCCTGGGCCAAAGCGCCACCACGCTCTCAGGCGGCGAAGCCCAGCGCGTGAAGCTGGCGCTGGAGTTGAGCAAGCGCGACACCGGCCGCACGCTGTACATCCTGGACGAACCCACCACCGGCCTGCACTTTGCCGACATCGAACTGCTGCTGAAGGTGCTGCACCAGTTGCGCGACGCGGGCAACACGCTGGTGGTGATCGAGCACAACCTGGACGTCATCAAAACCGCCGACTGGCTGATTGACATGGGGCCCGAAGGCGGCGCGGGCGGTGGCACCGTGGTGGCCACCGGCACGCCCGAGGCCATCGCCGCTTGCGAGGCCAGTTTCACCGGGCGGTATTTGAAGCGGTATTTGGGCTGAGTCCGCCTGGGCACCCCGAAGGGCCTTGTCATCCAGCCCACCAGGAGACACCCATGAGCCCCATGTCACGCCACTTGAGCCGTGCCCTGCTGACCCTTTGCGCGTGGGGGGGGGCGGCCGGTGTGTCGATGACCGCTGCTGACCCGGAGCAGTGCTTGACCGAATACCTGGGGCCTGACCCCGAGGCCTACCGCCGTCTGGTCGTCGACATGGACCCCACCGGCCGCATCCCGGTGCTCAGCGTCAATGGACCGGCAACACCACGGCCTTTGTGGAACTGGACAGCCATTTCAAAAGCGTGATGGACGCGGGCGGCAGCGGCGAACGCCTGGTGCAAACCTTCACCCCCCAGGCCGTTTCGCACAGTTGCATCAGCGACCCGACCTACCCCGCGTTGGCTGCAGCGGTGCTGAGGTGGGCCGTCGGTGGCCCTGAGCCCATGCCCCAAAGCGTGGCCGACGACTGCCGTGTATTCGAGGCCCGGTTCGGCCCAGGTTGCAGCTTCGCGCCCGCCTATGTGCCCGCTGCGTTGTCCAGCCGAGCGCCAGCGGCCTTGAGTGGTGGGCATCAATCCAGTGCCGCTGGTTTGGCAAACCGCACCACCGTCACCCCGGCACGAGCCTGGCGTACCGAGGGCATGACCAGCACGCAGCTGTCGTGCGGCGTGACCACGGGCTCGCCGAGGCCAGGGCCGTCGTGGTGGCCAATGACGGTGCCTGCCTTGGCAAATACCTCCAGCCCCTGGTAGGGCGCCACAAAGCAAAAGCGTTCGCTGCGGGCCACGGCCGCACCCGTCACCGTCAGGGCTGTTTGTGTAGGGGCGTCGGGCATGCGCCAACCATGCAACTGGTGTGCTGCTTCTTTGACGCTCAGCGTGCCCGCTGCCACCAGAAACCGCAGGCACAGGTCATGCGCCACGTCGCGACTGCTCAGGTCACCATGAAAACCACATTCGATCAGCAGCGAACGGGTGTCAGGCGCCTGGTCGTCGGGCAGGCCAAAGCGGCCAAAGTCGCGCATACGTACGCCATTCTGGTGGCCCGCATCCACCACCACGTGGGCGGGGTTGCCCAGCACCTTGGCCAGCACTTGGTTGCGCGGATGCAGGCCCGTCAGCAGCGATGGGGCTGCGCGCTCGTGCATGCTGTGCAGGTCCAACAGCCAGTCGGCTTGCTGCACAAAGGGGCGCAGCGCGGCGGCGCGGCGGCGCTCCTGGGTGCTGGGGGTGGCCAGGCGCTCGGGGCTCCACTGGCGGTTCATGTCCTCGTCCACGAAGCGCGATGCGTCGTGGTGCGCGGGGTCAAATCGTTCAAAGGCGGCCAGGTTGCAAAAGGCCAGCGTCAGGCTGCCCTGGCTGGGCCGCACCCCGGCTTGCAACAGCCCGAGCAGGGCCCAGGCCCCGCACAGTTCGTTGCCGTGCACCAGGGCGCTGATCATCACATGCCGGCCGGGTTGCCCCGAGTCAAACCGCCACACGCCTTCGGTTCCAGTGTTGCCCTGGCGCCAGATGCCCAAGTCGGGGCAACCCAGTGTGAAGGTGAGGGGGGCGGAGGTGGTTGAGGGCGTGGTGCTGGCGTTCATTCCTTGATGCCCGCAAAGTCCACAATTTTTTTGTATTTGGCGGTTTCGTCGGCCAAAAATTTCGGCATGTCCACATTCAGCGGGGCAATGGCAGAGCCAGAGTCCTCCAGCTTTTTGCGCAATTCGGGCGATTGCAGCGAGTCGGCCAGCGCTTTCTTTAGCTTGGCTGCCACGGGTTCGGGCAGTTTGGCAGGGGCCATCAACGCAAACCAGCTGGCGATGTCGATGTTTTTCAGGGCCGGGTGTTCGGCCAGTGCGGGCACATCGGGTGTGGCGGCGGCGCGTTTGCGCTCGGTGGTGCCCAAGGCGATCACTTTGCTCGCCTTGATCTGCGGCAGCCCGCTGGAAAGCACATACACCCCGAATTCCAGGTTGTTGCCCAGCAGGTCGTTGGTGAGTGGGGCCACGCCCCGGTAGGGGATATGCACCATGAACATGTTGCCCTGGCCCTTCACCATTTCACCGGCGAGGTGCAGCGCCGTACCCACGCCCGAGCTACCGTAGCTGAACTTGCCCGGGTTGGCCTTTACGGCTTTCATGAACTCGTCGAGGTTTTTGATCCCAGTTTTGGGAGAGGCCACCAGCACCATGGGCTGCGAGGCGATCAGGCCCAGGGGTGTGAAGTCTTTGGTCTCGTATTTAACCGACGCGGGGGCCACCAGCCGTTTGATGGCAATTTCGTTGTTCGACCCCACCAGCAGGGTGTAGCCGTCGGGTGCAGCGCTGGCCACTTTTTGCGCGCCAATGGCACCGCCCGCGCCGCCCACGTTTTCAATGACCACGGGCACCCCCAGCTTTTTGGACAGCTCGGCGCCCATCACACGCCCTGTGAGGTCGGTGCTGCCTCCGGGTGGGTAGCCCACCACGATGGTGATGGGTTTGCTGGGATAGCTGTCGGTTTGTGCCAGCGCGGGTAGGGGGGCCAGTCCGACTGCACTGGCCAGCAGGCCCAGGCAACCAATGTGAAGCGGAGTGCTGGTAAGGCGAAGTGTGCGGGGTGTGTGCATGGAGGCCTTTTGCTTGGGAGGGTGTTGGGCGTTCAGTTCAGGCCCATTTTGTTCAAACCCCTTTGTGTGTTTGTGCCGTTTTGGCACGGGCCTGTGCTGTCTGCGTCAAACGCCGCGCCGGATGGCGCTCAAGCCAGAGCGGGGGGGGCCTGCCACACGGCCTCGGCCAGCGGGCTCAGGGTGCGCTTGGCGCGGTACAGACGCACCTCGAAGTTCACCGCCAGCGCCTCGTTCCCCAGCACGCACAGCTGGCCTGAGCGGCAGGCGGCGCTCGCAAGCGACCAGGGCAACCAGGCCACGCCTAGGCCTTTCAGGGTGTATTCGAGCAGGGCGTCGGCCGAATCGCAGTCCACCACGCGGCGCAGCTGGGGGGCCTGGGGGTGGTTGGCCAGGTGGTCGCTCAGCAGCCTGCCCAGCGCCAGGGTGTTGGCGTAGGCCAGCCAGGGCAGCGGGTCGCCTGGTGCAGCAGGGTTCCAGCGGTGGGTGGGTTGGCCCAGCGCGTCGCAGCGTGTCAGGAGCACCAGTCGGTCTTGCGCCAACGTGCGGTGGCTGTATTGGCGTGCGTTCAGTCGCACAGACAACAGCGGGTGGTGGTAGGCAAGCATGAAGTCCACCTCTTCCTGCTCCAGCATCAGCTGGGTTTCGTCCAATGACCGTGTGTGTACCACCAGTTCACCCTGGGCCGAGCCCAGCAATGGTTGCAGTTGGCGCAGCCAGTCGGCCACCAAGGTGCGTGCCAGGGTGCGGCCTGTGGCCAGGGTCACGGTGCGTTGCTGGCGTCCTGCCGCGCCTTGCAAGGCGTCGCGGGCGTGGGCAAAGGCCTGGGTGGTTTGTTGTGCGTGCTCCAGCAGGCTGTGGCCGGCTGCGGTGAGTTGCACGGGGCTGCTGCCACGTTCCAGCAAGGGGGTGCCTGCCCAGTCTTCCAGCGCCTTGATGCGGCGGCCAAATGCGGGGTGGGTGACGTGCCGCAGCTCGGCCGCGCGGCTGAAACTGCGGGTGTGGGCCAAGGCCACAAAGTCTTCCAGCCACTTCAGCTGCATGGCGGAGGGGGTGACGGGGACGGGGTGAGGGTGAAAGCCAAAATCTGAAGCAATTTATGGCCTTGCCGCTTGATGGGCATGGTTTGTTTGCTATGCCTTTGAAGCATTCAACAGCTCGCGCGTGCGAATGGCTTCGGCGCGTGCCGCGTCGGCAAAGTCGGCACCGCTGCTGGCGTACAGGATGGCGCGCGACGAGTTGACCGAGATCAGCCCTTGCGCCGTGAGGCCCGCCTGCACCGTGGCTTTGGCGTCGCCCCCCTGTGCGCCCACGCCGGGAATCAGCAGGGGCAGGGTGGGGGCAATTTCGCGCACGCGGGCAATTTCAGCCGGGTAGGTGGCACCCACCACCAGGCCCAGTTGGCCGTTCACGTTCCAGGGGCCTTGGGCCAGGCGGGCGATGTGTTCGTACAGCAGGGGCTGGCCGTCCACGCTGGCCAGGCGCTGGCTTTGCAGGTCGTCGCCACCGGGGTTGGAGGTGCGGCACAGCAGGTAGGCGCCCTTGCCTTCGTACTTCAAATAGGGCAGCACCGAGTCAAAGCCCATGAAGGGCGACAGCGTGACGCAGTCGGCCTGGTAGCGCTCGAAGGCTTCTTTGGCGTACTGCTCGGCTGTGGAGCCGATGTCGCCGCGCTTGGCGTCCAGAATCACCGGCACCTGCGGGGCCACGCGGCGCATGTGGGCCATCAGCTGTTCCAGCTGGTCTTCAGCGCGGTGGGCGGCGAAGTAGGCGATTTGCGGTTTGAACGACTGCGCGATGTCGGCGGTGGCGTCCACGATGGCCGCGCAGAAATCAAAAATTTTGCTGGCGTCGCCCTTCCACGCACCGGGAAAGCGGGCGGGCTCGGGGTCCAGGCCCACGCAAAGCAGGCTGTTGTGTTGGGCGCTGGCGGCGCGGAGTTTGTCGGTGAAAGTCATGGCGCTGAATTTTAGGTTTGGGGCGGTGCTGCCAGGGGGTTGTGCCCCAGGGCTTCCATGGCCAGGCACAGGTCGGCCCAGGTTTTGCCTTTTTCGGCGGGGCTGCGCAGCAGGTAGGCGGGGTGGTAGCTGACGACCACGGGTCGCCCGTCCACCCGGTACACCTGCCCGCGCAGCTTGCCCAGGGGCAGTTTGTCCACGTCGGGCACCACACCGGCCAGCAGGGTCTGAGCGGCAAAGCGGCCCAGGGCGAGGATGAGGTCGGGCTGCACCAGCTCGATCTGGCGTTGCAGGTAGGGGCGGCACTGCGCCACCTCGGCGGGCTCGGGGTTGCGGTTGTGCGGCGGGCGGCACTTGATGACGTTGGCGATGTACACGTCGGCCTCGCGCGTGAGGCCCATGGCCGCCAGCATGGCGTCCAGCAGTTGCCCGGCGGGGCCGACAAAGGGCAGGCCTTGTTTGTCTTCCTGCTCGCCGGGGGCTTCGCCCACGATCATCCAGCGGGCCTGGCGGTGGCCCATGCCGGGCACGGCGCGCTGGCGGCCCTGGCACAGGCCACAAGCCTGGCAGGACTGGATGGTGTGTGTCAGCGCGTCCCAGTCCAGGGTGGCAATGGCCGTGCCGTCGGTGTGTGCCGCTGTCGGGCTGGCCTGGGGCGCGGGGGCCGGTGCCGGGCGCACGGGGGTGGGGCGCTGGGCGGTGGTTGCAGGGGGCGTCACCGGTTGGGTTGCCACCGCAGGCGGCCTGTCGGCCAGGGTGGGGGGCGGTTCGACCTCCGGGGCGGCCGTGGGGGGAACAGCTTCGGGCCACCACACGGGGGTGCCCATGGCGGCCAGCATGGCGCGCTGGCGTTCGTCCAGGTGCAGCGAGTGCAGGGCGGTCATGGGGTCAACCGGGTCAGCGGTGTGCGGGTTCATGGCGTGGGCGGGTGGGCCCGCAGGTTCAGGCTCATGACCACCGCGTCTTCGCGCTGGCCGTTGCCCGCGGGGTAGTACTGCTTGCGCAGGCCCACGGGCAAAAAGCCCATGCGGCGGTAAAGGCCCTGGGCGGGGGTGTTGCCGGTGCGCACTTCCAGCCACAGCCAGGCGTGGCCCTGGGCCAGCGTGTGGGCGGCCAGCGCTTGCAGCAGCACCAGACCCCAGCCTTGGCGGCGGTGCTCGGGGGCGACGGCGATGTTGAGCAGGTGCATTTCGTCCACGCCCGCCATGGCCACCCAATAGCCCAGCAGCATGTGGCCGCTGGCGGTGAGTTGCAGCGGGTTGTCGCCGGGCAGCGGCGGGGTGACCAACATTTGTGCCGGGTAGCCCGCGCGCAGCGAATCGTCAAAGTTGCCGCGCGACCAGGGGTGGGCGTAGGCGCGTTTTTCGGTGTCCCACACCAGGTCGAGGTCGGCCTCGGTCAGGGGCAGCAGGTGCAGCTCGCGCTCGGCGGTGGGTGTCATGCGGTCGCACCCGCTTGTGTCTGGGGGTGGCGGGCTGCTTCGCGCTCGGCGGTGGTTTGGGCCACTTTGTCGCGCACGTACAGGGGCTGGGCGTCGGCGGCAGGGCCTGCCAGGCCTTGCGCCAGCAGTGCGGGCGCCAGGCGCAGCAAGGCGGCGGCGGTGG
>JBASFL010000104.1:0-101045 GCA_049653005.1 Burkholderiaceae bacterium | reverse complement strand
GGCATTGTCCGTACCAACAAACGCCTGGAGCGCGCCGCCCACCGCATTGCCATGCTGCAGGGCGAGATTCAAGAGTTCTACACCCACTTCCACGTCACGCGCGATCTGCTCGAGCTGCGCAACCTGGTGCAAGTGGCTGACCTGATTGTCAAGAGCGCCCAAGCCCGCCACGAGAGCCGCGGCCTGCACTACAGCCGCGATTACCCGGAGCTGCTGGACAAAGCAGTCGCGACCACACTCTTCCCAAAAACCTGACTTGAACGCCTATGTTTCGCACCCTGCTCAAATCCAAAATTCACCGTGTCGCGGTCACCCAGTGCGAGCTGCACTACGAAGGCTCTTGCGCCATAGACGAAGACCTATTGGACGCCGCCAACATCTGCGAGAACGAGCAAATCCACATCTGGAACATCAACAACGGCGAGCGCTTTGTCACCTACGCCATCAAGGGCCAGCGCGGCAGCGGCATGATTTCGGTGAACGGCTCGGCCGCCCGGCGCGCCTCGGCGGGCGACCTCATCATCATCGCGGCCTTTGCCCAGGTGCACGAAGACCAGGTGTCAGGCCACCAACCCCAGCTGGTGTTTGTGGACGACCACAACCGCCAGACCGAACTGCGGCACAAGGTGCCCACACAAACGGTCTGACAGTGCGCCCCTGACGGGCAGGCAAAGCCGCCCGTCAAGCCCCCACTCAGGCCGCGCCGATGTGCGGCACCAGCCCAGCAAGGCCTGCCGTGGGTTGCCCCGCCTTCAGCGCGGCGGTGAAGGCCAGCATGCGGTCGATGGGCTGGCGGGCGCGGGGAATCAGCGCGGGGTCCACGTGCACGGCGTTGTCGCCGGTTTCCAGCACGCGCACCAGCCCGGCCAGGCCGTTCATGGCCATCCAGGGGCAGTGGGCGCAGCTTTTGCAGGTGGCGCTGTTGCCGGCGGTGGGCGCTTCGATGAAGGTTTTGCCGGGGTTTTGCTGCCGCAGCACGTGCATCATGCCGTTGTCGGTGGCCACGATGAAGGTGCGCGCGTCCAGCGTTTTGGCGGCGTTCAGGATGGCGCTGGTGGAGCCCACCGCGTCGGCCAGGGCCACCACGTCGGCGGGGCTTTCGGGGTGCACCAGCACCTTGGCGCCGGGGTACTCTGCCTTCAGGGCTTCCAGCTCGAAGGACTTGAACTCGTCGTGCACGATGCAGCTGCCGTTCCACATCAGCATGTCGGCCCCGGTTTCGCGCTGGATGTAGCCGCCCAGGTGGCGGTCGGGGGCCCACAAAATTTTGTGGCCCTGGTCTTTCAGCGCCCGCACGATGTCGAGCGCGCAGCTGCTGGTCACCAGCCAGTCGGCGCGGGCTTTCACGGCGGCGCTGGTGTTGGCGTACACCACCACGGTGCGGTCGGGGTGCTGGTCGCAGAAGGCGGCAAAGTCGTCCACCGGGCAGCCCAGGTCGAGCGAACAGGTGGCCTCCAGGTCGGGCATTAGCACGGTTTTGTCGGGGCTCAAAATTTTGGCGGTTTCGCCCATGAACTTCACGCCCGACACCACCAGGGTTTGCGCGGCGTGGTCTCGGCCGAAGCGGGCCATTTCCAGGCTGTCAGACACGATGCCGCCGGTTTCCAGCGCCAGGTCTTGCAAGTCGGGGTGCACGTAATAGTGCGACACCAGCACGGCGTTCTTTGCTTTCAGCAACTCGCGCACGCGGGCCTTGAGGGCTTCGCGCTCTTGCGGCTCGGGTTCGCGGGGCACACGCGCCCAGGCGTGGCCGGTGCCACACACGGCGGCGGTGGGCTGGGCGGCTTGGGGCTGGTCAAACGCCACGTCAATGAAGGCCTCACCGGGGTGGGCGGCGGCGGAAAAAGGGGCAGAAGTCATGAAAAATTCCGTAGCTACAAGTGCTTATGGGTAAAGCGCTGGAGGCACTTTTGGCTTAAAAATTGACACCCGAAACTCAAATGCCTTCGAAACGCATGGAGTAGTCGGTGGCTTTCACGTCTTTGGTCAGGCCGCCGATGGAGATACGGTCCACACCGGTCTCGGCCAGCGCCCGCACGGTGTCCATGGACACGCCGCCCGAAATTTCCAGAATGGCGCGCCCGGCGTTCAGCTCAACGGCCTGGCGCAGGGTGGGCAGGTCCATGTTGTCGAGCAGCACCATGGTGGCACCGCAGTCGAGGGCCTCTTTCAGCTGGTCGAGCCGCTCCACCTCGATTTCCACAAACTTGGCCTGGGGCGCGGCGCGCTGGGCCTGGGCCAGCACGGCGGCCACGCCACCGGCGGCGGCGATGTGGTTTTCTTTCACCAGAATGGCGTCGTACAGGCCCATGCGGTGGTTGGTGCCGCCCCCCATGGCCACGGCGTATTTTTGCGCCACGCGCAGGCCAGGCAGGGTTTTGCGGGTGTCCACAATCTGTGCCCGGGTGCCCGCCACCGCGTCCACAAACTGCGCCGTGCGGGTGGCCACGCCGCTGAGCAGCTGCAAAAAGTTGAGCATGGTGCGCTCGGCGGTCAACAGTTGCCGGGCAGGGCCGCTCATTTCAAACACCACCTCGTCGGCCTGGCAACGCTGGCCTTCGGCCACGCGCCACACCAAAGCGCCGCCGGGCACCACACGCTGGAACGTGGCCTGCACCCAGGGTGCGCCGCACAGCACGGCCGGCTCGCGGGCCAGCACGCGGGCGCGGGCCTCGCGTTCGGGGGGCACCAGGGCGGCGGTCAGGTCGCCAGAGCCCACGTCTTCGGCCAGGGCACGGGCCACGTCGGCGGCCACGGTGGCTTCAAAGTCGGGGCCGGTGAAGGGGGCAAAACGTTGGACAAATTTCTGCATGGAAGTGGGCGTGGGGCGGTCAGTGCCGGTGAAGGGGCTTGGAATAGACTCGCCATTTTCGTGCCAAATGGCTGACCCCATGGCACATACCCCGACCCGCCGGGTCTGTTCACCGCGTTTGCCGCCCCATCCATGAGCGATCCCCAGACACACGCCGCTGCCACGCCTTATGGCACTTTGCCCAGCGCATCGCCGCTGCCACAGCGCCGCCCCATCAGCCTGCCGCGCCTGCAAGACCTGCGCGACAAGGGCGAAAAAATCACCATGCTCACCGCCTACGACGCCACGTTTGCGGCCGTGGCCGACGCCGCCGGGGTGGAGTGCATCCTGGTGGGCGACTCGCTGGGCATGGTGTGCCAAGGCCTGTCCAGCACCACCGGGGTGACGCTGGAAACCATGCGCTACCACACCGAAAGCGTGGTGCGCGGCCTGCGCCGCGTGCAAGGCACGGCCTGGGTGATTGGCGACCTGCCGTTTGGCAGCTACCAGGAAAGCAAAGAACAAGCCCTGCGCAGCGCCACCGTGCTGATGCAAGCCGGGGCCCACATGGTGAAACTGGAAGGCGGCGGCTGGACGGCCGACACCGTGCGTTTCCTGGTGGAACGCGGCATTCCCGTGTGCGCCCACCTGGGGCTGACCCCCCAAACCGTGCACGCCCTGGGGGGCTACCGCGTGCAGGGCCGGGGTGCCCAGGCCGACGAGCTGCGCCGCCACGCGGTGGCCCTGCAAGACGCGGGGGCCACGATGCTGGTGCTGGAAATGGTGCCCGCACCGCTGTCGACCGCGCTGACGGCCGAGCTGCCCACCTGCCACACCATCGGCATTGGCGCGGGCAAAGGCACGGCCGGCCAGGTGCTGGTGATGCACGACATGCTGGGCATCAACCTGGGCAAAAACCCGAAATTTGTGCGCAACTTCATGGACGGCAGCGCCAGCGTGCGCGACGCCATGGCCGCCTACGTCAAAGCCGTGAAGGACGGCAGCTTCCCCGACGACGACCTGCACGCGTGGAAGGACTGACCCATGAAAATCGTCCACACCCCCGCCGACCTGCGCGCGGCGCTGGCCCCGTTTCAATCGCCATCGTTCGTGCCCACCATGGGCAACCTGCACGACGGCCACCTGGACCTGGTGCGCCAGGCCGTGCCGCTGGGCGACGTGACGGTGGCCAGCATCTTCGTCAACCGCCTGCAATTTGCCCCCAACGAAGACTTCGACACCTACCCCCGCACCCTGCAAGCCGACTGCGACAAACTCGCCGCCGCCGGGTGTGACGTGGTGTTTGCCCCCAACGAGCGCGACCTGTACCCCGAGGCACAAACCTTCACCGTGGCCCCCGACCAGGCGCTGGCCAACATCCTGGAAGGCCACTTCCGCCCCGGTTTTTTCACGGGGGTGTGCACGGTGGTGATGAAGCTGTTCCAGTGCGTGTACGCCGAGGCCAAAGGCCCACGCCACGCCCTGTTTGGCAAAAAGGACTACCAGCAGCTCATGGTGATCCGCCGCATGGTGGAGCAGTTTGCGCTGCCCATCACCGTGGTGGGCGGTGAAACCCAGCGCGCCGCCGATGGGCTGGCCCTGAGTTCGCGCAACGGCTACCTCAGCGCCCCCGAGCGGGCCGAGGCCGTGCAACTGTCACAGGCCCTGCGCCAATTGGCCGAAGCCGCCCGCGCGCTGCCCGCCGGTGCCGACTTTGCGGCCGCCTTGGGCACGCTGGAACACGACGCGGTGCAAGCCCTCAACCGCCGGGGCTGGCGCACCGACTACCTCACCGTGCGCCGCCGCCGCGACCTGCAAGCGCCCGCACACGGCGACAGCCTGGTGGTGCTGGGCGCGTCACGCCTGGGCGCCACGCGCCTGATCGACAACCTGGAGTGTTGACTCAGCGGGCGGCAATGGTGCCGCAGGCCACGCGTTTGCCTGAGTTGCCTGCGGGCTGGCTTTTGTAGTCGTCGGGGTCGGCGTGGACCACCACGCTGCGGCCCACGATCGCGTTGGCACCAGCCGCCAGCGAAAGACCGCTGACTTCGGCACGGTACATGGCATGGCCTTGTGCGTTGGCCACCAGATTGGGCAAGTCACCGGCATGCCGGTCGCCGTGGTGGTGGTGGCCATGGCCCTTGGCCGCTGGGTTGAAATGGCCTTTGGCGCTGCTGGCGTCGGGGGCGCTGCAATCGCCGCTTTCGTGCACGTGGAACCCGTGCTCACCCGGGGTCAGCCCGGACAAGTGGGCTTCCACACGCAAGTTGGGCCCCACCGCCGTGAAGGTGACGGTGCCCGCCACGCTGCTGCCCGAGCGGGCCTCCAGCTTGGCCTGGGCCTGTGGCCCTGCCGGGGGCGTGTGGCTGCAAGCGCTGAGCAGGGCGGCAGCGCCCCCCCAAAACATCCAACGAGCGACGGTGTGCATGTGAGTCTCCTGGTGTGAAAAACGGCTGGCATTCAACCGCTGCCACATTAACGGAAACTGAGGGGTTTGGGTCAGGCCAGTTCGGCTTTGGCACCGCGCCCCATGAGGGCGGCCACGGCTTGGGCGGGTTGGGTGCGGCCGTCGAGCAAATCGACCACCGCGGCCACGATGGGCATGTCCACCCCCAGCGTTTGGGCGCGTTGCAGCACGGTGCGGGCGCTGTACACACCCTCGGCCACATGGCCCAGCGAGGCCACGGCCTGCGCCAGTGTGTGCCCGCTGGCCAGCAACAGGCCCACACGGCGGTTGCGGCTGAGGTCGCCGGTGGCGGTCAGCACCAGGTCGCCCAGGCCGCTCAGGCCCATGAAGGTGTCGGCCCGTGCGCCCAGCGCCAGGCCCAGACGCGTCATTTCGGCCAGGCCGCGCGTGACCAGGGCCGCCCGGGCATTCAGGCCCAGTTGCAACCCATCGCAAAGGCCGGTGGCGACGGCCAGCACGTTTTTCACGGCACCGCCCACTTCCACGCCCACCAGGTCGTCGTTGGCGTACACGCGCAGCGTGGGGCTGTGGAAGGCGGCCACCAAAGCGCTGCGCACGTCGGCGTGGCGGCTGGCGGCCACCAGCGCCGTGGGCTGGCCCGCGGCCACTTCTTGCGCAAAACTGGGGCCGCTGAGGGCACCCGCTTTCAAATGGGGGGCCACCTGGGCCTGCACCTCGTGCGGCATGAGGCCGGTGCCCGCTTCAAACCCCTTGCACAGCCAGGCCACGGGCACCCCGGTGTGGGCCAGGGCTTCCAAGGTGGGGCGCAGTGCGGCGGTGGGCGTGGCGACCACGCACAGGTCCACCGCACCGGGCTGGGCCAGGTGGGCCCAGGCTTCGGCATCAAGCGTGCGAATGCCCAGCGCTTCGGGCAGCGGCATGCCGGGCAGGTAACGGGTGTTTTCGCGTTCGTGCGCCAGGCGCTGGGCCTGTGCCGCGTCGCGCACCCACAGCGCCACCCGGTGTGCAGCGGGGTGTCGGCAGGCGCTCAGGGCCAGTGCGGTGCCCCAGGCACCGGCGCCCAATATGACGATATTCATAGCTTAAAAAGCATACCAGTCAAGCGCCAGAGGCCTTTTCCGCTTGAAATTTACTGGGGCGTGCCTTCGGCGGCACGGGTTTGCTGCTGCTGCTCGTACATGGCCTGGAAGTTGATTTCCGACAGGTGCACGGGCGGGAAGCCGGCGCGGTTGATGAGGTCGGCCACGTTGGCGCGGAGGTAGGGGTACACGATTTGGGGGCAGGCAATGCCCATGATGGGGCCCATCTGGTCGTCGGGCAGGTTGCGGATTTCAAAAATGCCGGCCTGTTTGCACTCGACCAGGAACACGGTTTTGTCGGCCAGCTTGGTTTGCACGGTGGCGGACACACACACCTCGAACACGCCTTCGGCGGCGGGTTCGGCCGACACGGCCAGCTGGATGTCCACGGTGGGCTGCTCTTGCACCAGCAGGATGGCGGGGGAGTTGGGTTGCTCCAGCGAGGCTTCTTTCAGGTAAACGCGCTGGATCTGGAACACGGGCTCAAGGGCTTCGGACATGGTGATTTCTCTGGGTGTGTGAAACGAAACGGGGCAAAACAAAGCCCGCCGGGCGTGTGCCTGGGGCGGGCGCGGGGGCAATTATGTCAGCCTGCCGAACGCGTCTGGCAGGCGCTGCGCAGCGCGGCGGTGGCCTGGTCCCACAGCACGGCCGATGCGGCGAGGTGCGCCACGGCATCGAAGGGTTTGCGGGTGACCACGGTGCGCGCGCCTTTCAGGATGAGGGTTTTGGCGTCGAGCGACAGTTGCTTGAACGCGGCCTCGGCGGCGTGGCGCTCGGGCCCGAGGGCGTCGCCCATCCAGGCCAGCCAGGCGGCGGCCAGCTCGTGGGCCGCGCCCCACTGGCGCACACCGGCAAAGGCCCACACGTGGTAGTGCGCCATGCCCTCGGCTTGCAAGGTGGGCAGGTCGGCGGCCAGCCGCTGGGCAAACCGGGTGATGGGGTTGGACGCGGGCAACCACGCCAGCTGCTGGCGCATCAGCGCCAGGCTGTGGGCGCGCAAATCGGCGTCGGCCACGGCAGGGCCGACGGGGGACACCAGCTCGGCAAACAGCGGCAGGTGGCCGGGTGGGCGCGGGTCCAACTCCAACAACTGGCGGGCGTCTTCCCCCTCGGCCTCGAAGTACCCGGCGTTGTGGAAATAGCCCACCTTCGGCGCGGCCACATCGATGTGGTTGAAGGCCACCGTGGTTTTGGTGTGTTTTTTGCGGTAATCGGTGGCCGCGGTGTCGGGCAGCCAGAACGCGTCCACCTCGATGCTGACCAGCCGCCCGGCCGCCAGGTGCTCTTGCAGGTGGGCGTGCAGGGGCCGCCACACGGTGAGTTCGTGCACTTTCAGCCCGTACAGGCGGCGGATGTCGTCGTGCGAGGGCTTGAAGAATGTCCACTGGTCGCCTTCGAAATCGGCGGTGACCACAAAGGGCAGCATGGCCAGGGGCTCGTGGCCGAAGGCGTGGATCAGCTCGATCCACAGGTCGGCGTAGCAGTTTTTTTCGGTCCAGATGCAGTCGGTCTGGTGCAGGGCGTGCCGCGCGGTCAGCAGGTCGGGCCGCTGCAACACGGTGCAGGCCACGGGGCTCACAGGTTCCACAGCAGTGCCCGGGTTTTGGCAGGCCACGCGGCGGTGTCGAGGCCATGGGTTTTGAGCAAGGCCAGCGTCACGCGCTCCAGCCCAAAGCCCAGGCAGGCGGTTTGTGCCAGTTCGCCGTCGGCGGCCCGGATGCCGAATTTGGAACTGAAATGCTCCTGGTGCCAGTTGAACGAGCAGATGGCGGTGGGGTTTTCGCTGGAAATGACCGGCACTTTCAGTTCGAACTTCAGTTTCTGGTCGCGCTGGTTGGCGGCCAGCATGCGGCCGGTGCGGCCGAAAAACGGGTCGTTGGCCACGTCGCTTTCCACCGGCAGGCCCAAGTCAAGCAGCAGGCTGCGGGCACGTTCCAGCCACTGGTTGCGCCAGGCCACCACCACGTCGGGCGAGCCCACGCGGATGTATTCGCGCATGCGGAACGACTGGAAACGGGTGGGCTCGTCAGAGGGTTCGTGCCGGAATATCCAGTTCAGGGTGGTGACCAGCCGCCCCTCGGGGCGCAACTGACCGCTGAACAGCGGGTACACCGGGTAGCAGGCGGCGGGGGTCATCATCACGTCGGTGATGCCCAGCACGTCTTCCCAGCGCTCACCGGCGGCGGCCTTGGCGGCCATGGCGTGCGCCTCGGCGTCTTTGCCGAAAAAGCTGTGCACCGAGCCGATCAGGTGCGGGAAGTTGCCCAGGTAGCCCATGGTTTCGATGAGCTGGCGGGGCACCACGGGCGGGAAGGTCATTTCCTCGGCACCGTCGTCTTGCGCCACGCGGGTGACCAGGGCGTTGAAACGTTGCAGCACGTCTTCAAACTGCTGGCCAAAGCCGCTCACACCCCGCACGCCAGAGGGCAACACCCAGCCCTGCTCGATCAGATCGGCCCGGAACTGGGCCACTTCTTGTTGGAACACATCGGTCGTCATGGGGGTCCTTGTTTACAGGCTGTCTTTCACGACCAGCAGCATGGATGCACTCTTGGCCGCGATGCGTTCGTTGGACACCATCAACGCCCCGGACAGGGCATCGCGGTAAATGCGGGCCACGCTCAGCGGCCCCTGGTTGCTGAAACCGGGGATGCCCAAAATCTGCAAGGCATCGTGGATGATGCCGGGCGCGGCTTCAGAGCACGCGGTTTTCAGGCTGTTGAGCTTCAGGGCCCAGCCCATGCCCGCCAGGGCCGTGGTGTCTTGCCCGCTGGCCACCAGCGCGTCGAATTCATCGGCCACGCCTTGCCAATGGTGGCGCATGACCTGCACTTTCACCAGCAACTCGGCCAGGCGCAGCGCAGACGGCGGCGTGGTGCCCGGGTTTTTGCGGGCCTGGCCGCGCACCAGCGTGGCGGCTTTGGCGTAAGCCCCGTTGGCCAACCCCCACCACAGGGACGACCACAAAATGTGTGAAAACGGCACCATGCTCTGCGACGCAATGTCAGCAAAAGGCACGGGCAACACCTGATCGGCATGGCCTTGGGTGTCCAGCACAAAGCCGGGGCTGCAGGTGCCCCGCATGCCCATGGTGTCCCAGGCGGTGGTTTGCACCAGGTTGGCCTGGGCGGCGGGCACAAACACCAATGCCTGGTCGTTGGCCGAGGCGTCGGGCGCGCGGCGGCAGGTCACCAAAATGGCGTCGGCATGGGCGCAATAAGACCCGGTGGTGGCCTCTTTGCGCAGCGTGAACCGGTCGCCCTCCTCGCGCTGCACCGCGCAAATGCTGGAACGCGTGTCGCCAAACGTGCCCACCTCGGAGGTGATGGAGGCCAGCAGGGTTTGCTGCTCGCACAACGCCCGAAGCCGGTCGGTCACAAAGGCCGAGCCTTGCACGTGCCGGGTGAGGCAGGCCACCTGGCTGTAGTGCATGGCCAGCACCATGGCGCTGGAGCCGCAATGCTGGGCCACGGCGGCCACCAGTTCGCATTGCTCGCGCATGCCCAGTCCCATGCCACCGAATTCAGGTGACACCGGCGCAGACAACAAACGCTCTTCGCGGAAAGACGCCAAAGACTCGGCGGGGAAACGGCCCCGCGTGTCCACATCGGCGGCATGTTCACCGGCCACCAAAGGGCTTTTCAAGCCCTTGAGCCAAGTGGGGAAATGGAAGGCTTCGGCCATGGCAAACACGCTCCAAACAAACGGAACCCCAGCAACGGCGATCGGGCTGACCGCAGAACAGCTGGCCGGAATTTGCCTTTATTATCCAGCGCAGAAAGTTCCCCTCCCAGTTGAAAAAAATTGCAACAAGCCGACCCCAGCCACCATGAATGACATCGAAACCCAAATCCGACGTGTGCTGGCCGAACAAGGGGGGCTGAGCAAAGACGCCCAGGCCCTGGCGGTGGATGAGGACTTGCAGCAAGCGGGCATGACGTCTTATGCCAGCGTCAACGTGATGCTGGGGCTTGAAGCGGCGTTTGACGTGGAGTTTCCCGACCACATGTTGTCGCGCACCGTGTTTGCCACCATCGCATCAATGGCCGCGGCCATTCACCAGCTGCACGGCTGACCACAGCCCAGCGCCACACCGCAGGCCCGCTTGACCCCAGACACCACGCCCGCCCACCGGGTTGTCCTGAGCGACCTGGCACACGGCTGGTCTTGGTGCACGGCACCGACCGGAAGCCCCACCCCCACACAGTGGCACCCCATCGGGCGTGCGGAGACTGCGGCGTCGTTGGCGGGTGACACCGTGTCTGCACCGTTTTCCGACGATGTGGACGCTTGGTACCGGCTGGTGTTCGACCACCCATGGCCCGGTGACACATCTGCACTGACCCTGGATTTGGCGGGCTTGGCCACCGATTGCCGCGTGTGGCTGAACGGCGAGCCCCTGCTGCACAGCCAAAACATGTTTTTGGCCCACACACTGCCCCTGAACACCCCGCTGCGGGCACAAGCCAACGAACTGTTGCTGCACTTCGAGGCTTTGTCCGTGGCGCTGGGCCACAAGCGCCCCCGCCCCAATTGGCGCACGCCCATGGTGTCGCACCAGCAACTGCGCTGGGTGCGCACCAGCCTGCTCGGGCGCATGCCCGGTTGGTCGCCCCCCATGCCCCCCGTGGGCCTGTGGCGGCCGGTGGTGCTGAGTCGCCAGGCACCCGACAGACCGTTGCACACCCACTGCCGCACACAGCTTCAGGGCCCTGATGGGGTGTTGAACGTCAGCTGCCACTTCGCTGGCGCACCCCCGTCAGGCTGGACCGTGCACGTCAGCGGCCATGGCTTGCGCGCCCAAGCGGTGCTGGCACCCACGGGCCCCAGCACGCTCACCGCCCGTCTGACGCTGCCCGACGTGCCACGGTGGTGGCCCCACACCCACGGGGACCCGGCCCTGTTTGAGGTGGTGCTGCACCCCCCACACGGCGCGGCCCCCCAGCCCTGCGGTGCGGTCGGGTTCAGGCACACAGAGGCCGACCAGGCTGGCGGCGGGTTTGGACTGCGGGTGAACGGCACACCGGTGTTTTGCCGAGGTGCCTGCTGGATGCCCCTGAACCTGGCAACGCTGCGCGCCGAGCGGGCCGATTACCGGCAAGCCCTGACCCAAGCGCGCGACGCGGGCATGAACATGCTGCGGGTGCCGGGCAACACGGTGTACGAAGATCCGGTGTTTTTCGAGCTGTGCGACGAACTCGGCATCTTGGTCTGGCAGGACCTGATGTTCGCCAACATGGACTACCCTGTGGACGACCCGGGTTTTGCCGCCAGCGCCACGGCCGAAGTGGCCCAGCACGCGGCGCACTGGGGTGCCCACCCCTGCGTGGCCGTGGTGTGTGGCAACTCGGAAGTGGCCCAGCAAGCCGCCATGTGGGGGGCACCCAAAACCCGTTGGCACCAGGCATTTTTCACAGAGCACCTGCGCGCGGTGGTCGAACCGGCAGTGCCGGGGGCCGTGTATTGGCCCTCCAGCGCCCACGGGGGGGCCTTTCCCCACCAGCCCAACGCAGGCACCTCGTCTTATTACGGCGTGGGGGCTTACAAGCGGGGCCTTGACGACGCCTTGGCCAGCCGCGTGTCGTTTGCCACCGAATGCCTGGCGTTTGCCAACATACCGCCCACCAGCACGCTGCGCAGAGCCCCTTGTGGCGAGGTGCCCCAGGTGCACAGCGCGGCCTGGAAAAGCCGCGTGTACCGCGATCTGATGGCCGGGTGGGACTTTGACGATGTGCGCGAACACTACGTGGAACGCCTGCTGGGCCTGCGCCCCGACGAATTGCGGGCCACCGACCCCGCCCGCCACCTGACCCTGGGACGCGCCGTGGGGGCCGAAGTCATGTCGCGCACCATGGCTGCCTGGCGCAGTGCCGACTCGGCCTGCCGCGGTGCCCTGGTGTGGTACCTGCGGGACCTGTGGGCAGGGGCTGGCTGCGGCTTGGTGGACGACCAGGGCGTGCCCAAAGCCGTGTTTCATGCGCTGGCGCGGGTACAACAACCGCTGCTGGCCACCTGGGTGGACCAGGGCCTCAACGGTTTGTCGCTGCACTTGGTGAACGACACCGCCCAACCCCAAACAGGCCAGGTGGAGGTGGTGCTGTACACACAAGGCCACACCCGTGTGGCGGCCTGCCAAGTCAACGCTGCGGTGGCACCGCGCCAAACCTGGGTCTGGCCACTGGCGGAAGGCTTGCCGGGTTTTGTGGACGTGACATGGGCGCACCGTTTTGGTCCCCCTGCGGCCGAGCTGGTGGTGGCCACCTGGCGCAGCGACCAAGGCAAGCCACTGGGACAGGCCCTCTATTTCGATCCCAAACTGATGCTGGCTTTTCAAGGGGAGCCAGGGTTGGCGGCCCAGGCCACCCAAACGGGGCCGGGCTGTATTGAGGTGACGGTGTCCACACAAGCCGCCGCGTTCGGGGTTCACATTGAGGCATCTCCCGGCTGGCAGGCGCACGACGATTTTTTTCACCTGCCCCCAGGCGCTCAGACCACCGTGCGTTTCTCGGGCCAGGGCCATTGGCACGCCACGGTGGCCGCACTCAACGCCCGCCAACGCGCCACCGCCACACTGACCTGACATGCCAGCCGCCCCGGAAGCCTTTTACTTCGGTCACCCAGACCGGCCCCTGATGGGGTTTTGGCATGCCCCCCGTGCACCGGCAAAGCCCCCGGCGGTGGTGCTGGTGGGGCCCTGGGGCATCGAAGGCATGAACCTGCAACGCACCTGGCGGCACTTTGCCCAGGACCTGGCGGCGCAAGGGTTCCCGGTGTTGCGGTTTGACCTGGACGGGTGCGGCGACGCCCACAGTCCGTCCGATGACACCGATTTTTGGCCCCTGTGGATGGACGCCCTCTCACAAGCCAGGCAAACCACCCTGGCCCGAACCGGACTGGGGTGTGTGGCGTTGGTGGGCTTCAGGCAAGGGGCACTGCTGGCCGCCCACCACGCACACATGAACCCAAGTGGTGTTCACTCGCTGGTGCTGATGGCGCCCATGCGCAGCGGCCACGCTTGCGTGCGGGAATTGAAAATGCTGGAAGCCAGCATTGGCCAGGCCCCGGCAGCAGCACCGTGGGCATTGGTGGCGGCAGGGTTTGGCATGAACGAAGCCACGGCCAACAGCCTCAAGCAGGTGAAGCTGCCGACCGGATTGCCCGGTGTGTGCGTGTCGGTGGTGGACCGGCTGGAAGCTCCCATGGGCAGTGCCTGGACCGAGGCCCTGGCCGCCACAGGCGCGCGCACCACACACGTGGTGGTGCCCGGCTACCCCGGGATGATGCGCATTGCCCACGAAGTGACGCCCGCTGCACCGTTTTTCAACGAGGCGCTGAAATGCCTGAGCGATGCGGTGGCCGCATTGCCCCCCCACACACCCGCCCCCAACCCACACGCACGGCCGTGCGCCCCCTGCTGCACCCTGCTGCCTCCCCAGGGGCATGGCACTACAGTGCGCGAATGGGCCACGCCCCCGTTCGGGGCAGCGGGCATGGTCGCCGTGGTGGCCAGGCCCGAGCAATCACCGAGAGACAAGCCGCCCCCCGGCAAAGCCATCCTCGTCCTCAACTCAGGGGCTGAGCACCGGGTGGGGCCCAACCGCATGTGGGTGGACTGGGCACGAGGCATGGCCGCACAAGGTCACACCGTGGTCCGTTTGGATTTGCCCGGCTTGGGTGAAAGCAACGGTGGCCCCACACAGGCGTCCACCCAGGTTTACCGAGACGACACGCTTCACCACATAGGAGAAGCGCTGGACTGGCTGGACAAGCAACTCAATGTGACGCGTTGGGCGGTGATGGGGCTGTGCTCAGGGGCTTACCACGCGATCGGCGTGGCCCTGCGCGATGCCCGTGTGGAGCGCGTGGTGGCCATCAACCCGTTTGTGTTTTTCCCGGCACAACTGCGGGACATCGACCTGCTGGCCGGCAACGCCATGCAACACATGGTGGCGGCCCACACGCTGAAATCGGCCAAAGACCCGCAACGCTGGCTGCGCCTGCTGCGAGGGGAGTCAAACATCCGGTTGATCGTGCAATCGCTGGCGGGGCGCACACGCACCAAGCTCGTCAAACAGGGACTCGACCTGGGGCGCCGCCTGAAGTTGGTGCCCCCCACACCGCTGGCCACCAGTTTGACCACTGCCACGGCACGCGGCTGCCGTTTTCACTTTGTGTTCGATATCAATGAGCCGGGCTGGGCCATCCTGAAAGAAGACATCGGCGGCCTGGCGGATCGCATGCTGGCCAACGGCCGGTTCACGCTTGACACCATTCCCAACGGCGGGCATTCGTTCGCCACGCTGGAAGGGCGGGCGAAGATGCTGGCGTGCACCCAAGCCCATTTGCAGGCTTGGGCAAACCCGACCAATTGAGGGGCCAGGGGTTCAAGCGCCCAACAAAGGCAACAAGCCACCCCGGGCATCCAGGGCGTGCAAGTCATCGCAGCCCCCCACGTGGGTGTTCCCGATGAAAATTTGGGGCACCGAGGTGCGGCCGGTCAGCTCGGCCATGTATTGGCGCAACTCGGGGCGGATGTCCACACGCACCTCTTCCAATTGGGTCACGCCCCGGTCGGCCAGCAATTGCTTGGCACGGATGCAATAGGGGCAGGTGGCGGTGAGGTAAATTTTGACGGGTTGCATGGGGGCTCCGTGACAAATGCAGGCAAATACAAGGCAATGGGCAGGCGGGCTTCAGCCCTTTTCCACGGGCAGGCTGGCTTCACGCCATGCACCCATGCCGCCTGACAGCGACACGGCCTTTTCATAGCCCAGCTTGGTGGCAACGGCCACCGCCTTGTTGGAGCGAATGCCGCTGGCACACACCAAAATCACCGGGGTGGCTTTGTTTTTCACCGCACCGACCAGTTTGGATTCCAGCTGCCCCAGGGGAATGTTCTTGGAGCCCGCAACGTGGCCGTTCGCATATTCAGACGGCTCGCACACATCCACCACCACCGCTTTTTCGCGGTTCATGAGCATCACCGCTTCGTTGGCATTGACACCACCGGCACGTGCACCGCGCGACACCACGGGCCATAACAGCATGGAGGCCGACGCGATGGCAATGGCAAACAGTGTCCAGTTATCGATAAAAAAATTCACTTTTGTCCTTTCGCCGTGGCCACTTGGCACGGCTGGGTGATGGGGCCAGAAAAATCAACAGCCTGCGATTCTAAAATGCGGCCCTGTTTCGCGCCCGCTTGGGGCCTGACAGCCCCGTTTCACCCTCCCGCACCGCACATCACCATGTACAAACTCGTCCTCATTCGCCACGGCGAATCCACCTGGAACCTGGAAAACCGCTTCACTGGCTGGACCGATGTCGATCTCACGCCCACCGGGGTGGAGCAAGCCCGCAACGCTGGCCGCCTGCTCAAGGCAGAAGGCTACGAATTCGACGTGGCCTACACCAGCGTACTCAAGCGCGCCATCCGCACCCTGTGGCTGACATTGGACGAAATGGACCGCACCTGGCTGCCCGTGCTGAAAAACTGGCGCCTGAACGAACGCCACTACGGCGCCCTGCAAGGGCTGAACAAGGCCGACATGGCCAAACAGTACGGCGACGCCCAGGTGCTGGTGTGGCGCCGCAGCTATGACACCCCGCCACCCGCGCTGGAAACCACCGACCCCCGCAGCGAACGCAGCGACCCACGCTACGCCAAGCTTGACACCGCCGATGTGCCCCTGACCGAGTGCCTGAAAGACACCGTTGCCCGGGTGATGCCGTTCTGGAACGAGTCCATGGCACCCGCCATCAAGGCCGGCAAACGCATCGTGGTGGCGGCACACGGCAACAGCATTCGCGCCCTGGTGAAGTACCTGGACGGCATTTCCGACAACGACATCGTGGGCCTGAACATCCCCAACGGCATCCCGCTGGTGTACGAGCTGGACGAAAACCTCAAACCCATCCGCCACTACTACCTGGGCGATGCCGAAGCCGCCGCAGCCGCAGCCGCTGCGGTGGCCAGTCAAGGCAAGGCCTGATATTTGTCGGAAGGGAGGGGCTTTGCCGGGAACCGGCGGCCCCCAGCGTGCTCTCAGGTGTATATTGAATTTCAGCTCTTTTTTTGAAAGCACGTGACATGGGGCAAAAGCTCAAAATCGCAGGTTGGGTGGCCGTGGGAGCCATGGCCGGGGCACTCACCACGGTGCAACTGCAGGCCACCGCCCGCGCAGGCATGGCACCGCTGCCATTGGCCGAACTGCAGCAACTGGCAGCGGTGTTTGGCATGGTCAAGTCCGACTACGTGGAGCCGGTGGACGACAAAAAGCTGATTTCCGATGCCATCTCGGGCATGGTGTCCAGCCTGGACCCCCATTCACAGTATTTCGACAAGAAGTCTTTCAAGGAATTCCGCGAAGGCACTTCGGGCAAATTCGTGGGCGTGGGCATTGAAATCACCATGGAAGACGGTGTGGTGAAGGTGGTATCGCCCATTGAGGGTTCGCCCGCCTTCCGCGCCGGGCTGAAGACCAACGACCTGATCACCAAAATCGACGACACCGCCGTCAAAGGCCTGTCCATCAACGATGCGGTCAAACGCATGCGGGGCGAGCCCAACACCAAGGTCAGCCTCACCATCTTCCGCAAGGACGAAAACCGCAGCTTCCCGGTCACCATCACGCGCGAGGAAATCAAAACCCAAAGCGTGAAATCGAAAGTGATCGAACCCGGCTACGGTTGGCTGCGCGTGTCGCAGTTCCAGGAACGCACAGTGGAAGACTTCGCCCGCAAGTTGGAAGACATGCTGAAAGCCGACCCCAAAATGAAAGGGCTGGTGCTGGACCTGCGCAACGACCCGGGCGGTTTGCTGGACGCTGCGGTGGCCATTTCGGCCGCGTTTTTGCCCGAAGGCGTGACCGTGGTGTCCACCAACGGCCAGTTGGAAGAGAGCAAATTCACCTACAAGGCCGAGCCGCAGTTCTACCAGCGCCGTGGCGGCCCCGATGTCATCCGGCAACTCACCCAGGCCACCGGCGGCAAGCTGAAAACCCTGCCCATCGTGGTGCTGGTGAACGAAGGTTCTGCCTCGGCCAGTGAAATCGTGGCCGGTGCCCTGCAAGACCACAAACGCGCCACCATCATGGGCAGCCAGACGTTTGGCAAAGGCTCGGTGCAAACGGTGCGCCCCCTGGGGCCTGACACGGGCATCAAACTCACCACCGCGCGCTACTACACGCCCAGCGGCAACACCATTCAGGCCAAAGGCATCGTGCCCGACGTGATGGTGGACGAAACCGAAGAAGGCAACCTGTTCACCGCGCTGCGCACCCGCGAGGCCGACCTGACCAAACACCTGACCAACGGCAAAGAGCCTGCCCACGAGCCCACCGCAGCTGAAAAAGCCGCTGAAGCTGCCGCAGAAAAAGTGCGCGAGCAAGACCGCGAGAAAGCCCGCCTGCGCCTGGAAGAAGAAACCAAAAAGAACCCGGGTGGCCGGGTGTTGCCCGAGTTCGGCAGCGACAAAGACTTCCAGCTGCAACAAGCGCTGAAGCAACTCAAAGGCCAACCGGTGTTGGTCAGCAAAACGCTGGCCGCCCGCAAGGACGAGAAAAAAGAAAATTGAACGACACCCAGCTGCTGCGCTACTCCCGCCACATCCTGCTGGACGAGCTGGGTATTGAAGGCCAGGAAGCCCTGCTGTCGGCCCGCGTGCTGATGGTGGGCGCTGGCGGCCTGGGCTCTGCCGCCGGGTTGTACCTGGGCAGTGCGGGCGTGGGCCACCTCACGGTGGTGGACCACGATGTGGTGGACGCCACCAACCTGCAACGCCAGGTGGCGCACACCCTGGCCCGTGTGGGGCAGCCCAAAGCCGAATCGCTGCGCGAGGCCATTGCCCAGCTCAACCCCGACGTGACCGTGCACGCCGTGTTGCAGCGGGCCGATGCAGCCGCGTTGCACACACTGGTGGCCGGTGCCGACGTGGTGCTGGACTGCACCGACAACTTTGCCACCCGCCACGCCATCAACCGCGCCTGCTTTGCGCTGGGCAAGCCCCTGGTGTCGGGCGCGGCCATCCGGCTGGACGGGCAGCTGAGTGTGTACGACCCGCGCCAGGCCACGTCACCCTGTTACGCCTGCGTGTTTCCCGACACCAGCGGTGTGGAGGAAACCCGCTGCGCCACCATGGGGGTGTTTGCGCCACTGGTGGGCATCATCGGCAGCATGCAGGCGGCAGAGGCGCTGAAACTGGCCAGCGGCATGGGATCCGCCATGGCCGGGCGGCTGCTGATGCTGGATGGCCGCCGCATGGAGTGGGCCGACATTCGCCTGCCCCGCCAACCCAGCTGTCCCGTGTGTGCCCAACGGCACCCGGGCTGCTGACGCTCACACCGCCATGTAACGGCCCGGCCGGTGGTTGACGGCCAAGGTCAGATTCAGTGCCACGGCGCCCACCACCGACCACGCAATTTGCGACCAAGGCACAAAGGCCAAGGCCGTCAGCACAATGGCGCAGTCCAGCCCCATTTGCAGGTGGCCCGCACGCCAACCGCGCGTCTCTTGCAGGTACAGCACCAACACATTGAACCCGCCCAGGCTGGCGCGGTGGCGAAACAGCATGAGCCCCGCCAGCAGCCCTCCCATGGCAGCAGCAAACGGTGTGGCCAACGTGGCAATGCCCAACCAGTGGGGCAACGCCTCGGCAAAAAACGACAGCAGGCTGACCGCCGCGAGGGTTTTCAGCGTGAAGGCGCGGCCCATGCGCCGCCACGCCAACCAGTAAAACGGCAGGTTGATCGCAAAAAACACCAGGCTGAAATTCCAGCCCGTGGCGTAGTGCAACAAAAACGCGATGCCCGCCGTGCCCCCCGTCAGCAAACCCGCTTGCCGGAACAACACCACCCCCAGCGCCACGAACAGCGTGCCGGTGATGAGCGCCTGCACGTCTTCGTGCGGGCGGTGGCGGCTGGCACGGGCGGCAGCAGGTGGGGCGGTGGGTGTGCTCATAGGGGGCGGATTGTTCCACGCCCCTGGGGGCCCCGGCTTGACCCAGCTCAGGCGGTGACGATCCAACCCTCCAGCGGGTCCAGATCGGCGGGCAAGCCCCACCACGCGTCACCCGCTCGGTGGCGCTGCAAAGCCCAGGCCGCCTGCACCAGGCACAGCACCGCGTCCAGCCGGTCGCCGCTGGCATCGGCCAGCAACCCGTCGGCCTGGGCGGGGCTGAGCTTGAGGCGCAGGCCCAGGCGGGTGCGCCCTTGCTCCAGCGCGGTGAGCAGGTCTTTGCGGGCCAGCCAGCGTTCGGGGGTTTGTTTGGCCGTGTCGTCGCTTTTGTAGCTGCGGGCACCGCCCAGCAGCTCGCGGGCCAGCAGGCCGGGGTAGGCTTCCAGCGCCACCCGCTGTGGGGCCGGGGATGCCGCCCCGGCGTGCAGCCCCGGCAGCGTGGCACCGACATCGAGCAGCACGGGCACGCCGGCATGCAGCATCCAGGCCACCGGTGGGTTGACCCACTTCATGCTGGGGCTGGAGCCCGCTGGGCGGTCGGTGGCGCGGTGGGCGAACTTGCCACCCACCGGGCGGGCGTCGCAAAAGGCCTTGAACAGCGACCGGATGTCGGCCCGTGGCAAACCGGCAAAGTGACGCACACACGGCTCCCAGGTGGTGGGCCACCCCAGAGACATCACCAGTTCGCGCGGCAGCCCAAACGGCAGGTCAAAGCCCCCCACCCAGGCGCTTTGCTGCAAACGCGCCGACCACGCTGCCAGGCTGGCGAAGTTTTCTGTTTTTTGTAGCTGAACAACGCCACCCACCAAGCGCCCGGAGGCCAAAACAATGTTTTTTTTGGCGGTGGGGCTGCTGGAAAAATCACAGCCCAACAACTCGGGCTCGGGTGGGGTGGTCACGTCGACGCCAGGGTCAGCGCACCAGGGGACGGGTGTGGCTGAAGCCACCGTCCACGGCCAACACCTGGCCGGTGATGCGCCTGGCCTCCGGGCTGAGAAGCCAGGCCATGGCGTCCGCCACTTCGGCGGCGGTTTGCACACCACCGGGCGGGTATTGTTTGCCTGCGCCCTCGCGCTGAGCATCGGTTTTCAGCATGCTTGCCGTCATGGGGGTGTCGGTCATGCCGGGTGCCACCACGTTGACGCGCAGCCCCTGGGCCGCGTAAGTGGCGGCCATGCCACGGGCCAGCGCTTCGATGCCGCCTTTGGCGGCGGCAATGGCCTCGTGGTTGGCCACGCCCACCCTCGATACCACCGAGCTGGCGAGCACGGCAGCGCCGGGCAGCTTGCCCTCGCGCAGCGGGGCTTGCCAGGCCGACAACATGTAAAACGCACTGTCCAGGTTGACGCGCATGACCTCGCGGTATTGCTCGGCGGTGGTTCGGTGAATTGGGGCAATCAGGGTGCTGCCCACGCAATGCGCGAGCAAGGCCGGTGGGGCCCCCATCAGCCGGGTGGCTTCGGCCACGGCATGGGCCGCACCCTCGGGGGTGGTGACGTCGGCGGCCACGTGGCCGTCGGCCGCCACCGCTTGAAGGCTGGCCCCGTCACGCCCCACGGCCACCACGCGGTGGCCAGCCACGCGCAGCAGGCACACCAGCTCACGGCCGATGCCACCGCGCGCGCCGGTGACCAGGGCAACCGCGCTCACACCCGGCCCACAATGGAGGCGGTGGCCATCAGCTCTTCCAGCAGCGCCATGCTGACTTTGCCAGACACGCCGTAGGGGTCGAACTCGGGACGCTCGGAATACTTCAACACAATGGAAGTGTTGAGCTTGGCCAAGTTGACCTGACCCATGGTCCAACCGCCAAAGTGGCGTTCGGTGATTTCCTCGTAGTGCAGCAGTTGCACGGCCGTGTGGCGGTCGTCGCGGATGATGTGGGCGTACAGCTCGTTCACCGCCGAGCGCCCGCCTTCGATGGCCTGCAAAAAGATGCCACCGCCGTAGCAGAGCACACCGGTGATGCCGTTTTCTGGGTTGTGGCTGCGGGCGCTGGCCAGGATAGCGTCGATGGCGGCCTTGTCGTTTTTGTCTACAGCGCGGCTCACGTAAAGCAGTCGAATCAACATGGCATCAGCCTTTCCGGGGAATGAGGGACAAAAACTCACGGCGCAGGTTGGGGTCTTTCAGGAACACGCCGCGCATGACCGAGTTGATCATTTTGCTGTCCATGTCCTTCACACCGCGCCAGCCCATGCAGAAGTGGCTGGCTTCCATGACGATGGCCAAGCCATCGGGGGAGGTTTTTTCCTGAATCAAATCGGCCAGTTGCACCACGGCCTCTTCCTGAATCTGGGGGCGGCCCATGATCCACTCGGCCATGCGGGCGTATTTGGACAGGCCGATCACGTTGGTGTGCTCGTTGGGCAACACGCCAATCCACACCTGCCCGATGACGGGGCACAGGTGGTGGCTGCAAGCGCTGCGCACGGTGATGGGGCCGACGATCATCAGCTCGTTCAGGTGCTCGGCGTTGGGAAACTCGGTGACCGAAGGGCCATGCACGTAGCGGCCTTTGAACACCTCGGTGAGGTACATCTTGGCCACGCGGCGGGCCGTGTCTTTGGAGTTGTGGTCGTTTTCGGTGTCAATGACCATGCTCTCCAGCACGCCCTGCATTTTGGCTGCCACTTCATCGAGCAACTGGTCAAGCTCACCGGGCTGGATGAACGCTGCAATGTTGTCGTTGCCGTGGTAGCGCTGGCGGGCGGCGGCGAGGCGCTCGCGGATTTTGACGGACACCGGGGTGCCTGCGTCGTCGTCGATGGGGGTCATGTTGGGTTGCCCGTTCAAGGGGAATGGCTGTTTCTGAACCGTTGAGAACAATGCTACCACCGGGTTCATTTTGTGACCGCGCTGCGCTCTTGTCCCTTTGCTTTTAAAGGTTTTTAACCCTCCAGCGCTTTATTTTATTGAACAGTTTGCTATATATTTGATACCAAACAATCAATACCGGTGGCCGCTGATGAACAACACGGCCCGCATCAACCCAAACGCCACGCGGTCCCACACCCGTTGCCGCCACGGCCGCAGGCGCAGTGCGGTGTGGTCCAGGGGCTCGGCCGCGTGCGCCCAGGCGTGCATCAGGTGCCTGTGCAGATCGGTGGCAAACGCCACGTCGGTGCTGACGACATTGGCCTCGCGGGCCAGCAGCAAACTCAAAGGGTCCAGGTTGCTGGAGCCCACGGTGGCCCAGCGGTGGTCCACCACGGCCACCTTGGCGTGCAACGCACTGAGGGTGTATTCCCGCAGCTCCACCCCGCCGTCCAGCAGCTGTTTGTACACCGGGCGGGCGGCGTGGTATTGCATGAACCCCTCGTACTTGCCTTGCAGCAGCACCCGCACCCGCACACCCCGGCGAGCGGCTTGCAACAAGGCGCGCCTCAGGCGCCCACCGGGCACAAAGTAGGCATTGGCCAGCACCACCTCGTGGCGGGCGTCGGCAATGGCGGCCAAATAAGCGCGTTCGATGTCGTTGCGGTGCCACAGGTTGTCGCGCAACACCAGTTGGGCGGTGACACCCGGCTGGGCAGGCGGTGGGTGGGCACTGGCCAACACGTCGGCCCAGGCGCGGCGAAATTCGCTCTGGCGGGCTTTTTTCAGCGCGTCCATGCGCCACCACAGTTGCAGCACGGTGAAGGCCATGGGCAGCACCAGGGGACCGGTGCAGCGCACGGCAAAGTCAAAACGCGGGTGCGTCAGCGGGCCCATGGCGGGGTCCAGGTGGTCGTCGATCACATTGATGCCGCCACAAAACCCCAGCACGCCGTCCACCACACACAATTTGCGGTGCAGCCGCCGCCACCGGCTGGGAATGAGCAAACCGAAGCGCCCCAACGGGGCGAACACGCGCCACTGCACGCCAGCGCGGTCAAAGCGGTCCCGCCACTCAACCGGCAGCGGGCCGGTGCCGATGCCATCCACCACCAGTCGCACGCTCAGGCCCCGCTGGGCAGCCCGCTCCAAGGCCTCGGCCACGCGCAGGGGCGCACCTTCAAACTCGAAAATGTAGGTTTCCAGGTGCACCGATGTGCGGGCCGTGTCCATGGCCTGCACGAGCGCGGCAAACAAGGCATCGCCCCCGGGCAACAACACCAGCCGGTGCCCGGTTTGCATGCGGGAGCCGGGCCAACGCGGGGCACCGCGCTGGGCGCGCGGGGGCGGTGGCGGTGGCGGTGGCGGTGGCGGTGGCGGTGAGTAAGCGGGCTGCGGCACAGCGGTCAGAGCGTGAACTCGGCAATCAGCGGCAGGTGGTCCGACATGCGGGCCCAGGCCTTGCCGTGGGGCACCAGGGCATGCACGGGCACCAGGCCACGCACGTAAATGCGGTCGAGGTGCAGCACAGGCATGCGCGACGGAAAGGTGGCCAGGCGTATGCCCTCGAAGGTGCGCAGGTCCAACGCAGCCATGGGCTGGTGCAAGCGACCGCCCCAGTCGTTGAAATCCCCGGCCACCACCAAGCGCTCGTCGGCGGGCACCGCACGGGCCAGGTAATGACCCAGGCGCTGCACCTGGCGCTCCCGCCCCGCCGCCAGCAGCCCCAGGTGCACCACCACCACGTGCACGGGTGTGCCATCCACCGCCACTTTCACGTGCAACAAACCGCGTTGTTCGAACCGGTGGTCAGACACGTCTTCGTGCGCAATGGCCACCACGGGCCAACGGGTGAGCAGTGCGTTGCCGTGTTCACCATGGCGCGTGAGGGCATTGGTGCGGTACACCGCCTCGTAGCCTTCGGGCGACAAATAGTCGGCCTGCCCCTGCTGGGGCCAACGGGCAAAGCGCTGGGCCAGCTTGCGGTGGTGGCTGCGCACCTCTTGCAGGCACACCAGGTCGGCGTCGAACTGCTCGACCGCGTGCACCAGGTTGTGAATTTCCAGCCGCTGCGCAGGCCCGAGGCCTTGCACGCCTTTGTGGATGTTGTACGTGGCAATGCGCAGTGTGCTCATGCCTTGCATGATGCCAGCCTGGGTAACTGCAGGATGGCTTCGGCGTTGGAGGCCGAGCTGCAACGGTCTGCGGCGTCGCGCCAGGGCAACCACACGCTGCGGGTGTGCTCTCGGGGGCTCAACGCCACGGGTACGCGGGCAGGCAGGGCCAAGCCAAACAGGTGTTCGGTGTTGAACACCACGCCTGGCGCATAGCGGTGCCGCCAGGCCGGGTAAATGTCGTAAACGTTTTCCAGGTGCCAATCGGTCAGCGTGTGACCGGGGGCGTGTGTGTCCACACCGGTTTCCTCGGCGACTTCGCGCCGTGCGGTGCCGACCCAAGGTTCACCGGCCCAGTCTTTGGAGCCGGTGACCGATTGCCAAAAACCCGGCGAATCGGTGCGCTCAATCAGCAGCACGTCCAGTGCTGGGGTGTACATCACCACCAGCACCGACTCAGGCGTTTTGAACAGGGGCAAAGGACGCCCTGCCCCGCCCTGCTTCAGCCCGCCTTGACGGCGTCGGGGTTGCGCAGGCGGATGTGCAGTTCGCGCAATTGCTTCTCGTCCACCGGGCTGGGGGCCTGGGTCAGCAGGCACTGGGCGCGCTGGGTTTTGGGGAAAGCAATCACGTCGCGGATGGACTCGGCCTTGGTCATCAGCGTGATCAGGCGGTCCAGGCCAAAGGCCAAACCGCCGTGGGGCGGCGCGCCGTATTGCAGCGCATCGAGCAGGAAGCCGAACTTGACCTGTTGCTCTTCCGGCGTGATGTTGAGCGCGGCAAACACCTTGGCCTGCACGTCGGCGCGGTGAATACGCACCGAACCGCCGCCCAGTTCCCAACCGTTGAGCACCATGTCATAGGCCTTGGCAATGCATTTGCCGGGGTCCGTGTCCATGTAGTCTTCGTGGCCGTCTTTGGGGGCGGTGAAAGGGTGGTGCACCGCGTTCCAGCGGCTTTCGTCGTCGTCCTGTTCGAACATGGGGAAGTCCACCACCCACAGGGGGGCCCAACGGTCTTCAAAGAAGCCCTGCTTTTTGGCCAATTCGCTGTGACCGATTTTGATGCGCAGGGCACCGATGGCGTCGTTCACCACCTTGGCTTTGTCGGCACCGAAGAACAGGATGTCGCCGTTTTGCGCGCCGCTGCGTTGCAAGATGGCGGCAATGGCCGCGTCGTGCAGGTTTTTGACGATGGGGCTTTGCAGGCCATCGCGGCCCTGGGCCACGTCGTTGACCTTGATCCAGGCCAAGCCTTTGGCACCGTAAATTTTGACGAACTCGGTGTAGGCGTCGATTTCGCTGCGGCTGATGTCGCTGCCGCCGGGCACGCGCAGGGCAACCACGCGGCCGTTTTTGGCCAAGGCGGGTGCGCTGAACACCTTGAAGTCCACGTCGGCCATCACATCGGTGAGTTCGGTGAACTCCAGCTTCACGCGCAGGTCGGGCTTGTCAGAGCCGTAGCGGTGCATGGCTTCGGCGTAGGCCATCACAGGGAAGTCGCCCAGGTCCACACCCATGGTGTTCTGGAACACGGTTTTGATCATGCCCTGGAACATGTCACGGATGTCTTGCTCGGTCAGGAACGAGGTCTCGATATCGATCTGGGTGAATTCCGGCTGGCGGTCGGCACGCAGGTCTTCGTCGCGGAAGCACTTGGTGATCTGGTAGTACCGGTCGTACCCCGCCACCATCAACAGCTGCTTGAACAGCTGGGGGGACTGGGGCAGCGCAAAAAACTGGCCATCGTTCACACGGCTGGGCACCAAATAGTCGCGTGCGCCTTCGGGCGTGCTCTTGGTGAGCATGGGTGTTTCGATGTCAATGAAGCCGTTGGCATCCAGAAACTTGCGCACCTCCATGGCCACTTTGTAGCGCAGCATGAGGTTTTTCTGCATGTGAGGACGGCGCAGGTCCAGCACACGGTGCGTCAGGCGGGTGGTTTCCGACAGGTTGTCGTCGTCCATGGTGAACGGGGGCGTGACGGAGGGGTTGAGCACCGTCAGCTCGTGGCACAGCACCTCAATCTTGCCGCTTTTGAGGTTGTCGTTGGTGGTGCCGTCGGGGCGCGCACGCACCAGACCTTTGACCTGCACACAAAACTCGTTGCGCACGTCTTCGGCGGTTTTGAACATGTCAGGGCGGTCGGGGTCACACACCACTTGCACGTAGCCTTCGCGGTCGCGCAGGTCCACAAAAATCACGCCACCGTGGTCGCGACGGCGGTTGACCCAGCCACACAGGGTCACGGTTTGGCCCAGCAGGGCCTCGGTCACCAGACCGCAATAGTGGGAGCGCATAGCCATGTTCTTGTCTTTCAAATCAAGGGGAAACAGCCCGTGGTGGGCTGTGGATCAAACGGAAGAAGGGGGTTTGGCACCACCGGGCACGATCACGCCCATGGACACCACGTAAGTCAGCGCCTCGTCCACGCTCATGGACAGCTCAACGCAATCGGACTTTTTCACCATCACGAAATACCCACCCGTGGGGTTGGGGGTGGTGGGCACAAACACGCTGACGCAATCGTCGGGCAGTTTGGTGGCCACGTCACCGCTGGGCGTGCCGGTCAAAAAAGCAATGGTCCACATGCCAGGGTGGGGCCACTGCACCAACAGCGCCTGGCGGAATGCATTGCCTTTTTCGGAAAACAAAGTGTCTGACACCTGCTTCACACCCGAGTAAATGGAACGCACCACCGGGATGCGGTGCAGCAAAGCGTGCCACCAGCTGACCAGCCGGTTGCCCACAATGTTGGAGGCCATGGCCCCAATGCTGAGCACCACCACCAGCGCAAACAACACCCCCAGGCCCGGTATGTGCCAGCCCAACCATTGGTCGGGCTGCCAGCTGGCGGGCAGTATGTGCAGGGTTTTGTCCAGCGTGGACACCACCCAGTCGATCACCCACAAGGTGATGATCAACGGCACCAGCACCAGCAGACCGGAAAACAACCATTTGCGCAAAGCGGCCATCAACAGCACCTCAGTGGCACGCACAGGAGCCGCCACACGGTGTGGCAGCCGGTGCAGATGCACTGGTGTCGGAGGACGAAGTGCCTGACGCGGCGGGCTCTGAGGTGGCCGCTGTGGCTGTGGCGCCAGTGGCAGCAGCAGCCGTGCCGCCCGAGCCGCCACGGAAATCGGTGGCATACCAGCCTGAGCCTTTCAGCTGAAAGCCCGCAGCGGTGAGTTGTTTGGAAAACGTTTCGGCCCCGCAGTGGGGGCAAGCGGTCAGCGGTGCATCTGACATCTTCTGCAAAACGTCTTTGGCATGTCCACAAGACCCGCATTTGTACGCATAGATAGGCATAAAGCTTGAACCCGGTGGGAAAGTCAACAAAACCAGAAATTATAGGTGGCCGCCCTGTTTTCAAGCCTGGTCACCTGGGCACTGGCCCTCACAGCCAACGCAGGTGCAAATACAGCTGCATGGCCAGCAAACCCGCGGCAAAGCCCAACCCGGCGTACACCACCCCTTGCAGCAGGCGGTTGGTTCGGCGCTGTTCGGCCAGCAGGGCCAGCAACTCCGGCGATGGCGTGGGATGGGCCTGGCGCTGCAACGCATCGTGCAACAGCCGGGGCAACGCGGGCAGCAATTTGGCGTAGTGCGGGGCCTCGGCCTTCAGCTGTTGCCACAGCTTGGCGGGGCCCACCTGCTCCAGCATCCACTTTTCCAGGAAGGGTTTGGCGGTGCTCCACAGATCGAGCTCTGGGTCGAGTTGCCGCCCCAGGCCTTCGATGTTGAGCAGGGTTTTTTGCAGCAACACCAATTGGGGCTGGATTTCCACGTGGAAGCGGCGCGACGTCTGGAACAGGCGCATCAGCACCATGCCCAGTGAAATTTCTTTCAGCGGGCGGTCAAAGTACGGTTCACACACGGCGCGAATGGCCGCTTCCAGTTCGTCCACACGGGTGTCGGGAGGCACCCAACCCGACTCGATGTGCAACTCAGCCACGCGCTTGTAATCACGTTGAAAAAACGCCGTGAAGTTTTGCGCCAGGTACTCTTTGTCGAACTCGGTGAGCGTACCGACGATGCCAAAGTCCAGCGAGATGTACCGCCCGAAGGTCTCTGGGGCCAAACTGACCTGGATGTTGCCCGGGTGCATGTCGGCATGGAAAAAGCCGTCGCGAAACACCTGGGTGAAAAAAAGCGTCACGCCGTCGCGCGCCAGCTTTTTGATGTCCACACCCGCGGCACGCAGCCGGTCGATCTGGCTGATGGGCACGCCCGTCATGCGCTGCATCACCATCACATCGGCGTGGCAATAGTCCCACACCATTTCAGGGATGAGCACCAGGTTCAGGTCCTGCATGTTGCGGCGCAACTGGGCGGCGCTGGAGGCTTCGCGCAACAGGTCCAGTTCGTCATGCAGGTATTTGTCGAACTCGGCCACCACCTCGCGGGGCTTCAAGCGACGGCCATCGGCCGACAGCCGCTCCACCCAGGTGGCCATGGTGCGCATCAGCCCCAGGTCTTTTTCAATGACCGGCAGCATGTTGGGCCGCAACACCTTGACGGCCACTTCCCGCCCGTCGGACAACACCGCAAAGTGCACCTGCGCAATGGAGGCACTGGCCACGGGCGTGCGGTCAAACTGGGCAAACACCTGATCCACGGGGCGGCCAAACGCGCGCTCGATGGTGGCCACCGCCACCGCGCTGGGAAAGGGCGGCACGCGGTCTTGCAAATGGGCCAATTCGTCGGCGATGTCGGGCGGCAGCAAATCCCGCCGGGTGGACAACACCTGGCCGAATTTGACAAAGAT
Organism: Burkholderiaceae bacterium; assembly: GCA_049653005.1. Taxonomy (GTDB): domain Bacteria; phylum Pseudomonadota; class Gammaproteobacteria; order Burkholderiales; family Burkholderiaceae_C; genus UBA2334. The sequence continues at coordinate 72,089 of JBASFL010000104.1, read as the reverse complement.
GGGGCCCAACGACTCCAGCGCCAGCCTCAGCCGTTCACCACGCGGTTGGGCCAGCTTGCGGCCCATTCGGGTGAACCGGGCCAAGCGCTGCAACCAGGGGTTTGAGAAGCTGGACAACACCAACTCGTCCAACCCGTGGCGCAACACCACCCACAGGATGAAAACGCCGCGCAACACCCGCGTCATGGGGCAGAGGCGTGGGCAGCCGCAGCGCCGGGCTGCCAGCGGGCTGCAAAGGTCTTCACACCATCGGCGGCCAACGCCACGCCACGCACCAGCGTGGCGGCGGGCACATCGCCCACCACACGGGCCAAGTCCTCTTCCACATCCCAGCGCAGGTTGTCCACCAGCCACGCCACTTCGGCGGCCAATTGGACATCACCCTCGATGTTGACCGCGGGTTTTTGCCCCTTCAGCACGGTTTGCACCAGGTCAGGCAAACCCGTTTGGGTGAGCGTGACGGTGAGGTCGGGGGTGGATGCCGCCATGGGCCTTTCGAGCAAACCCGCCGGGGTGGCTTGCAGCGACAAGTCGAACCGGCCCCACACCAAACGGGCGGTTTTGCCCTGCTGCCGACGCACTCGCTCGACCGCTTGGGGCTCTTGGTACAACACGTGGTTGATCAGCAAGACCACGCGGTTTTGAAGTTCGTCCACCACCCAAGCAGGGGGCTGAATCGCGTCAACCAGGTTTTGAAGCATGAAAGGCCCAGGCAAAGGCAAACAAGAAAAAGGGGGCGTTGTGTGCACACGCCCCCCGATTTTGACCGACAGCGGCCGCAAGCACCGACTCACTGCAACGCTTGTACCCCAGCCACCAACCAGCCACCCGAACCAGACTTGGGCCGGGTGATGTTCCAGACTTCACGGAAAGGGTTGGGGCCCGCAGACACCTCTTCGCGGATCATGCCGGAGAACTCAACGCTGGCCATGTGGGCATGGTCCAGCTCTTCAATGCCCAGCAACCGGGCTTCCAGCATCACCACCTCGGTCACGTTGTAGACGCTGCCCGAGTGCTGTTCGCGGTCGGCCAGCTGGGCTTTGATCTGGGCGAGCATGTCGTCCGTCATCATGGCGCGCAAACTGGGAATGTCCGAGCGGTCCCACGCCGCTTGCAAGCCGATGAAGTTGGTTTTGGACGCCTGCAAAAAGGCGTCCACGTCAAAGCCCTGCGGAATGCCCCAGGTCGGGGCATTGACCAACCCGGAGCCCATCAAGCCCCCGGCCACAGGCGCATCGCCAAAGCGGCTGGGTTCGAAGCCTGTGGTGCTGCGCTCCCATGGCCGGGCCGATGCATCGTTGCCCACGTTCTGGGGGCTGTAGTTGCGGGGCGAGCCCCCACGGCCCGCAGCGCCTTGGTAAGCCAGCCCGCCCAGCCCATGGGGAGCATCGCCAGCGCGCGCCGCCCGCTTGCGCAACACCCAACCCAGCACCGCCATGGCCAACACAGCCAACAAACCAAACAGCAGCAACTGGCCAAACACCTCACCCAAGCCCAGCGATGACGCCAACCAAGCCAAGCCCAGGCCTGCCGCCAAGCCCCCCAACATGCCCATCCAAGGCTTGGAGGGGGTTGGTGCACCCGCAGGCGCGGCAGCCTTCGGAGATGCCGCAGCAGGCACGGCAGCAGGGGCAACCATGGGGGCCGCTTGCGGCTGCGTGACATGCCCTGACTGCTTGCCCACCGAGGCACCACCGCCCAAGCGTTTGGCCGACGCCATGTCGGCACCCAGGGCCAGAAACACCACCAACACGACAGACAGCAACTTCATGACAATCTCCCCAAAATCACGCCCACACACCCAACACGGCCCGTTCCACCGACACCGTCAGCACTTGGTGCCCACATGCAAGGCCACCACACCGCCGGTGAGGTTGTGGACGTCCACATGGCCAAAACCGGCCGTTTTCATCAGCGCCTTCAGCTCTTCTTGCGAGGGGTGCATGCGAATGGACTCAGCCAGGTAACGGTAGCTGGCTTCGTCATTCGCAATCAGTCCACCCAGTTTCGGCAAGAGGTTGAACGAATACCAGTCATACGCTTTTTCCAGGGGCTTGGCCACGCGGGAAAACTCCAGCACAAACAACCGACCGCTGGGTTTCAGGACGCGGCACATCTCGGCCAGCGCCACGTCTTTGTGCGTCATGTTGCGCAAACCGAACGCCACCGACACCACGTCGAAATGGTTGTCGGGGAAAGGCAGCTTCTCGGCATCGCACACCAGGGTGGGCAACACAATGCCCTTGTTCAGCAAGCGCGCGCGGCCTTCGCGCAACATGGCTTCGTTGATGTCGGTGTGCACCACGGTGCCGGTTTTGCCCACACGGGGTGCAAAACCCAGCGACAGGTCGCCCGTGCCACCCGCGATGTCGAGCACTTGCATGCCCTCGCGCACGTTGGCCACCGTTTGGGTGTAAGCCTTCCAGATGCGGTGCAAGCCCATGGACATGACGTCGTTCATCACGTCGTATTTCGGGGCAACGGAGTCGAACACGCCCCTGACTTTGCGGGCCTTTTCTTGCTCGTCAACCGACTGAAAACCGAAGTGTGTGGCGCTCATGGTTCGATGTTACGTGTCAATGGCTGCCACAGGCCTGACCGGCCTTGTCGGGCATCGGGGCATCGCGGTCAACGCCCGCAGCGGCCAAGCGGGCGTTGTAATCCGCCCACAGTTCATCGGCCTGAGAGCCGAGAAAGTAAAGGTAATCCCACGAAAAAATGCCGCTGTCGTGCCCGTCGGAAAAGGTGGGCTGCAGCGCGTAGTTGCCCACAGGCTCCAGCGCCACCACGTCCACCTGGCGCTTGCCGGTTTGCAACACCTCTTGGCCTGGGCCGTGGCCCTGCACCTCGGCAGAGGGTGAGCACACGCGCATCAATTCAAACGGGATGCGGAAAGTTTGCCCGTTGTCAAAACCCACCTCCAGCACCTTGGACTGCTGGTGCAGCGTGACCGACTGGGGGTTGGGGGTGTTGGGGGTCATACCGGCCATGAAAATCTCCTGGATCAGAGGTGGACAAACAAGGTTTACCAGGGCAACAGCCGCTGGCGCAACACATCGTCTACACGGGGCATCAGGTGGGTCAGCACCGACAACTGGCCGGGCTCCACCGTGCGTTGGGGCTGGGCCCAGATGGGTGCGGGGAAGTGGCTGTCCCAGTCGAACCGGGCAATCACGTGCCAATGCACATGGGGCACCACGTTGCCCAGCGCAGCCAGGTTGATTTTGGTGGGGTGCAGCTGCTCGCGCAGCACGCGCTCGACGGTGTTGACCACACGCATGACTTCGAGCTGGTCGGCCTCGGGCACATCGCTCCATTCGGCCACGTGGTCGTTCAGCACCACGCGGTACAGCGCGGGAAAACCGGGCTCATCGGCGCGAATGACGCGACACACGCCCAGCCGGGCGATCAGCCAACCACCATCGGCTTCGCACAGCGGGCACGCGGGGGCCAACGCGGACAGCCCAGCCTCGACCGGGTCATGAAAGGGTTCCATGCCGTGCCTCACACCAACACCCGCTCGATACCGCCCTGGTTGGCGCGCTCGACGTACTCGGGCAGCCAGTTGTCGCCCAAGATGAGCTTGGCCATTTCGACCACGATGTAGTCGGCCTCCAGCAGGCCGTTGCTCAGGTCGTCTTGATAGCGGCTCAGGCCTTGCAGGCAGCTGGGACAAGAGGTGAGGATCTTCACGTTGCCCTGGCCTTCGGCCATGGGCTGTGTGCCCAAGGCCGCGGTTTTGGCGCGCAGGGCCAGCTCGTTTTTGCGCAGTTCTTCTTCTTTGCGGAAGCGAATTTGCGTGGACACGTCGGGGCGCGTCACGCCCAGCGTGCCCGACTCGCCGCAGCAGCGCTTGCTGTCCATCACGTTGTCGCCCACCAGCGCCTTGACCGTTTTCAACGGGTCTTGCAGCTTCATGGGGGTGTGGCAGGGGTCGTGGTACAGGTAGCCGCCCGCACCGGGCTGGTCGGCATTGGGCAGGGTGATGCCCTTTTCGAGCAGGTATTCGTGGATGTCGATGATGCGGCAGCCGGGGAATATCTTGTCGAACTGGTAGCCCTGCAACTGGTCGTAGCAGGTGCCGCAGCTCACCACCACGGTTTTGATGTCCAGGTAGTTCAGCGTGTTGGCCACGCGGTGGAACAGCACCCGGTTGTCGGTGATGATTTTGTCCGCCTTCTCAAACTGCCCAGACCCGCGCTGGGGGTAGCCACAGCACAAATAGCCCGGCGGCAACACGGTTTGCACCCCGGCGTGCCACAGCATGGCCTGGGTGGCCAAACCCACCTGGCTGAACAGGCGCTCTGAGCCGCAACCGGGGAAATAAAACACCGCCTCCGTCTCGGCCGTGGTGGCAGCCGGGTTGCGGATGATGGGCACGTAGTCGCGGTCTTCAATGTCCAGCAAGGCGCGGGCCGTTTTTTTCGGCAGGCCACCGGGCATTTTTTTGTTGATGAAGTGAATCACCTGCTCTTTGATGGGCGCGGTGCCCAGCGTGGCCGGGGGTTTGGCCGTTTGCTTGCGGGCAAAACCTTGCAACACGTTGTTGGCCAGGCGCTGAACCTTGAAGCCGATGTCCACCATGCCAGTGCGCATCAGGTTGATGGTTTGGGGGCTGGTGGCGTTCAGGAACAACATGGCCGCCGCGTTGCCAGGGCGGAAACTTTTCTTGCCCATCTTGCGCAGCAGGTTGCGCATGTTCATGGACACGGTGCCGAAGTCGATCTTGACCGGGCACGGCGACTCGCACTTGTGGCACACGGTGCAGTGGTCGGCGACGTCTTCAAACTCTTGCCAGTGCTTGATGCTGACGCCCCGGCGGGTTTGCTCTTCGTACAAGAAGGCCTCCACCAGCAGTGAGGTCGCCAGAATTTTGTTGCGCGGGCTGTAGAGCAGGTTGGCGCGTGGCACGTGGGTGGCGCACACGGGTTTGCACTTGCCGCAGCGCAGGCAGTCCTTCACCGAATCGGCAATGGCGCCGATGTCGCTCTGCTGCATGATGAGCGACTCATAGCCCATCAGCCCGAAGCTGGGGGTGTAGGCGTTGGTCAGGTCCGCGTGCAAGTCCAACTTGTAAGCCAAATTGGCACCCAGCGCTTGACCAGACTCATTTGTTTGCTCTTCCCTGCGGAGCAATTTACCTTTGTTGAAACGGCCTTCTGGGTCGATGCGGCGCTTGTAATCGGCAAACGGGGCCAACTCTTCGTCGGTCAAAAACTCCAGCTTGGTGATGCCAATGCCGTGCTCACCCGAGATCACGCCGTCCAGGCTGCGCGCCAGCTTCATGATGCGAGCCACCGCCTCGTGAGCGGTTTGCAGCATGTCGTAGTCGTCGCTGTTGACGGGGATGTTGGTGTGCACGTTGCCGTCACCGGCGTGCATGTGCAGCGCCACCCACACGCGGCCTTTGAGCACACGCTTGTGGATGGCCTGGCACTCGGCCAGGATGGGCGCGAACGCAGCACCTGCAAAGGTGGCTTGCAGCGGGGCCTTGATCTGGGTTTTCCAGCTGGCGCGTAGGGTGTGGTCTTGCAGCTGGGGGAACAGCGGGTCCACATCGGCCAGCCACTGGGCCCACTGGGCGCGCACGCCGGCCACCAGGTCCAGCGCCTGGGTCACGCGGTCTTCCAGCAAATCGGCGCTGGCAATGTCGTTGGCGTCGTCGGTTTTGCCCAGGGGCAAGTTGCCCGAGCTGAAGAACGCGGCCAGTTCGTCGCAAAACTTCAGTTTGTTGCGCAGGCTCAGCTCGATGTTGATGCGCTCGATGCCGTCGGTGTATTCCGCCATGCGGGGCAGCGGAATCACCACGTCTTCGTTCACCTTGAAGGCGTTGGTGTGTTTGCTGATGGCGGCCGTGCGTTTGCGGTCAAGCCAGAATTTTTTGCGCGCTTCGGGGCTGATGGCCACAAAACCTTCGCCGCTGCGGCCGTTGGCCAGGCGCACCACTTCGCTGGTGACGCGGGCCACGTCGTCGGCGTTGTCACCGGCGATGTCGCCAAACAGCACCATTTTGGGGAAGCCGCCGCGCTTGCTCTTGGTGGCGTAACCCACCGCCTTGAGGTAACGGTCGTCCAGGTGCTCCAGGCCCGCCAGCAACACGCCGCTGCGCTTTTGCTCGGCAAACATGAAGTCTTTGATGTCCACGATGCTCGGCACCGCGTCGCGGGCGTGGCCAAAAAACTCCAGGCAAACGGTGCGGGTGTGCGCGGGCATGCGGTGCACCACCCAGCGGCAGCTGGTGATGAGGCCGTCGCAGCCTTCTTTCTGAATGCCGGGCAGGCCACTGAGGAACTTGTCGGTCACGTCTTTGCCCAGGCCTTCCTTTCGGAAGCTCGGACCGGCAATCACCAAACGCTCGGTGCGGATGGGGGTTTTGCCATCGGCCTCAAAATAGGCCAGCTCAAAGCTGGCGGTTTCGGCATCGTGGATCTTGCCCAGGTTGTGGTCCACGCGGGTGACTTCCAGCCACTGGGCGTCGGGCGTGACCATGCGCCAGCTGGCCAGGTTGTCCAGCGCGGTGCCCCACAGCACGGCCTTCTTGCCACCGGCGTTCATGGCCACGTTGCCGCCCACGCAGCTGGCTTCGGCACTGGTGGGGTCCACGGCAAACACGAAGCCTGCGCGCTCGGCCGCGTCGGCCACGCGCTGCGTCACCACACCGGCCTCGGTCCAGATGGTGGGCACGGGGTGGTCCACGCCGGGCAGCGTGCGCATTTCCACCTCGGTCATGGCTTCGAGCTTTTCCGTGTTGATGACCGCGCTCTGCCAAGTGAGCGGAATGGCGCCGCCGGTGTAGCCGGTGCCACCCCCACGGGGAATGATGGTCAGCGCCAGCTCGATGCAGCCTTTCACCAGCCCGGCCATTTCGGTCTCGGTGTCGGGCGTCAGCACCACAAACGGGTATTCCACGCGCCAGTCGGTGGCGTCGGTCACGTGGCTCACGCGGCTGAGGCCGTCGAATTTGATGTTGTCTTTGGCGGTGTATTTGCCCAGTGCCCGCACCACCTTCGTTCGCAGACGGGCCATGTCGTCGAACTGGCGGGCAAAACGTTCCACCGCACCGCGTGCCGCACCAAGCAGTGTTGCCACAAGCGCGTCGCGCTCGGCGTCTTCGCCGGGGGTGCGGCGCTTTTGCACTTCGCCCAAGCGGTGGTGCAAGGCGTCCACCAACTGGCGGCGGCGCTTGGGGTTGTCCAGCAGGTCGTCTTGCAAATAGGGGTTGCGCTGCACCACCCAGATGTCGCCCATCACTTCGTACAGCATGCGGGCAGAGCGGCCCGTGCGCCGCTCTTGGCGCAACTGGTTCAACACGACCCAGGCGGCTGTGCCCAGCAGGCGGATGACGATTTCCCGGTCAGAGAAGGACGTGTAGTTGTACGGAATCTCGCGAAGCCGGGGGGCTTCGCCCACGGGGGGCAACAGGTGCTGGAGGGGGGTGGGGGCGTTCATGTCGTGGGGCCTTCCCCGGTCAGTGCGCGAAGGGCGCTGGGGCTCAAATTCCGGGGGGTGGTGATGGTACCGCAGTGCAACATACACACACCCCGCTCAGGGTGACCGCTTGGCTGGCGGGCGGTGACAATCGACCCATGTCGCTTGCTGTTTGGCCCTACCCCCGCTGGATCGCCCACCGTGGCGCGGGCACGCTGGCCCCTGAAAACACCCTGGCCGCCCTGCGCCTGGGCACAGCCCACGGCTACCGCATGGCCGAGTGCGACGTGAAACTGAGCGCCGACGGCGTGCCGTTTCTGCTGCACGACGCCACCCTGGAGCGCACCACCAACGGCCACGGCACTGCCGGGCACCTGCCCTGGCGTGCGTTGAGCCATCTGGACGCGGGTGGCTGGCACAGCCCGGCCTTTGCCAGTGAACCTTTGCCGACCCTGGCAGCCGTTGCGGCCTGGTGCCAAGCGCAAGGCGTGTGTCTGAACATTGAAATCAAACCCACCCCAGGTTTGGAAACCGAAACGGGTCACCGGTTGGCCCAAGCGGCACAAGCCCTGTGGGCGGGTGCAGACGTGCCGCCGCTGCTGACCTCGTTCCAACCCGAAAGCCTGGCGGCAGCACGGGCTGCGGCGCCCGGCTTGCCCCGGGGCCTGCTGTTGGACCGCTTGCCGCACGCTGGGATGGCCCTGGCGCAGCAACTGGGCTGTGTGGCCGTGGTCTGCCACCACCCGCTTTGGACAGCTGAAACGGTAAGCGCCTGCCAAGCCGCTGGGCTGCGCACCCTGGCCTACACCGTGAACGACCCCGTTCGAGTGCAGCAGCTGCTGGCACTCGGGCTGGACGGCCTCATCACCGACCGGGTGGATGTGTTTGCCCCATGAAAAAAGCCCACCGGGGTGGGCTCTGGTGCCAGGTGCAGCGGCGTTCAAAAGTCGCCTTTGACGATGGGGAAGCCCAGCGCTGCCCAATCCAGCATGCCACCGCGGTAGTAGTAAATTTTGTTGGCCGGAAAGCCATCGCGCGTCATGGCCAGAATGGCCGAGGGGCTTTGGGGGCACACAGGGCCGTTGCAGAAGGCCACCACTTTTTTGGCGGCGGTGCAGTCCCACTTGCCAGCCACCTTTTTGCAGCCCAACTCGTCCATGCGACCGGCCACCTCGGTGTAAACAATGTGTTTGGAGCCGGGAATGGTGCCGTCCACCCGGTCATTGGGCTCGCGCATGTCCACCAGCAAGGCGTCGGGGTCGTTCATGGACTGCAACACCTCGATTTCACCCACCGGGTGCACGCCCGGCACGGGCACCAGGGCTTGCAACCAGCCCTTGTTTTTGGCGCAAGGCGTCATGGTGCGGCGGATCACGAAGTCTTTGCCATCGGCACCTTTCACCACAAACTGGGTGTCGGTGCCAATGATGCGGAGGTATTCAGGCTCAGCGGCCACCACAGTGCCCACACCCGCCACACACAGACCCAAACCCAAAAACAATGCTGACAGTCTCATACGTGCCCTTTTAGAAAAAAGGGAACTGTAGAGAGTGAGCGGGATTTTTGACTTGACTTTTGTCACGCCGCCCCAGCCAGCCACCAGCCGAAGGTGGCCGTCTGACTTCAGCGCTGCCGCCAAGCGGCCAATGTGCCCAGCACAAACACCAAGGCGGTGTGGGTGAGCACCTTGCCATCGCGCCCCAACAACGCCAACCCCAGCAACAACACGGCCAGGGCCGCAAAAAAATAAATAGCTGAAGAACCAATCACACCAGGCGCCAGAGGCCTTTTTTTCTTGAAAAATGCATCGGCAAGGCCCAACAGCAGCGCCAGACCCAAGGCCGGTGCCATGAAATTGAGCAGGTGCAAGGCCATCAGCCAAAGGGACATGCTGCGGATTTTATAATTGCGCACTTATGGCAGTCTGGGCTCTCGGCATCAACCACCACACCGCACCGCTGGACCTGCGGGGCCGGTTTGCGTTTGCCATTGACCGCGTGCCCACCGTCCTGCAAGGCCTGCGCCAAGCGGTGGCCCGCCAGCCCGAGGCCACGTTGCTGTCCACCTGCAACCGCACCGAAATTTACTGTGCCAGTGAACACAGCGCGCTGGAACCCACCCTGGCCTGGTTGGCGGCCACCGGCGGGGTCAGCCCCCAGGTGCTGCGTGAGCACGCCTACATATTGCAAGGCGGGGAAGCGGCCCGTCACGCCTTCCGCGTGGCAAGCGGGCTCGACAGCATGGTGCTGGGTGAAGCCCAAATCCTGGGCCAACTGAAGGACGCCGTGCGCGCCTCTGAAGAGGCCGGGGCCATGGGCACCGAGCTGCACCAGCTGTTTCAGCGCTCGTTCGCGGTGGCCAAGCAGGTGCGCACCTCCACTGAAATTGGGGCCCACTCCATCAGCATGACCGCCGCCGCCGTGCGCCTCGCGGGGCAGCTGTTTGAAGACCTGAAAGACATCAAGGTGCTGTTTGTGGGGGCGGGCGAAATGATCGAGCTGGCCGCCACCCACTTTGCGGCCAAAAACCCCAAAGCCATGGCCATTGCCAACCGCACCCTGGAGCGGGGCGAGGCACTGGCCGGGCGTTTCGGGGCGGAAGTGCTGCGCCTGGCCGACATTCCCGACCGCCTGCACGAATACGACGCGGTGGTGAGCTGCACCGCCAGCACCTTGCCCATCATCGGCCTGGGTGCCGTGGAGCGCGCCCTGAAAAAACGCCGCCACCGCCCCATGTTCATGGTCGACTTGGCCGTGCCACGCGACATCGAGCCAGAAGTGAAGGCCCTGGACGACGTGTACCTGTACACGGTGGACGACCTGGCCACCGTGGTGCAAACAGGCCGCGACAACCGCCAAGCCGCCGTGGCCCAGGCAGAGGCCATCATCGACGCGGGCGTGAAAAGCTTCATGCACTGGATGGACCAGCGCGACCCCCGCCATGGCGTGGTGCCCCTGATCCAACAGCTCAACGCCCAAGCCGACGCATGGCGCACGGCCGAATTGGCCCGCGCGCACAAATTGCTGGCCAAAGGCGAACCGGTTGAAACCGTGCTGGAAGCCTTGGCCAAAGGCCTGACGCAAAAAATGCTGCACGGCACCCTGGCCGAGCTGCACGCAGGCAGCTCCGAAACGCGCGCTGCCACCGCCCAGACGGTCTCTCGGCTGTTTTTGCGCTCCGACACGCGCCCGGAACGTCCGGGCAACGCACCTTCTGCGGCAGCCAAGTAGCGCCGCTGCCATTCCGCACGGTCTCACAGCGGCCGTTGTACTTGCGACACCACGCGGTGTTGCACGCCCTCACCTCACATGCCCCCGCGAACGCCATGAAGCCTTTCATACGCCACACCCTGGAGCGTCACCGCCTGCGGCTCAGCGAGCTGGACGCCCAACTCAGCGCACCCGACGTGGTGAACGACATGGACCGCTTTCGCCGATTGGCCCGCGAGCACGCCGAAGCCCAGGAGCTGGCCACGGCCTTTGACCGCTACCTGCAATGCGAAGCCAACTTGACAGAAGCCCACACCCTGATGGCCGATGTCGACCCCGAGTTGGCCGCATTGGGGCAAGAAGAGTCTGCATCGGCACAAGCGGAAATGGATGCCTTGGACCAACGCCTGCAACTGCTGCTGCTGCCCAAAGACCCCGACGACGCACGCAATGCGTACCTGGAAATCCGCGCGGGCACGGGCGGCGACGAATCCGCCCTCTTCGCCGCCGACTTGGCCCGCATGTACACGCGCTACGCCGACAGCCAAGGCATGGCGGTGGAATTGATCAGCGAATCGCCCAGCGAATTGGGGGGTTACAAAGAAGTGGTGTTTCGCCTGGTGGGCGACGGTGCTTACGGCCAACTGCGGTTTGAATCGGGCGGCCACCGGGTGCAACGCGTGCCCGCCACCGAAACCCAAGGGCGCATCCACACCAGCGCCTGCACGGTGGCTGTGATGCCAGAGCCCGATGAAGCCCAAGCCGTGCAGCTCAACCCCAGCGAACTGCGCATCGACACCTACCGCGCCAGCGGGGCGGGCGGGCAGCACATCAACAAAACCGATTCAGCCGTGCGCGTGACACACCTGCCCACTGGCATCACCGCCGAATGCCAAGACGGGCGCAGCCAGCACAGCAACAAGGCCAAAGCGCTGCAGGTGCTGCTGGCACGCATCCAGGAAAAAGAACGCAGCGAACGCTCCGCCAAAGACGCAGCCACCCGCAAGGGCTTGATCGGCAGTGGGGACAGGTCAGACAAAATCCGCACCTACAACTTCCCTCAAAGCCGCCTGACCGACCACCGCATCAACCTGACGCTTTACAAACTGCTTCAGGTGATGGAAGGCGATTTGGGTGATGTGGTGCGGGCGTTACAGGTGGCGCAGGGAGCGGAGTTGTTGGCGGCTTTGGAAACAACGGCCCAAACGCCCTAACCCCGCTACCGAAGCCATCGGCAACATGGCTTCGGTATGGAAAACACCTTAACTTTTCACACAAACCACGCGACAACTCAATTGGGGTTGGCACACGTCACGGTGGTCGTACCGAAAGGGCTGCGCACAGATGATGGGGGATTGGTTTCATCGGAAACGTCTGAGCTCAGAGGTGACAAGGAGAAAGGCTGGGCGCGCTTGGACTCCGTGCCTGCCACCGTGGCACTCGCCACAATATCCACATCAACCCAAAATGCAAATTGTTCACCATAGATAAGATCAAACGAGGCCAAGCCAGAGCTGTTGGTGGTAACCGTTCCGGGAGCTGCTACAGCAACGTTGCCTGGTGTCAAAGTACCGTTGCCGTTCGTGTCTTCACCGGCGTTCAAAATCCCATTCAAATTTGTATCTTCATTTGGACACCCCAATGGAACCGGGGGAGTCGGTGCTGGCGCACCGGGATCAGCATTTGTTTTCCAAATGGTGGTCCCCCAATACAGCTCTCCCTTCCTGTAGCGGGTAGGAATTGCTGACAACGTAACCGTTTGATTGGGAACTGCAAGGCCAGAGGCATCGGTCACATACACAGAGAACGGCTTGCTGTACGTGGACGGGTCGACGTTTGTGATGGTGTTACCAAAGCTGATGGTGATAAAAAGCGCATTGCCATTTACGGTCAACTTGGCCGGCTGGGAGTTGGGCGCAACGCCGTTGGTGACCAGTGAAGCAGGAATGTCGCCATTCACCGGAGCTACCGTCGCTTGGATCGACACGCCATCAGTGGGGCTGGAGTTAGGCCCTGATATGTACTCCACACGCGCAACGCCACTGGAGTCTGTCGTCGCGAGCCCAGCAGAAAGACTTCCGTTGCTGGGATCTGCCGTGATGTTGAAGGACACTTGTCGCCCAGCCACAGGATTGGCGCTTGCATCCACCACGGTGGCAACGACTTCAGCGCGGTTCGTGCTTGACCCACCTGTATTCGGTGGTATTGAGGTGGGATTGGCCTGAATCCTGACGTTGTTGGGCAACACCCCCGTGAAGTTGACTATCCGTGAGACAGTGCCCAACGTGGTACCCGTGCCAGGATCCGTCGCTTGCCGATCAACCTGTGCCGTCACCAAAGCCGCACCCGCGCTGTTCGAGGTCAGATTGACCACTGCCTCACCCGCTGCGTCCGTTGCGACGGAAGAAGCTGACAATGCTCCGCGCGTCGTGGTAAAGCTCACCGTGCGGCCAGCGGTTGCAACACCGTTGATGAGGAGACGGACGCGGAACTGAGGCCTGCAGTTCGGAGGCTGCGGAGGAAGGACCCCGGGATCACAGACTGCACCTTGATTCACACCGAATTGCGTACTGGCAGCCGGGGTAGGACTCACGTAATCAAATGAGACTGGCGATATTGAAATTGACAGTTGTCCATCTGTGTTAACACCACCCGAGCTCGAACGCACCCTGAGAATATCTGCACCAGCGTTTGTGGGTGTGTAGCTGAAAGTGGCGTTACCGAAAAGATCCGTCGACGTCGATGCGGGAGTCACCCCGTTCCCCAGCGTCACGCTCGTTGGCGTCAATGCGAGACCAGAAATAGGATTTCCCGCAGAGTCAAGTACCCGTGCGTTGTACTGGCTTGCCGCACCACCAACTTGCAACGCAGAAGAACCGGTCACCGTGACTGTCGTTCCGACCACAGCGATGTTGATCGTCTGCGTGAGAGATCCCACGCGGGCAGTCACCACAATAATTCTGTTGACCCGATTCGATCCTGGGCCTAGCTTGACAGTTGCGACACCAGACGCATCTGTCTGCGCGGAAGGTGATAGCAAAATACCCGAATCGGAACTGAAAGTGATGTCGGCGTTTGGCACGCCAACATTCGAAGCCCCTTTTACCAACGCAGTGATCGTCGCTTCTTCACCAGCAGAACGGATGGATGCCAAAGTGGAGGTCAATTCAATGGCGGTTACCGCCAAAGAGCTGCTCTGATCAACGGTCACATCAAGACTGATGGATGCCCCCAGAGCATCTTTGAGGCTCACAGTGGTCGTACCCTTGCTCTGGCCAACCAAAGTCACGGAATTGCCAGACACTGTTGCCACCACAACATTGGTATTTGCGCTGGCTGCGGAATAAGGCGCAGTCCCCCCGCCCAAAGTGAAGCTTCTGGATGCCCCGCCTTGAATGGTCAAAGTGTCTGGCGCGTTGGAGAAAAACGCCACGTTGGTGCCAACGGTTACCGCCACGGCAATGGTGGATCCCCCGCTGTCGCGCAAGGCGATGTTTGCGGTGCCGTTGGTGGCACCCGCCACGATCGTCAGATTTCCACCAGACAAACTGGCATCGGCCACAGCGCTGTTGCTGCTGGCCACGTAGTACGGGGCGACGCCGCCACTGACAGTGAAACTGCGACTGGTGCCATTGCCCATCGCAACGGACGAAGGCGCCGTGGAGAAAAATGCCGTCGTTGAGACCACCGTGAACGTACGTTGCACGGGCGCCGAGGAAGATGAGTCGTAAATGGCAACGGTTGCTGACCCCAGTGCACTGGCCACCACCTGAAGGCTGCTGCCCACCACTGACGCTGACACAACAGAGGGCGCAGAGGAAACTGCCCGGTAAGGCGGCGCCCCACCCAAAATGGTGTAGCTTCCGGAATTGCCCGCCTGCAACGTCACCGTATCTGGCGCCTGAACCTGCAACGGGTTGGCACTGGATGCGAGAGTCAAGGTCATGGTGAAGCTGGCCCCACCGCCGGTGGGCGCCACGGTGATCTCGGCAGTGCCGGATCGCAAGGGTGTGATCTCCAACGTGGCACCAACAACCACCGCACTTACCACGGTTGGTGCGGAATTGGTGACCAAGTAGGGAGCAAGGCCACCAGAAATGGAATACGTGAATTTTGAACCCACAGCCAAAGTGGCTTCAGCAGGGGCATTGACCCTGAAGTTGGACGGACTGGCAGACCCGCCGGGTGTGCCGGCACTGCCTCCACCGCCGCCACAGGCGGCAGTCAAAAGGGTTAACAAACTGACGATCAGGAGGCTGAAAAAGCGCTTCATGCTCCGGTCCAATTCCATGGTTGTTGCAGCAGGCCCGGGCAGGCCCAAAAAAAACTGCGTGGCTCAATTCATCATATACGACTGTCTGCGCCCTTTGTCCCGCCAAATCGGTGGCTGCCCAGCAGCCCTGAAGGGCACCCCATATTCATTACGCACATGCCCAAGACCATGAAACCAGAGCCCCATGTGGCCGGCTGTCTCAGCCATGCACAACGCGCAGGCTTGCCAACGCTGGACGCAGAATTGCTGATGCTTTTCGCTTTGAAGCGGCAGTTGACAGATCGCGTTTGGCTGAAGATGTACAGCACAGAACCTTTGGCGGAGGTCACTTCAAAAACCTATCAAACACTGTGCTCGCGTCGCCTCAATGGCGAGCCGCTGGCCTACATAACTGGCGAGCGCGGCTTCTACGGTCTGAACTTGAAGGTGGATGCCCGTGTGCTTGACCCCCGGCCCGACACCGAAACGCTGGTGGACTGGGCACTGGACGTTTTGAGCAACACCCCGTCCCCCCAAGTTGCCGATTTGGGCACAGGCAGCGGTGCCATCGCGCTGGCACTGCAACACCAGCGACCCGATGCACGGGTGCTGGCCGTGGACGCAAGCGCCGACGCATTGGCGGTGGCCCACGCCAACGCACAGCGTCTGAATTTGCCTGTGTGCTTCGCTCTGGGCTCCTGGCTGTCACCCCTGGCGAACCACTCACTCCCAGAAAAATGGCATTTGATTGTGTCCAATCCCCCCTACATTGCAGAAGGGGACCCCCACATGGCGGCCCTGCACCACGAACCGCGGCAGGCGCTGACCAGCGGGCCAGATGGGTTGGACGATATTCGCCACATCGTGGACAACGCGCCCATGCATTTGCGCAGCGGCGGGTGGTTGCTGCTTGAGCACGGGCACGACCAAGCAGCAGCCGTTCAAGCCCTGATGCAAACCAGAGGATTCGCCGCCGTCCAATCCCGCAATGACCTTGCGGGCATTGCGCGTTGCACAGGGGGCATTTGGAGCGCCGCACCCAACGCGGGATAATGTGCCCCTCTCGGGTTAACCCTTAACCCATTTTGTTCAAACTTGGTCTGATAGGCATTGATTCAGGCCCCACGGAGACAGCCATGAGCGACACCCAACAACGCATCGACGACCTGGTCAAACAAAACGACGTGGTCCTGTTCATGAAAGGCAACGCCAGCTTTCCCATGTGCGGTTTTTCGGGCAGGGCAATTCAAATTTTGAAAGCATGCGGCGTTGAGCCCAAAACGCTCAAAACGGTCAATGTGCTGGAAGACGAAGGCATCCGTCAAGGTATCAAGGAATACAGCAACTGGCCAACGATTCCCCAGCTGTACGTCAAAGGCGAGTTCATTGGCGGCTCGGACATCATGATGGAGATGTACCAATCCGGGGAATTGCAGCAAGTTATCGGGGGTCAACCCGCCTGAACGCACTCGAAACCCTGCGGAACAGGGTATTTGCGCCTTTGTTTTGAGTTTGTCCTGGGCACAACTTATGCTTGAATAAAGTTGTGTTTTCACCCACCGGAGAAGCTCATGACCTCGCACAGTCTGGTTCCCTCCCCATCCACAGGGCTGCCCATCGCCCGCATGCGGCAAGTGTTTCAAGCCCAGGAGGTGGAGCGCAAACTTCACTCACTGCAAAGCGCTGGCGGCGAGCGCGAACACGAAATACTGCGCAACACCACCAACGCATGTTGGAGCGTGGCCCTGAACGGTTTGCAGTGAAGCCTTCGGGGGTGCCAGACATGGCAGGGCTGTACGCCCAGTTGCCGAACTTCACCGAGGCACTGGACGACGTGAAACGCCATGTGGCACTCAGCCACGCCAGCGCAGACAGCCTGGAGCTCACGCCCATGCTGCTGCTGGGCCCTCCCGGTGTGGGCAAAACACATTTCGCCAAAAAACTGGCAGACATGCTGGGCACTCAGATGAGCCTGGTGCCCATGAGCTCGATGACCGCGGGCTGGTTGCTGTCTGGCTCTTCCTCCCAGTGGAAAGGCGCCAAGCCAGGCAAAGTGTTCCAGGCGTTGGTGGAGGGCGAATACGCCAACCCGGTGATGGTGGTGGACGAAATCGACAAAGCCGCGTCAGACGCCCAATACGACCCGCTGGGTGCGCTGTACAGCTTGCTGGAACACGACACGGCGCAAAGCTTCACCGACGAATTTGCCGAAGTGGCCATCGACGCCAGCCAGGTGATCTGGGTCACCACGGCCAACGACGAGCGCAGCATCCCCCGCCCCATCTTGAACCGAATGAACGTGTTTCAAATCGATGCCCCCGATGCCGAAGCCGCCCGGCAAATTGCCCGCCAACTCCACGCCAGTATCCGCGGTGAGCACAACTGGGGACAGTTTTTCCAACCCGAGGTCAGCGATGACGTGCTGGACCGCATGGCTGACATGCCCCCCAGGGAAATGCGCAGGGCCCTGGTCACCGGCTTTGGCAACGCCCGACTGGACGGGCGCGATCACATTCAGGTGCAAGACCTGCCGAAAACCAGCCCAACGCGCAGCCGCATTGGTTTCATGGATTAGCCACTGGGCCTTTACCCGCCGACATAGCCCCATTTGCGGGCCGCAGCCAACACAGCGTTGGGGTATTCGGCTTTGCCACGGCTGCCGTTGTAACGACCCAAGGCCAAGAACAAGTTGCCGTTTTCCCGGTCCAAGTAATGCCGCAAGATCACGCAACCAAAACGCAAATTGGTCTGCATGTGAAACAACTTGGCGGGGTCACCGTCGCCGATCAGGCGTGACCAGAACGGCATGATTTGCATGTACCCCCGTGCACCAACCACGGACACAGCAAACTTGCGAAACGCGCTCTCCACCTGGGCCAGCCCCAGCACCAAGTGCACATCCAGCCCTGCCCGGCGGGCCTCGTACCAAATGGTTTGCAAAAACTCGGTACGGGCTTGAAGCTCTGTTTTGTAACGACGCAGCTGGTCGTTTTTCTCAGTCAGCCACCGGAGGTAGGCCAAACGGCTTGCGGTGTCAGCAAATTCAGGAACAGGCGGTGCACTGTTGGCAATGGCCGAACTCAATGCGCTGCGCACCGAGTCGGCCAACGGCTCTTCAAGTTGCCCACCGGCACACACCTCTTTCAAAAAAAAGAGTGAAGAAGTGCCAACAGACAAGCGGTAGAGGCACTTTCTTCTTGAAATCCCGTCCAGACTCATGCGCCCAAGCGCTCTTTCAACAGGGCCAGCACATCGGCCAAGGGCAGCTTGGTGGCAGCCGTGTCACGGCGATTTTGGTACTCCACCATGCCCTCTTTTAGACCCCGGTCACCAATGGTCACGCGGTGTGGCACACCGATCAGCTCCCAGTCGGCAAACATGGCACCAGGGCGCTCGTTTCGGTCGTCCAGCATCACATCCACGCCCAGGGCCACCAAGTCATCGTGCAGCTTCTCAGCGGCGGCTTTGACTTCCGCACTGCGGTCTGCGCCAATGGGACACACCACCACAGTGAACGGGGCCAACGCGTCGGGCCAAATGATGCCGCGCTCGTCGTGGTTCTGCTCAATGGCCGCCGCGGGCAGTCGGGTCACGCCAATGCCGTAGCAGCCCATTTCAAACGGTGCAGGCCGGCCATCCTCACCCAAAAACGTGGCGTTCATGGCCTGGCTGTATTTGGTGCCCAGGTAGAACACATGGCCCACCTCGATGCCGCGCTCGATGGCCAGCACACCCAGACCATCGGGCGACGCATCACCCGCCACCACGTTGCGCAGGTCAGCCACCATCTCCGGCTCGGGCAGGTCACGGCCCCAGTTGACGCCGCGGATGTGGTGGTCTTCTTGGTTCGCGCCGCAAATCCAGTCGGCCATCACGGCCACTTCACGGTCCACCACCAAGCCCACGGGCTTCTTCAGATTCAAAGGCCCCAGGTAGCCGGGCTTGCAACCGAAGTGGTCTTCAATTTCGGCCACGGTGGCGAAGCGGAAACCGGCGGCAAAGGGCGCCAGCTTGCCCACCTTGACTTCGTTCATGTCGTGATCGCCGCGCAGCAACAACAGCCACACCTTCACAGAGGTGACCTCACCGGCTTCGTTCACTGTTTCAGTGGACAACACCAGCGATTTGACCGTGCGCTGCAACGGCAGGCCCAAAAAATCGGCCACATCGGCACAAGTGCTCTTGCCTGGGGTCGGTACCAGCGCCATGGGTTCGGAAGGCGCGCCACGCGGACCGGCAGGCACCAGCGCTTCCGCTTTTTCAATGTTGGCCGCGTACTCGCTGGTCGGGCAATACACAATTGCATCTTCGCCCGTTGCAGCAATCACCTGAAACTCTTCGCTCAGGTCGCCGCCAATCGCACCGCTGTCGGCAGCCACCGCGCGGTAAGTCAAACCAAAACGGTCAAAAATGCGTCGGTAAGCCTGTGCCATCACCTGGTAGCTGGCTTTGGCCGACACTTGGTCTTTGTCAAAGCTGTAGGCGTCTTTCATGATGAACTCACGCCCACGCATCAGACCAAAGCGTGGGCGACGCTCGTCGCGGAACTTGGTTTGAATTTGATAGAAGTTCTTGGGCAACTGCTTGTGACTCTTCAGCTCCTGGCGGGCGATGTCGGTCACCACCTCTTCGCTGGTGGGCTGCACAATGAAGTCACGGCTGTGACGGTCTTTGATGCGGAGCAACTCGGGCCCCATCTTGTCAAAACGCCCCGTTTCCTGCCACAGCTCGGCAGGCTGAATGACGGGCATGGTCAGCTCCACGGCACCGGCACGGTTCATTTCCTCGCGCACGATGGCCTCCACTTTCTGGATCACCCTCAAGCCCATGGGCATGTAGGTGTAAATGCCAGCACCCAACTTTTTGATCATGCCGGCGCGGGTCATCAGCTTGTGACTGACCACCTCGGCGTCAGCTGGGGCTTCTTTGAGGGTGGAGATGAAGAACTGGGAGGCTTTCATGGCGTGCGCAGCCGCTGTTTGCACAGCAGACGGTAAAAATCAGGCAAGGGAAAACGAGAGGAAGATGAGTGAACTGTCACCATCACCACCCCAAAAGCCGCGAAAACCGCTGCGGGTGTTGCGTGGAGATGCATAATGACTTCAGTTTAAAAATTTGGGGTTGATTATGCTTGACAGGGACGGCTTCAGGCCGAACGTCGGCATCATTCTGCTCAACCAGAAGAACCAGGTGTTCTGGGGCAAACGCATCCGCACACACTCTTGGCAGTTTCCACAGGGTGGCATTGATCGGGGTGAAACCCCCGAACAAGCCATGTTCCGTGAACTGCACGAGGAAGTCGGGCTGCATCCCCAGCATGTGAACATCGTGGCCCGCACGCGGGACTGGTTGCGCTACGAGGTGCCGGATCGCTACATCCGCAAAGATGCCAGAGGCCACTACAAAGGCCAGAAACAAATTTGGTTTTTGCTCCGCTTGGTGGGGCACGATTGGGACTTGAACCTTCGCGCCACCAACCACCCTGAGTTCGACGCCTGGCGTTGGAACGATTATTGGGTGCCACTGGAAGTGGTCGTGGAATTCAAACGTGGGGTGTACCAAATGGCGCTGACCGAGCTGTCGCGCTACCTGCCGCGCACCGATACCCGCAACCGGTATTTGCGCGGTGCCATGCGGCACCACAGCGGATTGGAAGACGCCAACTCACCGCTGGACAGCCACATGTGCACACTCATGGTGCCACCACCGGGCATGGAACTGCCGCCCGGCGCCAGCTTCGACCCCGATCCACAGCACCACGGTTGACGTTTTTCCGAGCCGCTGACGAGCGGTCAAGGAATCAACACACGGACGGGGAATCCGCACCTTTGGTCAACACCAGATTGGTGCGATGCACCATTTCTGTTTCTGCCACATAGCCCAACAAGCGCTCGAACTCGGATGAGGGCTTGCGGCACAGCAGCCGGGCTTCAGCACTGGCGTAATTGGCCAACCCGCGGGCAATTTCATGACCTGCCGGTGAACGAATGGCGATCACGTCCCCCCGAGAAAACTCCCCTTCCACCGACAGCATGCCAATGGGCAACAGGCTTTTGCCCTCGTCCGTCAACTTGGCCACAGCGCCTTCGTCAACCGTGACGGAACCCCGCAGCTGCAAGTGATCGGCCATCCACCGCTTTCGGGCCTGGTTTTTCGGGGTTTGAGCCAGCAGCCACGTGCCAATGGCCTCGCCCTGCGCCAAACGCAAAAGCACATCAGGCTCACGCCCCCAGGCAATCAAAGTGGAGGCACCAGAACCGGCTGCACGCTTGGCGGCAAGGATTTTGGTGATCATCCCGCCTTTGCCAATGCCGCTGCCAGCACCCCCCGCCATGCGCTCCAGCTCGGGGTCACCGGCGCGCGCTGCGTGCACAAAAGTGGCGGCGGGGTCGCGCCTGGGGTCGGCGGTGAACAAGCCTTTTTGATCGGTGAGGATGATCAACACATCTGCCTCGACCAGGTTTGCCACCAGCGCACCCAAGGTGTCGTTGTCGCCAAACTTGATTTCGTCGTTGACGACCGTGTCGTTTTCGTTGATGACCGGCACCACGCCCAACTGCAACAGGGTCAACAAGGTGGAGCGTGCGTTCAGGTAACGCTCACGATCGGCCAAATCGGCGTGGGTCAACAGCACCTGTGCACTGCCAATTTGGCTTTCGCGCAGTTTGGTTTCGTACATCTGCACCAAACCCATTTGCCCCACGGCCGCCGCTGCTTGCAGCTCGTGAATTTCCTTGGGTCGGGTCGACCACCCCAGGCGCTTCATACCCTCAGCCACGGCCCCGCTGCTGACCATGATGACCTCACGCCCTTGCTTGACCAAGGCCGCCAATTGTTCGCACCAATGGCCGATGGCGGTCTCGTCCAAACCCCGCCCCTCGTTGGTGACCAGGCTGGACCCCACCTTGACCACGATGCGGTGGGCTTGTTGCAGCAAAGCAGGGTCTTGCGTGAATTTCATGAAAAATAAGCCTCTATCGCTTGACTGAGTTCAACAGTTTGCTACTTATTAAAGCAGATCAGGATGCAAACCTAGGGTCTACCTCAACCTCGGGAAGCATGGCACGCTGGGTTTTGGCCACATGCTCGTACACAGCCTGCACCAACCGCTCGCAGCCTTCGCGGGTGAGCGCGGAAATTTCAAACACCGGGCCTTTGTGGCGGTAGCGCTTCACAAAGTCTTTCACCAAGGCCTCGCGCTTCTCGGCCGGCACCATGTCCAACTTGTTGAGCACCAGCCAGCGGGGTTTGTCGTGCAGCGCCTTGTCGTATTTTTTGAGCTCTTTGACAATCGCCTTGGCCTGTGCCACAGGGTCCACCGATTCATCGAAAGGCGCCACATCCACCAGGTGCAACAACAAATGGGTGCGCTGCAAATGGCGCAAAAACTGGTGGCCCAAACCGGCACCCTCGGCCGCGCCCTCGATCAGCCCCGGCACGTCGGCCACCACGAAACTCTTTTCGGGGCCCACGCGCACCACACCCAAATTGGGGTGCAAGGTGGTGAACGGGTAATCGGCGATTTTGGGGCGTGCGTTGGAAATGGCAGAAATCAGGGTGGACTTGCCCGCGTTGGGCATGCCCAGCAGGCCCACGTCGGCCAGCACTTTCAGCTCCAACTTCAGCTCTTTGCGCTCACCCGGCCAACCAGGGGTTTTCTGGCGCGGCGCGCGGTTGATGGAACTTTTGTAGTGCATGTTGCCAAAACCGCCATCCCCCCCTTTGGCCAGCATGATTTGCTCACCAGGGACCAACAGCTCGTGGAGCACAACACCCGTTTCGGCATCCATCACGATGGTGCCCACAGGCAACTTCAAGGTGATGTCATCGCCCTTGACGCCGAACATGTCGGAGCCCTTGCCGTGTTCGCCTTTTTTGGCTTCGTACCGGCGTGAATAGCGGTAATCCACGAGCGTGTTCAGATTGGAATCTGCCACCGCATAAATGTGACCGCCGCGGCCGCCGTCCCCACCATCGGGGCCGCCAAATTCTTTGTATTTTTCGTGACGGAACGATGCACAACCATTGCCCCCGTCTCCGGCAAAAATGTCGATGTAGGCTTCGTCAACGAACTTCATGGCGGTCTCTTAAAAAGCGTTGCACCAGCAAAAAAGGCCCGCAAGCGGGCCTTTGACCGGATGCAACTGAGTTGCTCAGGCTGGGATGATGCTGACCACGTGGCGGTTCAACTCGCCCTTGATAGCGAAGTTGACATGGCCATTGACCGTGGCAAACAAGGTGTGGTCTTTGCCCATGCCGACATTGTTGCCCGCATGGAAGCGCGTGCCGCGCTGACGCACGATGATGGAGCCGGCAGACACTGCCTCGCCACCAAAAGCCTTGACACCCAGCATTTTTGGCTTGGAGTCACGGCCGTTTCGCGTGGAGCCGCCGCCTTTTTTCTGTGCCATTTTTCGTTACCCCTTAAGCAGCGATCGAAGCGATCTGCAGTTCGGTGAAATTTTGACGGTGCCCTTGGCGCTTTTGGTAGTGCTTGCGACGGCGCATTTTGAAAATGTGCACTTTGTCGTGGCGACCATGCGCCAACACCGTGACCGTCACAGATGCGCCGGATACCAGGGGCGTGCCAATCTTGATCTCGCTGCCGTTGCCAACAGCCAAAACCTGATCGATCACGATTTCCTGGCCCACATCCGCAGCAATCTGTTCTACTTTAATTTTTTCGCCAGCAGCAACTCGGTATTGCTTGCCACCGGTTTTTATGACCGCGTACATATGAACCTCTATCAGTGATATCGGCAGACGAATTTCCACCGAACCTAGGATTTTAGCACGCCAACCGCCGCCAGCACTCCATCGGTTGAAAGCCCACCCAAAGGGGCCCTCACAAACCGTGTCGAAGGGCTTTTTATAATCGAGCGATAACTGTTGGCACTCAACTTGTCCTCTCCACCCTCCCCCTCCCCTTCTCCGTTGGCCCTGATTTCGCAGGACATGACAGCCGTGGACCGAGTCATCGGTGCAAAACTCAGCACGGGGGTTCCGCTGGTCGGGCACATGTGCGAGTACATCATCTCGGCTGGCGGCAAGCGTCTGCGGCCTGCGCTGCTCCTGTTGATGAGTGGGGCACTGGGACACGACCACACCAACCGGCACACATTGGCGGCGGTGGTCGAGTTCATCCACACCGCCACTCTGTTGCACGACGACGTGGTGGACGAATCCACCCTGCGCAGAGGCCGTGACACGGCCAACGAGCGCTTTGGCAACGCTGCCAGCGTCTTGGTGGGCGATTTTTTGTATTCCCGCGCGTTCCAAATGATGGTGGAAGTGGGGAATATGCGGGTGATGGAGGTGCTGGCCGAGGCCACCAACGTGATTGCGGAAGGGGAAGTTCAACAGCTCGTCAACATGCGAGATGCCGGGTTGAGCGAAGCCGATTACCTGCACGTGATCCGATCCAAAACCGCCAAACTGTTTGAAGCCAGTGCCCGCTTGGCCGCCATCGTGTCCGGCCAAACCGCCGAAATCGAAACGGCTTGCGCGACCTACGGCCAGGCACTGGGCACCGCATTCCAAGTGATTGACGACGTGCTGGACTACGAGGGCAGCGCCGGGTCACTGGGGAAAAACCTCGGGGACGATTTGCGCGAGGGCAAAGTGACGTTGCCGATGATCCATGCGCTGCGCAAAACCTCAGGGGCTGAGCGGACCTTGCTGGTCAACGCCATTGAAAACGCATCAGAAGCCCATTTGGGCGAGGTTCTGGAGCTGATTCGCCAAACCGGCGCCATTGACGCCAGCCGCGCAGCTGCCTGGCAAGAAGCTCAACGCGCCATTGACGCATTGGCGCTGCTGCCCGACACACCCCACAAGCAGGCGCTGACAGAGTTGGCTGCGTCTTTACAAGGCCGGGAAAGCTGACCCGCAGACCGGTCACCCCGGCCTTGAATGGCCGCCCACCAAACGCGGATCAGGCCACGCGCGCCGCACGCAGGGTGTAAGAAAACTCTTTCAATGCGGCGATACCGCTGTCTTCTGCCCGCTTGCACCAGGCTTGCAGGTCTTTGGCCAATTGCTCGCGGGTGTGGGTGCGGCTGGACCACAGCTGGCGCAACTCTTCGCGCATGGCGTACATCTTGTCCAGCACAGGGTGCTCGGCGCGGGCCTGGGCCAGCTGGGGGCGCAGCACAGCGGGCACTTTCTCGTCGTCGCGGTGCAGCCAGCGGCGGGCCACTTCCAGGGCCTGGATGTTGCCTTGACCCAAGCGGGCGGCGTTCAGCTCTGCCTTGCAAGCACGGCGCATTTCGCGGGCAAAGTTGGCCATCACCTCGTAACGGTTGGCAATGATGGCTTCCAGCGTTTGCTCGTCGGCCACGGGCTTGACCATGCCCAGCACCATTTGCGGGCTGGTTTTGCGCACTTTGGCGAGGCCAACCATTTCCATGCAACGGATGTACAGCCAGCCAATGTCAAATTCATAAGGCTTGACAGACAGCTTGGCCGACGTGGGGTAGGTGTGGTGGTTGTTGTGCAGTTCTTCACCGCCGATCAGGATGCCCCAAGGCGACACGTTGGTGCTGGCATCCACCGCTTCAAAGTTGCGGTAACCCCAGTAGTGGCCCAGGCCATTGATGATGCCCGCAGCAGTGATGGGAATCCAAGCCATTTGCACAGCCCAAATCGTCACACCAATCGCACCGAACAGCACCACGTTGATGATGAGCATCAGCCCCACGCCCTGCCAGGAAAAACGGGTGTACAGGTTGCGCTCGATCCAGTCGTCGGGTGTGCCGTGGCCGTAGCGGGCCAGGGTGTCGAGGTTTTTGCACTCTGCGCGGTACAACTCGGCGCCTTCGGTCAGCACTTTTTTGATGCCAAACACCACGGGGCTGTGGGGGTCGCCTTCGTGCTCGCATTTGGCGTGGTGCTTGCGGTGCACCGCAGCCCATTCTTTGGTGACCTGGCCCGTGGTCAGCCACAGCCAAAAACGGAAAAAGTGAGACGGAATTGCGTGCAACTCCAGTGAGCGGTGGGCTTGGTGCCGGTGCAGGTAGATGGTGACGCCGGCGATGGTGATGTGCGTCAGCGCCAGCGTGATCAGCACCACTTGCCACCAGGTGGTCTCGATCAGACCGTGGCCCAGCCACTGAAGGGCCGCGTCAAAAAAACTCATGCTCGACTTTCAACATAGGAAAAACCGGTGAGCGACCCACCGGGGGTGCGAGATTCTAGGCGGGCTGCTCTCAAAAAACCAGCGCCAAAACCTCAGGGTTTGCGCTGCCACACGGCGGCAAAAAAGCCGTCGGTGTCGTGCCGGTGGGGCCACAGGCGCAGGTAAGGACCACTGCACAAACGCGCGGCCGCGTCAGCGGGTGACTGGCCAGAAGCACCGGGCTCACCGCCCTCTTGGCCCAGCAGGCGTTCCATGAGGTCGGCCACGGGCAGCAGCTCGAAATCGGGGTGGGCAGTAGAAAACGCCTCGGCCACGGCCTCGTTTTCTTCGGGCAACACACTGCAAGTGGCATAGACCAGCCTGCCGCCCGCCTTCACCAGGCGCGACGCACTGGCCAGGATGGCGGTTTGCTTGGCTTGCAGCTCCAGCACACCCGCGGGGGTTTGGCGCCACTTCAAATCGGGGTTGCGGCGCAGGGTGCCCAGGCCCGAGCACGGGGCATCGACCAGCACGCGGTCCATCTTGCCGGCCAGGCGTTTGATGCGGTCGTCGCGCTCGTGGGCGATGGCCACGGGGTGCACGTTGGACAGGCCGCTGCGCGCCAGCCGGGGCTTCAGGGCATCAAGCCTGTGAGCCGACACGTCGAACGCATACAGCCGCCCGGTGTTGCGCATGGTGGCGCCAATGGCCAGGGTTTTGCCGCCCGCACCGGCGCAAAAGTCAGCCACCATTTCACTGCGTTTGGCTTCCAGCAGCCAGGCCAGCAGTTGCGAGCCTTCGTCCTGCACCTCCAGCTCGCCGCTGATGAAAGCGGGCAGCTTGTTGATGGCGGGTTTGCCCTGCAAACGAATGCCCCAGGGCGAATAGGGTGTGGGCACCCCTTCCATAGCAAACTTTTTAAGCTGCTCAAGCGCCACAGGCCTTTTTTGCTTGTAAGTGTTCACCCGCAGGTCCAGCCCGGCTGGTTCGTTCATGCTGCTGGCCAGCGCTTCAAATTCGTTGCCCACCTGGGCTTTGAGCGGGGCCACCAGCCAGTCGGGCAGGTTGTGGCGGTGGTGGGCCATCAGCTCATCGGGGCGCACGCGCTCGGTGCTGTCCAGCCACTGGCATTCCTGCTCGTTCAGGGCCGATTTGATGTAGTTGCGGTCGCCGTGAAAACCCAGAATGGCCAGGCGGCGCTCGCGCGGGCCGGAGCCGGAGCGGGCCAAATGCTCGAACAACAGCTTTTGCCGCAGCACGGCATAGGTGGTCTCGGCCAGGGTGTTGCGCTCGCGCGGGCCCAGGTTGCGGTTGTCACGAAAGAAACGGGACACCACGGCATCGGCCGGGTGGTCAAACTTCAATACCAGTTGCACCAGGGCGGTGCAGGCGTCTAAAAGGGCTTTGGGGTGCATGGGGTGGATTGTCCCACGCACCTCCGCACACCCCGTGCCGGATAATCCCGCCCCATGTCTGACATTCAAGAACAGGTGCGCCGCCGCCGCACCTTCGCCATCATTTCCCACCCCGACGCCGGTAAAACCACCCTCACCGAGAAGCTGCTGCTGTTTTCGGGGGCCATCAACATCGCCGGTTCGGTCAAGGCCCGCAAGGCCGCGCGCCACGCCACCTCCGACTGGATGGAGATTGAAAAGCAGCGCGGCATTTCGGTCGCATCGAGCGTGATGCAGATGGAATACCGCGACTGCGTCATCAACCTGCTCGACACCCCGGGCCACCAGGACTTTTCGGAAGACACCTACCGCGTGCTCACCGCCGTGGACGCCGCGCTGATGGTGATCGACGCCGCCAACGGCGTGGAGCCGCAAACCCGCCGCCTGCTGCAGGTGTGCCGGGCCCGCAACACCCCCATCCTGACCTTCGTGAACAAGATGGACCGCGAGGTGCAGGCCCCGCTGGACGTGATGGATGAAATCGAGCGCGAGCTGGGCATGACCGTGGTGCCGTTCACCTGGCCCGTGGGCATGGGCAAGCAGTTCCACGGCGTGTACGACCGCCGCACCGACCAGATGCGCGTGTTTGCTGCCGGTGAAGACCGCGCGGGCGGCGACGAAGACGTGCTGGCCGGGCTGGACAACGCCGACACCGCCAGCCGCTTTGGCATGGAATGGACCCAGGCCAAAGACGAAATGGAACTGGTGGAGGGCGCGTCGCCCGCGTTCGACGCCGCCGAATTCCTGGCTGGCCGCCAGACGCCCATGCTGTTCGGCTCGGCCATCAACAACTTTGGCGTGCGCGAGGTGCTCGACGCACTGGTGGACCTGGCCCCCCCGCCCGGTCCCAAGCCGTCCATCCAGCGCGTGGTGGAGCCGGTGGAGCCCAAGTTCACCGGCGTGGTGTTCAAAATCCAGGCCAACATGGACCCGGCCCACCGCGACCGCATCGCTTTTGTGCGCGTGGCCAGCGGCAAATTCACGCGAGGCATGCCCCTGAAAGTGGTGCGCAGCGGCAAGGTCATCAAACCCAACACGGTGGTGACGTTCATGAGCCAGCGGCGCGAGTTGCTGGACGAGGCCTTTGCCGGCGACATCATCGGCATCCCCAACCACGGCGTGCTGCAACTGGGCGACACGCTGACCGAAGGCGAGGCGCTGCAATTCACTGGCCTGCCTTTCTTTGCCCCCGAAATCATCCGCAGCGTGGAAGTGGCCGACCCGCTGCGCGGCAAGCAGTTGAAAGCGGGCCTGACGCAGCTGGGCGAAGAGGGTGCCATTCAGGTCTTCCGCCCCGTGGCGGGCAGCGTGCTGATGCTGGGCGCCGTGGGCCAACTGCAGTTCGAGGTGGTGGCCCACCGGCTGGAGGCCGAATACGGCGTCAAGGCCCGCATCACCGGCAGCCCCTACCAGGTGGCCCGATGGGTGACCTGTGCACCAGAAGACGGCGGCGAGCAGGAGCTGAAACGCTTCATCGACGCCAACGCCCACCGCGTGGCGCTGGACGCCGTGGACGCCCCGACCCTGCTGGTGGACCACAGCGCCACCCTGCGCGCGGTGGAGGCCAACTGGCCGAAGATCAAGTTCCACGCCATGCGCGAGCACGCGGGGCTGGTGTTCCACAAGGCGATGTGAGTGTGACCGCTTGAGAGGGAACCGCGTGTCACTCGTCCCACCGTTGCACTGGCTGGTGGCCTTTTCCACGGTGTGCGTCACCCTGCTGGCTGGTGGGTGTGCCACCAAGGCCCCGCCACGCCCGGCCTTGCAGGAAAAATTTGGCTCTGAAGACACCTACTCGCGGCTGATTCAGGGCTCGCCCGCCCAAAGCTGCGAGGCGGCACGGCGCGCGCTGCTCAGCCAGGGTTACATCCTGGTCAACACCCACGCCGAACTGATTGACGCGAAAAAGAGTTTTCAGCCGGCGCTGGAATCCCAGCAGGAGATGATGATTCGCGTGGTGTGCCTGCCCGACACACCCCCCGACCAGTGGAGCCTGGTGTTCGTCACCGCCATCCAAGACAGCTATGCCCTGAAAAAGTCGGCCAACTCGGCCAGCGTGGGGCTGGGTGGCATCGGGTCGGTGTCGCTGCCGTTTTCGTCCACCAGCGAAGCACTGGTGAAAGTGGGCAGCGAGACCATTTCGTCCGAGAAGTTTTACGACAGCTTTTTCGACCTGGTGCGCCGTTACCTGGCAGACGACGCCGCGCCCTGAAACCCGAACGCTCGGCGGTGCCCAGCCCGGTGGTCACACCGGCAAGGCCGTTTTGTCCACCACCCGGCGCAGCACAAAGCTGGAGTGCACGCCGGTCACCCCTTCGATGCGGGTGATTTTGTTCAGCAGCAGGTCTTGGTAGTGGTCCATGTCGCGCACGGCCACTTTGACTTGGTAATCCGCGTCCTGGCCGGTGATGAGCAGGCACTCCAGCACCTCGGGCAACACGCCCACGGTGGCCTCAAAGTTGGCAAACCGCTCGGGCGTGTGCTGGTCCATAGAGATGTGGATCAGCGCCATGAGCGTCAGGCCCAGTTTTCGCGCATCGAGCACCGCACGGTAGCCCCGGATCAGGCCTGACTCTTCCAGCGCGCGCACGCGGCGCAGGCAGGGCGAGGGCGACAGGCCAATGCGATCGGCCAACTCCTGGTTGGGGATACGCCCTTCGGCCTGCAGAATTTGCAAAATTTGCCTGTCCCAACGGTCGACTTCCATGATTCACCCCAAAACCAATTATTGATGGCATATTCTGCCAAATTCATTGGCATTTGGCGCAACTTCGCAATTTTCTGCCAATGCCTCTGGCCTACACTTCTTTTCACCTGTTGACCGCAGCACATTCACCGGCAAGGCCACCCGCCCCAGCCGACACGCCCAGACCCACCAGGTCTGCCCGTGGCAAAACAAAGTCCCCGCCCTGTTACCGCAGGCGGGGACTTTTTGTTTGGGGGGCCCCGAGCGAGCCAACCGGTTCAACCGGCCGCCACCACCCGCTGCGTCTGCACCCCCAGGCCTTCCACCCCCAAACGCATGGTCTGTCCGGCACGCAAATACACCGGGGGTTTGTGGCCCATGCCCACGCCGGGCGGGGTGCCGGTGGTGATGACATCGCCGGGCTGCAAGGTGGTGAAGCGGCTCAGGTAACTCACCAGAAACGCCACGCCGTACACCATGGTGGCGGTGCTGCCGTTCTGGCGCATCTGGCCGTCCACCTCCAGCCACAGCTTCAGGGCCTGGGGGTTGGGCACTTCGTCGGCCGTGACCAGCCAGGGGCCGATGGGGCCGAAGGTGTCAAAGCCCTTGCCTTTGTCCCAGCTGCCCGCGCGCTCCAGCTGGTATTCGCGCTCTGACACATCGTTCACCACGCAGTAGCCCGCCACGTGGCTGAGCGCATCGGCCTCGGCGATGTAGCGCCCGCCCTGGCCAATGACCACGCCCAGCTCCACCTCCCAGTCGGTTTTCACCGAGCCCCGGGGCAGTTGCACCGCGTCGTCCGGCCCGCAGAGGCAGCTGGTCCATTTGGTGAACACCACCGGCTCGGGCGGCACGGCCATGCCGGCTTCTGCCGCGTGGTCGGCGTAGTTCAGGCCCACGCCGATGAACTTGCCCACCTGTGCCACGCAAGCGCCCAGCCGCAGGTCTTGCTGCGGCACGCCAGGCACCAGGGGCAGACCGTCAATGTCAAGCGCCTTCAGCCGGGCCAGGCTGGCGGGCAGCAAGGCGTCACCGGCCAGGTCAGGGACGACGGCTGACAGGTCGCGCACGCGGCCCTGGGCATCGAGCACACCGGGTTTTTCGTGGCCCACCGGGCCGTAACGCAGCAATTTCATGGCAATTTCCTTGTAGCTACAAAACCATTCCCATCAAGCGCCAGAGGCCAATTTCGTTTAAATTTTCAAGGCAGCACAGCCAGCAAGCGTTCCACCGCACGGGGGTAGATGAGGTGTTCTTGCGTCAGCACACGGGCAGCCAAGGTTTGAGCCGTGTCGCCGGGCAACACGGGCACCACCGCCTGGTCGAGTATCTGGCCATGGTCCAGCTCGGGCGTCACACGGTGCACGGTGGCACCGGCAAATTTGCAGCCTTCGTCAATGGCCCGCTGGTGCGTGTGCAGGCCGGTGAAAGCGGGCAACAGGCTGGGGTGGATGTTGACCAGCCGCCCTTCGTAATGCGCCACAAACCCGGGCGTGAGGATGCGCATGAACCCGGCCAGCACCACCAGCGCGGGGTTGAAGGTGTCAATTTCGGCCATCAGCGCCGCGTCGAAAGCCTCGCGGCTGGGGAAGGCTTTGTGGTCCACCACGGCGGTGGGCAGGCCATGGTCGCGGGCGAAGGCCAGGCCAGCGGCGTCGGCCTTGTTGCTGACCACGGCGGCCACACGGGCACCCAGGCGTTGCGCCCACTGGCGTTGTTGGGCGGCGCGCACGATGGCTTGCATGTTGGAGCCGCCGCCTGAGATCAAAATCACGGTGTTTTTCATGTTCTGACCGAGTGTAATGACCGCCTCCAACCCCTACGCCCCCGCCCTTCGCCCCTTGTCACCCGCCGAATCACGCGTGCTGGGCACGCTGATGGAAAAAGCCCGCACCGTGCCCGACAGCTACCCGCTGTCCATGCAAGCCCTGCTGACCGGTTGCAACCAAAAAACCACCCGCGACCCGGTGATGAACCTGACCGAAGGCCAGGTGGCGGAGGCCCTGGACGAGCTGAAAGGCCTGGCCCTGGTGGTAGAGCAAAGCGGCGCGCGCGTGCCCCGCTACAGCCACAACTTCCAGCGCGTGGTGGGCGTGCCCGAACAAGCCGCCGCCCTGCTGGGCCTGCTGATGCTGCGCGGCCCGCAAACGGCGGGCGAGTTGCGCATCAACAGCGAACGCTGGCACCGGTTTGCCGACATTTCGTCGGTCGATGCCTTTCTGGAAGAGCTGCAAGACCGCAGCGCCGACAAAGGCGGCGCGCTGGTGGTGAAGCTGCCCCGCGCCCCCGGCACCCGCGAGCAACGCTGGGCCCACCTGCTTTGCGGCGAGGTAGACCTGTCGCAAGCCCCCTCTGGCCCGACCAGCAGCGCGGCGACCGAAGACGAAGTGATCGCCCTCACCCGCCGCGTGGCCACGCTGGAAGACGAGGTGGCGGGGCTGCGACGCACGCTGGCCCAGTTGTGCGAGCAATTGGGCGTTGCGCCGGGCTGACACCGGGCTGAACACGCGACCGCGATGGGGTGAAACCCTGATCTGTCCCACGCTGGACAGCCTGAAAAAGTACGTGCGTGCTAAAACCTCGCACCGTTCACAGGAGACAGCGCATGGATTTGGCCTTCACGCCCGAAGAACAGCAGTTTCGCGAAGAGGTGCGCGCCTGGGTGGCCGCCCACCTGCCCGCCGACATTTCGCACAAAGTGCACAACGCCCTGCGCCTCACGCGCGACGACCACCAGCGGTGGGCCAAAATTCTGGGGGCCAAAGGCTGGCTCGGTTTTGGCTGGCCCACGCAATTTGGCGGCCCGGGCTGGACCGCCATCCAGAAACACCTGTTTGAAGAAGAGTGCGCGCTGGCCGGTGCACCCCGCGTCATCCCGTTTGGCCCGGTGATGGTGGCCCCGGTCATCATGGCGTTTGGCACGCCCGAACAGCACCAGCGTTTTTTGCCCGGCATTGCCAGCGGCGAGGTGTGGTGGAGCCAGGGCTACAGCGAGCCCGGCTCGGGCTCCGACCTGGCCAGCGTGAAATGCCGCGCCGAGCGGGTGGGCAACCACTACATCGTCAACGGCCAGAAAACCTGGACCACCCTGGGCCAATACGGTGAGTGGATTTTTTGCCTGGTGCGCACCAGCACCGAAGGCAAGCCGCAAACCGGCATCAGCTTTTTGCTGATCGACATGAAAAGCCCCGGTGTCACCGTGCGCCCCATCAAGCTGCTGGACGGCGAGTGCGAGGTCAACGAGGTGTGGTTCGACAACGTGGAAGTGCCCGCCGACAACCTGGTGGGCGAAGAAAACAAGGGCTGGAACTACGCCAAATACCTGCTGGCCCACGAGCGCACCAACATCGCCGACGTGAACCGCGCCAAGCGCGAGCTGGAACGCCTGAAGCGCATTGCCAAGGCAGAAGGCGTGTGGTCCGACCAACGCTTCCGCGACCAGGTTGCCTTGCTGGAAGTGGACGTGGTGGCACTGGAAATGATGGTGCTGCGCGTGCTGAGCGCCGAGAAAAACGGCAAACAAAGCCTGGACATTGCAGGCCTGCTGAAAATTCGCGGCAGCGAAATCCAGCAGCGCTACGCCGAGCTGATGATGCTGGCCGCCGGCCCCTACAGCCTGCCCTACATCCATGAAGCCATGGACGCAGGCTGGCAAGGTGATGCTGCCCTGGGCCTGAGCGAGTTCCCCGGCGGCAACGTGGCCAACGCCCCGCTGGCCAGCACCTACTTCAACATGCGCAAAACCACCATCTACGGCGGCAGCAACGAGGTGCAACGCAACATCGTCGCGCAGACCCTGTTGGGCTGATGCCCAGACAGGGTCTGCGCGATGCGCGACAGGGCTGCTCCCCCGTGCCCCCTCCAAGCGGGGGTTCCATTCAGAGCTTCGCTGACAAAGGACTTTTTTTATGGACTTCGATTTTTCAGACGACCAGGCACAACTGGCCGATGCCGTGTCCCGCTGGGTGGACAAGGCCTACACCTTCGAGCGCCGCCGCGTCGTCACTGCAGCAGGTGGCTTTGACCGCGCTGCCTACAACGAACTGGCCGAGCTGGGCCTGACCGGCCTCACCGTGCCAGAAGCCCATGGCGGCATGGGCATGGGTGCGGTGGAAAGCATGGTGGTCATGCAGGCCCTGGGCCAAGGCCTGGTGCTGGAACCCCTGGCGCAAACCCTGGCCGCCAGCACCGTGCTGGCCCACGCCGCCCCCGCCGACGTGCAAGCCCAGTGGCTGCCCAAAATTGCCAGCGGCGAAGCGCTGGTGGTGCTGGCCCACCAAGAGCGCAAAGCGCGCTACCAACTGGGCATTTGTGAGGCAAAAGCGGCCCCAGCGCTTGATGGGTGGACGGTTTCAGCTACCAAAAACACGGTGCCTGCGGGCGACCAGGCCGATGCCTGGCTGGTGCCCGCCAGGGTGTCCGACGCCGCTGGCGACCGCATGGCCTTGTTCCTGGTGGCAGCG
Organism: Burkholderiaceae bacterium; assembly: GCA_049653005.1. Taxonomy (GTDB): domain Bacteria; phylum Pseudomonadota; class Gammaproteobacteria; order Burkholderiales; family Burkholderiaceae_C; genus UBA2334. The sequence goes on along the minus strand of JBASFL010000104.1, from coordinate 37,481 downwards.
GGTGCACCGGGCGTGTCCACCGCCGGGCACCTGACGCAAGACGGTGGCCGCGCCGCCAACCTGACCCTGGTGAACGCGCCCGCCACCCTCGTCACCCGCGACGGTCTGGCCGCATTGCAACTGGCGGCAGACGTGGCCCTGGCCGCCTTGTGTGCCGAGGCCGTGGGCGTGATGGACCACACCGTGGCGCTCACCGTGGACTACATGAACACCCGCAAGCAGTTCGGCGTGGCCATTGCCAGCTTCCAGGCCCTGCGCCACCGCGTGGCCGACATGAAGATGCAACTGGAACTGGCCCGCAGCATGGCCTACTACGCCACGCTGAAACTGGGTGAACCCGCCGCCGAACGCAGCCTGGCCCTGTCGCGCGCCAAGGTGCAACTGGGCCAAAGCATGCGGTTTGTGGGCCAGCAAGCGGTGCAACTGCACGGCGGCATGGGCGTGACCGACGAAATGCGGGTCAGCCACTGCTTCAAACGCCTCACTCAAATGGAAATGACCCTGGGCGACACCCTGCACCACCTGGGCGTGGTGAGTGACCACATGCAAGACACCGCTGGCGTGTTCGCCTGAGCCACGCAGCCCAGGGCTCAGGCCCCGGGTTTCACCTTGTCCAGCGCCTCTTTCAACAGGGGCACCTTGATGGGTTTGGCCACGTAGTCGTTCATGCCGCACTCCAGGCAACGCTCGCGGTCGCCCACCATGGCGTTGGCCGTCATGGCGATCACCGGGATGTCGGGCTGCAGCACACCTGCGGCCCCGGCGCGCAGCTGGCGGGTGGCCTCAAAACCGTCCATCACCGGCATTTGGCAGTCCATGAACACGGCGTCAAAGCGGCGTGTGGCCAACACATCCAACGCCTCTTTGCCATTGGCGACCGCCGTCACGGTGTGGCCCATGCGCTGCAACAGCGCGCGTGCCAGCGCCTGGTTGATGGCGTTGTCTTCCACCAACAGCAGTTGCATGCCGGGCCCCGGAGCCCCCTCTGGTGCCACCGCCGCAGGCACCGCACCCGTGGGGGTTGAAACCGCCGCCTGGGGTGTGGCGCGTGGCGCTTCTTCAACCACCGGCACCGGCATGTGGGGTGGGACAGCCGCCCCGGCCAGTGGCAGGTCTGCCGCCAACGCCAACGGCACCTCAAACCAAAAGATAGAGCCCTGGTTGTGGGCGCTGGTCACCCCAATCTGGCCCGACATCAAGGTCACCAACCGCTTGCTGATCGACAAACCCAGCCCTGTGCCGCCGAACTGGCGGCTGTGCGACGCGTCCAGCTGTTTGAACGGCTGAAACAGGTTGGCCAGATCGGCGGGGGCAATGCCAATGCCGGTGTCCTGCACCTCGAAGCGCAGACACAGCCCACCGGGAAAATCGGGCACCAGGCGCACATTCACCGTCACCGAACCCCGGTGCGTGAACTTCACCGCGTTGGCCACCAGGTTCAGCAGCACCTGCCGCAGCCGCTGCTTGGCCCCGTGCAGCCCCGTGGGCACATTGGCGTCGGTGTAGCGGTGAAACACCAGGCGCTTTTCGCGCACGCGCACGTTCACCAGGCTTTCCACCTCGTCCAGCAAATGGGGCAGCTCGAAGTCCACCAGTTCCAATTCCAGGCGGCCGGCTTCGATTTTGGAAAAATCCAAAATGTCGTTGATGATGGCCATCAGCCCTTCACCACTGGTTTCAATGGCTTTGGCGAAGCCGCGTTGCTCGTCGCTCAGGGCCGTGTCAAGCAACAAGTGGGTCATGCCGATGATGCCGTTCATGGGCGTGCGTATTTCGTGGCTCATGTTGGCCAGAAATTCGCCCTTGGCGCGGTTGGCATCGGTGGCGTCACGGGCCATGGACCGCGCCAGTTGCAGGGTCTGCACCAGCTCTTCGTTCAACAACTCGGCCCGGCTCCCGGCCTCGATCAGCCGCTGCTCGGCCAGCTTGCGGTCGGTGATGTCGGCAAAGCTGCCCACCATGCGCTTCGGGCGGCCGTCAGGCAACCGCTCGACCACGTCGCCCCGGTCCAGCACCCAAATTTCACGGCCATCGGGGCGGCACATGCGGTGCTCGTGCCGGTAGGCGCCCTGCCCGGCCAGGCACGCGTTCAGTGCGGCCATAACCTGAGGTTTGTCGTCGGGGTGCAACAAAGACGCAAATTCGTCCACCGAGTTGGACAGCTGCCCGGGGTCCAGCCCCAGCACCTCGGCCCAGCGGGCGTTGTGCCTCACCAAGCCGGAGGTCACGTCCCAATCCCACACCCCTTCACCCGTGGCCTGCAACACGTAGCTCAGTTGCCGCTCACTGGCCTCGGCGCGCAACTGGGCCTCGCGCACCTCGGTGATGTCGTTGGCAATGACCAGAATTTGCAGGTTGCCCTCGGCATCGCGCAGCGGCTTCTTGATGGACTGGAAGTAGCGCACCCGGCCCGTGGCCACGTCGGTGGACTCTTCAAACACCACCTCGGTTTCGAAGCGGCGCATGATGCCTTGCACGTTCTCCAGAAAGAACGCCACCTGTTCTGCATTGGGGTTGAACGCCCCGTCGTCTTTGCCCACCAGGTCTTCGGGCGTGGTGCCGTACAGCTGCGCCAGCGCACGGTTGCCCAGCAAAAACCGGCCGTGCCAGTCTTTCAACAGAATGATGTTGGGGTTTTCGTCGATGACGGTGCGCAACAGGCCTGGGTTGGACAGCAACACATCGGCCACCGCCTGCACCTGGGCACTGGCCTTGGCATGGGCCACATCTGGCAATGGCACTGGTGCAACAGGGTCGTCAGCGGACATGGGCAAACACTTTCGGGACGTTCAGGCCGTGGGGGAATGCAAACGATTTTGCACCATGCCCCTGAAGCCCCGGCCAGTCCACACCAGGGTCACACAGGGTCAGGCGTGCAAACGTGAGCTGCGGGGCAAATGGGCCATCAGAAACGCCATCTGGTCCACCAGAATGCGCCGGTTTCGCAAAATGAAGTCTTCCCACAAGCTGGGCACATAGGGGGCATACAGCAACGGCATGCCCGCGCGCTCGGGCGTGCGGTTGCCCTTGCGGTGGTTGCACGCGCGGCAGGCCGTGACCACATTCATCCAGCTGTCGGGGCCGCCCTTGCTCACGGGCACGATGTGTTCGCGGGTCAGGTGCTCGTCGGGGAAATGGTCGCCGCAATAGGCGCACAGGTTGCGGTCGCGGGCAAACAGCTTGGGGTTGGTGACCGATGGCCGCAGGTCAAACGGGTTCACACACGGCACACCGTGGGTGCCAATGATGGAGTTCACGGTGATGACCGACTGCAACCCCGTGCGGGCGTTGTGCCCCCCGTGGAACACCGCCACCTCGCTGCCCATTTCCCAGCGCACCTGGCCGGCGGCGTAGTGCAACACCGCTTCTTCCAAGCTGATCCAGGACTGGGGCAAGCCTTGCCCCGAGAGTTTCAAGACTTTCAAAACCACCTCCAACGAACGCGGCCATGAACACCCACCCATGCGCCCCGGCACCGTGCCCACACCGGGGCGTGGAACAATAGGCCAAGACAACGCGTTTCAATATAACGCGCCGCTGTGACAACCGCCCGCGCACCCACGCCAAAGCCATGAAGATATTCAGAGGTCTGCACCAACTGCCCCGCCGCCCCAACGGCGAACCGGAGGGCTGCGCGCTCACCATCGGCAACTTCGACGGGGTGCACCGGGGCCACCAGGCCATGCTGGCCTTGCTCAACAGCGAAGCCCGCCACCGGGGCGTGCCCAGTTGCGTGATGACGTTCGAGCCCCACCCGCGCGACTTCTTTGCCGCCCAGCACCACAAACCCGAACTGGCGCCCGCCCGCATCGCCACGCTGCGCGACAAACTCACCGAACTGGCCCGCTGCGGCGTGGACCACTGCCTGGTGTTGCCCTTCAACGCACGGCTGGCCGCACAAACCGCGGGCGACTTCATCACCGACACGCTGGTGGGCGCGCTGGGTGTGCGCTACGTGCTGGTGGGCGACGACTTTTGCTTTGGCGCAGGCCGCAAAGGCGACTACGCCATGCTGGACGCCGCCGGGGCCGCCCGCGGCTTTGACGTGGCGCGCATGCAGTCTTACGAAGTGCACAGCCTGCGCGTGTCCAGCTCGGCTGTGCGCCAGGCGCTGGGCGAAGGCCGCATGGACGGCGTGGCCGCCCTGCTGGGCAGGCCTTACAGCATCTCAGGCCACGTGGTGCACGGGCGCAAGCTGGGGCGCGAACTGGGCGCCACAGCCCCTGGCGCGGGCGATGGTTTTCGCACCTTGAACCTGCGTTTTTCGCACTGGAAACCCGCGGCCAGCGGCATTTTTGCGGTGCAGGTGCACGGCCTGCACCCCAACCCGGCCGCCCCGCCGCTGGCCGGTGTGGCCAACCTGGGCGTGCGCCCCTCGCTCGACCCGAACGACGTGAACGGCGGGCGTGTGTTGCTGGAAACCCATTGCCTGGACTGGCCCGCCGAGGTGGCCACCCACCTTGGGGCAGGGGGGGCCTACGGTAAAATCGTGCGCGTGGACCTGCTGCACAAACTGCATGACGAACTGAAATACGACAGTCTCGGCGCCCTGACCCAGGGCATTGCCCAGGACTGCGCCGATGCACGCGCGTTTTTCGCCACTTTTGCCGGTTCTTCCCACACGCAAACCCGTCGCCAGACCACGCGCGACCGAATTTAACGCCCACACCCGGCTGTGTGGCGTGGTCGCCGCCCAGCACCCCCAACCTGCCCCGCGGCACCGCTGTTTTCCGGCTGTGCACCCCCAGCCCACCGGGCCCACCGCATCCACGCCCTCACACCCGCTCGCCCCATGTCCGACACCAAAACCGCCGCCGCCACAGCCACCGATTACCGCGCCACGCTGAACCTGCCCGACACCCCCTTCCCTATGCGCGGCGACCTGCCCAAACGCGAGCCGGGCTGGGTGAAAACCTGGGAAGACAACGGCCTGTACGCCAAGCTGCGCGAAGCCCGCAAAGGGGCGCCCAAATTCATCCTGCACGACGGCCCGCCCTACGCCAACGGCCAGATCCACATCGGCCACGCGGTGAACAAGGTGCTGAAAGACATGATCGTCAAGGCCCGCCAGTTGAAGGGCATGGACGCGCAGTACATCCCCGGCTGGGACTGCCACGGCCTCCCGATTGAAAACGCCATTGAAAAACTGCACGGCCGCAACCTCAGCCGCGACGACATGCAGGCCAAGGCCCGCGCCTTTGCCACCGCGCAAATCGCGCAGCAAATGGCCGACTTCAAGCGCCTCGGCGTGCTGGGCCAGTGGGACAAGCCCTACCGCACCATGGACTTTGCAACCGAGGCCAACGAAATCCGCGCCTTCAAGCGTGTGATGGAGCGCGGCTTTGTGTACCGGGGCCTGAAACCCGTGTACTGGTGCTTTGACTGCGGCTCCAGCCTGGCCGAGTTCGAGATCGAATACGCCGACAAGAAAAGCGACACGCTGGACGTGGCCTTCGAGTCGAACGACCCCGCTGCATTGGCCGCCGCTTTCGGCTTGCACGGTCTGCCCGCTGGGCAAAAAGCCTTCGCCGTCATCTGGACCACCACCGCCTGGACCATTCCCGCCAACCAGGCCCTGAACGCCCACCCCGAGCTGACCTACGCCCTGGTGGACACCCCGCGCGGCGTGCTGCTGCTGGCCGAAAGCCTGGTGGACAAATGCCTGGAGCGCTACGGCCTGACCGGCACCGTGCTGGCCACGGCCGAGGGTGAAAAACTGCGCGGCCTGGTGTTCCGCCACCCGCTGCACGACGTGCACGCCGGCTACAAACGCCTGTCCCCGCTGTACCTGGCCGACTACGTGACCGCGGGCGACGGCACCGGCATCGTCCACTCTTCGCCTGCCTACGGCGTGGACGACTTCAACAGCTGCGTGGCCAACGGCATGGCCTATGACGACATCCTGAACCCCGTGCAAGGCAACGGCCAGTACGAGGCTGAACTGCCCTTGTTTGGCGGCCTGAACATCTGGAAAGCGTGCCCGGTGGTCATTGACACGTTGCGGCAAAACGACCGTTTGATGGCCACCCAAACCATCACCCACAGCTACCCCCACTGCTGGCGCCACAAAACCCCGGTGATCTACCGCGCCGCCGCCCAGTGGTTTGTGCGCATGGACGAAGGCGACGGCATTTTCACCACCGACAAAGCCCCGCAAACCCTGCGCCAGATGGCGCTGGCTGCCATCGACGACACGGGTTTTTTCCCCGAAAACGGCCGCACCCGCCTGCGCGACATGATCGCCAACCGGCCTGACTGGTGCATCAGCCGCCAGCGCAGCTGGGGCGTGCCCCTGCCCTTTTTGCTGCACGTCGACAGCGCCGAGCCGCACCCCCGCACGCCTGACATCGTGGACCTGGCCGCGAGCGTGGTGGAGCAAGGCGGTATCGAGGCCTGGAGCAAGCTGACCGTGGCCGACATCCTGGCCCGCATCACCGATGCGGCAGACCCCGCCAGCTACACCAAAAGCACCGACATCTTGGAGGTGTGGTTCGACTCCGGCACCACCCACACCACCGTGCTCAAGGGCAGCCACGCGGGCAGTGCCCACGGCGAAGGTTGCGAGGCCGACCTGTACCTGGAAGGCCACGACCAGCACCGGGGCTGGTTCCACAGCTCGCTGCTGACGGCCTGCGCCATGTACGGCCGCGCGCCCTACAAGGGCCTGCTGACCCACGGTTTCACCGTGGACGGCAAGGGCCTGAAAATGAGCAAAAGCCTGGGCAACGTGGTGGCCCCGCAAACCATCAGCGAAAAAATGGGCGCGGAAATCATCCGCCTGTGGTGCGCCAGCACCGACTACTCGGGCGACCTGGGCATTGACGACAAAATTCTGGCACGCGTGGTGGACGCCTACCGCCGCATCCGCAACACGCTGCGCTTTTTGCTGGCCAACATCTCCGACTTCAACCCCGCCACCGACACCGTGGCCGATGCCGAGCTGCTGGAAATCGACCGCTACGCGCTGGCCCGCGCCGCGCAGTTGCAAACCGACATCCTGGCGCACTACGAAAAATACGAGTTCCACCCCGTGGTGGCCAAGTTGCAGCTGTATTGCAGCGAAGACCTGGGCGGTTTCTACCTCGACGTGCTGAAAGACCGGCTCTACACCACCGCGCCCGGCTCGCTGGCGCGCCGCAGCGCCCAGACCGCGCTGCACCGCATCACCCACGCGTTCGTGCGCTGGATGGCCCCGTTCCTGAGCTTCACCGCCGAAGAGGCCTGGGGCTTCATGGGCCAGAAAGACGCGCCCCACAGCGAGTCCATCTTCCTGGAAACCTATGCCGTGTGGCCCACGCCCGACGCCACCAGCGAAGCGCTGCTGGCGAAGTGGCAGCGCATCCGCGAGATCCGCGATTTGGTCAACAAAGAAATCGAGGCCGTGCGCACCACGGGTGCCGTGGGCTCGTCTTTGCAGGCCAACGTGGCGCTGACCGTGCCCAGCGAAGACCACGCGCTGCTGGCCAGTTTGGGCGATGACCTGAAGTTTGTGACCATCACATCGGCCATCACATTGATAGCTGGAGATTCAATACAGATCAGCGTTGGAGCCTCAAAAAACCAAAAATGCGAACGCTGCTGGCACTACCGCGACGACGTGGGCCACGACGCCGCCCACCCCGGCCTGTGCGGCCGCTGCACCAGCAACCTGCACGGCGCGGGTGAAACCCGGGCACACGCCTGATGGCAACCGGCAAATCGGCCAGCAAGTCTGGCAAACCTGGCGGCTTCAAAAGCGGTGCGGCACCCAAGTTGTCGCCCAGCCTGGCCCCATGGCTGGCCTGGGCCGCCATCGTGCTGGTGCTGGACCAGTTCACCAAAACGCTGATCCTGGGCTACTACCAGCTGGGTGACAGCACGCCGGTCACCTCGTTTTTCAACGTGGTGCGGGTGCACAACCTGGGCGCGGCGTTTTCGTTCCTGGCCGATGCCGGGGGCTGGCAGCGCTGGTTCTTTACGGGCATTGGGGTGGTGGCCGCCGTGTTCATGGTGTGGATGCTGAAAAGCCACCCTGGCCAAAAGCTGTTTGCCTTTGCGGTCAGCAGCCTGCTGGGTGGCGCGCTGGGCAACGTGCTCGACCGCCTGCTGCACGGCTACGTGGTGGACTTTCTGGACTTCCACTGGCCCTGGCTGGCGGGTGTGTTCCACGGCGGGCACTTCCCCGCGTTCAACCTGGCCGACGCGGCCATCACGCTGGGCGCGGTCTGCCTGATCCTGGACGAGGTGCTGCGCGTGCGGCGCGGGGGCTGACATGCGCCACCTTGCCCCCGCTTTCATGCTGTGCCTGGGCCCCCTGATCGGCAGCACCGCTGGGGCACAGGTGCCCGGCCCCACCGTGGTGTGCCACGTGGACTACGGCGGTGAAACCCAGCACATCACCGCCCCGCCTGTGGACTCGCCCTATGGCGTGAAGTCGGTGGAGGTGGGCTCGTACTTTCTGTTCCGGGTGGTGAACCAAACGCAACCGGCCGACCTGGCTTCGGTCAAGGTGTACACCTACGCCCACCACGAGGCCGGGGCAGCCCCCATTCACCAGGCCCAATACAGCGCCGCACAGGTGGCGCAACGCCCCGTGCCCGGGGGCCACGGCTTCACAGGCCAGCATTGGGTGTACGAACCCGTGCGCGACGGCGAACTGCGCTACTGGTGCGAACGACAAGGGCGACCATGAAAACTGCCATGCCCCGCTGGGCCGCTTTGTGGCTGACGCTGGGCCTGAGCCTGTCGGCCCTGGCCCAAACCCCGGCAACCCCCACCACCCCAGCCACCCCGGGCACGCTGCGCCTGCTGTTCGCGGGCGACCTGATGCTGGCCGACGGCCCGGGCGACACCATCGCCAAAGGCGGCGACCCGCTGGCCCCGTTTGCTTCGCGCTTGGGCAGCGCCGACTACCGCATTGGCAACCTGGAAGTGCCCGTGGCCACCGTGGGCCAACCGCTGGAGAGCAAAATTTTCAGCTTCCGCGCCCACCCGCAGGTGATGCGCGTGCTCAAAGGCCGGTTCGACGCGCTGGCCCTGGCCAACAACCACTCGGGCGACTTCGGCAAAGACGCCTTTCTGGAAACGATGCAACACGTCGATGCCGCGGGCATCGCCCGCTTCGGCGGTGGCCGGAACCTGACTGAGGCCCACGCCCCGTTGTGGATACGCCAAAACGGGCTGAAGGTGGCGGTGCTGAGCTACAACGAGTTCAAACCCCGCTCGTTCGAGGCCGGGGCCGACACCCCCGGCATTGCCTGGAGCGAAAACAGCCACGTGGTGGCCGACATCCGCGCCGCGCGCCGCGCCGGGGCAGACCTGGTCATTCCCTTCATGCACTGGGGTTGGGAGCGCGAGCGCCAGCCCACCCAGCGCCAGCGCCAACTCGCCCGGCTGATGATCGATGCCGGGGCCGACGCGGTGGTGGGCGGCCACCCACACGTGACGCAGGGCGTGGACCGCTACAAGGGCAAACTCATCGTCTACAGCCTGGGCAACTTTGTGTTCGACAGTTTTGAGAATGTGCCAGGCGGCACCACCGGCTGGCTGCTGCGCCTGACGCTGGACAAACAGGGCGTGCGCCAGTGGGACACGCTGACAGCGGAAATGGACCTGGCGGGCACGCCCCACCCAGTGCCAGGCGCAAAGTCACCCTGCGGGGTGCGCCAAGGTATGGGCACACGCACCACGGTCACGCTGAGCGAGTGCACCAACCCGTGATGCGCGCCTGAACGGGCGGGGTCAATCGCCCACGCCCGGGCCCAGCACGCGCGTCAGCACCCACGCCGCCTCGGGCGTGAACAGGCCCTGGGCCACGGCGTCGCACACACGCTGGGGCGTCCAGCACTCGAAGTGGTCCACCTCGCCGTCTTGGTTCACGGGCGCCAGCCCCTGCGGCACGGTGGCGGTGAACCAGTGGGTGTCTTCCACCAAGTAGCCCGCACCGCCGCCATTGGGCACCGGGCGGGTGGCGGTGAAGTGGCCTTGGTGGGTAACGCAGCCCAGCGCGGCCAAGCGCAGGCCCGCTTCTTCCCAGGTTTCGCGCGCCAGCGTGTCGGCCACCGTCTCAAGGCCCGCCACGGTGCCGCCCATCAGGGTGTCCCACAGGCCGGGGTCGTTGGGTTTGCTGAAGGAGCGCTGCTGCACCCACACCGCGCCGTCGGGCCGCAGGCCCACCAGGTGCACGGCCTGGGTGCGCAGGCCGAGCACGCGCACCACACCGCGCTCCACCTGGGCCACGGTGTGCCCGGCGGCGTTGGCCACGGGCAGGCACTCGTGGCGCCACGGGCCGCTCAGCCCTTGGGCGCGCAAGGTGTCGGCCAACACACCGAGGGCAGCGGTCAAATTTGAAGCAAAAACAGCCTCCAGCGCAATGCTGTATTGGTTTTCAAGCTCTTGTTTTACAAGTTTTATGCCCAATGCTGGGGGCAAGGCGAGCACCAACGCATCGGCCACGGCGGGCAGCACCGAGCCGATGGCGTCGCCCCCCACGCACAACGCCCAGCGGGGCGCGGCGGGGGGCCGCTGCACGCTGGCCAGTGCCTCGGGGGTCATGCCCGCTGGGGCGGCCGGGGCGCGGGTTCTTCGCGCGAGGTGTAGCCGCTGGTGGCCAGCCAGTGCACCAAGGCGCTGTCCGACATGGGCCGGGCCACCACAAAGCCTTGCACCCGGGTGATGCCCAGGCGCACCAGCGCTTGCAGTTGGGTCTGGTTTTCCACCCCCTCGGCCACCATGTCCACTTGAAGCTCGCGGGCGAGGTCGGTCACGGTGCGCACCATCACGTCGTCGCCCCGGTCAAGGGGCAACACAAAGCTGCGGTCGATTTTCAAGGTGTGGAAGGGCAGGCTTTGCAGCCGGTACAGCGACGAATGGCCGGTGCCAAAGTCGTCCAGCAAAAACTCAAAGCCCAGGGCTTTCAGCGTGTGCATGGTTTGCACCAGTGACTCGGGCGAGGTTTCCAGCTGGCCCTCGGTCACCTCCAGGCGGATGGCCGAGGCGGGCAGCCCGTGCGAAAACACCACGCGGGGCACGTCTTCCGCCAGGTTGAATTCCTGAAACTGGCGCAGCGACAGGTTCACGCTGCACGGCACGTAGCGCCCCTGGCGGCGCAGGCGGGCCACCATGGCGCAGCTGCGGTCCAGCACCTGCATGCCCAGGCGCCCAATCAGGCCCGCCTCTTCGGCAATGGGAATGAACTCGACGGGCGACACGGCCTCGCCGTCCAGCGACCAACGGGCCAGGGCTTCCATGCCCACCACGCGCTGGGTGGTCACGTCGACCACGGGTTGGAACACCACCTGGATGCCGTCCCCCGCCATGGCCTGGCGCAAGGCCTGCTCCAGCCGGTTGCGGCGTTGCGCCTCCACCTTCAGGTTTTCGTTGAACACGGCGCAGCCGTCGCGCCCTTCCTGTTTGGCCTGGTACATGGCCAGGTCGGCGTTGCGCAGCAAGGCACCGGGGCTGTCCACACCGTCGCAAAACGCCAGGCCCACCGAGCCGGTGGTGGCCACTTGCAGTTCGCCGTGGGTCAGGGGCACGCGCATGTTTTCCAGGATGCGCTGCGCAAACTCCAGGGCGGCTTCGCGCTGCACGGCGTTGAGCAACACGGCAAATTCGTCGCCGCCGATGCGGGCCACGGTGTCGCCCTGGCGCACCGCCGCGCTCAGCTGGCGGCCCACGTGGCACAGCAGGGCATCGCCCACGTCGTGGCCGAAACCGTCGTTGACGACCTTGAAGTTGTCCAGGTCAACCAGCAGCAGGCAAGAGGTGCGGCTGCGGTGCTCGAAGCTGTGGAAGGGCAGCTCGGACAGCAGGCGCTCCAGCCCCTGGCGGTTGGGCAAACCGGTCAAGGGGTCGTGGGTGGCGTTGTGCTCGACCTGCCAGTGCACGGTGCGGACCAGCTCGTTGAGCGAGTGGCCGAGGTTGTCAATTTCATCGCGGCCCTTGGCGGGCCAGGAAATGGTCCAGTCCTGGGTGGCACGGTAGTCGTCGGCCAGCTCGGAAAACCGCACCAGGCGGCGCACCACCAGCAGGTTGACCCAGGTGCCCAGCGCCACCAGGGCGGACACAAACACCAGCACCACGGCGCCGTTCATCAGCCAGGTCACGCGCTCGCGTTCGTCGTGCAGGCCGGTGGTGTTGACCACCGTGGCCGATGCCGCCCAAGGGGGCAACGGGCCTTGGGCCTGCCATCGGCCCCCACCCAGGGCCACCTGGGCAGCGGGCGCGTCTGACTCGGCAGACAGCTGAAACGTGGCACCGGTCAGCGCCTTGACCGAGGTGCGGTAGGCTTCGTCAAGGGGGCGCACCAGCAGCAGGCAGCCGCGGGGTGGGGCGTCACCGGCGGTGTTTCGGATGTCGCCCGCGGCCACCATCAGGGGCGTGTCGTCGGCCCAGAGCAACCGCTGCTTGAGCTGTTCGCAGCCTTGGGCCACCGCTGTGGGGCCGCTGAGCAAGTCCAGCCATGTGGCGGGCAGCTTGGGCACCAGGGTGGTGTCTTGCAACACACGGGCCCCCACCAGCTGGCCCTTGGGCGAGAGCACCACCACGCCTTGCACGCGCAGGTTGCGCAGCGAGGCTGCGGTGAAATTGCTGTCCATGAACGCGTCGCTGGGCGCGGCCATGTGTTCGTAAAAGTCGTCCCAGTGGGCGTAATCGACCGTGAGCTCGGCCAGGGTCTGGCTGTCTTGGGCCAACACAGTGCGCACGCGGGCCAAGGCCTCGGTGGCGGCCGAGCGCTCAAACGCGTCGAAGGTTCGCACCAGCATCAGGTGGCTGAAGGCCAGCACCACCGCGCTGGCCAGCCCCAGCACCACCGCGATGCGCAGCACCAGCCGCTGGCCCAACCGGCCTTTGGCATGCACCGCATCGACCGGCACCGGCGGGTCAGCGGCGGTGGGCGGGCTTTGGGTGGCGGGCCCCGTGGTGTTGGTGAAATCGGGGTGTTTCATGGCCGATGCAGTTTAGCAACGCCCCCTGGGCGTCACCCCTCCGGCAAACCCGAAGCCCGCGCCAAATCTCAGCCCATCAGGGCAACAAAATGGTGCAGCCGGTGGTCTGGCGGGCTTCCAGGCTGCGGTGGGCGGCTTGCACGTCGGCCAAGGCAAAGCGCTGGTCGATGCGGATGTTCACCGCCCCGCTCAACACCACGGCAAACAGCTCGTCAGCCATGACCTGCGTGCGTTCGCGGCTGGTGATGTGGCTGAACAGCGTTTGACGGGTGACGTACAGCGAGCCCTTGGGGCCCAGCAGGCCGGGCGCGAACGGCGGCACAGGGCCACTGGCGTTGCCAAAGCTGGCCATCAGGCCGAAGGGCTGCAGGCAGTCCAGGCTTTTGTCCCAGGTGTCTTTGCCCACGCTGTCGTACACCACCTTCACGCCCTGGCCCCCGGTGATGTCCTTCACGCGGGCGGCAAAGTCTTCTGTTTTGTAATTGATAGCAAACTTTGCACCATGGGCAAGCGCCAGGGCACATTTTTCATCTGAACCGGTCGTGCCAATGAGCTGCAAGCCCAGCGCCTTGGCCCACTGGCAGGCGATCAGGCCCACGCCCCCGGCGGCGGCGTGGAACAGCACAAAGTCACCGGCCTGCAACCCGCCCTGGGGCAGCGTACGCTTGAGCAGGTACTGGGCGGTCAGGCCCTTGAGCATCATGGCGGCGCCGGTTTCGAAGCTGATGCCATCGGGGAGCTTGCACACGTTCATGGCGGGCATGACGCGGTGCTGGCTGTAACTGCCGGGCGGGTTGGCGGCGTAGGCCACGCGGTCGCCCACGGCCAGGTGCGTCACACCTTCGCCCACCGCCTCCACCAACCCCGAGCCTTCCATGCCCAGCTGCAAAGGCATGGACAGGGGATACAGACCGCTGCGCTGGTACACGTCGATGTAGTTCAGGCCAATGGCCTTGTGGGCAATGCGCACCTGGCCAGGGCCGGGCTGGCCCACGGGCACGGTGACCAGGGCCATTTGCTCGGGACCGCCGGGTTGCTGGATGTGAATGGCTTGTGTGGTGGGGGTCATGTTGTCGTCCTCTTGTTGGAAAAAACCGGGGCTGCGGTCACCAGCCCACATAGGCCAGCGTGACCTGCGCCACGTTGGCGCTGCGCTGCTGGGTCAGGGGGCTGTGGGCCGCGTCGCCCAGCAAGGTGCTGCGCCCAATGCTGCCCGCCAAACGCCAATGGGGTGACAACACACGCGACACCCCCAAGCCCCAGCCCCACGATTCCAGGCCCGCGCCGGGCTGCCAGGCCGGGCGACCGGCCTGGGTCGCGCCCGGGGCCACGCCGTAAAAGGTTTGCATGGCACGGGCATTGGCCCAGCCCACGCCGCCGCTGACGTTCAGCAGCCAGCCATCGGGCAACGGGGTGGACCAGCCCAGGCCCAGGTTGGCGCGCAGCCCCTGGCCGCGCAACACGTCTTGCTGCGCGCTGCCCGACACGCGCCAGCCCGGTGCCAGTGTGTAGCCCACCGAGCCCCGCAGGCCCAACGATGAACGGATGTTGGGCAGGCCGCTGAGCACCGGGTCGTCCCCACTGCTGCGGCCGTGGGTGAGGCGTGCACCCACACCCACGCTCCAGCGGTCGTTTTGCAGCACGCTGGTGCTGATGCCGCCGGCCAAATCCATGCCCGCCAGCGAGCGCGCCGATGAGGACGACACCATCCACCGCCCCACACGCCCTGCAATGACGGGCCGCAGCCCCAGCTTGCGCGCACTGCCCCCTGCGTAAGCGGGGGACGAGGCCAGCGTGGCGCCCAGCACCCAGCGGTCTTGCCGGGCCGAACCGTCTGGGGCGGCCGCGTCGGGCGTGGCCAGCGGCGCAGGGGCCACACCCAACAGGGGCACCGCCACCTGGGCCTGAAGCACTTGCATGGGCAGCAAGCAAAGCGCGGCGGTGGTTGCCAGCCGGGCAGGAGAAGTGGGGGTCAGTCGCGTCATGAATTTCAGTATGCCGCACGGCGCTTAACCCCATGCCGTAAAGTGGCGCGCCCATCAATGACCACCCATGACGTTTCACCTCACCCCCCGCACCGCCCTGCTGCTGACCCTGCCGCCCCTGCTGTGGGCGGGCAATGCCGTGGTGGGCAGGCTGATGGTCAGCACGGTGCCACCCATCACCTTCAACCTGCTGCGCTGGGCCCTGGTGCTGGTGATGCTGCTGCCGCTGGCGGCGTGGGTGCTCAAACCCGGCAGCCCGTTCTGGACCCACTGGCGGCGCATGGCCGTGCTGGGCCTGCTGGGCATGGGCAGCTACAACGCGCTGCAATACGCCGCCCTGAAAACCTCCACCCCACTGAACGTGACGCTGGTGGGCTCCAGCATGCCCATCTTCATGCTGGGGTTGGGGCGGCTGCTTTTCGGGGCCAGCATTTCGCGCGCCCAGGCAATGGGCGTGACCCTGTCCACCGCCGGGGTGCTGACCGTGCTCACCCGGGGCGACTGGGCCCAACTGGCCAGCCTGCGCCTGGTGGCGGGCGACCTGCTGATGCTGCTGGCCACCGCCGCCTGGAGCCTGTACAGCTGGCTGCTGATACGCCCACCGGCCCACCAGCCCGACCCCCCTGCCCTGCGCGGCGACTGGGCCGCCTGGCTGATGGCCCAAGTGGTGCCGGGCCTGCTGTGGTCGGCCGCGTTTGCGGGGGTGGAATGGGCGGTGGTGCCCGGCCTGCACATCGACTGGGGTTGGCCCTTTTTCGCCGCGTTGTTTTACGTGGCGGTGGGCCCTTCGGTGCTGGCCTATTACTGCTGGGGCACCGGCGTGGCCAAAGCCGGGCCACAGGTGGCGGGCTTCTTCGTCAACCTGACTCCCCTGTTTGCCGCCGTGCTGTCAGCGGCCGTGCTGGGCGAATTGCCCAAGGCTTACCACGCGGTGGCGTTTGCGCTGATTGTGGGCGGCATTGTGGTGAGTTCGCGGCGGGGCTCGTGAGCCTGAATACAAATAGATTTTATTTTTCAGCAGAATATCTAAAATAGATGTCATGCCAAAAAAATCTGTCGCTGCTGAAACCATGCCGCCGCTGGTGCTGGCACAGCTGCGCACCTTGGGCGAAAACCTCACGCTGGCGCGCAAACGCCGCCGCGAAACCCGCAAAGCCTGGGCCCAGCGCATCGGCGTGACCGAGCCCACCCTGGTGCGCATGGAGGCGGGCGACCCCAGCGTGTCGGTGGGCACCTACGCCACCGCCCTGTGGCTGGTGGGCTTGGCGCAAGACCTGGGCCGCCTGGCAGCACCCCAGCTTGACCTGGGCGCACTTGAAGCCGAAGTGCAAGTGGCCAAAGCCCGTGCGGTGCGCAAACCCATCTCTTTGGCGCAGCGCTTGGCCTCGGTCGCGCTGGCCACTGACACCCCACCGGCAAAGGCCAACTGATGCCGCCCCGGTTTGCAGACCCCGCCACCTACGTGCCCGTGGATGGCATGGGCCTGTGGTGGCTCGGCAACCCGGCCCAGCCCGTGCGCGTGGGCACCCTGAACCTGGTGCGGGCCACGCGAGGCGTGTCACTGCACTACGACCCACACTGGCTGCGCACAGGCTTTGCGTTGAGCGAAGACCTGCCTCTGACCGGGCAAACCTTCCTCCCCACCGAAAAAGACACCGCAGCAGGCGCCGTCAACGATGCGCGGCCCGACCGCTGGGGCGAACGCGTCATCCGGTTTCTGGACAAACCCGCCCGCCTGTCGCTGCTGGAATACCTGCTGTTTGCCGGTGACGAACGGTTTGGGGCATTGGGGGTATCGGCGCAGGTGGATGCCTACCAGCCCAGGCTGACAGGGCCCCTACCCCTGCTGCAAGACTTGCCGGCGCTGCACCGCCTGGTGCAGCAAGTGGTGGCGGGCGACCCCGTGGCACCCGAACACCGGCACCTGCTCACACCGGGGGCCACGCTGGGGGGTGCTAGGCCCAAAGCGCTGATGCAACTGGACGGCAGCGCCTGGGTGGTGAAATTTTCAGAACCCGGCGACCCGGTGGACACCCCGTTGCTGGAGCACGCCACCATGACACTGGCGGCCCGTGCGGGCATCGTGGTGGCGCACACACAGCCACTGCCGTTGGCCACCGCCACCGGTCAGCGCCCCTCACATGCCGTGGCCGTGCGGCGGTTTGACCGGGTGGGCGCACAACGCCGCCACGCCCTGTCGGCCGACGTGGCGCTGCGCGCTGCCGGTGAACCCATGGCCTACGCGGCACTGGCGCAAATTCTGCGCCGCCGTGGTGTGGCACAGCACCACACCCACACCGTGCACATGCACGAGCTGTTTCGCCGCATGGTGTTCAACATCCTCATCGACAACACCGACGACCACGAAAAAAACCACGTGCTGCTGATGAACGACCGGCACGAGTACGAACTGGCCCCCGCCTTTGATGTGCTGCCCGCGCTGCAAAGCCTGGGGTACCAGCAACTGCAAGTGGGCACCGACATGGCCGATGCCACCCTGGCCAATGCCCTGACGCAAGCCCACCTGTTTGGGCTGAAAACCACGCAAGCCCACGCACTGGTGAAAGAAGTGGTGGCGGTGGTGAGCCAGTGGCGGCCCCACTTCGCCCAGCTGGGCATGACCGAACGGGACCTGGGCACCATTGCCCAGCATTTGGACCGACCCTTTTTGCGGTCACAGCGGCGGGAGTGGGGTGGGGGGTGAGGGGCTGTTTGCGACCCTGAAGAGCCATTCACCTGCCATGCCGAAAATAGTTACTCAGTCGCCTCAAGCGAAAAAATTGAGTAGCCAAAATGTGCCGTGTTTCGCCACTGCGGCTGAAGCACAGAACAAAAAAGTGCACAAAATACAGGCAGGCTTTTTCCCTACTGAGGCTATGGTGGTTGTGCTGAATGCTCTCACGCAGCTGGTCCACAATCCGCGTGAACTGAAGCGCCGGAACGCTGGGCTTCACAGAATTTTATAACTGGGCATATATCCAGCATGTTGAGTGCCAAGCTAGGCTGCAAGCCACTTTCAGGAGGGACACATGACCAACTTATGGAGCAGCAGCCAACTTATAGAGCAGTCTTTGCTCTGGACATTACGTACTGATCGACCGTCAGAACAGTGGCGCTAGCACGAGGACTGGCTATTTATACAGTTCAATTTTTCTTATAGCTTGCGTAGACGCGCCACAGAGCACGATCAAAAGCCAGCTTTTGGAACGGACGCACTAGAGCAGCTACGTGAGATGGCATCAAAGAAAGGGAGGATTTGATGAACCAGCAGATGACGCGCCGGCAATTGTTGCGGACCGCGACAGAACGCCTCAATCGAGCGGACACCCGCGGCGCGTGCGCCGCACATTTTCAACGTTAGGCATTTGTCCTAGCTATGGCCGATACACATTTCACGCCCTACGAATCCCAAGAGTTCGCGGAATTGGACTACTGGCGAGAGCTATCCAAGAAAGGTGAACTTGAGACTGTTCCGTGCGTTGCGGCGTGGTCTGATATTTGTGGTTTCGGTAGCGCTCTCGAAAGCGCCGATTGGCAACTGAAGAAAATACGTGGCAGTGGGCTATTCAATGCACTTAGCCAAACATACTCGTTGCTTGGCAGCCCATTTATCACTGGTGTGCCGCCAATGCCCACTGACCGCGTCCTAGTAATAAACGATGGGGTGGCAAGAACAACTGATCTCGTAGATGCAAAATACGTACAGCATGCGCAAATGATGTTTTATGTGCGAGATTTGCTAATGCACCATTTTATTCTTGAACGTCAGCTAGTGGCGCTTAATCTTGGTCTTAGAACTGTATTGGCGGGCGGCGAGCGTTGCCAGTACTCCCCTCAAAAATCGACTGGGCAATTATTCCTTTCCTACACGAACGAACCTTCAGAGTACGGAAAGAAATTTCTCCAGCAACAGTTCGTGTACAACCCGGCAGAGTTCCAAATGAACACCGCGTTCGCTCTTGCCTACACGCTCGAAGCGCTTGGCACATCTGGTGGCTTTATACCGAATCGAATCTACATCGAAGAGCGATGGCTAAAAACGATTAACTCAGTAATACCCGAGCCAAGCATAGTTAATGCTAAAGAAATTGTCTTCCCGTGGCACACCATTCCTGGAATATCAATTTCGTTTGATGATTGCCGCGTTGTAACGGTTAAAGGCATAGCTACAACGATCTTTCGGGTAAGCCGATTTGTCGTTCATGAACAGTTTGAGGGTGAGACAACTGAATTTCCAATGTCTGAGCATGATCGCCAAAATCTCTAACCCATCCATCAACACGGACGCTGCGCGATGAAGCCGCGCAGCGCCGGTTAGTCCGACGTTAGGCAACACTAGGAGACGCCCATGGGATGGAACTACGAAACCGAATGCACAAAATGTGGAGCAAAGCTCAAAATTTCAGAGCGAAGTATGGGAGTCCCCGGCGGCAAAGAGAAAGAGCAAGCCTTTTGCCCAAAATGTGGTGAATTGGCAGCCGAACATATGACTGACGGATTCATAGATGCCCATTTAATTTCAGAATCATCGGAACGAAAGGCCGCTTGATGAACACCTCAAATAACCACCCTTACCTTCCTATTGCAGAAGGAAATACGCTTATCCACAAGGAAAGCAAACGTACTCAAAAGCGTGGAACGGATAATGATGATGACTACTACGAAGAAATAGCGCCATCCGGAGAAGTCGTTGCTAGATACCATGTTTGGCACCACATGAGCATCTATCCGCCACAGAACTCCGATGAAGGGTGGGATAAGTTTGATTTTTCTGGCAGCAAGATTGCATCAGGCAAATGCCGTTAGTGCAAATGCCGGTTGTGCAGAAATTGTCTAACCCGGGAGTAGAGAGGGAGCGCCCAAAGCTGCGCTTGGGGTTCCCTTCGCTTTGCTACGGCAGCCCTTCACTTCTACGTTTGGCATCATCCATCCACATCACTGCCAGGAGGTAATAAATGCAGTTACACATCGAAGCCAAGCCAATGGAAAAATGGGATAAACGTTTTGTTGAGCTATCGCAGTATGTTTCCGAGTGGTCCAAGGACCCGAACGCTAAAGTTGGAGCAGTGGTAGTTGCCGAAAGAGGAGGTGCAATGACACTGGGCTATAACGGCTTCCCAATGGGAGTCGAAGACTCCGCTGAAAGGCTAGAAGACTCCGATATCAAACTTGAGTTGGTCGTCCATGCAGAGCAGAACGCTTTAATTGCAGCAGGCCCCAAGGCAAACGGCGCAACAATCTATGTGTGGGGCAAACCTGTTTGTGCTCGTTGTGCAGGTGCAATCATTCAAGCCGGAATAAAACGAGTGGTGGCACTCAGCCCTGATTCTGTGCCGGCAGAATCTAAGTGGCACAAAACTGGGAAGCTATCCATCGAAATGTTCAGAGAAACCGGCATCCAAGTTGATTTTTATACCGTAGCTGGACTTGAAGCCGCTCCCTGAATCTATGCCGAACCCCGCAGTCAACCGGACCTGCGCAAAAACCCGCACAGTCCGGTTACTTCTATGTTGAACGACTGCTCACCAGTTTGACGGGGGGCCGCTGATGGCCGATTCCCACCCCTCAAAACGCCCCCCCAACAGCCCCCCCATCCGCCAGCACGTTCTGCCCCGTGATGTAGCCCGCCTGCACGCTGCACAGAAACGCGCAGATCTGGCCGAACTCTTGTGGGGTGCCGAAGCGTTTGGCCGGGATTTGCGCGATTTGGGCGGCGCGCACCTCGTCCACCGTTTTGCCCTGTTTCTGGGCGGCCCCGGCTATGGTTGTTTTGATGCGGTCGGTGTCGAACTTGCCGGGCAGCAGGTTGTTCAGCGTCACACCATGGGCCGCCAGCGTGGGGTTGCGGGCCACGCCGGCCACGAAGCCGGTGAGGCCGCTGCGGGCGCCGTTGCTCAGGCCCAGGATGTCGATGGGCGCTTTCACCGCGCTGCTGGTGATGTTGACGATGCGGCCAAACCCGCGCGCGGCCATGCCGTCCACCGTGGCTTTGATGAGTTCGATGGGGGTGAGCATGTTGGCGTCGATGGCCTTCAGCCACGCGTCGCGCTCCCAGTCGCGGAAGTCGCCGGGGGGTGGGCCACCGGCGTTGGTCACCACGATGTCGAACGCGGTGCCGGGGCCACCGGCCACGCCCAGTGCGGCGGCGCGGCCCTCGGGCGTGGTGATGTCGGCGGCCACGGCCAGCACCACATTTTTCAAGATTTTTTGGCCTTCAGCGCTTGTCTGTATTGACAAGTCAGCTCTGATATTTTCAGCGGCGGCGTGCAACACGTCGGCCCCACGGGCCACCATCACCACGTTCACGCCCTCGGCGGCCAGTGCCTGTGCACAGCCCAGGCCCAGCCCTTTGCTGGCGCCGCAAACCAGCGCCCATTTGCCTTGCAAACCCAAATCCATGTGTCACCTCATGTGAAAAAAACCAAACCACTCAAGCTTTGCTGCGGCTGACCCAAAACACGCCGCCCATCACCAGCACGGTACCCACCCCCACCCAGCCGTTGAACGGCTCGCCCAGCAGCACCACACCCATGGCGATGGTGGACATGGGGCCAATCATGCCGGTCTGTGCCGTCAGGCCAGAGCCGATGCGCTCAATGGCCATCATCACCATCAGGACAGGCGCGGCGGTGCAGGCCACGGCGTTGAGCACCGAGAGCCACACCACCTCGGGCGCGACCACCGCCGCCGACAGCGGGCGCAGCCACACAAATTGCCCGATGCACAGCACACAGGCCACCGTGGTGGCCAGGCCCACCAGGCGCAGCGAGCCCAGGCGTTTGACCATTTCGCCGCTGTACAGCAAATACACGGCGTAACTCACCGCGCTGCCAAACACCAGGGCACCACCCAGCAGCGTGCCGCCCGAGTCAAAGTTGACCTCGTGCCCGAACACCACCAGCACCCCGCCGTAGCTCAGCGCCATGGCCCCGGCCTGGCGGGCGGTGATGCGCCGCCCATACAGCGCCCAGCCCAAGAGCAGCACCAGCGTGGGGTTGAGGTACAGAATGAGCCGTTCCAGGCTGGCGCTGATGTGTTGCAGGCCCCAAAAGTCCAGAAAGCTGGCCAGGTAATAGCCGCTGAAACCCAGGCCCAGCACACCCAGCCAGTCGCGCCGGGACAGGCGCGGCTGCCCCCGGCTGGCCCACCAGGCCATGGCCAGGAACATGGGCAGGGCAAACAGCATGCGGAACATCAGCAGGGTGACGGCATCCACCCCGTGGCGGTAGGCCAGCTTGACGATGATGGCTTTGCCGCTGAACGCGATGGAGCCCGCTGCGGCCAGGGCCAAACCCATCAATGCTTTTTTTCTAGCATCCATGGCAATACCATCAAGCGCTGGAGGCATATTTTTCATGCATTTTTTTGCAACCGGGCGTGGTTGGCCGTCACGGCCTGGTGCACGCGGTCACGGGTGGATGCCAGCAAGGGCAGGTTTTGGGCCTCGCGCCAAAACAGGTCGGGGGTGACTTGCGCCAGCACTTCGTCCACGGCGCGTGCAGCCACGGCGGCGGGCAAACCAGCACCGGCTGCTGCAGCCAGCACGTGCGCCCGCGCGGGAGCCCGGCCTTCGCCGGCCACGTCCATGAAGTGCTCGCCCCGGTGGCCGGCGCAATGGGTCAGGTCATAGGGCGGGGCCAGCAACCAGCGGCCATCGGCCTCGCGCTGGAAGGAGAGGTTTTTGGCGTGGTCGTCGCGGTTGTGCATCAGCACGTTGAACACACAGATTTTCAGGGCCTTCACCAGCTCGCGCTGGTCTCGGGTCAGGCGGCGGGTGGCGCGAAAGAAGTCTTCGTAACCCACCGAGGGCACCTGAAAGTTGGCGTGCAGCAGCCCGGCCAGGGTGTGCACGTGCACACGGGCGCCGTCCCGCCGGTCAAAACGCTGGGTGCCGAAGGCAAAGCGCCCGCCGGGCAACTCAAACAAGTGGGTGTCGGCCATGCCCAGCTGACAGGCCCCGGCCAGCTGGGCGTAAAGGAATTCCAGCACACAGCTGTCGGCGGTGTCACCGGCCGCAGCAAACTTCACCAGCCAGGGTTGCCCACCGGGCACTTGGTGCGCCTGGGTGCTGAGCGCCTGGGTTTGGGGGTTGAAATGCACCAGGGCTTTGGGCCGCGCACCGCCGGGTGAGCCGCCCACGCGGGCCAGCTCGGCCAACACGGGGTGGCCATCGTCGGATTCCACGGCCTGCACCTCTTGGGCCAGGGCCCACAGCGACAGGTCTTCGGCTGGCAGATCAACGGGGTCTGCGGGGTGGTAGGTGAGCGCCCCCATGGTGTGGCTGCCGAGACAGGCCAGGTGGTCGAGGGTGGACAAGGCCGCGGGGTTCAAGCCCCTGGCCCGCATGCGCCGGTGCAACAGCCGAAAGCCCCAGCCATCGGGCAGTGAGTCGCACACCAAACCGGGCACGCCGTGAAGTGCCTGGTAGTCGCCCGGTCGATCGGGGTAGGCGGCCAGGCGCAAGGGCAAGCGCAGGGGCGACAGGTCAAGCCCCAGGGCCAGCGCTTCGGGGCTGTATTCGAACAACACGGCCTTGCCGTCGTCGGCCAGGGTGCCCAGTGGCACAGACTGCCCAAAGCCCTCGTAGCGCACGGTCAGGGCTTTCACGCAGCGGCTCCGGGGGTGGGCTTGCGGGCGCGCGGTACCGAAGCCCGCTGGCGCGGTTGGGGCTGGGCCTGCTGGCGCATCTGCGCGATGGAATGGGTTTGCGTGACCAGCACCCCTTGCAAATCGGTCAAGGCGTTGAGGGCCTCCAGCACACGCACAAAGGTGTCCAGATGGCAGCGGCCCGTTTGCTCGAAGTTGCGCAGCGTTTTGTCTGAAACCCCCACGCGCGCGGCCAGTTCTTCGGCAGGCAAGTTCAGCGCCAAACGGCGGGCGCGGACCCGCTGGCCCAAGAGGGCGCAAATTTCATCTGGCAAGGCAAGGGAAAAATCAGTCATTTTTTACCGATTGAATCTGAATTTTTTATTCAATCGGTTGAATTTTGCCACTTATATGAAATGCTTCTCAAGCAAGCTCTACCACCCCGCCGCCTGCCCATCGCGCCGGGGGTCGCTGGCGGCCATGTAGCCCTGGGTGGCCGGGTCGCCCAGGCACCAGATGAACTGGCCCGCGCCAAAGTCCTGGTAGCTGTCCTGAATCACGTCCACCCGGTGGCCCAGGGCTTGCAGCCCAGCCACGGTGTCGGGGTTCATGCCCGCTTCCACGTTGATGGACAGGCCGGTGTTGAAGCGCCAGCGCGGCGCGTCGCAGGCGGCTTGCAGGCTTTGCCCGTGGTCGAGCAGGCGCACCAGGGTTTGCAGGTGGCCCTGCGGTTGCATGTTGGCGCCCATCACACCAAAGGCCATCACCGGGTCCAGCCCGCCGTCTGCAGCTGGACGGGTGAGGAAGGCCGGAATGATGGTGTGGAACGGTCGCTTGCCCGGCGCCACGACGTTGGCTGGGTTGCCCTGGCCCCCGGCAAACGCGGCAGGCAGCGCAAACCCGTGCCCCCGGTTTTGCAGGCTGATGCCAAACGTGGGCTCCACGCAGCCCGAGCCAAAACCCATGTAGTTGCTCTGGATGAAGCTGACCATCATCCCGCTCTCGTCGGCGGCCGTCAGGTAAATGGTGCCGCCCCGGCGGTGCGGGTCGTTCGGTGTGCCGGCATGCGGGGCCTGGGCGCGGCGGGGGTCGATGAGTTTGGCGCGCTGGGCCAGGTAGGCAGGAGACAACAGCTCTTCCACCGACACCTGCATGGCGGCGGGTTCGGCCACGAAGCGGTAGGCGTCGGCAAAGGCGAGCTTCATGGCCTCGATTTGCAGGTGCTGCGCGGCCACGCTGTCCACCGGCAGGGCCGCCACGTCGAAGTGCTGCAACAGCCCCAAGGCCATCAGCGCCGCAATGCCCTGGCCGCTGGGCGGTATTTCGTGCAGGATGTGGCCCCGGTAGGTTTGGCCAATGGGCTGCACCCACTCGGGGGTGTGGGCGGCCAGGTCGGCCTGGGTGAGTGCGCCGCCTTGCTGCGCGGCAAAGCGGGCCAAGGCCTGGGCAATTTCGCCCCGGTAAAACGCTTCACCCTTGGTAGCTGCAATCGCTTTCAGGGCAAGCACTGCAGCCCGAAAAGACCACAACTCCCCCACCAGCGGCGCCCGGCCCTTGGGCAAAAACGCCTGGGCAAAGCCGGGCTGGCCGCCCAGCTCGTTGACCACCGCCGCCCACTTGCCCTGCACCACGGGGGGCACGGCGCAGCCGCGCTCGGCCACTTCAATGGCGGGCTGCATCAGGTCGCCAAAGGGCAGCTTGCCAAAGCGCTCGCTCAAGGCCACCCAGCCGCTGACCGCGCCGGGCACGGTCACGCTGTCGATGCCGCGTTTGGGTGGGGCGGTGGCGGCGTCGCCGTATTTGCCCGCGAAGTAGCCCGGCGTCCAGGCCTGCGGGGCACGGCCCGAGGCGTTGAGCCCGTGCAACTCGCCCCCGGCCCACACCAGTGCAAAAGCATCGCTGCCCAGGCCGTTGCTCACGGGCTCCACCACCGTCATGACGGCCGCCGCAGCCACGGCCGCATCGACCGCGTTGCCCCCGCTGCGCAGCATGTGCAGGCCCGCCTGCGCCGCCAGCGGGTGCGAGGTGGACACCACGTTGCGCGCAAACACGGGCAGGCGCACGCTGCGGTAGGGGTTGGGGTTTTGAACGGCGGAGGCAAGGTGCATGGTCGGCTCCTGAACAGGGACACGGATTGTGGCGGCAGGCATGGCCTGGACTGTGGCACCAAAGAAAAACGGCACCTGAAAAGGTGCCGTTGGGGTGCCGCTTGCGGGACAGGCCCGCGTCACGCGAGGCTGTGTCGGGGCGTCACTCTTCGACAAACGCCTCTTCGCGTTTGCTCTTCACCGCGGGCAACATCACGATCACCAGCAACAGCACGGCGAACGCCAGCAGCGTGGCCGACAGCGGACGGCTGACAAACACGCTCCAGTCGCCCCGCGACAGCAGCAGCGCGCGGCGCAGGTTTTCTTCCATCATGGGGCCCAAAATGAAGCCCAGCAACAGCGGCGCGGGTTCAAGCCCCAGCTTGATGAAGGTGTAACCCACGGCACCAAAGCCCGCCACCATCCAGATGTCGAAGGTGTTGTTGTTGGTGGAATACACGCCAATGGCGCAGAACAGCACGATGGCCGGGAACAGCCAGCGGTAAGGCACGGTCAGCAGCTTGATCCAGATGCCAATCAGCGGCAGGTTCAGGATGATGAGCATGGCGTTGCCGATCCACATGGAGGCAATCAAGCCCCAGAACAGCTCGGGGTTGCTGGTCATCACCTGGGGGCCAGGCTGGATGTTGTGGATGGTCATGGCACCCACCATCAGCGCCATCACGGCGTTGGGGGGAATGCCCAGCGTCAGCAGTGGGATGAACGAGGTTTGCGAACCCGCGTTGTTGGCCGACTCAGGGGCGGCCACGCCACGGATGTTGCCTTGGCCAAACGGCACTTCGCCGGGCTTGAGCTTGGTTTTCTTTTCCACCGTGTAGGCGGCAAAAGCGGCCAGCAGCGCGCCACCACCGGGCAAGATGCCCAGGGCAGAACCCAGCGCGGTGCCGCGCAGCACGGCAGGCACCATGTTCTTGAAGTCTTCTTTGGTGGGCATGAGGCCTTGCACCTTGCCCGTGAACACTTCGCGCTTTTCATCGCCGTGGGCCAGGTTGCTGATGATTTCGCCGTAGCCAAACACACCCATGGCAATCACCACGAAGCCAATGCCGTCGGACAGCTCGGGGATGTCAAACGTGAAGCGGGGCACACCCGAGTTCACGTCGGTGCCGACCATGCCCATGAGCAAGCCCAGCACGATCATGGCCAGGGCTTTCAGCAGCGAGCCAGAGGCCAGCACCACCGCGCCGATCAGGCCCAGAATCATCAGCGAGAAGTATTCGGCTGGGCCGAACTTGAACGCCACCTCGGTCAGCGGCGCGGCGAAGGCGGCCAGAATCAAGGTGCCCACACAACCGGCAAAAAACGAACCCAAACCGGCAGCGGCCAGCGCTGGGCCTGCACGGCCTTTGCGGGCCATTTGGTAGCCGTCAATCACGGTGACCACCGACGACGATTCGCCCGGCAGGTTCACCAAAATGGCAGTGGTGGAGCCGCCGTATTGCGCCCCGTAGTAAATGCCGGCCAGCATGATGAGCGCGGCCACGGGGGGCAGCGCGTAAGTGGCGGGCAGCAGCATGGCAATGGTGGCCACGGGGCCAATGCCCGGCAACACACCGATCAGCGTGCCCAGCAAACAGCCAATGAAGGCGTACATGAGGTTTTGGGCCGTGAAGGCCACGCCAAAACCCAACGCAAGGTTGTCAAACAATTCCATGGGGTGCTTTCTTGTTTTAACCGGTGATGAAGGTGGGCCACACCGGGAACTGCAATGCCAGCAACTTGACAAACGCCAGGTAGCTGCCCACCGACAGAATGGCGGCCAGCACCAGCACTTCTTTCAAATTGAAGGTGTCGCCTGCCAGGCTGGCAATGATCACCAGCGCAAAAATCGCGACCACCAAACCGAAACCAGGCAAGCCGATAGAGGGCAAACCCACCAGCAAAGCGCCAAAGGCCACGTTGGCCCCCAACACGAACACCAAGGGCTTCAGCGCCCATTTGCCAATGGGGTCGCCATCGGGGTGGCCTTTGATGAGCGATTGCAGAATGACCACAGCACCCATCACCGCCAGGATGATGCCCAGCAGCAGTGGGAAATAGCCCGGGCCCATGCGGGCGGCATCGCCCACCTGGTAGGTGCTGGCGCCATAGGCAAAGGCGCCCCCTATCACGGTGAACAGCAGCCCACCAAAAAAGTCTTTCTGATTTTTCACCAGCACAAGCGGTCTCCTCAAACGTTGGAACGTCGAGATTCTGCGCGCCTGCGGGGCCTTTGCGGCTGTGGATTCCACATACCGCAAGGCAAGGGTTTACCCTGAATCAGTCTTTGGGGCTGGCCAGCCGGGCTTCGTCCAGCACGCGGTAGGCACGGCCTTGGCGGTCCATGGGTTCCAGCAAGCCTTCGCGGATGAAGGCGCTGAGCGTGCGGCTGACGGTTTCCAGCTTCAGGTCGAGCATGGCACCCATGTCTTCCCGGGAAAACAGCGTGACCACCCCGGACTCGACCGAGGTGCCCGGCAATGGCGAACCGGCCAGGGCATGGGCCCGCATCTTCAGCACCAGCCCGGCCAGGCGCTGGCGTGCGTTGCCAAAGTTCAGGTCGGCCAGCCAGTCGTCGGCTTCTTTCAGGCTTTGGTGCCATTTGCCCATCAGGCGCTGGTGCAGGCGCGGGGTTTCGGTGTTCAGGCGGTGGATCACCTCCACCGGCAACCGGCACACCTTGACGGGGGTCAGGGCCACCGCCTCGCACTCGTAGGTGCTGGAAAACAAGGCCTCCAGGCCCAACACATCGCCGGGGCGCAGCACGCGCACGATGCGCTGGCGGCCGTCGGCCATGTTGCGCACCAGCTTGACCATGCCCACCCGCAGCGTCATGAGGCTGGCGGCTTGGTCGCCCATGCGCTGGAGGCTGTCGCCCGCGTTGAACTCCAGGTCGTCAATGGGCGCGTGGATGAGGCTGAAGTCCTCCTCCTTCAAGTCGGCAAACAGCACCATGTCCCGAATCCCACAGTTGCGGCAATCGGCGGTGCCGCGCCAGGCTGAATCGGTTTTGATGGGGATCATGGGGGGGCAAAAGCTCAAAAAGAGGGCCGCAGGGCAAAGCCCACGGCATGACAAAAATCAAAAATATACACCCCGGGGAATGCCCCTGTGTGAGCAGGCCTGCACGGCCATGACGGGGAGAAAGGTCAACGGGCGAGAGCGCTGTCCAGGGCTGGGGCAGTCACCGGGGTGTCGGGGGCTGGGGTGTCGTGTTGGGCCGCACGTATGCGCCCCCCACCCTCCCGCTGCGCACGCCGCACGGCGTGGCCACAAAATTCCAGCAGGGTTTCAGAGGGCATGTCACCGTCCTCGCGCCCGCCCACGCCAATGCTCAGCGTCAGGTTGACCGACTGGCCATTCCACAACAGGGGGTTGGACTTGACGGCCGCCTGCGTGCGTTCGGCCACCAGCATGGCCCCCATGGTGGGGGTGGCGGGCAAAAACATCAGCAATTCGGCGTTGAGCGAGCGGCCCAACCGGTCGGTTTTGCGCAGGCCACGGCCCAACACGCCGGTGACGTGGCGCAACGCCGCGTCACCGGCGGCAAACCCGAGCTGTTTGTTCAGCGCGTGGTACTGGTCGATCTCGAACACCAGCAGCGCCTGGGGCTGTGGGGTGCGGCGCAAGCGGTCGCGTTCGTCGTTCAGCAGGGCCATGAACGAACGCATGTTCAGCGCACCGGTCAGGTCGTCTTCGGTGCTGAGCTCGCGGATTTTGTCCACCAGCTTGAGCAGCAGCAGCCCCACCAGCCCACCGTTGAGCAGGCCCCAGCTGGCCACGAGCAACACCATTTGCCACTGGGTCAACACCGCCAAGTGGTCTTGGCTGGGGGCCACGGCGGCAGGGGCATCTGCCTGCGCCCACAGCGCCAGCAGCACCGTGCCCGCCATGCCACCCAGCCACACCAAACCCGCACCGGCCAAGGGCGACAGGCTCCAGCCGGCCGTCCGCTTGCCGCCTTGCGCCGTCAACGACGGAAACGCTTGTTGCACGGTGATGCTCAACACCCACAGCGCGGCGCTGAAAAACGCCAGCCAGGGCCCGGTGCCCGCTGAATCCAGCCACGCCACGCCCGCCATCAGTGCGGCCAAGGCGGGCAACATGAACGGGGACGTGACATAAGTGGGTTTCAAGTCGTGCAGGGTTTGCAGCCCGTTGCACAGCCATTGCAACCCCGCCAACACCAGCACCAGCCCCAAAGCCAGGCGGTAGGTGGACGGCAGCGGGGCCAGCAGCTCCCAGGGCCACCAGCTGGCGCCCGCCAGCAGCACCCACAGGTTGAACCCGGCAAATTCGCGCGAGGCACGGCTGAAAATGCGCAGGGGGCCGGCCGCCAAGGCCCAGCCCAGCACGGCCATGGCAGCCCCCAGCGTGAGGGTTTGGACCCACACCAGTGAATTCATCGGGCAACTTTCGGGTTGTTGATCACAGGGGGGCAAGCTTATCAAGTGGCCGGGGCCGGGTTCAAGCTCAATGCAACGGCGGGGTGCACGCCAGCACTTCGTCCAGCGTGGTCAGCCCCTCGGCCACGCGCAGGGCACCGGCCACGCGCAAGGGGCGCATGCCATCGGCCACGGCCTGGCGGCGCAGGGCGTCCATGCTGGGGTCGCGGTTGACCTTTTCTTTGAAGGTTTCGGTGGTGGCCATCAACTCGTACAGGCCCATGCGGCCTTTGAAGCCGGTCATGCGGCAATCCACACAGCCCACGGCTTTGTATGGGTTGTAGTTGCCACTGGCTTGCCAGGGTTTGATGACCTCGTCCAAGTCGGCCCGGCTGGCCTCGGTGTCGGGGGCCTTGCACTGGGGGCACAGGGTGCGCACCAGCCGCTGGCCCAGCACGCCCAGCACGGTGGCGTTGATGAGGTATGGGGCCACGCCCAGCTCCATCAGCCGCATGACGGCGCTGGGGGCGTCGTTGGTGTGCAGGGTGGAAAACACCAGGTGGCCCGTCAGCGCGGCTTGCACGGCCATGTCGGCGGTGGGCAGGTCGCGGATTTCACCCACCATCAAAATGTCAGGGTCCTGGCGCATCAGGGCCCGCAAGCCCTGGGCAAAGTCAAAGTCGAGGTGGGTTTGCACCTGGGTCTGGTTGAAGGCCGGCTCGATCATCTCGATGGGGTCTTCAATGGTGTTGACATTCACCTCTTCGGTGGCCAGGCGCTTCAGGGTGGAATACAGCGTGGTGGTTTTGCCCGAGCCCGTGGGCCCGGTCACCAAAATGATGCCGTGCGGGCGCTTGACCAGCGCTTCCCAACGCCTGGCATCGTGCGCAGAGAACCCCAGCGCATCCAGGTTTTTAACGGTGGTGTCGGGGTCAAAAATCCGCATCACCATCTTTTCGCCAAAGGCGGTGGGCAGGGTGGACAGGCGCATTTCCACTTCGTCGCCACGGGGGTTTTTGGTTTTGATGCGGCCGTCTTGCGGGCGGCGTTTTTCCACCACGTCCATGCGCCCCAGCAGTTTGATGCGCGAGGTCATGGCCGCCAGCACCGACACGGGCAACTGGTAGACGGGGTGCAACACACCGTCGATGCGAAAACGGATCACGCCCTGCTCGCGCCGGGGCTCCAGGTGAATGTCGCTGGCGCGCTGGTCAAACGCGTATTGCCACAGCCAGTCCACCACCTGCACCACGCCCTGGTCGTTGGCGTCCAGCTGGCGGCTGCTGCGGCCCAGCTCGACCAGCTGCTCAAAGCTGGCCTGTGTGGCACTGCCCGCCTTGGTCGCAGCCTTCACCGAGCGCGCCAGCGCGTAAAACTCGCCCGTGTAGCGCTTGATGTCCACCGGGTTGGCCACCACCAGGCGCACGGTGCGGCGGGTTTGGCGCTCCACCTCGGGCACCCAGTCGGTCAGCCCAGGTTCGGACGTGGCCACCACCACTTCGGTGGGTGTCACCTGCACGGGCAACACCTTGTGGCGCTCGGCATAAGGGGCCGACATGGCCTCGGCCACACGGCCCACGTCCACCTTCAAAGGGTCAATGCGCTGAAAAGGCAGCCCCAGGTGCCCCGCCAGCCATTCGGTGAGCAAGTCGAGCGTCAGCACCGCGCCGTCGCTGGCGCGGGCCATGCCAACCGTGCTCAGGCGCTGCAAGGGCGGCTGGCTGCTGTGTGCGGCCGAGCAGCGGGCCACGGTGCGCTCGGCCTCGGCGGGAGAGATGACCCCATCGTCGGCCAACCACTGAACCAGACGGTGCCACTCCAACGCCCCTTGCAACACAGGGACGGCAACCACACGGGCCACTGGAGACGTTGTGCGGGGGGACATGGCGGGTCAGGCCTCCAGCGGCTTGAACACCTTGAGCCACTTCAACGCAGGCAAGCCCCAGCGAACCTGAATGTCAGCGGCGCGGGCTTCCAGCTCGGCGCGGGTGGGGCGGGTGGGCGTGCGCTGGGCCAGCACCACGGTGTTGCCTTCTTTGGTGGGTTTGAACAGCCACACCGCGTCGCGCCCAAACGCAGCGGCAATTTCTTCCACGCTGTCGGGGTATTTGTTTTGCTCGCCGAACAGGTTGACCGTCATGCAACCGCCCTCGGCCAGCACGTTGCGGCAGTCTTTGTAGAAATCGAAGCTGTCCAGCACGGGGGCGGCGGCTTCGTGGTCGTACAAATCAACCTGCAGGGCATCGACGTTGCCCGTCCACTCGGGGCTGCGGATTTCCACGCCCGCGTCGGCCAGCACCACGCGCAGCTTGGAGTCGTCGGGCGGCAGCTTGAACAGGAAGCGACAGGCCGAAATGACCTGCGGGTTCAGCTCGATGGCGGTGGTGCAAATTTTGAGCTTTTTGCGGCAAAACTTGGTGAGTGACGCCGCACCCAGGCCCAGTTGCATGGCGTGTTTTTTACTGATTTTGGCGGTGTCGTTGAACAGCAGCCAGGCCATCATGCGCTGCACGTATTCCAGCTCGATGTCGTAGGGCTGGTCGAGCAACATGCTGCCCTGCACCCACTCGGTGCCCAGGTGCAGGCAACGCACATTGCCGTAATCAGAGAAATTCACCTCCGGCAGGGCCGGGGCGGCGGGGGTGCGTTGGCGGGCGCCAGGGGCTTTGCTGCTCATTCGGTCACCTGGCGTGTGCGTGAGAACAACAACGGGCAGGACATTGGCACGGACCTTGCGGTTGTGTGGGGAAGGTGTCTGACGGCTGACACAAAAACCGCGAAATACTGCATGGCTGATGGCTTGACTTGAAAGGATTCATTATGAACACCGAACTGATTTGGAATTTCCTGTCCACCCAAGGGGCCGACTTTGGCTTGAAGATCCTGGGGGCCATTGCGGCCTGGGTGGTGGGCCGCTGGCTCATCAACCTGGCGGTGGGGCTGATCGGCGGCGGCATGGAGCGCGCCAAGAAGCTGGACCAAACGCTGATCCGGTACCTGAAATCCATCATCAGCGTGGCACTGACGGTGGTGCTGATTCTGGCCATTCTGGACATTTTCGGGGTCAAAACCACCTCGTTTGCCGCCCTGCTGGCCGGTGCTGGCCTGGCCATCGGGGCCGCCTGGAGCGGGTTGCTGGCGCACTTTGCGGCGGGTGTGTTTTTGCAGGTGCTGCGCCCCTACAAGGTGGGCGATTTCATCAGCGCCGGGGGCACCACGGGCACCGTGACCGAACTGGGCCTGTTTGCCACCACCATCCTCACGCCCGACAACGTGACCACCGTGGTGGGCAACAACAAGGTGTTTTCCGACAACATCCAAAACTTCAGCACCCAGGCCTTCCGCCGCGTTGACTGCCTGGCCAAGGTGGCCAATGGCGTGGATGCACAAGATGCCATTGCCCGCCTGCGTGTGGCGGTGGCCGCCATCCCCAATGTGAAAGACAGCCCCGCACCCGACATTGAGATTCTTCAGTTCACGCCCGAGGGCCCGCTGCTGTGTGTGCGCCCTTACACCCACACCGACCACTACTGGCAGGTGTACTTCGACACGCACAAAGCCGTGACCATCACCTTTGGCTCGGCGGGCTACCCGGTGCCGGAAACCCCCGTGTCGTATCGCACGGTGGCCTGACCCACCACCGCCCCCTCACCCGGCCAGTGCCGGGCCCAACGCCGCCCCCCAGGCGGCCTTTTTTCGTTCCAGGCTCCAGCTGGCGTTGGCCGGGCTGCTGGACGGCAACTTCACCACCGGCACCCCCAGCGCCAGGCTGTGGCAGTGGTGGCGAAAACTCTCGCCCCCGTTGTGGGCCACCAGCCGCAGCTGCGGGCACGCGGCGGCCAGGCCCGATAAATCGTTCACCGTGGCGTGGCGAATGTCGGCGTCCAGGCTGCCCTGGCGCTCGCAACTGGCGTACACGTCCCACAGGCCCACGCCGTGGTCCAGCAGCCACTGGCAGCGCTGGTCATACTCAGAACCGTAGCTGACTTTCCTTGCCAGACAAGCGCTGGAGGCATAAAAAGCTTCAAACACATGGGCCATGATGGGCCAGAAGTGGTTGCGCGGGTGCCCGTAATACCGCTGCGCCGCCAGCGACGCCGCACCCGGAAAGCTGCCCAGCACCAGCACGCGGGTGCGGGCATCGACCAGCGGGGGCAGCCCCACCAGCCGCGTGGTCACGCCAGTCCTCCCGGCCACAAAGCGGCCAGCCGGGGCAAGGCCGCCAGGGCGTTGGCGGTGGTCAAGGCGGCCAGGGCGTCGGGCGAGGTACCGCGCAGCCCTGCCACCACGGCCCCGATGCGCGGCAACTCGGCCGGGGTGTTGAGGCCCTGGGGCTGGCCCGCCGCGCGCTGGGCGGCCGTGGCGTACAGCCACTGGGGCGGGATGTCGGGCGCATCGGTCTCCAGCACCAGGGCGGTGTCGGGCAAGGTGGCCGCCAGGTGGCGCAACTGCCGCGCGCCGTCGAAAGTGACCGCGCCCCCGAAACCCAGCTTGAATCCCAGCTTCACGAAGGCAGCGGCCTGCTCGTTGCTGCCGTTGAACGCGTGGGCAATGCCCGCGTGGCCGGGAGGCGGCGCACCGGCCCAGACCTCGCGCAGGTGTTTCAGCAACACATCGGCGCTGCGGCGCACGTGCAGCAGCACGGGCAGCCGGTGTTTTTTGGCCAGCTTCAATTGGGCGCGGTAAAAAAACTGCTGGCGCTCGCGCAGGGGTGGGGTGCACAGCGCGGGCACAAAAAAGTCCAGCCCGATCTCGCCCACCGCCACCAGGTGCGGGTCGGCGGCGTGTTGGGTCAACGCGGCGTCCAGCAGGTCCAGATCGGCCTCGGTCGCCTGGGGCACCCACAGCGGGTGCAGCCCCAGGGCATAGGCATCGCCGTGGGTTTGGGCCAAGTCACGCACCTGGGCAAAGTTGTCCGGGTGCACGGCAGGCAGCACACACAGCCGCACGCCCTGCACGGCCGCTGCGCGGCGGGTGGCGGCCACCCCACCCGGCAGGGTTTGCAGCTCGGGGGCATCCAGGTGGGCG
This sequence comes from Burkholderiaceae bacterium, assembly GCA_049653005.1. Taxonomy (GTDB): domain Bacteria; phylum Pseudomonadota; class Gammaproteobacteria; order Burkholderiales; family Burkholderiaceae_C; genus UBA2334. Next base: position 2,481 of record JBASFL010000104.1, on the reverse strand, counting down.
TGGGTGTCGATCCAGGGCATCGGTGGGTGTGGTGCGCAGAACAAAAAACCGGGAGGGAAAGCTTAAAACACGTGACAAACGTCACACAGCACAGCGATACTGCGGTGCGCCGCCACACAAGAGCGGCACAGGTACGGTAACCCACCCCAGCGGTCGACACCGGCGGGGCCACACACGCCAAGGACACCCATGGGATTTTTCAGCCGTCTTTTCAACTGGGATGACAAGAAGCCCGTTGACCCTGACCCCAGCAAAACCTTCGCCAGTGAACTGGGTCTGGACGCCAAGGCCGCCGCTGCCGTGCTGGCCGAAATAGACGTGGACTCGGCCATTGCCGCCCACGAAAACTGGAAACTGCGGCTGGATGCCTACCTCAGGGGCACCTCCACCGAGCAGTTCGACCCCGCCGTGGTCTGCCTGGATGACCGCTGCGACCTGGGCAAGTGGTTGCACGGCGCGGGGCGCGAGCGGCTGGGCAAGTACCCGGCGTTCAGCGTGCTGGTGGCGCGGCACAAATACTTCCACATCCAGGCCTCCACAGTGTTGTTGCAACAGCAGGGCGGTGACGCGGCTGCTGCCGAAAAAACGCTGAACGGCGCGTTCAAACACGGCTCCAGCCAAGTGGTGCTGCTGCTGAAAGAACTCAAGCGCGGCCTGGGCACGCGCTGAACCCCATCAGCCCAGCGCCTGGGCCAGGTCGGCCTGCAAATCGGCCAGGTCTTCCAGGCCCACCGAGAAGCGGATGAGCCCGTCGCCAATGCCCATCTTGGCCCGCACCTCGGCGCCAGCCTCCCAAAAAATGGTGTGCGCCACCGGAATCACCAGGCTGCGCGTGTCGGCCAGGCCGGTGCCCACGGTGGGAATGGTCAGCCGGTTGATGAAGGCCAGGCAGTCGTCGGCATTGGCCAGCTCGAACGACAGCAACCACGAACCCGACGTGAACAGTTGCTTGGCCAGCGCGTGCTGCGGGTGCGAAGGCAGCATGGGGTAATGCACCTTGGCAATGGCGGGGTGCGCTTCCAGAAACTGCGCCAGCGCCAGCGCCGTGTCGCTGCTGTGCTTTTGGCGCAAGGCCAGGGTTTCGGCCCCGCTGCCCAGGGTGTGGGCGTGTTCAGACGACAACGACCCGCCCATGTCGCGCAGGCCTTTTTTGCGGATTTGCACCAGGCCCCACTGCTGGGCGTTGCCCTTGCGGTAGGGCTCAAAAATGTTGGGGTAGGTGGCCCAGTTGAACCGCCCGGTGTCGGTCACCGCGCCGCCCAGCGCCGTGCCGTGGCCGCCAATGGTTTTAGTCAACGAGTTGATGACCAGGCTGGCCCCCACATTGCGCGGCTGAAACAGCGCGGGCGAGGTGACGGTGTTGTCCACCACGTACACCAGCCCTTTGGCCTGGCACAGCTCGCCAATGGCGGCCAGGTCGGCCACCTGGGTGCCGGGGTTGGCCACGGTTTCCACAAACACCATGCGGGTGTGGGGCTGGAGCGCCTCGGCCACGGCGCTGGCGCGGGTGGCGTCCACGGTGGTGACCTGAATGCCCAGGTCGCGCAGGGTGCCCAGCACGCTGTTGGTGTTGCCAAACACAAACTGGCTCACCACCAGGTGGTCGCCCGCTTTCAGCAGCGTCAGAAAGGTGGCGCAAATGGCCGCCATGCCGGTGGCAAAACACACGCTGCCCACGCCCCCTTCCAGCAGGGTGATGCGCGACTCCAGCGCCGCCGTGGTGGGCGTGCCCTGGCGGGCGTAGTTGTAGCCCTTGACGGTGCCCTGGAACACGCCCACCAGTTCTTCCACGGTGTCAAAACCGTATTGCACCGAGGTGTGGATGGGCTTGCGCACGCCACCGTGCTCCACGCCAAAGCTGCGGTCGGCGTGGACGATTTGGGTGTTGATGCCAAAGTTTTTCATGGGGATACAAAAAGAAAAATGGTCAGAAACAGGTCAGTCGGTTTCGGTCAGCAGGCCGCGCACCAGACGCGCGCGGCGGCTGCAGCGCTGGGCCAGCGCCTCGTCGTGCGTGACGACGATGAAGGCGGTGCCCTGGTCGCGGGCCAGTTGCAGCATCAGCTCAAACACGCCGTCTGCGGTGCCACGGTCAAGGTTGCCGGTGGGCTCGTCGGCCAGCACACAGGCGGGTTGGGTCACCAGCGCACGGGCCATGGCCACCCGCTGCAGCTGACCGCCACTGAGCTGTTGGGGCAAGCGTGTGCCCAAGCCACCTAGGCCCACGGCTTCGAGCATGGCGTGCACGCGTGCGGGGTCGGGCGTGCCCAGTAGCAGTAATGGGAGCGCCACGTTTTGCGCCACATCCAGGTGCGGCAACACATGAAACGCCTGGAACACAAAGCCCACCGACTGGCGTCGCAGCAGGGCGCGGGCGTCGTCGTTGAGCGCGTCCAGGTTGTGGCCTTGTAAGTTCACGCTGCCGCTGTCCCAACTGTCCAGCCCCGCCATGCAGTTGAGCAAGGTGGACTTGCCCACCCC
>JBASFL010000103.1:0-11226 GCA_049653005.1 Burkholderiaceae bacterium | reverse complement strand
CAGCGCAAAAAACACCCGGGGGGGGTGGACAGTTCCTATCTGGAAAGCCGCTTGCAGCCCGACTCTTTCTTTGGCGCCAGCGGCGGCCAAAATGTGGACACCGCCGAGGCAGCGCCCTCGGGCTCATCCATGATGTATTCGCCCAGCCAACTGGACGCGGGCGGCGACGTGGACCCAGTGGCCGAGGCCGATGTGTACCTGGCCTATGGCCGCGACCTGCAGGCCGAAGAAATCCTGAAGGAAGCCATGCGGCTGAATCCTTCCCGCGTGGCCATTCACAGCAAGATGCTGGAGATTTATGCCAAGCGGCGCGATGCAAAAGCGTTCGAGGTGTTGGCCTGCGAGGTGTACGCCCTGACCCAAGGCACCGGACCCGAGTGGGCACACGCCTGCCAACTGGGCCAAGAGCTGGACCCAGCCAACCCGTTGTACCAACCCGGGGGCAGCCCCCCGGTGACCGACGGTGCCACCCAACTCGACACCGATGCCAGCCCGGGCATGGCACACACACGGCCGTTCGACCCTCAGCCCCAGACCGACAGCATCCCCGCACCGGCCGCAGAAGGCGCCCTCGATCTGGACCTGGATTTCTCGCTCGACGACACCCCTCCTGCTGCAGCAGAGGCGGCGGCACCCTCGCCAGACGACGGCAACGGGCTGTCATTCGACCTGGACGACAGCCCCTCGCTGGACGCCACCACAGCCGGCACCGACACACCCCCACCGCCGCCCGCCTTCGAGCTTGACGCGTCTGACCTGTCTTTCGACGTGCCCAATGACGCGCCCAGCACCCAGTTCGAGCCCGAACCCGTGGCAAACGCACCCACGGCCGAACCCGAAATGCCTGACTTCGAGCTGAGTTTTGCGGAAACACCCGAACCCAACGCCAACGAAGCCACCCAACGCATCGACACAGCCAACACCGACGACGGTATGTTGTCGTTCGACATGGGGGACCTGTCACTGGACCTGGGCGGCACGCCGTCCACCGACGAGCCCGTGTTGGACGACATCCCCACAGGCGATCCGCTGGAAACCAAGCTGTCGTTGGCCGCCGAGTTCCTGGCGATTGGCGACATGGAAGGTGCCCGCTCACTGGCCGAAGAGGTCGTGGACCAAGCCACCGGGGCCTTGCAGGCCAAGGCCAGCGCCTTCCTGGCCGATCTGGGTTGACACGGGCTGCGCACACCTTGCGGATTGCCCTCGGTATCAGTTACGGCGGTGGTGCCTACGAAGGCTGGCAAAGCCAGTCCAGCGGGCGCACCGTGCAAGACCGGCTGGAGCACGCGCTGGGCACGTTCATGGCCGCCCCCCCGCCGAACGTGATGTGCGCGGGCCGCACCGATGCAGGCGTGCACGGCCTCATGCAAGTGGCGCATTTCGACACCGATGTGGAGCGCACCGACAGCTCCTGGGTGCGTGGCACCAACCGGTATTTGCCCGCCGACATTGCCATTCAATGGGCGCGCCACGTGCCCGACGCGTTTCATGCCAGGGCGTGTGCCACCTCGCGGCGTTACAGCTACGTGGTGCTGGAGTCCCCGGTGCGGCCCAGCCTCGATGCGGGGCGGGTGGGCTGGGTGTTTCGCCCGCTGGCGTTGCAGCCCATGCAAGAGGCCGCCGCTTTTTTGGTGGGTGAACACGACTTCACCTCGTTCAGGGCCGCGCAATGCCAGGCCTTGTCGCCCGTGAAAACGCTGCGGCCCATCACCATCACCCGCCACGGCGCTTACTGGCGGTTTGACTTTGAAGGCAGCGCGTTTTTGCACCACATGATCCGCAACATCATGGGCTGCCTGCTGGCCGTGGGCCAGGGCCTGCGCGACCCGGCTTGGATGAAAACGGTGCTGGACGCCCGCTCACGCGAGGTGGCCGCGCCCACGTTTTCGCCCGACGGCCTGTACTTCCTCGGCCCCCGCTACGGCGCCCAATGGGGCTTGCCCGACGCGGTGCCCGGCTTTGACTGGTTGCCCTCACACCCATGACACCACACACGCACCGCACCCGCATCAAAATCTGCGGCCTGACCCGTGAAGCCGATGTGGACGCCGCCGTGCACGCCGGGGCCGATGCCATCGGTTTTGTGCTGTACCCCAAAAGCCCCCGCTTCGTGTCGGCCCAACGCGCGGCAGAGCTGTCCAGACGGCTGCCCGCCTTCGTCACGCCCGTGCTGCTGTTTGTGAACGAAACCACGCCCAACGTGGTAGCAAGCTTATCAATGAACACGGGCGCTGTGGCCCAATTTCACGGTGATGAAAGCCCTGAAACCTGCGCCGCAGCCGGGCACCGCCACATGCGGGCCGCGCGCATCCCCACTGCACCGGGCGCGCCAGGGTTCGATCTTTTAGAATACGCCGCTCAATACCCGCTGGCCCAAGCCATCCTGCTCGACGCACTGGTGGACGGCTATGGCGGCGGCGGTAAAACCTTCGACTGGACAGCCTTCAAGTGGTCACAGCTTCCTCCAAACGTCAGCTCTCGCCTCGTTTTGTCTGGTGGACTCGACGCTGCAAACGTGACCGATGGCATCTTGACGGTGCGGCCCTGGGCCGTTGACGTCAGCTCCGGCGTTGAGCTGACCGGCCCCGACGGCAAGCCCGTCAAGGGCACCAAAGACCCTGAAAAAATGGCGCAATTCGTGGCTGCCGTGCGCGCAGCCGACGCAAAGTTGTGCAGTTGAACCCACCGCGCTGACCCTGTTTGGGGGCTGGCGCCTCACCGAGACACCCCATGTTTGAATACCAGCAACCCGACGCCAGCGGCCACTTTGGCATTTACGGCGGCAGCTTTGTGAGCGAAACGCTCACCCACGCCATCAACCAGCTGCGTGCGGCCTACGCCCAGTACCAGCACGACCCCGACTTTCTGGCCGAATTCAAAAACGAACTGGCGCACTTTGTGGGCCGCCCCTCGCCCGTGTACCACGCGGCCCGCATGAGCCGTGAAATGGGCGGGGCGCAAATCTTCTTGAAGCGCGAAGACCTCAACCACACCGGCGCACACAAGGTCAACAACACCATCGGCCAGGCCATGTTGGCCAAACGCATGGGCAAACCCCGCGTGATCGCTGAAACCGGCGCGGGCCAGCACGGTGTGGCCACCGCCACCATCTGCGCCCGCTACGGCCTGGAATGTGTGGTGTACATGGGCGCGGAAGACGTGAAGCGCCAAAGCCCCAACGTGTACCGCATGAAGCTGCTGGGAGCCACCGTGGTGCCCGTGGAAAGCGGCAGCAAAACCCTGAAAGACGCGCTGAACGAGGCCATGCGCGACTGGGTGGCCAACGTGGACAACACCTTCTACATCATCGGCACCGTGGCGGGCCCACACCCCTACCCCATGATGGTGCGCGACTTCCAGAGCGTGATTGGCAACGAGTGCCTGAAGCAAATGCCCGAAATCATGGCCGAGGTGGGCCTGCCGGGTAGCCAACCCGATGCCGTGGTGGCCTGCGTGGGCGGCGGCAGCAACGCCATGGGCATTTTTTACCCCTACATCGGCCACGAGGCCACCCGGCTCATCGGTGTGGAAGCCGCCGGTGAAGGCATGGACACCGACAAACACTCCGCCTCGCTGCAAAAAGGCAGCCCCGGCGTGCTGCACGGCAACCGCACCTACATCTTGCAAGACGACAACGGCCAAATCACCGAAACCCACAGCATCAGCGCGGGCCTCGACTACCCAGGTGTGGGCCCCGAGCACGCGTTTTTGAAAGACATTGGCCGCGCCGAATACGTGGGCATCACCGACACCGAGGCGCTGGAAGCTTTCCATTACCTGTGCCGCACCGAAGGCATCATTCCCGCGCTGGAGTCCAGCCACGCCGTTGCCTATGCCATGAAACTGGCCAAAACCATGCGCCCTGACCAGTCCATTCTGGTCAACCTGTCGGGCCGTGGCGACAAAGACATTGGCACCGTGGCCGACCTGTCCAACGCCGACTTCTATTGCCGTCCCAGCTGCCGTGGCCAATCGGTCAAAGGTGGCCTGGCCGACAGCGCCGAACACATTGTGAAAGTCGTGAAATGAGCCGCATCCCAACCAAACTGGCCCAACTCAAAGCCGAGGGGCGCAAGGCGCTCATTCCCTACGTGACCGCGGGTTTCCCCTACGCCGACATCACGCCCGAGCTGATGCACGCCATGGTCGCGGCCGGGTCTGACGTGATCGAGCTGGGTGTGCCCTTCTCTGACCCCATGGCCGACGGCCCCGTCATTCAAAAAGCCGGTGAAAAAGCGCTGACCTTTGGCGTGGGCACCGCCCAGGTGCTGGCCATGGTGCAAACCTTCCGCCAGGCCGACAACACCACCCCCGTGGTGCTGATGGGCTACGCCAACCCGGTGGAGGCCTACAACCTGAAGCACGGCGCCGACAGTTTCATCCGTGACGCGGCAGCGGCGGGCGTGGACGGTGTGCTCATCGTCGACTACCCACCCGAAGAATGCGAGCAGTTTGCCGCCACGCTCAAGGCCCACGGGTTGGACCTCATCTTTTTGCTGGCCCCCACCTCCACGCCCGAACGCATGGACCTGGTGGGCCGCCTGGCCAGCGGCTACGTGTATTACGTGTCGCTCAAAGGCGTGACCGGTGCGGGCAACCTCGACACCGGCGCGGTGGAGGCCATGCTGCCCCGCATCCGCCAGCACGTCAGTGTGCCCGTGGGTGTGGGCTTTGGCATCCGCGATGCCGCCACCGCCACCGCCGTGGGCCGGGTGGCCGATGCGGTGGTGATTGGCACGCGCCTGATCCAGCTCATTGAAAACCAGCCGCGCGAAGGTGTGGCCCCTGCGGCGGCCGAGTTTCTGTCGGGCATTCGCCAGGCGCTGGACGCGCAGGGCTGACGCGCCCGGCGGCCCACGCCACCGCGCATAATCCGCTGTCCTATTTCAACCCCGCCCCCGCCGCACGGCGCGCGGGGTTTTCACCGCAAGGAGTGACCGATGTCCTGGCTGGAAAAACTGCTGCCCCCCAAAATCACCCCCACCGACCCCACCGAGCGCCGCAGCGTGCCCGAAGGCCTGTGGATCAAGTGCCCCAGCTGCGAGGCCGTGCTGTACAAGACCGATTTGGAGAAAAACCAGAACGTCTGCCCCCAGTGCAGCCACCACCACCGCATTGGCGCACGCGACCGCCTCAACGCCTTTCTGGACGGCGAAGGCCGCTACGAGTTGGGCCAGGAAGTGCTGCCGGTGGATGCCCTCAAATTCAAAGACAGCCGCAAATACCCCGAGCGCCTGAAAGAAGCGCTGGAAAACACCGGCGAGACCGATGCCCTCATCGTCATGGGCGGTGCGGTCATGAGCATTGACGTGGTGGTGGCCTGCTTTGAATTCGACTTCATGGGCGGCAGCATGGGCAGTGTGGTGGGCGAGCGTTTTGTGCGCGGCGTGGAAACCGCCATCGAGCAGAAAGTGCCCTTCATCTGCTTCACCGCCACCGGCGGCGCGCGCATGCAAGAAGGCCTGCTGAGCCTGATGCAAATGGCCAAAACCAACGCCGCCCTCACCCGCCTGGCCAAAAAAGGCCTGCCCTACATCAGCGTGCTGACAGACCCCACCATGGGCGGCGTGAGCGCCGGCTTTGCCTTTGTGGGCGACGTGGTGATTGCCGAGCCCAAAGCCCTGATCGGGTTTGCCGGCCCACGCGTCATTGAAAACACCGTGCGCGTGAAGCTGCCCGAAGGCTTCCAGCGCGCCGAGTTTTTGCAGACCAAAGGCGCGGTCGATTTCATTTGCGACCGCCGCGAACTGCGCAGCACCGTGGCCAACACCCTGGCCATGTTGCAACGCCAAAGCGCAGACGCAGTGCAATAAAGACCTCTGGCGCTTGACTGTATTGAACAGTTTGCTATTTAATTAATTTCATAGCAGACAACCCAATACCAACAAGCGCCAGCGGCACTTTTCACTTAAAAAAATGCCCACCGAAGCCCCGCTCACCCTGACGCGGCTGCCCCTGTTTCCGCTGCAAACCGTGCTGTTTCCCGGCAGCCCGTTGCCCCTGCGCATTTTTGAGGTGCGCTACCTGGACATGGTGCAGCGCTGCCACCGCGAACGGGCCCCTTTCGGTGTGGTGTGCCTGACGCAAGGGGCCGAGGTGGCCACCGCGCCCCGCCCGGGCGACACGGGTGCCCCCGAAACCTTTCAAAGCGTGGGCACCCTGGCCCACATCGAACACTTTGAGCAAGCCCAGCCCGGCCTGCTGCACGTGGTCTGCCGGGGCGAGCAGCGCTTTCGCGTGCAACAGCGCGAGAAACTCAAACACGGCCTGTGGGTGGCCGATGTGGAGCTGCTGCCCCCCGACCTGCCGACCGTTGTGCCCGAAGAGCTGGCCAGCACCGTCATCTCGCTCCAACGGGTGGTGGACAGCCTGCGCGCCCAAACCACCGGGGCCGAACACCTGCCCGTCACACCGCCCTACCACTGGCACGACGCGGGCTGGGTGGCCAACCGCTGGTGCGACCTGCTGCCCGTGGGCAGCGAACTCAAACAGCGCCTGATGTCGCTGGACGCCCCCCTGCTGCGCCTGGAGCTGGTGAGCGATGTGCTGGAGAAACTGCGGTTGGATGCCGGGCGCTGAAGCGCGCCCAGCCAACCGCCCGGCTCACTTGCTTGCGCGCGCCTTTTCCACGGCGGCGTACATTTCCTTGACGATCGGGCCCAACTCATTGGTGTATTTCTCCACCACGGGTTTGGAGCGCTCGCGCAACTTGGCAATTTCTTCGGGTGGCAGTTCAAACACCGTCATGCCCCTTTTCTTGACTTCGGCCAGTGTTTTGGCGGCTTCATCGCGCGCCAACTTGCGCTGGTAAATGGCGGTTTCCTGAGCGGCCTCGCGCATCAACTTTTGCTCCACGGGCGACAACTTGTCCCAGAACTTCTTGCCCACCACCACGGCCTGTGGGGTGTACATGTGGTTGGTGATGGTCAGGTACTTGGAGACCTCATCAAACTTCATGTCCACGATGTTCAGCAGTGGGTTGGTCATGCCGTCGATGGCGCCCTGTTCCATGGCGGTGTAGGTTTCCGTGAACGCCAATGGCACGGGGGACGCCCCCACGGCTTTCATGAAGTCCACATAGATCGGGGTGGGAATCACGCGCATCTTCATGCCTTTGAAATCGTCGGCCTTCGCAATCGGTTTCTTGGCGGTGTGGACCTGGCGGTAGCCCAGGTCCCAATAGGCCAGGCCCACCAGGCCCTTTTCCTGCAACTTGTCCAACAGCTTGATGCCCACGGGGCCGTCTGACACCGCATCGGCCTCGCGGGTGTTGTTGAAGAGGAACGGGAAATCAAAAATCGCCATTTCCTTGGCCACACCGGCCAGCAGGCTGGCGTTCATCACGGTCATTTCAACGGTGCCGCCTTGCATCGCGGAAACCGTCTGAAGGTCTGGGCCCAAAGCGCCGCCGGGAAAGGAAGTCACTTTGAATTTGCCGTCGGTTTTTTTGGCAATCAACTCGGCAAACTTGGCCACACCCAGCACCTGTGGATGCCCTTTGTTGCTGGCTGAGGGGAACTTGATGGTGCGCGCCTCGATGTCGGCCGCTTGGGCCAAACCGGTGACCGCAATGGCGGCCGTCAGGACAGACAGGGAAAAAACACGGCGAAAGTGGTTCATGGTGAAGTGAGGTTGGGGGTTGAAGGAAAAAAAAACAGCGAAAAAAGAGGGGCGCCTCAGCAAGCGGCCAAGATGTGCTCGCGCACGTCTGTCAGGTCGTGCCGGACCCGTTCGGCCACATCGGCCATGCCAAAGAAGCGCAGGTAGTCGGGCACCTGTTGCACCAACATTTCAAAGCCTGGGTGCGCCTCGATGCCCCTGCTTGCGCACGCGCGCAGCAGCGGCGTGGGCGCGTGCTTCATGAGGATGTCAACCACCTTGGCGTGTGCATCGAGACGGGACACATCGAAAGGCAGAGGGTCGTCAGGGTGAAGCCCCAGTGGGGTGGCGTTGATGGCCAAATCAAAACCGGCCGGGTCAGCGCCACCCACCCGCACGCGGGGGTCGTTCAGGCGCTGGGCCAAGGCGTCGGCCCGGTCACCCAAATCGTGCAAAGCAAGTTGGCTCACGCCAGCACCCAGCAGCGCCGTGGCAATGGCCGCGCCCGCCCCGCCGGTGCCGACGAGCAACACGCGAATGCCCTCGGGCACCACACCGAAATGGCGCAAGGCAGACACCAGGCCGTTGCCATCGAACATGCCGCCTTCCAACGATCCGTCCGGGCGGCGACGCACGGCATTCACCGAGCCCGCCACCCGGCCCGCCTCGTCCACGGCGGCCAGCCATGGCATCAGGGTGGGTTTGTGTGGCACGGTGAGCCACAGCCCGTCCACGTTGCCCGCCTCCAGCACCACGCGGGCGAACGCGGGCAATTGACCGGGCGCGACCAGCACGGGCACCAGCACCGCATCGACACCGAAGCGCTGGAACACGCGGTTGAAAATGGCCGGCGCTTGAACCTGGTTCACGGGGCTGCCCGCGATCATGAAGACACGGGTGTGGCCGGAAATCCGGTCCGCAGTGGCGGTGTGGTGGCTGTTCGTCATGGCTGCGAATGTAGGGAAAGGCCCGCCTGGCCTCAACACACCCCAGGTCTATACTGACCGGATAGCGGTCACGGTTGACCGAACAACGGTGATATTTATGGTTAACCCTGATGCCTCCGGGCTCGCGTCCCCCACCACCCCGCAACGGTTTTCAATCGACCCGGACGATCACATTGCCGCCGTGGGGCGTGTGTTGTCGGTGATTGAGTCGTTCAACGATGACTACGGCCGGATGACGGTCAGCCAAGTGGCGCAACGCACGGCGCTGCCCCGCACCGCTGCGCGGCGCTACCTTCAGAACCTTTGCCACTACGGGTACGCCGACACGGACGGCAAGTTTTATTGGCTCACACCCAACGTCTTGCGCTTGGGCCAAAGCTATTTGGACGCGGCCCGTCTGCCGCGCCTGGTCCAGCCGTTTATTCAACGGCTGGCCATGACCACCGGCGAAACCGTCAACGTGTCGGTGTTGGACCGCCACGAACTGGTTTACGTCGCACGCAGCAACAGCCCACGGGTGGTCTCGATTGGGTTTTATGCCGGTGCGCGCGTGCCGGCACACGTGGTGGGCCCAGGCCCGGCCATTCTGTCCACGCTGGGCGACGCCGAACTGCACGCCTGGCTTGCCACCCATGAATTTTCGGTGTTCACCGCGAATGCACCCTCAACGGCCCAGCACTTTGAGCAGCTCGTGCTCAAAACCCGGGAGAACGGGTACTGCATCTCAGTGGGCTACCTCGATGTGGGCCTCATGGGCGTGGCGGTGCCCCTGCGCGACCGCCACGGTGATTGCAAAGCCGCGTTGAGCATGACCTTGCAATCGTCCATTTGGTCGGAAGCGCTCATCATTGAAAAACTGCTGCCGGCCATCATCGAAACGGCACAGGTGCTGAGGTCGGTGATTTGAGTCTCAAACCCCCGCCACCAAATCCAGCGCATGCATGTAAGCGCCCTGCGTCATCAACCCATCCCACGCCAGCGCAGGCTGTTTGGGCAGCAAAGCCAACCGCCGTTCTTCACTGGCGCCGTGCGGCACCCACTGGCCTTTGACGATGGCTTCGCTCAAGCCCGCCAGCAGTTCGTCCACCGCTTCGCCACCGCCTTCGAGTGACTGGTTGCACAGCAGCACCATGTCGCAACCGGCTTGCAACGCGGCCAGCGCGGCGGTGGTGTAGCTGACGGGTTGGCCGTCGATCACGCGGGCGGCGGCCATGCTGAGGTCGTCGCTGAACACCAGGCCCTGAAAGCCCATTTGGGTGCGCAAGATGTCTTGCAGCCATGTGCTGGAGAAGCCCGCCGGGCGGCTGTCCACCTGGCTGTAAATGACGTGCGCGGGCATGACGCTGGCCAGGCTGCTGCTGAGCCAGTGGTAGGGGGCGGCGTCGTCGGCCAAGAGGGTGTGCAGCGGGCGGTCGTCCACCGGAATGTCCAGGTGCGAGTCGCCGCGCACATAACCGTGGCCCGGAAAGTGTTTGCCGCAGTTGGCCATGCCGCTTTGCAGCAAACCGTGCATGAGGCTTTTGGCCAGCATGGCGGCCACGCGGGCGTCACGGGCAAAGGCGCGGTCGCCAATGACGCCGCTGGGGCCGTGGTCCAGGTCGAGCACGGGGGTGAAGCTCAGGTCCACCCCACAGGCGCGCAGCTCGGCCCCCAGCACGTAGCCGCAGGCGGTGGCGGCGTTGGTGGCGTGCAGGTGGGGGCTGGTGGTTTGCGCCGGGCTGGCCCCTTCGGGCGCGGGCGCTTCCCACAGGCGGCCCAGGGCGCGCATGGGCGGCAGGTGGGTGAAACCGTTGGTTTTGAAGCGCTGCACGCGGCCGCCTTCGTGGTCCACGGCAATCAGCACGTCGGGCCGGGCTTTTTTGATCTTGCGGCAGAGCTGGGTGAGTTGCTCGCGGCTTTCAAAGTTGCGGGCAAACAGAATGAGCCCCCCGGTCAGCGGGTGCTTCAGGCGTTGTTTGTCGGCTTTGGTGAGAGTGGTGCCGGCAATGTCGAGCACCACGGGGGCGGCCAGTTGGGTCATGGGGTGTTTCCGGGGGCGGGGGCGTTGGGTGCGGTGTTGGGCGGGGGGCTGGGCACACCCTCCACCACCACGAAGCTGGCGGCGTGGTCGCCTTCGTCGGTGAGGGTGACGTGGGCTTTGAGGCCCTGGGCTTCAAACCAGGTTTTGAGTTCGCCGTGCAGCACGATGCAGGGCTGGCCGCTGGGCAGGTTGGCCACCTCGCAGCGCCGCCACGTCATGGGCATGCGCATGCCCAGGCCAATGGCTTTGCTGAAGGCCTCTTTGGCCGAAAACCGGGTGGCGAGGTAGCGCAGGCCGCGCTCGGGGCTGCGGGCGGTGCGGGCGCGCCAGGTGGCCAGCTCGGCGGGGGTGAGCACTTTTTCGGCAAAGCGGTCGCCGTGTCGCGCCAGCGCCTGGGCCATGCGGCGCACGTCGCACAGGTCGGTGCCAATGCCGTAAATCATGCGGCCTGAATGCAGCGCAGGTAGTCGGCCACGGTGGCGGTGTAGCCCAGCTCCAGCGCGTCGGCCATGAGGGCGTGGCCGATGGAGACTTCGCTCACCCCGGGCACCACGCGCAGAAAGTCGGTGAGGTTGTCCCGGTTGAGGTCGTGCCCGGCGTTCACGCCCAGCCCGCAGTCGAGCGCGGCCTGGGCGGCGGCGCGAAAGCGCTCCAGCTGCG
>JBASFL010000102.1:0-17857 GCA_049653005.1 Burkholderiaceae bacterium | reverse complement strand
GCCCACACCTGGGGGCGGGGCTGGCCGGTTTCGTCCACCCACAGCCAGGCCAGGGCCAGGGCCAAACCGAGGTTGAGCAACCACAAAAAGCGCTGGGCCATCATGAGCGGCTCCGCAACACAAACAGGGTGAACTGCCCACCCAGGCGCTGGGTGGACTTGGGCTTGACCGCGCCGATGGTTTGCACGGCCGCGGCCTCTACCCACACGGTGGGCGATTGGGTTTCAAGCAAGGTCAGGGCGTTTTGCATGCCCACCAGGTCACCTTCAACGCGCAGCACCACGCCAATGCGGTCGAACGATTTTTGCTCTTTGGGGGGCAGCACCTGAATGCTGCCAATGTCGAGCTTGCTGTCGGCAAACAGGGTGCGTATGCGCTGCTGGGCGTCGTTGCCAGCCTGGGCGGCGTCGAGGGTGGCGGGGTACACCTGGCGGGCCAGCTGGGCTTTGGCGGCGGTTTCGGCCTGGGCCAGGCTGTCTTTGCTGGCTTGCAGGCCCAGCAGGCGGGCGTGGCGGGGCTCAAGCTGGGCCAGCTGTTGCTGGGCCCATTGGTGTTTTTGCCACACCCACCAGCCACCGGCGGCCAGCGGCGCACACAGCAGCAGCAGGGTGATGGCCTGCAGCACGCGGTGTGTGGGCGGGGTGGAATGCGGTTGGGCGCTCATGGTTTGATGCTGGCCAAATCAAGCGTGGCCTCAATGCTGAAGCTTTCTTTGTCGGCCCCCAGGGGTTTGGTGGCGGCGGTGAGGGCTTTCACATCGCGCAGGCCGGGCTGGTTGCCCAGCTTTTGCATGAGGGCGGCGGCGTTGCCGGTGTTGCCGGTCAGCACCACCTTGGGGGGTTTGGCCGGGCTGTCGGTGGCGTTGAGCGCGAAGTTGAGCAGCGCGGTGTCGTCGGGCAGGGCGCGGGTGACCAAATCGAGCACTTGCACGGCGGGCACGGGGGTGCCGGCCACGTCGGCCAGGGTTTGCAGCTGTTCTTCGGCTTTCACCAGCCCTTCGCGCAGCGCCAGCACGGGGGCCACTTCTTTTTGCAGCTGGGTGTGCTGGGCCACGGCGTCAAGGGCGCGCAGGCGCAGTTGCAGCGACGGTGTCACGGCGGCAGCGGCTGCCAGGCCAAGGGCCAACAGGCACAAGGCCACGTTGACCTGAAACCCCAGCCGCAAGCGGCGCAGGCGGCGCGTTTCGCCAAAGCCGGGCAGCACGAAGGGGGTGGCGTTGGCCGCGTCTGCCCATATTTCGGGCGGGGTTTGGGGGCCGGTGTTTTGCAGGCGGGGGCGGGTGGCGTCGATGTGCGCCTGCACCAGGGGCCGGGAGGTGAGCACCACCTGGTGTGCCACGGTGCCGGGGGCAGCTGCGGTGGCGGGGCGAGCCACCCACAGCAGGTGCTCTGGCGCAAAAGGGCTTTGGCTTTGCACAGCCAGGGCCAGGGCGGCCTGGGCCTCTGCCGGGGGCAAGGTGGGCAGCACCACTTGCTGGCGCAGCACCAGGTCGTCGGGCAGCACAATGGCCTCAAAAACCGCAGCACCCGAATGAGCAGCAGCAAGCGCCAGAGGCTTATTTTTGCCTAAATATGACAGCGCAATGCCGCTGGGCATGAGCACGCGCACGGGCACCTGGGGCTTGAGCCAGGTGAACAGGGGCCACTGGCCCATGGCGTGCAGGGCCTGCGACCATTGGGTGCCCAGGCCTGACAGGTCTAGGCCAAAAAGGCGGGCGTCGGTTTGAAGGGCGGCCATGTGCAGCAAATACCGTGAAGGGGGGCTCAGGGGGCCAGGGGCTCGATGTGCTGGCGGGTTTCCAGCACCTGCCAGGGCAAGCCAGTTTGGCCAGAGGCCGACAACCCCACCCACCAGGTTTTGACCAGGTGGGCCCCATCGGCCAGGGGCACGCGGGCCGCCACTTGAATGGCGGTGGCGGCAGAGGCGTCGATGAAGTCGGGGGTGAGTTGCGTGGTGTCCATGGGCAAGGGCGAACTGTCTCTTGCTGCGGCCAACTGGCTGGCCAGCGCGGTGTTGCCCTGCGCCAGCACGGCCAGCACGGGCACGGGGGCGGCCTGCGGGTTGACACGGCCGCTGCCCTTGAGGCTGGCCGACACAAGGCGGGCGATCGTAGCATAGAGGGGGTAGCTGACGCCGGGCACGCGCAGCAGGTCTTCGGGGGCGTCGAAGCCCTCGGGGCGGCCTTGGGGGTCGGGGCGTTTGCGGGTTTCGACCACGGCCTGGGCCAGCTGGGCGCTGTCGGCTGGCGGCAGGCCTGCGGCGTGCTGGAACAGGGCGGCCAGCAGGGGCTCGGGGGCTTGGTTGAGGTCAATCAGGCCGTTCAGCGGCCGCACCTCGGTGCGCACCAGGCCGCCTTGCAGCGGCACGTCTATATATATAGAGCGCACCAAAGCGGGTTTGCGGGCAGACACATCTTGTAACACCCAGCGGATGGCGGCATCGGCCAGGGCCCCGGCCACCACGTTTTGCCGCTGGTGACCGGCCAGGCGGATTTCGCCTTTGACGGTGTGCAACAAACCGGTGGCAATGATGCCCAGTGCCGCCACCATCCACAGCACGGCAATCAGCGCCATGCCGCGCGGCTGGGCCACAGACCTGCCGGCCATCAGCTTGAGCCCCCAATGGTGAAGCCGCCGCCCATGCCCGCCCCTTGCGTGAGGGTGCGCACGGGCACCACCAGGTCGGGCCAGGCAAGCCCAGCGGGGCCCCAGCTGATGCGCACGCGCTGGGGCAGTTGCTCTGGCATGGGCCAGCCGGGCACCCAGCCCACGGGCCAATCGGGCGGCAGGGCCTGGTTTTGGGTGGGGCGGCCTTCGGCATACACGGCAAACTGGCCTAGCGCGGGCACCAGAACCCGTGCCGTGGCCTGTGACCAATCGGGGAAAACGGGGGCTGCGGCATCCCACGGGGCAAAACGCAGCACCAGGGCGGGGCCGGTGGCCAGCTCTTCGGGCTGGAGCCGGAAAAAATAGCGCCCGCCCAGGCCATGGCGGGCGGGCATGATGCCCACCCACTCAATGCTGGTGGGGGTGGCGCGAAACGCCACCTGCTGCCCGCCCTGCCCTTGCGGCGCAGGTTGCTTGCGGCCCGACACACGGCCCAGCACCTGCTGCAAAAAGCCGGTGGCCACGCGCAGGTCGTCCATGCGCTGCAGGCGCTGGTCCACCCGGGTTTCGGTTTGGGCCATGGTGCGCATGGCCCCGCCCAGTGCCACCATGATGATGGCCAGCAATGACACGGCCACCAGCACTTCCACCAGGGTGAAGCCTGCGCTGCGCGGGCGGTGCGGGCTCATGGCTGGGCCTCGCCAGGGAAGGGCTTGCGCTGAGGCAGCAAGGTGGTGACGTCGAGCTGGCGGGGGCGGGTGCCGTCTGCCCAGAACACGCTGAGGCGAATTTCGTGCAGGGGCACGCGGTCAGCGGGCTGGGGGGCACCGGCAGACTCAAGGGGCCAGGGCAACGGGGTGGTGAAGGGCTGGCTGGACACTGCCCACCTGAACCCGGCCGAGGTGCCGGTTTCGTTCCAGCCTTCGGGCGTGACGGCATCGCGCAGGGCTAGCACCGATTCGGCCACCAGGGCGGCTTGCTGTTGCTGGGCCATGTCGGCCACGCTGCGGGCGCTGCCGCCCATGCTGCGGTAAAGCAAACCAATGGACAGCGCCATGATGGAGAAGGCGACCAGCAGCTCCAGCAACGAAAGCCCTTGCTGCGCCCGGCCAGGCTGTGAGGGGTTCATGGCCGCAGGGGCTCCTGCTCTACGCGGCCCGACAACCAGTCCACCCGCACGCGGGTGCCGGTGCCCGAGGGGCGCAGCACGTCAAAGCTGCCGCCGGTGGCGCCACCGTCGGGCAAAAACAAAATGCCGGCCACTTGGGTGGGGGTGATTTCGGTGCTGCCCACGGTGGCGCGCACTTGCAGGGGCTGCGGCACGTCGCGCTGGGCCGCGCCCTGCACGCCAAACTGGCGGCGGGGCAAGTCCATTTGAAACCGCACCTCGGTGCCCCGGGTGATGGCTTGCTGGCGTGCCTGGCGCAGCTCGGCCACCAGGGTGCGCAGGGTGTCGCGGTATTGGGACGACTCGCGCAGCTTGCCAAATGCAAGGGGGGCCAGGCCCACCAGCAAGGCGCCGATGGCAAACACCACCAGCAGCTCCACCAGGGTGAAGCCCTGTTGCCTGGCGCCAGCGCCGGGGGGGGAGAGGGTCACTGCTGGTTCTTCACGTCGGCGTTTTCGCCGTCGCCACCGGCTGCGCCGTCGGCACCGAGGGTCATGATTTCAATGCCAGCAGCCACGGTGGCGTATTTGTAGGGCTTGCCCCAAGGGTCGTTGGGCACACTGCCTTTGATGTAGGGGCCGTTCCAGCCGTTGGCGGTGGCGGGTTTGGTCGAGAGGGCTTGCAAGCCTTCTTCGGTGGAGGGGAAGCGGCCCACGTCGAGCTTGAAGAGCTCAAGGGATTTTTCAAGGTCGGCAATTTGCACCGCAGCGGTTTTGCTTTTGGCCCCGCCCAACTGGCCCAGCACGCGCGGGCCCACCAGGCCCGCCAGCAGGGTGAGGATGGCCAGCACGACCAGCAATTCAATAAGGGTGAAACCGCCAGAACGGCGGCGAGCAGAAACAGACATGGTCAAGAAGCCCGGTAAATATCGAAAGGGGTGAAGGGTGCGATTTTAAGAAGCCAAGTCGTTGACCGACAAAATGCCCAGCAAGATGGACACGATGATGGCCGCAATGAGCAGGCCCAGCACCAGAATGAGCAGGGGCTCCAGCATGGTGAGGGCGCGCTTGATGCCGGTTTCAACGTCGCGGTTGAAAATGTGGGCCAGCTCCAGCAGCATGGGGCCGGTGCGGCCGGTTTCTTCCCCTACCCTGACCAGGTTGATGGCCAATGGTTCAAAAATGCCGGTGCCCGACAGGGCATCCACCAGTTTGCCGCCGTCTTTCACCTTGGGGGCGACGGTGGCCAGGGCCTGGCGCAGCTTGCCGTTGCCCACGGTTTCGGTGGCAATGTGCAATGCCCCCAGCAGCGGCACGCCGTTGCCCAGCAGGGTGCCCAACGAGCGGGCAAACAGCGTGAGGTCATATTTGTGCAGCAAACTTCCCAATACAGGCAAGCGCAAGGCGGTGTTTTGCCACCAAATTTTCCCACTGGGTGAGCGCAACCACTGCCGCGCCCACAGCCAGGCCACCACGGCCCCAATGGCCATTGCCCAGCCGTATTCGGTGAAGGTCTGGCCCAGGTGCATGACAAACAGGGTGGGCGCGGGCAAGGCGTCGCCCATGTCTTTGAACAGGGTTTCAAACTGGGGCACCACAAAACCCAGCATGGCCACCAGCGACAGCACGGCCACGCCCAACAAAATGGCGGGGTAAATGGTGGCGGACACCACGCTTTCGCGCAGGGCGCGCAGGCGCTCCATGTGCTCCACCAGGCGCTCGAACACGGCAGACAGCTGGCCGCTGGCCTCGCCGGAGCGCACCATGTTGATGTAGAAGTCGCCAAACAGATCGCGGTGGCGGGTGAGGGCTTTGCTGAGGGGCACGCCGCCCTTCACGTCGTCGAGCACGGTTTGCGTGATGCTGGCCACGGCGGGTTTGTGGCTCATGCCAATGAGCACGCGCAGCGCGGTGTCGAGAGCCAGCCCGGCTTTGAGCATGATGGACAGCTCGGTGGTGAGCAGCAGCACGTCGGCCCCGTTGGCGGCCCCGCCCTGCCCGGCTGTGCGCTTCCAGAAAGGCACGGGCTTGGGCACGGGCTGGGCCCCGGCAGCGGTGGGCTGCGTTGCCAGCGGAGGCACACCTGCGGCACCGCCTTCGGTGACGCGGATGGGCGTGAGGCCCTGGCCGCGCAGCAGGCGCAGGGCCTGGGCTTGCGTGGGCGCTTCAATGCGGCCTTCACTCAGCTGGCCATCGGCCCGGGCGGCTTTCCAGGCGAAATCAGGCATCGGACTGGTCCTCGGTCACGCGCAGCACTTCATCCAGGCTGGTGTGGCCCGCGGCCACTTTGCGCAGGCCGTCGTCGTACAGGCTGAGCATGCCGGCGGCCTGGGCCTGGCTGTGCAGGGTGCCGGCGTCGGCCCCGTCAAGGATGCTGCGGCGCAGGGCGTCGTCGAGCACCAGCAGTTCGTGCACGCCGGTGCGGCCGCTGTAGCCGGAGCCCCGGCATTGGTCACAGCCCACGGCGCGGTAAATGGGCGCACCGGGCTGCCAGAAGCGGTGCAGGCCCGATGAGCGAAGCACGGCTTCGTCGGGCTGGTAGGGTGTTTTGCAGCTTTTGCACAGGCGGCGCACCAGGCGCTGCGACAACACACCGTTCACGGACGAGGTGATGAGGTAACGCTCTACGCCCATGTCGGTCAGGCGCACGACGGCACCGGCGGCGGTGTTGGTGTGCAGGGTGGACAACACCAGGTGGCCGGTGAGGGCCGACTGCACGGCGATTTGCGCGGTTTCGCCGTCGCGCATCTCGCCGATCATGATGATGTCGGGGTCTTGCCGCAGGATGGAGCGCAGGGCGCGGGCGAACGTGAGGCCAATTTGGCCGTGCACCTGGATTTGGTTGATGCCCTCAAGCTGGTATTCCACCGGCTCTTCGACGGTGATGATTTTGTGGGCGTCGGCGTCAATTTTGGACAGCGCCGCGTACAGCGTGGTGGTTTTGCCGGAGCCGGTGGGACCGGTGACCAGCACGATGCCGTGGGGCCGGGCCAGCAGGGCGTTGAAGCGCTCCAGCGTGTCGGGGGCGAAGCCCATGTCTTCAAGGCTGAAACGCACGGCGGAGCGGTCGAGCACACGCATGACCACGCTTTCACCGTGCACGGTGGGCACGGTGGACACCCGCAGGTCAAGCTCGCGGCCCTTCACGCGGGTTTTGATGCGGCCGTCTTGGGGCAGGCGGCGCTCGGCAATGTCAAGGTGCGCCATGAGTTTGACGCGCGAGTTGACGGCGGCGCTGTGCTTGGGGGGCACCACCTCGGCGGTGGCAATGACGCCATCGACCCGGTAGCGCACGTGCAGGCCGTCGTCAAAGGGCTCCAGGTGAATGTCTGAGGCCCGCATGTCGATGACGCGGCCAATGATGGCGTTGACCAGGCGAATGACCGGGGCCTCGCTGGCGAGGTCTTTCAGGTGTTCGACGAAGTCGCCGCCATCGCCTTCCAGGCCCAGGCCGTCGTCTTCGTCGGTGTCGGCCACCTCGGTGGGCAAGGTCAGGGCTTTTTCAATGTCGGCCTCCAGGGCCACGCACGGGTGTATGGCCAGGCCGGTGGCCAGGCGCAGGGCCTTGAGCACAAAGGCGTCTTGCGGGGTGGCCAATGCTACGGTGAGGCCGGTGTCGTCCAGGCGCAGCGGGAACACGCCGTGGGTGCGGGCGAAGTCGGGCAACAGGCCGGGCACGTCGGGCATGAGGTCGGGGAAGTCAGCCGACAGCACCAGTGGCAGTTGCAGCTGTTCGGCCAGGGCGCGCACCACGTCGGTGTCGGCCACCAGCCCCAGGCGGACCAGCACGCGCCCGAGGAGGTCGCCCATTTCAGACTGGGCGGCCAGCGCACGCTCAAGGTCGCGGGCGCCGAGTTTGCCCTGCTTGACCAGCAGCTCACCCAGCCGGGGACGGCTGGCTGGGGCGGCCGTGGAATCGGGGGCGGTGGGGGCAGAAACTGGGGTCATGACAAATGGGGGGTGGCGCGGGGTCAACCCCGGATGGTAACGACCGGGCGCTGGGCTTGAAAACGCCGGTAGGGCGCCGAGCGCCACAGCCGCCACAAACTGCGCAGGTGCCACAGCAGGTGGCGCACATCGCGGCGGCTGGCGCGGTGGGCGTCGTGCACCACTCGGGCCTGTGGGGCTTCCACCAGGCGGTAACCGGCCAGTTGCAGGCGAAGGCTGATGTCCACGTCTTCACAGTACATGAAATACCCGGGGTCGAACCCGCCAATGGCGGTGTACGCAGGGGTGGGAAACAGCAGAAAAGCGGCGTTGACCCAATCGGGCGCGGCGCAAACCGGTTCGGGCATTGGGCGTGGGCCCACGTACCGCTGCCACAGGGCAAGGGGGGATGGCAGCGCCCGCCGGTGGTCTTGCTCTCGGCCCTGGGGGTCGAGTTGCAAGGGATAAGCGCAACCGGCCAACGGCTGCTGTGCCGCAGCCAGCAGGGCAGGAAATGGGTCAGAGGCCCAAGCCATGTCGGGGTTGAGCACCGCGAAAAAGGGCGCGGTGACGGCCTGCGCCTGTTCGTGCGCAAACGCCTGGTTGTGGTTGGCCCCAAACCCCTGGGGGGCGGCATTGGTGATGAGGCGCAGGTCGAAAGGCCACGCCTGGTCGGTCAGGGCCAGCAGGCCGGGCTCGGGCACATTCAGGGTGAGCCACACACGGGCCAATGGCGTGGCCCCGCGCTGCGCCAGCACCGACAGCAAGGCCCGCACATGGGGCCCGTGGCCGTGGCTGACGATGGAAACAGACAGCTGCGCGGCCACAGGGCGAATCAGGCGAACAAATCGCCAGCGGACACATCGGCCAGGCGGCGCGCGGCCTGGTCTTTGGCCGACAACAAGGGGGCCATGCCCAGCTCGGGCCACTGAATGCCCACGGCCGGGTCGTTCCAGGCGATGCCCCGGTCGTGGCTGGGGGCGTAGTAAGCGGTGGTTTTGTACAAAAAGTCAGCCGTGTCGGTCAGCGTGACGAAGCCGTGGGCAAAACCAGGGGGAATCCAGAACTGGCGGTGGTTGTCTTCGCTCAGTTCCACACCGGCCCAATGGCCGAAGGTGGGGGAGCTTTGACGGATGTCCACGGCCACGTCGAACACGGCGCCGCGCACACAGCGCACCAGTTTGCCTTGGGCATGGGGGGGCAGCTGGTAGTGCAGGCCGCGCAACACGCCTTTGGAAGAACGGCTGTGGTTGTCTTGCACAAACTTCACGTCAAGCCCAGTGGCTTGCTGGAAGTCTTGTTCGCTGTAGCTCTCGAAGAAGAAACCCCGCGCGTCGCCAAACACTTTGGGCGCCAGAATGAGCACGTCGGGAATGGCGGTGGGTGTGACCTGGTAGGGCATGGGGTGTCGGGTGGGGTGTGGGGGGGGGCCGGGCGTTACTTGAGCAGGTTGAGCATGTATTGCCCGTAGCCGCTTTTGGCCAGCGGCTGGGCCAGTGTTTGCAGTTGCTCGCCGCTGATAAAGCCGTTGCGCCACGCAATTTCCTCAGGGCATGCGATCTTCAAGCCCTGGCGTTTTTCCAGGGTGGCGATGAACTGCCCGGCTTCCAGCAGGCTGTCGTGGGTGCCGGTGTCGAGCCAGGCGTAGCCGCGCTGCATGATTTGCACGGTCAAGCCACCTTGCTCCAGGTAGGTTTGGTTGACGGTGGTGATTTCCAACTCGCCGCGGGCGCTGGGCTTGACGGCTTTGGCGATGTCGACCACCTGGTTGTCGTAGAAATACAGGCCCGTGACCGCGAAGTTGCTTTTGGGCTGGGCGGGTTTTTCTTCAATGCTGGTGGCGGTGCCCGCTTTGTCGAAGGCGACCACGCCGTAGCGCTCGGGGTCGGTCACGTGGTAGGCGAACACGGTGGCGCCGCTGGTTTGGCGGTCGGCATCGGCCAGCAGGGTGTGCAGGTCGTGGCCGTAGAAGATGTTGTCGCCCAGCACCAGGGCGCTGGGGCTGTTGCCAATGAACTGCTCACCGATGAGGAAGGCCTGGGCCAGACCGTCGGGGCTGGGTTGCACGGCGTAGCTGAGGTTCATGCCCCACTGGCTGCCGTCACCCAGCAGTTGCTGGAAACGGGGGGTGTCTTGCGGGGTGCTGATGATGAGCACGTCGCGGATGCCGGCCAGCATGAGGGTGCTGAGCGGGTAATAAATCATGGGCTTGTCGTACACCGGCAGCAGCTGTTTGCTGATGGCGAGGGTGGCGGGGTGCAAGCGGGTGCCGGAGCCACCGGCGAGGATGATGCCTTTGCGGGCTGCTTTTTGAGCTGTGTTGATGGTCATGACCGTCCCTGTCTTTGATTTATTGGATCTCAGCCAGCATGCGGTCCACCCCCTGCTGCCACGCAGGCAAGACAAGGCCGAAGGTGGACTGGAGCTTTTCGGTGCTCAGGCGCGAGTTGTGGGGGCGTTTGGCTGCCGTGGCAAACGCGCTGCTGGGCACGGGCGCCACTTCTTTGACTGCAAGATGTGGAGCAAATTTTCCTTTTGCATCAAGCGCCAGCACGTGATTTGCATAGTCAAACCAGGTGGTTTGGCCGCTGGCAACCAGGTGGTAAATACCTTGTTCATGGCCCTGCCCTTCCCCCGTGCGGCGCACTTGGCGAATGGCGTGCGCGGTGACATCGGCAATGAGGTCGGCACCGGTGGGGGCACCGAACTGGTCGTTGATCACCGTCAGGCGTTCGCGCTCTTTGGCCAGCTTGAGCATGGTTTTGGCGAAGTTGCCGCCGCGTGCGGCATACACCCAGCTGGTGCGCAAGATGAGGTGTTTGCAACCGCTGGCGGCAATGGCTTGCTCGCCTTCCAGCTTGGTTTGGCCGTACACACCCAAGGGGCCGGTGGGGTCGGTTTCGACCCATGGCTGGGTGCCGCTGCCGTTGAACACGTAGTCGGTGCTGTAGTGCACCAGCCAGGCACCGAGGGCAGCGGCTTCTTGGGCCAACACGCCGGGGGCCAGGGCGTTCAAGGCGCGGGCGAGTTCGGGCTCGCTTTCGGCTTTGTCGACGGCGGTGTGGGCAGCGGCGTTGACGATGACGTCGGGGCGCAGGTGGCGCACGGTGGCGGCCAGGCCATGGAGGTCGCTCAGGTCACCGCACAGGGGTTGACCTGTGGCGGACATGCCGCCCGCGCGGTCGAGGGCGGTGACGGTGCCCAAGGGGGCCAAGCTGCGTTGCAGCTCCCACCCCACCTGGCCGTTTTTGCCCAGCAGCAGGATGTTCACTGGGTCACCTTCAGGTCAAGCGGCTTGCAAGGTTTGGGCATGAAGCAAATCCAGCAAAAACTCTGGCGCGAAGTCTGCTCCGTTGGCCCACACCACAGTGCCCATCACTTCGCACTGGCGAGCGGTGGCGAACAATGACTCATCTTTCAGGGGTTCAAAAACAGAGCCCCACAGTTCCTGGGACAAGTCCACGATGCCGGCAGCTCCATTGCTGAAGTGAAGCTGCAAGCGGTGGTTAGGCAAGGCCTTGACGTGGGTGGTGTGCAAAAACATGTGTCACTCCAAGGGGGCAATGGGGTTCAAGGGCTCACGCAACTGAGCCAGTCGCCAATCTTCCAACAATTCAGGCTTGTGCTCATCCAACCAATCCAACACAGCGCGCAAGGCTCTTTTGGGAAATTCGCCGCGGACAACGCCTGATTCAATTTCCACAGAGATTTCATAGGCGCCGTAGCGCGCATGAAAGTGCGGCAGGGGGTGATCACCCCAGTTCATGAAAATCACGATGCCCAGAAAACGGCTGATTTCAGGCACTCAACGCCCCCTGCCCGTATTGCTTGCCCACCCACTCGCGGTAAGCGCCGCTTTGCACGTTGGCCACCCAGTGGGGGTTGGCGAGGTACCACTGCACGGTTTTGCGGATGCCGGACTCGAACGTTTCAGCGGGTTTCCAACCCAGTTCGGCTTCAAGCTTGCGGGCGTCGATGGCGTAGCGCCTGTCGTGGCCGAGGCGGTCGGTGACGTAGGTGATTTGGGTGGCGTACTGACTGCCGTCGGCTTTGGGGCGCAGCTCGTCGAGCAGGGCGCACACGGTGTGGACGATGTCGATGTTGGGTTTTTCGTTCCAGCCGCCGACGTTGTAGGTTTCACCCAGTTTGCCGGCTTCGAGCACGCGGCGGATGGCGCTGCAGTGGTCTTTGACGTAGAGCCAGTCGCGGATTTGCATGCCGTCTCCGTACACGGGCAGGGGTTTGCCAGCCAGTGCATTGACGATCATGAGGGGAATCAACTTCTCGGGGAAGTGGTAAGGCCCGTAGTTGTTGCTGCAGTTGGTGGTGACCACGGGCAGGCCGTAGGTGTGGTGCCAGGCGCGCACCAGGTGGTCGCTGGCGGCTTTGCTGGCCGAATACGGGCTGTTGGGCTCGTAGCGGTTGGTTTCGGCAAACGCGGGGTCGGTTTTGCTGAGGCTGCCGTACACCTCGTCGGTGCTGACGTGCAGGAAGCGGAAGGCCTCTTTTTCGGCAGCAGGCAGGGCTGACCAGTGTTGGCGCACGGATTCCAGCAGCCGGAAGGTGCCCATGACGTTGGTCTGGATGAAGTCTTCGGGGCCGTGGATGCTGCGGTCCACATGGCTTTCGGCGGCGAAGTTGATGACGGCGCGGGGCTTGTGCTGGGCCAGCAGCTTGCCGACCAACGCTGTGTCGCCAATGTCGCCTTGCACAAACACATGGCGGGCGTCTCCTTGCAGGCTGGCCAGGGTGTCGAGGTTGCCTGCGTAGGTGAGCTTGTCGAGGTTGACCACGGGCTCGTCAGAGCCGGCCAGCCAGTCGAGAACGAAATTGCCGCCGATGAAGCCGGCGCCGCCTGTGACAAGAATCATGGTGTGCAGAACAATAAGAAGCGGGCCAACCGACCCAAACGCTTGGAATTATCGGCCAGCGGTCTCCAGCGCTGCGAGAATGGATGGGCGCGCACCAGAAAGAAGCATAAAAAGGAGACAAGGCATGGCCAAACCGGGCAACAAGTGGGCCCTGTTCCCCCACGCGGGCGAATACACCCACACCACCACCAGCCTGAAAAAACACTGGGCCCGCCTGCACGCGGGCGACCGAGAGCCCCTGCCGGGCCGGGCCGATGTGCTGGCGGCCTGGGTGCTGTTTCACAACGGCGAATTCCAAAAAGCGACGGAAGCCGGGCTGGCGGCCGGGGCCGACGGCATCACCGTGGCCAACAAAGCCACCTGCACCCACGCCACCCACCTGGAGCCCAAAGAAGCCCAACGCCTGGCGCTGCTGATGGAAGTGGCCCACCGCGCCGAGGCGCAGGCCGAGGCACAGCCCGACAACGCCAATGCCTGGTACTTCCAGGCCTTTGCGCTGGGCCGCTACAGCCAGGGCATCAGCGTGGCCAAAGCGCTGGCCGAAGGCTTGGGCAGCAAGGTGCGCAAGGCGCTGGAAATGACCATCAAGCTGTGCCCCGAACACGCCGATGCCCACATTGCGCTGGCCGCGTTCCACGCCGAGGTGATCGACAAGGTGGGCGCGCTCATTGGCGGCATGACCTACGGGGCCCGCAAAGACACGGGCCTGTCGCTGTACCGCACCGCCCTGGCACTGAACCCCACATCGCCCGTGGCCCTGATTGAATACGCCAACGGCCTGGTGATGCTGGAAGGCGACAAACGCATGGCCGAGGCCACCGCGCTGTATGAACAGGCGGCGGCCTGCCGCCCCCTGGACGCGGCCGAACACCTGGATGTGGAGATGGCCAAGGCCGAACTCGCCGATGGCTGAGCCCTGAGATACTGGCGCTTTTCACCGAACGTCAGCACACCCATGTCAGACCTGAACACCGCCTTTGAAACCGCCGTGGCCGACTCCAAAAACCTGAGCGAGCGCCCGGACAACGCCACCCTGCTGAAAATTTACGCGCTCTACAAACAGGGCACAGCAGGCGACAACGCCGAGAAAAAACCCGGCTTTGGCGACATGGTGGGCCGCGCCAAATGGGACGCGTGGAACGCCCTGAAGGGCACCGACACCGACGCGGCCAAACAGCAATACATCGACCTGATTGCCGAACTGAGCTGACCGCCACGGGCCTCGCAAGCCCGGCGGTTCACTGCACCACGCCGCGCTGGCGCAACTCGGCAATTTGCGCGGCGGTCAGCCCCATGCCCGCCAGCACCGCATCGGTGTCCTGCCCCAGCGAGGGGGCATCGCGGTGGTGGCCACCGGGTGTGCGGGACAGCTTGGGCACGATGCCGGGCACCAGCAGGTCAGACCCGTCTGGCTGCGGGCGCGGCAGCAACATGCCACGCGCGGCGTAGTGCGGGTCGGCCGCGATGTCGGCCACCGTGTAAATGCGCCCGGCGGGCACCTGGGCCTGGTCCAGCTGCACCAGTGCCTGGGCCACTGTGTGTGACGCCGTCCACGCGCCAATGGCGGCATCCAGTTCGTGCACACGGGCCACGCGGCCCGCGTTGTCGGCCAGGGCCGGGTCTTGCGCCAAGTCGCTGCGGCCAATCGCGGCCATCAACCGTTTGAAAATGCCGTCGCCATTGCCGCCGATCAGCACATACCCATCGGTGCAGGGGTAAGCGTTGCTGGGCGCAATGCCGGGCAAGGCACTGCCCGCCGGGCCTCGCACCGCGCCAAAGGCGCTGTGTTCGGGCAACAGGCTTTCCATGCAATTGAACACCGCTTCGTACAGCGCCACGTCGATCACCTGGCCCTGCCCGCTTTTCTCGCGCTCGTGCAGCGCCATCAAAACGCCCACGACCCCGTGCAGCGCGGCCAGCGTGTCGCCCAGGCTGACGCCCACCCGCACACTGACACGACCGGGCTCGCCCGTGAGGTGGCGGATGCCGCCCATGGCCTCGCCCAGCAGGCCAAAACCCGGTTTGTCGCGGTAGGGGCCGGTTTGGCCGTAACCGCTGACGCGCAGCACCACCAGGCGCGGGTTGGCGGCCAGCAGCTCATCAGGGCCCAGGCCCCAGGCTTCCATGGCACCGGGGCGGAAGTTTTCAATCAGCACGTCGCAATCGGTGGCCAGCTGCCGCACGATGGCCTGTGCCTCGGGCTGGCGCAAATCGAGCGCCAGCGAACGCTTGTTGCGCGACTGCACCTGCCACCAGACCGAGGTGCCGTCTTTCAGCAAGCGCCACACGCGCAGTGGGTCACCGCCGCCGCTGCCGTCGGGCTTGGACGGCGGCTCGATCTTGATGACATCGGCCCCGAAATCGGCCAGGGTTTTGGCGGCAAACGGCCCGGCGATGAGCTGGCCCATTTCCAGCACTTTCAGGCCCGCCAGGGGGCCGAAGACGGGGGCTGTGGGTGGGGGGGCTTGGGTCATGCGGGGGTCATGTTTCGGTGGAGGGCGCGGTGTCGGCCAGCAGGCGGTCGAGGTTTTGGGTGATTTCGGCCTCGATCTTGTCTTTGAACGCGCCGAACAAAAAGCCCAGCTGGGCATTCAACTCGAAGCACTGGGCGTTCACCTTCAGCGAGCCTTTGACGCCCGAGCGGGCAAACGCCAGCAGGTCTTCGGTGTCGCCCTCGGTGTAGGTGCAGGCCATGCCGAAATCGGCTTCGGCTTGCTGGCCCCAGGTTTGCGCCACCTGGCGGGCTTGGGCCAGGTCAAAAGCGTGGTCGCGTTGGATGTGGATGTCAGGCATGGGGCGGTTCTTGGGGGGCAGAAGGTGATGGGGCACGGGGCAGCCAGGCAAAGGCGCGCAAGGCGTGGCGCAACTCATGGCGGGCACGCAGCAGCATGTAAGCGGCCACCAGCCCGGCCTGCGCCCAAACCACGGCGGTTGCGCTGGCCCAGCCACCCGAGCCCAGCCAGAGGGCCAAACCGGCCAGGAGCAACACAGCGCGCAGCGCCAGCTCGGGGAACCCTTTGCGCTGCCCCCCGGCGCGGTAAATCCAGTAGGGGAACCAGCGCGACACGGTGTAGGCCACCACAAAGGCCAGGCCCACGGCGTTGAGCGGCAGCAGCGCCGCCAGGGGCAACAGCTTCCAGCCTTGCAGCACCGGGTACAGCCACACGCGCGGCGCGGGCTGCAGGTGGTTGTAAACCGCGTAGGTCAGCCGCATGCCCAGCAACGCGGCCACCCAGCCCCCCCACGCCGCCAAAGGAGGCAGGGCCGTGGGCAGCAGCGGCACCGCAGCGGCGGCCAGCGCCAGCGCCCAGGCCCAGCCCCAAGGCTCACCGCTGCGGTGGGCACCGGCGAACCGGGCTTGCTCGTCGGGCGTGGGCTGTTTGCCTTCGCGCTGCACGGCCACGCGGTCGTTTTCGGCATAGCCCGGCTCGTACACACACCAGAAAGAAAACACCAGCAACAACACGCCCAGGGCGGCCCCTGCGGGCACGGGGGCTGCCCACAGCGCGGGGCCAAACACCAGCGACAGGCCCACCCATTCTTCAAACATGAGCACACGGGGCACAAAGTTTTCACGGGGGTGGCGCAGCTTTTGGGCGTAGCGCAGCGGCAAGTACAGGCCACCGAACAAGGGCACGGTGCGCGTGGCGGCCCACTCCACGTACAGGGGGTGGGTGGCCTGCGCCAGCAGGTCACGGTCGTCGAGCGAGTCGGTGACCACGGCCAGGGGTTCGCCCGGGGCCACCAGCCCCTGCCGGGCCAGCAGCGTGGGTTTGCCCACCCGCCGGTCTGCCCCCGCGCTGCGGGCGGTGCTGGCCACCAGCGGCACGGCGTGCCAAGCGGCGGGGGCCCCCGCCAGTTGCCACAGCGGGGCCAACAGCGGGCGAATGACAAAACCCAAACCGAAGCTGCACACCACCACCTGGGCGGGCGGGCAATGGGCCACCAAGGCGCGGGCCAACGGCAGGTTGGCATGGGCACTGGCCACTTGGGGCGCCTGGCGCCGCCAGGCCGCACGTGCCCAGGGACAGGCCACGCTGACGGCCACCAACGTGGCCGCGTCGCGCCAAGGCTGCCAGCCCTTGGGCAGCAGGCGAAACACCAATGCAACCAGCTTGAACACCACCCAGGCCAGCCAACGCGGGCGCACGCTGTCCAGGAACAACAGGGTGGAGTTGGCCAGCAACAGGGTTTCGTCAAAGTCCACCACCACGCGCGCGCGGGGGGGCAGCGCGGCCAGGTGTTCCAGCGCCAACTGTTCGGGAATGGGGGTCATGCGGGTGGGATGGTTGGCAGGGCACAGGGCCCATGGGCGGGGGCCTGTGGGTGGGCGGTCAACACGTCTTGCAGGGTGCGTTGGCGCGCCTCTTTGGGTTGGGCGGCCAAGGCCTTGACGGCATCATAAAACGCAGGGAACTGGCAGCCTTCGCGGGCAAACAGCGCTTCAAACGCGGGCACCCCTTCGTCATACGCGGCCTGAACGGCGAAGGTGGCGTTGTTGGCGCGGGCCACCCAGGCGTCGTAGCCGTTGTAGCCGCCCCAGCTGGCTTTGAGGTCGTCATAGCGCTGGCGGAAATCGGCCAGGGCGGCCTGCTTTTGGGCGGCCATTTTGTTGGATTTTTCAGTAGCTTCAAACCCAATACCATCAAGCGCTGGGGCATAAATTTGCTTCAAATTTTCGCGGGTGCGGCGCGTCAGCTCGCGGAACTGCTGGCGGCGGCCGTCGAACTCGGCATAGGCCAGGCGGGCGGCGGGGCTGGCTTGGGTGGCCAACCAGCGCTGGCCGCCCAGGCGCTCCACGGCGGTGGCAAACGATTCGTTGAACACGGTGTCGTCGCTGGCGTACACCACCTGGTGCGACAGCTCGTGGAACATGAGCCGGGCCAGCTCGCCTTCGGTGTGGCCAACAAAGGTGTTGAGCAGGGGGTCGCCCCCCAGCCAGTTGGTCCAACCCAGGGTGGAGTACGCGGGCACGGGGTAGGCGGCGGCCTCCAGCCCCTGGGCGCGCAGGCGGGCGGCGAAGGCCTCGGCGTCGGCCTCGTTGAAGTAACCCCGGTACCCGGCGCAGCCCAGCACGGGGTAGCACCAGGTGTGCAGCGTGAGTGAATGTTCGGGCGCTGCCACCACGTTCCACACGGCGGCGCGGCGCTTGAGGTCGGCATAACGGGTGTAGCTGGCGTTGTCGGGCAGGGCCAAATCGGTCACGGCGAAGCGGCGCATGCGCTGGGCCCGGGCCAGCCGCTCTTTCAGGGCCGGGGGCGTGGCGGGGTCGGCCAGCCAATCGTCCACCGGCCGCGCGGCCTGCACCAGCGCCAGGTGGCCAGCGACGGATTGCCAGTAGTAGCC
>JBASFL010000101.1:0-2821 GCA_049653005.1 Burkholderiaceae bacterium | reverse complement strand
GGGTGGGGCGGGCGGGGTGAACGGTTGGAACGTGCGGAACTTGCCATGGCAGCGGTCAACGCGAAAGGGCAAACACCGCGCTGCCTTGCCACACGCCGGGGCGTGCGGCTGCGGTGGGGGCGGCGCTCAGCCGCAATTCGGTGGGCACGGTGCGTGCGTTGATGCGCACCTCGGCCAGCCACTGGGCCAGGGCGGTGGCCTCGGCGGCTTTGAACGTGGCGGTGGCCTGGTCGCCCACGGCGTTCAGCTTGGCGTCGGCTCCCAGGTGGCGCTGGGTGGCGGCTTCAAGCGCCCGCAGGGCGTCGTCGCGGCCCAGGGGTGGTTGGCTTTGCAGCGCGTGGGCCTGTGCGGCCAGGGTTTGCAGGTGTTGCAGCTCGGCGTCCAGCTTGGCGTGTTGGGCGGGTGCCTGGCGCAGCGTGGCCAATGCGGGGGCCAGGGCCACCCACCATAGCAAGGCAAGGGCCACCACAAAAGCGGCCAGCCCCAGGGCCCGTCGCTCGCGCGGGGCCAGTTTGGCCAGCCAGGGGGGCAGTGGGTTTTTCATGGGCGGGTGCCGGGGGGGCTGGGGGTGGAGGGCGTGGCGGGTGAGCCGGGTGTGCCCGGTGCCAAGGTCAGCACCGGGGCGGTGTATTGGCTTTGCCAGCCTTGGGCTGACAGGCCTTGGCGCAGGGTGGCCACGCTGGCATCGGTGGCCTGGGCCAGTGTCAGGCGGGTTTCGGTGTTGGTGAAATGTATAGCTGACAAGGCAATACCACCTTGCGTCAGGGCGGAAAAATGGGCCAAAAGTTGCTCGACATCACCTTGCCCCAGTTGCCCGCTGGCGCGTTGCAGGGTGGCCAGCTCGCGCTGCATTTGGCGCGGCGCGTCCAGCACCAGGGTCACACCGGGAAAGGTTTGGGTGAGCAGGCGCTTGGCTTGTTGTTGTTTGGCTTGCAGGGCCTGCTTTTCTTGCCAGGCCAACGCGTTCAGGCCCACCAGGCCGCTGGCCACCAGCACGGCCAGCCCCCAACGGGTGGGCCGCCAGGCGGGGGCGTGGGCCAGTTGCAGCCACGCATCGCGCAGGCGCTGGCCCCGGCGGGCCCCAGCCGACAGTCGCAGGTCGAACTGCGCGGCGTTCCAGCTGCTTTGGGCGCTGGCCAGCAGCCGCTGGGCCGGGGTGTGGATGCCAAACGGGTGGCCCACCGCCGCTTCGGCCAGTGCGGCACAGGCGGGTTCGGCCAGGCGTGGCGTGCCTTCGGGCAGTGGCAAACCCGCAGGCACCTCTCTCAGGGGCTGGGTGAACACGCCCAGGGGGCCGTTGTGCACCAGCCAGGGCTGGCCGTCTTGCACCAGGGCGTGTTGCCCCGGCTCGGGTTGGGGCGGCAGGTCGGGCACGATGCGCGACACCGGGCGGCCCGCTGCTTGCAGGGCCGCCAGGTGGGCTTGCAGGGTGGCTTTGTCGCAGGCCATGACCCAGACGGGTTGGCCCGCTTGCCAACCGGGTTGCAGGGCCAGGTGCAGGCTGGCGGGGTCGGCCAGCAGGCGGTCTTCCAGCAGGCCGTCCAGCGCTTGGCGCAAGCGGGTGGCGTTGATTTTGGGTGCCTGCACGCGGTGCCACGAGGTGGCGCGCACGGGCAGCACCAGCACCACGGTGTCGTCGTGGGGCAGCAGAGCGGCCATGTGTTGCCCGTGGGCGTGGGCGGTCTGGCCGTCGTGGCTGTGGGCCCAGGCCCATTCGGTGGCGGCGGCGTTGGGGCTTTGGGCCCACACCAGGGGTTGCACCATCAGCACGGCAGGGCTCCTGCCAGGGCGCGGCGGGTGAGGGGGGAGCGGTTGGTTGGGCGGGGCACGGTGGTCTGCGGGTGGGAGCGTGTCATTGTAGGGAGGGGGTATTACCGGCGTTTTCCCCGGGTTGGGGGGCTCGGGCCGCGCTGCGTTCCCGCCACAGTGTGACCACTTGCAGCCCGTTGCGCTGCACCAGCGAGCGTTCGTGCACCACGCGTTGTCCCAGGCGCAGGCTGCCCAGCACTTCAAAGTAGCGGCTGGCGGTGGTGTGTTGGGTGTCGTTCAGGGGTTCTGGGGTGTTGCCCAGCACGGTGCGGGCATCGCCCAGCGATTTGAAGGGGGTGAGGGCGCGCTGGGTCACGGCGCGGCGGGCACGGGCCATGTCCAGCCCGGGCACGGCGGCCACCAGCAGTTCAGCGGGGGCGGTGTTGAGGTTGAGCGGGGTGCGTTCGGGCAACACGGTGGTGTAGGGTGCCAGGCGCTGCAAGCTGCGGGCGGACAGGCCCAGCCAGCTGAGTTGGCCCAGGCGTTTGGGCAGCAGGGGGGCGCCGCTGTGGGCCGCGTTGGCGGTCTGCGGGGTGGTTGGTGTGGTGGTTTGTGCGGCGGTGCCTTGGCTGGCCAGGGCGGCTTGTAACCAAGCGCGGGCCACGGTGGCCAACTCGGCCTCGGGCAGGCCCAGTTGGCTGTAGAGCCGCTCGAACGCACGCAGGTCGGGCTCGGACAGCTTGCCTTGTTGCACCAGGTTGGCCCAGTTCAGGCGGCCTTGCTGGTCTTGGATGGCACCTGACAAAAAGGCGTCGAGCGTGGGCGGTGGGTCGGTGTTTTTGTCCACGGCCAGAAAGCTGGACAAGCGGGCCTCTTCCAGCCCCACGGCCCAGGGCTCTGACAGGTGGTCGCCTGCGCCCGTGTTCTGGTTGGTGCGGCTGTCTTCGCGCAGGATCAGGCGCGCCCAGTCGAGTGCGCCGGTCAGCACCCAGCTGGCCTGATGGCGTTCGCGCTCGGCTTCTTCCACGGCCACGTGCCGCCACTGTTGCCACAGCGCGGCGCTGGCCAGCGC
>JBASFL010000100.1:0-3916 GCA_049653005.1 Burkholderiaceae bacterium | reverse complement strand
TTTACCGCCACCTTTTTTCAGAAACACACCCTGCTCAATGTGCTGCTGCATTACTCGGTGTTTGATGTCAGTAACACGCTGCTGGTGATGCGCCCCTACCAGATTGCCGCCACCGAGCGAATTTTGTGGAAAATAAAATGTGCCTATCAAGCCAAAAGCTGGAGTGCTCTTGAGGCAGGCGGTTTTATTTGGCACACCACAGGTTCGGGCAAGACGCTAACCAGTTTCAAAGTGGCGCGTTTGGCGACAGGGCTGGAATTTGTCGATAAGGTATTTTTTGTAGTGGATAGGAAAGACCTGGATTACCAGACCATGAAGGAATATCAGCGTTTTTCATCCGATAGCGTCAATGGCTCCAACAGCACCGCCGGCCTCAAGGAGAATATAGATAAGGACGACAACAAGATTATCGTTACCACTATTCAAAAGCTGAACAACCTGATGAAAGGCGAGGCCGACTTGCCCATCTACGGCAAGCAGGTGGTGTTTATTTTTGATGAGTGCCACCGCAGCCAGTTTGGCGAAGCACAGAAAAATCTGAAGAAAAAATTCAAGAAGTTTTATCAGTTTGGCTTTACGGGTACGCCCATCTTTCCGCAGAACGCGCTGGGTAGCGATACCACCGCCAGCGTGTTTGGGCGTGAATTGCATTCGTATGTGATTACCGATGCCATTCGTGATGAAAAGGTGCTCAAGTTCAAGGTCGATTACAACGATGTGCGCCCGCAGTTCAAAGCCATTGAAACCGAGCAGGACGAGAAAAAGCTCAGCGCGGCGGAGAACAAGCAAGCCTTGTTGCACCCCGACCGTATTCGGGAGATTAGCCAGTATATTCTGAATAACTTTCGGCAAAAAACCCATCGCCTACACGCGGGGGCGAAAGGTTTTAATGCCATGTTTGCCGTGAGCAGCGTGGATGCCGCCAAGCTGTATTATGAGTCGTTCAAGGATTTGCAAAAAGCCAGTGATAAGCCGTTGAAAGTCGCCACTATCTTCTCGTTCGCCGCCAACGAGGATCAGGAGGCGATAGGCGACATTCAGGACGAGAGCTTTGATGTTTCCGCTATGAACAGCAGCGCAAAAGAGTTTTTGAGCGCGGCCATTGCTGACTATAACGCGCTGTTCAAAACCAATTTTGGCGTGGATAGCCAAGGCTTTCAGAACTATTACCGCGATCTGGCGTTACGCGTTAAAGCCAAAGAAATTGACCTGCTCATCGTGGTCGGCATGTTTTTAACAGGCTTTGATGCGCCGACGCTGAACACCTTGTTTGTCGATAAAAACTTGCGTTATCATGGTTTGATGCAGGCCTATTCGCGCACCAACCGTATTTATGATGCGACTAAAACATTCGGCAATATCGTCACCTTCCGCGATCTGGAACAAGCCACAATTGATGCCATTACCCTGTTTGGCGATAAAAACACCAAGAACGTGGTACTGGAAAAAAGCTACAAAGAATACATGGAAGGCTTTGCCGATTTGGTGACAGGTGAAGCGCGGCGTGGCTTTGTGGATGTGGTCGCTGAGTTGGAGCAACGCTTTCCTGACCCCACCGCCATAGAAAAAGAGGCCGACAAAAAAGCCTTTGCGAAACTGTTCGGCGAGTATTTGCGCGTTGAGAACGTACTGCAAAACTACGATGAGTTTGCCGCGCTACACGCCTTGCAAAACCTTGATATGAATGACTTGGCGGCGGTTGAGGCATTTAAGGTACAGCATTATTTAGGCGATGAAGCACTGGCTGAGTTGCAAGCGATTAAGATACCCTCGATACGCAAAATTCAGGACTACCGCTCCAGCTACAACGATATTCGCGATTGGTTGCGTCGGGAAAAATCTTCCGCTGAAAAAGATAAATCCACCGTTGATTGGGATGACGTGGTGTTTGAGGTGGATTTGCTCAAATCGCAAGAGATCAACCTGGACTACATTCTGGAATTGATTTTTGAGAACAATAAAAAGGTCAAGGACAAAGCCACGCTGGTTGAAGATGTACGTCGGGTGATTCGTACCAGCTTGGGTAACCGCGCCAAAGAGGGGCTACTGGTCGATTTTATTAACCAAACCGACCTGGATCAGATTGGCGATAAGGCCAGTGTGATTGATGCCTTCTTCACCTTTGCACAAGCAGAACAACAGCGTGAGGCACAAGAGCTGATTAACACCGAGAACCTGAATGCAGAGGCGGCCAGACGCTACATCACTACCTCGCTGAAACGCGAATTTGCCAGTGACAATGGCACTGAGCTTAACGCCGTTTTGCCCAAGATGAGCCCACTTAACCCGCAATACCTGAGCAAAAAGCAAAGCGTGTTCCAGAAAATTGCAGCCTTTGTGGAGAAGTTCAAAGGCGTGGGTGGACAGCTCTAATGGGGGTATGTGATTTGTAGTGAGTAATGCGATAAAACACGTAGAGACCTTTGTATGATTATTGCTCTTGCTGCATCGTGCAAAGGTCTCGTTTACATATCTATTGATATGCACAATCGTCCTGAGATGTAGTTAGCTTAAATTTGTAAAAAACCCCCATTAACTGATTTAGTTAATGGGGGTTTTTCGTCTAGGGAATGCTTTTATGTTGTGTCAACTATACCTACATAGGCTCACAAAGTGATGATGTATGTAGATAATAAACAATCGTAAATCTATATGGTAAATATGTTTAACTTTTATTAAGTGGGTGTCTCTTGCACAATGGTTTCAACCGTCGGAACCAAAATGGCGGTTCCAACATCATTTTTCAACAATAGTGCTAGGAGAGTAAACATGGCCGCAAAAAAGTATGAGGCAGGTGTTAAAGAATATCGGCAGACCTACTGGATGCCGGAGTACGTACCTTTGGATACAGACATTCTTGCTTGCTTCAAGATCACCCCTCAAGCAGGTGTGGATCGTGAAGAAGCAGCAGCAGCGGTAGCCGCTGAATCTTCCACCGGAACTTGGACTACGGTTTGGACCGATCTGTTGACCGATCTGGATTACTACAAGGGTCGCGCATATCGTATAGAAGACGTGCCTGGTGATGACACTTGTTTCTATGCCTTCATCGCCTACCCTATCGATTTATTTGAAGAGGGTTCGGTTGTTAATATCTTGACCTCGCTGGTTGGTAACGTATTCGGCTTTAAGGCTATTCGTGCCTTGCGTCTTGAGGATATTCGCTTCTCGCTCGCCTACGTGAAATCTTGTGGCGGTCCTCCTCAAGGTATCCAAGTTGAACGCGACATCATGAACAAGTATGGTCGTCCGATGCTGGGTTGCACCATCAAGCCTAAATTAGGTTTGTCTGCTAAAAACTACGGTCGTGCTGTTTACGAGTGCTTGCGTGGTGGTTTGGATTTCACTAAAGATGATGAAAACGTCAACAGCCAACCATTCATGCGCTGGCGTGATCGTTTCTTGTTTGTGCAAGATGCAACTTTGGCGGCTCAAGCTGAAACAGGTGAGCGTAAAGGTCACTATCTGAACGTGACTGCACCAACACCAGAAATGATGTACGAACGTGCTGAATTCGCTAAAGAAATCGGCGCACCTATCATCATGCACGATTACTTGACTGGTGGTTTGACTGCTAATACAGGTCTGGCTAACTGGTGTCGTAAGAACGGTATGTTGTTGCACATTCACCGTGCTATGCACGCTGTGCTTGATCGTAACCCGCACCACGGTATTCACTTCCGCGTACTGACTAAGATTCTACGTTTGTCGGGTGGTGATCACCTGCACTCAGGTACGGTGGTTGGTAAGTTGGAAGGCGACCGTGCTGCGACCTTGGGCTGGATTGACTTGATGCGTGAGTCATTCATACCTGAAGACCGTTCACGCGGCATTATGTTTGATCAAGACTGGGGTTCTATGCCTGGTGTGATTCCAGTTGCTTCTGGTGGTATCCACGTTTGGCATATGCCAGCAC
>JBASFL010000099.1:0-15135 GCA_049653005.1 Burkholderiaceae bacterium | reverse complement strand
GCTTTCGGGGGGCGAGCAGCAGCGCGTGGCGCTGGCGCGTGCGCTGCTGTCGGCCCCGCGCCTGCTGCTGCTGGACGAGCCGTTTTCCGCGCTCGACGCCGACCTGCGCCAGCGCCTGCGCCAAGAGTTTGCCCAGCGCATTGCCGACGCGGGCATGGCGTGTGTGCTGGTCACACACGACGAGGCAGAAGCCCGTGCCATGGGCCAGCGCGGCTACCGGCTGGTGGCGGGGCAGTTGCAAACGCTTTGGTAAAAGCGTAGCTACAAAACCAATACAGGCAAGCGCTGGGTGCCAAAAAGGCTTTAAATTTCAGCGGCCGGCGGTGGGAGCTCAGGGCCGCAGGCGAACCAGCTCACCCTCGGGCTGTCGGTCAGCACGTACAGCAGGCCGTCGGGGCCCTGGCGCACGTCGCGCACGCGTTGCCCCCGGTCTTGCAGCAGGCGCTCCTCGGCCACCACTTGGCCGTTGGCCAGCGTGAGCCGCGCCAGGTAGCCAAACTTCAACGAGCCCACCATCAGGCTGCCTTTCCACGCCGGGCCGTAGCGGTCGCTGGTGACAAAGGCCATGCCCGAAGGCGCGATGGACGGTGTCCAGTGGTGCAGCGGCGGTTGCAGTCCGGGCTTTTCGGTCAGGCCCTCGCCGATGGTGGCGCCGCCGTAGTGTTTGCCAAAACTCACCACCGGCCAGCCGTGGTTTTGCCCGGCCTGCGGGCGGTTGATTTCGTCGCCGCCTTGCGGGCCGTGTTCGTGGGTCCACAGTTGACCGTCTGGCCCCAGCGTGGCGCCCTGCACGTTGCGGTGGCCCCAGCTCCAAATTTCCGGCAGGGCACTGGGGCTGGGTTTGAGTGCAAAAGGGTTGTCGGGCGGTACCCCACCGTTTTTCAGCACGCGCACCACTTTGCCGTGGTGGTTGTCCAGTGTTTGCGCGTCGGCGGCATGGCGGAAGCGGTCGCCCAGCGTCAGGAACAGCGTGGGCCCACTTTCAACGATGCGGCAGCCAAAGTGCGCGCTGCTGGCCACCTTGGGTCGCTGGCTGAACAACACGCGCAGGCCCTCCAGCCGCGTGCCGTCGTCTGACAGGTGGGCGCTGACCAGGGCGGTGCTGTTGGTGCGGCCACTCAGGGTGTCTGGCTCGCTGTAGCACAGGTACACCGTGCGGTTCTGGGCAAACGCACTGTCGGTCACCACGTCCAGCAGGCCGCCTTGGCCTTGGGCTGCCACGGGGGGCACACCGGCCACGGGCGTGCCGACGCGGCCATTGGCCTCGACCACGCGCAAGCGCCCTGGGCGTTCTGTCATCAGAAACCGCCCGTCGGGCAAAAACGCCAGGCCCCAGGGGTGGGCCAGGTCTTTTGCCACCACCTCGGGGCGCGGGGTGGTGGCTTGGGCGGCTATGGCTGCTGTCAGCGTGGTTACCGCCAGCAAGGCGGCCAGAGGCGTATGAGGGGGCATGGGCAAACTCCTGGGGGCTGTGTGCGCAAGGTAACGCAAAGCCGAAGTCCCCATGGCCTGCGTAGGCTCCAGTCGCTCAATCCACCTTGGCCCCAGAGGCTTTGACCACGGCCGCCCATTTGACGATTTCGGCGTCGATGAACTTCGCGAACTCTTGTGGGGTGTTGCCGCTGGGTGAGGCACCTTGCGCCAGCAGTTTGTCTTTGATGGCGGGGCTGCTCAAGGCCTTGGCAGCCTCTTGCTGAAGGCGCAGCACCACCGCGTCGGGCGTGCCCGCCGGGGCCAGCAGGCCGAACCACGAACTGGCCTCAAAACCCTTCAGGCCCGCCGCGTCTTCCACGGTGGGCAACTCGGGCATGGCGGCCGAGCGCTGTGCGCTGGTCACGGCAAACGCCTTGAGCTTGCCCGATTTGATGTGGGGCATGGCCGATGGCAGGTTGTCAAACATCACGTCGGCGTTGCCGCCGATCATGTCCAGCAGCGCCGGGCCCGAGCCCCGGTAGGGAATGTGCGCCATGAAAGTGCCCGTGCGCGACTTGAACAGCTCGCCCGCCATGTGGATGGAGGTGCCGTTGCCGCTGGACGCCATGTTGAACTTCCCGGGGTTGGCCTTGGCGTGGCGCACAAAGTCGGCGGCGGTGTGGATGTTGAGCTTGGTGGCCTTTTCGGCGTTCATCACCATCACGTTGGGCACACCGGCCACCAGGGTGACGGGCGCAAAGTCTTTTTGCGGGTCAAAAGGCATCTTGTTGTACAGCGACTTGTTGATGCCGTGTGTGCCCACCGTGCCCATCACCAGGTTGTAGCCGTCGGGGGCCGATTTGGCCACCAGGTCGGCCCCCACGTTGCCGCCCGCACCAGGCTTGTTTTCCACAAACACGGTTTGGCCCAGGGCTTTGGAAAGCTCAGGGGCCAGGGCCCGCGCCAGGATGTCGGTGGTGCCCCCGGCCGCAAACGGCACCACGATGCGGATGGGCTTGGCAGGCCAGGCGTCTTGGGCGTGGGCCAACGGCAACAGGGCGGCGCAGGCCAGCGCGGTGGCGGTGGCCAACAACCGGCGGCGGTGGGTGGAAGGGGCAAGGGTCATGGCAACGGGTCTCCTGGGGTGTTATCGGGGCAATGCCGGTGTGTGTGGCACACCGCGCGGCACATGATGCCCCCCAAACGGACCACCGCCCCGTCACCTGTGCTACCCATATAAGGGCAACACCCAACCACTTACACCTTGGGCGGGCGGAACAGGGCGCAGAGCTTGTTGCCGTCTGGGTCGCGCAGGTAGGCCAGGTAGAGCTTGCCCACCGAGCCATCGCGCCAGCCGGGCGGGTCTTCGCAGGTGGTGCCGCCGTTGGCCACGCCGGCGGCATGGAACGCATTGGCCTGCTCCGGCGAATTCATGGTGAATCCAATGGTGCTGCCGTTGCCGTGCGTGGCTGGCTCGCCGTTCAGCGGCTGTGTGATGCCAAACGAGCCGGTGGGTGTGCGGTAGAAGTAGCGGTCGACGATGCCGTTGTGCACGTTCACACCGGGCTTGATGCCCAGGGTGCCCAACAGGGCGTCGTAGAACCGGCGGGATGCTTCAAGGTCGTTAACACCGACGATGACGTGGCTGAACATGGGGCGTCTCCTTTGATTGATGCCATGGGCGTCGGTGGTTCTACCAGAAAGCCCTTGGCGTTGACCCCACGCAGGCAATGACCTGGCCCCGGGGGCCGATGAACTCGTTCAGCCCTGAACCGCAGGCTGCACCCACCCTGGCACGTTCACCGCGTAGCGTGTGGCGGTGGCTTTGGATGCGCCGGTGATCTTGGCGTATTTGTCGGCGGTCATCCCGCCCAAAAAGCCCCCACCCGAGCCCACATGCCCGGCTTCCAGCAGGCGTTCCAGCACCTTGCGTTGGCGCTTGTTGGTTTGGTATTGCGCCGCCCGCAGGCGCTGCGCGTGGTTCAGTGCGTCGTAGTAAGCGGCGCGGGTTTTCAGCATCTGGTGCGCCATGCCATGCACGCGCACCAGCGCTGCACGCGCAATGCCGTTCAGGGATACGGCTCAAAAAATGAGGCGCATTTCTGAAAAAACGGCTCAAACAAGAAAAATCAGCCCTGGTTTCACCCCACGGGCGTGCACAGCTCCACCAAAAAGCCGTTGATATCGGCCACACAGGCAACCGTCTGGCCCAAGGGCATCACCTCCACCGGGCGCATGGGCGTGGCCCGGCGGCAATAGCGCTCGCAGATGTGTAGCTACAAGCTACTTGTAACGGAGTAAATCAACATCGGTTGCGGTGAATAGATGCAATATTCGATGCATAAACAGCGGTGAATGCCCCGGATAATCACTGCATGTTTGCCGAAAAGCCCCCACGCCGCCGAACTTGCCTCTGGCAGCGTCCCGACTGGCCCCAATGGCAGTTTGACGCAGCTGCGCTGGCCGCGCCGCTTGCGCAGGTGCACCGCGCGCAGGGCCATCTGGCGGGCCGCATGGCCGAGCTGGGGCTGGCGCAGCGCGACCAGGCCACGCTGCAAGCCCTCACCCAAGAAGTTGTTACCACCAGCGCCATTGAAGGCGAGGCGCTCAACCTGGATGTCGTGCGCTCGTCCGTTGCACGCAGGCTTGGGGTGGACATTGGCGCACTGGCGCCCGCCGACCGCCATGTGGACGGCGTGGTGGACATGGTGCTGGATGCCACCCAGCATCACGCTGAACCGCTGACGGCCCAGCGCCTGTTTGGCTGGCACGCTGCGCTGTTTCCCACCGGCTACAGCGGCCATGTGCGTATTCGGACCGGCGCATGGCGCAACGACGCCGCAGGCCCCATGCAAGTGGTTTCGGGCCCGGTGGGCAGAGAGAAAGTGCACTTTGAGGCGCCCCCCGCCACCGCACTGCCCGCAGAGACAGCCGCCTTCATGGCATGGTTCAACGCTCCCTTGGCGGGCGATTCCCTCATCCACGCCGGGCTGGCCCACCTGTGGCTGGTCACCCTGCACCCGTTTGACGACGGCAACGGCCGCATCAGCCGTGCCGTGGGCGACATGGCGCTGGCCCGCGCCGAAGGCACTGCGCAAAGGTTCTACAGCCTGAGCGCCCATATACAGCTTGAGCGCAAACAGTATTACGACCAGCTGGAGGCCACCCAGCGCGGCACGCTGGACGTGACACCCTGGCTGGACTGGTTCTTGGCCTGCCTGCTGCGCGCCGTGCAGGGTGCCGATGGAATGCTGGCAGGCGTGCTCGGCAAAGCCCAGTTCTGGCAGCGCTGGGCTGGCACGCCCATGAACGTTCGGCAGACGCTGGTGCTGAACAAAGCGCTGGACGGTATGGAAGGCAAGCTCACCAACGCCAAGTGGGCCGCCATTGCCAAATGCTCTGCTGACACGTCGCTGCGCGACATCAACGACCTGCTGGCGCAAGGCGTGCTGCGCAAGCTGGAGGGCGGGGGCCGGAGCACGGGGTATGAGTTGGTAGCGAAATAGGCCACTGGCGCGGGTGCTATGCGTCAGAGGCACTGGCCTTTTTCAGCTCGGCAAACTTGCCCGCCATCGTCGGGTTGCCCCGCGTCAGCTTTTTGATCGTCACGTCTTGCGCCTTGTCGTTGGCCAGACGCAGGTTGCGGTCTGTGCCCAGCAGGGCATCTTTGGTTTTTTGCAGGTGGTCGATGGACTTGTCGATCTCATCAATCGCCTTTTTGAAGCTGTTGGATGCCAGGTCGTAGTTGCGCGCGAATGCGGTCTTGAACGTTTCGAGGTTGTTTTCGAA
The DNA here is from genome assembly GCA_049653005.1 of Burkholderiaceae bacterium. Lineage (GTDB taxonomy): Bacteria > Pseudomonadota > Gammaproteobacteria > Burkholderiales > Burkholderiaceae_C > UBA2334. Next base: position 9,933 of record JBASFL010000099.1, on the reverse strand, counting down.
GTTCGTGATGTCCACGTTCTGCGAGCGCACCAGCGCCAGCTCAGACTTGTATTTCAGCGAGTTCAACGCCGCATTGCGTAGCAGCGTGATCAGGGGCACAAAGAACTGCGGCCGCACCACATACATCTTGGGGTAGCGGTGCGACACATCCACGATGCCGCTGTTGTACAGCTCGCTCTCCGGCTCCAGCAGGGACACCAGCACCGCGTACTCGCACGCCTTCTCGGTGCGGTCCTTGTCCAGCTCTCTCAGAAAATCTTCGTTCCGTTTTTTGGTGGCCGTTTCATCGCTCTCGTTCTTCATCTCAAACATGATGGAAACGATCTCGGTGCCGTGCTCGTCCGCCTCACGAAAAATGTAGTCGCCCTTGCTGCCGGTGCGGGCGTCGTTGTCTTTCTCAAAATGTGCGCGCTGAAACGCCGCCGCACGGATGCGGTTGAACTCAATCTCGCAGTGCTGCTCCAGCGTCTCGCCCACCATCTTGGTCGATAGCCGCGCCTTCATGTCGCGCAGGCGCTCAATCTCGCCCTCGCGGTCGCGCAACTGCAGGGCGAATTGCTCTTTGATGGCTTTTTCTTCCAGCTGGTTTTTGACGGTGATAAGGCTCAGCTCGCCCTTCAAGGCATCGCGCTCCTGGGCCACCACGCCCACGGCCTGGTTCACCGCCTCCGTCACCGCCAATTGGCGCGCCACGTCGCTGGCCGCCAGCTTGGCTTGCAGGGCCTGAATTTCAGCGTCCTTTTTGGCAGCTTCGGCCTGCAGCGCATGGGCCAGCTTGGCCTCGGCCAACTGGGCGGCGGCTTGTTGCGCACTGCGCGCTTGGGCCAACTCGTTCGCCAGTGCATCGCGCTCTTTGCTCACCGTGCCCAAGGCCTCGGTGACGGCCAGCTTGCGTGCCACCTCGCCCGCGTCCAGCTGGGCCTTCAGCGCCTGAATCTCGGTGTCTTTGGCAGAGGCAGCTTTTTGCAGCGCGTTGGTCACCTCGGCCTTGGCCAGGGCAATCGCGTCGCGCTTTTCGCGCTCGGCCAATTCAAGGCGCTCGTGCAAAGCCTGCTCAAACTCGCCATCGCGCACCTGCTTGAGGATGTCGGCATACCCCGCCTCGTCGATCTTGAAGGCTTTGCTGCAGTGGGGGCAGATGATTTCGTGCATGGGGATGGAACTCTTGCTTTTGGTTGAGGTGGCTCTGGGCCTGCTTGCTGCTGGAGGTGTAGGGCGTGTAGGTGCTATTTTTGTGAACCAAATTGACTTGTGGTCAACGTGGAATAAGCGCAACTAGCTATGAAATGCGGAGCGACTGGATCTTATGATGGGTCTCTGGCTACTTGGATGCCTTCATAGAAGTAGTTAAGCAAATACCGGTCAAAGTCTTGAAGTTGGGGCACTTGTCGGATGATCCCTCTCAACGAAATGCTTCGCAAACGATTTACGGCACCGTGAAGGGACAAGTCGGGATCAGCAAAATCAATGACTCCGGCATCATGAATTTTTTTAGAAATCATCCGCGGCAGACCATATTCTTCCAAGTCATACACAGCCGGTGGCATAAACGCATGTGAAAGCTTAGCGGCGAATGGAGACACATCTACAGATTGATTTTTGAAGACAAGTTTGTGCATTGCGTTTACATCGCTCACCAGCGCAGCGAGCTTGTTTGTAGCATTTCTTTCCAGTTTGAAGAACTGAATCAACCCAATATCGTGAGTGTCCAGATCCGCCAACAAACTGACTACAGAGCGTTGCCAATTGCCAGACAGAATTTTTACAAACGCAACAAACTTCCTGTACTCGATTTCCCATCCGGCGGGCTGTAAGTTGATGAGTTTGTACAGCATTCGATCCCAATCCTCCGGATTCTCCGAATTCAGATAAGCCACTCCATTCCACTCGTCGGGAGTTTGGCGCATGCTGATCGCGATGCTCTTAATTAAATTCGAGTCGCTTGTCTGAAATACATTCTCAGACATTGCCTTGAAGTAAACATCCTTCCCAAGTAAATTCCCCATCTCCTCTTTGTAGGCAATGACGCGCGCCATCTGTTCTGGGGACATTGAGTCTTTGAACGTGATTTCATCAATCTCACCGTACAAGGAATCTGGCGCTTTTAAGTCTAGTTCGGTGTCGATTGAACTTGGCGGTGTATCGAGGATAAATATATTACCGACAAAATGCTTAAACATTCGACCACCCCGGCCGATGATATTTTTATAAGTGAAATCATCAAGTTTGGTGTTGCCATTTTTGCTCTTCCAGATGATCACATTCTTGGCGCACGTGTTTACACCTTCGATGATCGAGGACGTGGAAATTATGTTTTCAAGGCAAGCATCCTCTTCAAAGAGCCGAACTTGAATTTGACTCAAGGATCGATGCAGCTGTCCTGTATGTATACCCACGCCCCGACGGATCAGGTTCGTGAGTTGCCAATTGCTGCTGTAGTTTTTTGATAGCCAATCGGCAAAGCTATTCAAAAGTGGATTTCCCACAGGTTGTAGTTTGTCGATCAGGAGATTGGCAATGCTGTCAATACTCGAATAAGTTCCAGCGTATATCAGCGACTTTGACTTCGCCTCTCTCAATACCTTGAGCAAGGCAGCACTTTTTTTACTCTCATCTCTCCCTATCTCTTTGTACATTTCGGTTTTTTTCAAAAAAACCGTGTTGAAACTTAGCTCCAGAAACTCCATTCCTTGCGTGAATGGACTCGCGTTCAAGCTTGAGATATTGGGAGCAAGAAAGTATCTCTGTTTTGCAATTGAGCTTAGCTTCAGCATGACACGAAGCAATGCGGGCGATCGCTCTCGATCAAACTTGGCGCTGGCCTTGTAAAACTCATCCACAACCAACATGTCAATTTGTTTGAGCCTGCTGATGTAGCTTAGGGCTCTCTCTTGTGGGAAGACAAGAATATTCTTTTCTGCAAGATCAACATCAGACGTAGTGATGATCTTGTACTCGGAGGAGAACTTCTTCTGTAGACGACGACGAACCTCATCTGTCAGTGCTATCGTGGGAACAATAATTACAACTATGTTTGGACGCCGTATGGCAATAAATGAGTCAATAACGAAGCTCTTTCCAAAACTCGTGGGAGCACTGATAGCAAGGCTCTCCCCATTTAAAAGGCGACTCAAAAGATGAGACTGCTCGCGATGCAAGGTGATTGGAGCATCAGTTCCTATATTCGCTTTGAAACTTTCAAAAACAAAGCGATCAGTCCAATTAGAGGATTCCAGCTCAATGTAAGGATATAGCCCTGTTTGTCGAATCAAGTGATTCACTAAGGAGGACTGCTGTAGTTGATTTGCTTGATGAAAATCTAATAGCTGTATCAGCTTATCTCTTGCAACCTGATCTTCACCTCGATTCAATGCATCATTGATCAATTGGCAGCTGTCGAATACGTCCATCTCTATGCTCCTTTGAAATGAACGACGTTGGCAACGAATTTGTCGACGATATTTTTCTTGTTCGGAACGGGAAAAATTATCAAATGAAAGCGTATGAATTCATACTTGGGAATGCCCCCAATTTTTGCAAGTTGTGCTTGGAAGTAAGCTATAGATCTATCGCGGTGGAACTCGGCTAGCTCCAGCTTGTAAGCGTCGGTCATTTCACCGCAACCTTCGGTGATTACGCATTCATGAAGTAGCAATATTGGTATGTGTATTCGCGGCTTCAGAATGTCAATCGAAAGTTGGTTGGATAGGGCATCCACAATTTTCTTGTTAAGTTCCGGATCGGCTATTAGTTCCTGAATTTCTCGCACATTTGTGATGATGCTGTTCTCTTTTCTTAATTTATTGGTTTGTAAAGAATTGCCGACCGATTCAATAATTGATCCGAGTCGTGCATCCTCAATGCTGTTGAAAAACTTGGCTTCACCAAACCACAAGGTGAAGTCACCCGATTGATCCACGACGATGCGCACACTGTCCGCTCCCTTCGCGTTGTCCTGTGCATTTTGTTTGTAGAAAATCTTCGGCACTACAGGTAATGCTTTGTAGTGATGTTTCATAAGCCCATATAAAACAATCTCAGCTAACTCGCTTCCTTTGCCGATGTCTTTGTCGCTATCCGTTAACCGAAGATTCTTAGCGGCTGCAATTAGTGTTGAGTGCGACTTGTCGATAAGGCTGGCACGTTCTCTTGTAGAAAGGGATGTTTCTGCGATGTTGTCCCAAATAAAGCTTTCGAATTTCTGATAGCGCCATTTGCCATCTTCAAAATCGTTGGCTAAGCTGAGTACGTATTTGTTATGTATGGGCGAAAGCTGCGACTGCTTATCAACTTGTGCAAATGAATCATCGATAAGAATTTCAAAATTCACGCTATTCGCCTTTTGGTGTTATGCAATGAACCCAGCTAATGTCTATATTGGTTCCATCAGTGCGGTGTATCTGGAAATGTTTGTTTCCGTACTCATCCCGGCGAACTTCAATCGCCTTAATTCCCGATCCTGCTTTTTCTGAAAAGTGTGAGTGCCGGGCGAAAAGCGCTAAGCAAAAGTAAGTATCTTCTGCATCAAGGAAACTTCCAATGCGGTATTTCCCAATTAGCTTTCGTACATACTCAATTGCATCTGCCTTTTTTGCAAAATGCATTGATCCGATATCCAATGGAATAGCTCGTCCCATATGTCTCCCTAAGTATTTGTAGTTGTCAGTTGAGAAGCAAATTTCGCCCCGCCACTAACGGTAATTACCAACCTCTGCGTAGCCCGCGTGGCCGCCACATAAAACACCCGCGCCGCTTCCTTCTCGTCCTCCCCCGCCGCAGGCATATGCCCCACTCCGGGTAGCGCCACCACGGGGAACTCCAGGCCTTTGCTGGCCTTCATGGTCATCACCTTGATCTTGTTGCTGGTGGGGTCAAAGTCGCCACTTCCCCGTCGGTTCTCTACTGGTAGCTTGCGTTGCGCCAGGGTGCGAGCGCACAGGTCGCGCGTCTTGGTGTTTGCGCACAGCACCGCCATGTCGCCCCAGGCGTGGCCTTCTTTGTAGGCGCTGGCCAGGTGGTCGGCGATGGCAAACGCTTCGTCGCGCAGGGTGGGCATTTGGATGATGACGGGCGCTTGCCCTTCGCGCCCGCAGCTCACGGGTTTGAGCAGAGGAATGCCGTCGTCGTCTTTGTCGTCTGCGGTCAGCAGGTCGGCCGCCACCAGGCTGGCGGTTTGCAGAATCTGCTTCGTGTTGCGGTAGTTGATTTTCAAAATGGTGGTGCGCCCCTGCGCCTGAATGCCCACGCTCTTGAAGCTGAACTGTTTGCTGCGCGCGCGTTCGTAAATGCTTTGTGCGTCGTCGCACAGCACCAGCAGGCTGTTGGTGGCGGGGTCCACCATTTGGGTGACGAGCTTGAGCCACTCGGGCGCGAAGTCGTGGCCTTCGTCGATCATCACCGCTTGGTATTGGCCGCCGGGGATCTGGCTGCGCTCCACGGCGCGGATAACGCGGTCCACCATGTCGGCCATCTTCACATCGGTGGGCAGGCTGGGCTGCGGCAGCTCTTGCCCGTAGGCCACCAGCTGCTGGCGGCACCATTTGTGAAAGTGCCGCACATGCACGCGGTCGCTCAGGCCTTTGGCGTCCATCACGCTGGCCAGCTTCACGCCCAGCGGCTCGTTAAAGCAGAGGATGAGGATGGGTTTGCTGGCCGGGGTGCAGGCCTTGGCCAGGTATTCGGCGCGGTAGCCCAAGATCATCGTCTTGCCCGAGCCCGCCACGCCGTGGATGACACGGTGCCCGTCGCCCAAGCTGCGGGCCAGCTGCTCTTGCTGCAGGTCCATCACCCGCATGATGCTGGGCAGTTCGGCCTCGGCTTGGGTGTCGTCAAACAGGTCGCTTGTGGTTTGCACCCGCACTTGGGGGAACATGATCCAGCGCACCCGGTCCAGCTGGGGCAGGGTGATGACCCCGCGCATGCCGTAGGGGAACATGGTCCACAGGCGGCTTTGCAGGTCTTCGGGGTCAACGCTGTCCAGCATTTCGTCTTGGCAAATGACGCGCTGGGGCTCCAGGGCGCGGTGCAGTTCGCTGTCGTCAAACTGTTTGCGGGTGATGTTGGCCAGCACCACGCCGTAGCTCCACGGAAACGTCAGCTTGCCCGCGTGGCGGCCTTCGGCCTGCACCAGTTGCGGGTCGCGCTCCAGCGCGTTGACGATTTGGTGGGCGTATTGGCGGGCCTGCGCCAGCGGGCTGGCCACGGTTTTGGGGATGCCGTCTGGCGCAATCACCCAGTCGTTTTTATCGGCCTGCTGGACGGTGGACAGCTTCCAGTCTTTCACCTCCAGCACCAGAATGCCCCGGCTGGGGTGCAGCACCACAAAGTCGGGGTGGGTGTGCCGTGGGCCCACAGGCACGTCGTACCACAACAGGTAGTCGGCATCGAGCTTGGCTTCCAGCCGCTCGGCCACGCGGCGTTCGCCGCTGGTCATGCGTGCCACGCACGCACCCATACTGGGAATAAGAATTGCCATGAAAACCGCGCCGCCCTGAAAGCTTTTTATTGGTTGCGCGACATCATGCCATCTCTTTTTTCAGCCCCAAACCCCCGCCACCCGCAGCCCCACGCGCTCCACCAACCCCGGCGCGTCGCACGCTTCCACCCAACGCTCGGGCATGCCGCGCAGCCAGGTCAGCTGGCGTTTGGCCAGTTGGCGGGTGGCGGCTGTGCCGGTGTCTTTGAGTTTTTGAATGTTTTTGGCACCCAGCGCTTGATGGGTATGGTTTTCAAGCTCTGCATTTTGAAAGGCTTCCCACACCTGGCGGTAGCCCACGCAGCGCATGCTGGGCAGGTCGGGGTGCAGGTCGGGGCGGGCCATCAGGGCCTGCACTTCTGCCACCAGGCCTTGGGCCAGCATGGCCTCGAAGCGCTGGGCAATGCGGTGGTGCAGCCAGGCGCGGTCGGTGGGCTCCAGGCTGATGACGGGCATGGCCATGCCTTTGGTTTTGTCGCCACCCGCGTGGAAGCCGGACAGCGGCCGCCCCGTGGCGCGCCACACCTCCAGGGCGCGGCCCACGCGCTGGCTGTCATTGGGGCTGAGGCGCTGGGCGGTGGGCGGGTCCACCTCGGCCAGCTGGGCGTGCAGGGCGTGCCAGCCTTCGGTCGCGGCTTCGGCCTCGATGGCGGCACGCAGCTCGGGTTGCGCCGGGGGCATGTCGTCCAGCGGTTGCAGCAGGGCCTTCAGGTAGAGCATGGTGCCGCCCACCAGCAGGGGGCGTTTGCCCCGGGCTTGAATGTCGGCCACCAGCCGCGTGGCGTCGGCTGCAAACTCGGCGGCGCTGTAGGCTTGGGCCGGGTCGCGAATGTCGATGAGGTGGTGGGGCACCTGCGCCAGCTCTTGTTGCGTGGGTTTGGCGGTGCCAATGTCCATGCCCCGGTACACCAGGGCCGAATCGACGCTGATGATTTCCAGCGGCCAGCGTTGTGCCAGGGCCAGCGACACCGCGCTTTTGCCCGACGCGGTGGGGCCCACCAGGGCGATGGGGGACAGGCTTTGGGTGGTCATGGCACGCGCTGGGGTGGGTTGCGGGGCGAGCCGTAGCGCGGCACCAGCACCCACACAATGAACGCAATGCACACGGCCCAGAACCAGATGCCGTGTGTGAGGGGGTACACCGTGCCGTCCATGCGCCAGCCCAGCCAGCTGCCCATGGCAAAAGCGGCCAGCATCATCAGCATGCCGCTGAGGGCAGATGCTGCCCCGGCCGCGTGCGGAAACGGCCCCACCGAGCCGCTTTGCCCACACGGCTGGTGAATGCCGTGGCCCACCATGAACACGCAATAGGGCAACAAAATGCCCAGCGGGTGTGTCAGCCCCAGGTGGGGCAGCAGGGCCAGCACGCTGGCGCTGCCCAGGCTGATGAAGCCACCCAGCCACACCGTGCGCCGCACGCCCATGCGGGGCAGCAGGTGGCGGCACAAAAACGTGCCCGCCAGGTAGCTGCAGGCCATGGTGAAAAGCGTCCAGCCATAGGCCACGCGGCTGACGCCCAGCACGTCAATGAACACAAAACTCGACGCGCCCAGAAACGTGAACAGCCCGGCGTAGCTGGCCGTGGCCAGCAGCGCATACGTCCAGAACACGGGGTTGCTGACAATGCCGCCCCAGGTGCGCCACAGCACGGCGGGTTGCAGCGCCTGCGGGTTGGGCTGGGCCACGGTTTCTTTGAAGCGCAGGGCCAGCAGCACCAGCACGCCCACTCCAAACACCGCTGGCACGCCCAGCGCTGCCCGCCAGCCCCAGGTGCTGGCCACCCAGCCACCCAAGGGGGCGCTGAACGCCGCAATGATGCCCAGCCCACTGAGCGCTTTGCTGAGCACGCGGGCGCCCTGTTCGGGCTGGTACAGGTCGCGCACGATGGCGCGGCCCGCCATCACCACCGCACCCATGGCCGCGCCTTGCAGCACGCGCCACACCACCAGGGCCGCCATGTGGGCGCTCAGCGCCGCACCGATGGCGGTGAGGGTGTAAAGGCCCAGCCCGGCCAACAAGATGGGGCGGCGGCCAAACCGGTCAGACAGCGGGCCCCACACCATTTGCGAGCAACCAAAGGCCAGCAACATGCCGGTGAGCGTGAGCTGCGCCTGCGACAGCGGCGCACCAAACCCGCTGGTGATGGCGGGCAGCGCGGGCAAATACAGGTCAGTCGTGATGGGTTGTATGCCCAGCAGCAGCGACAAGGCCAGCACCACGAAACCGGGTGACATGGGGGTGGGCTTCATGGGGGGTCAGCGGCCGCGCAAAAACAGCGCGTCCAGCTCTTTCATCGACAGTTGGCGCCAGGTGGGGCGGCCGTGGTTGCATTGGTCGCTGCGTTCGGTGGCTTCCATCTGGCGCAGCAGGCCGTTCATTTCTTCCAGCGTCAGGCGGCGGTTGGCGCGCACCGCGCCGTGGCAGGCCATGGTGGCCAGCAGTTCGTGGTGGGCGCGTTGCACCAGCGTGCTGGCGTCGTGCTGGGCCAGCTCGGCCAACACGCTGCGGGCCAGCTCCACCGCATTGCCTTGCGCCAGGGCCGAGGGCACGGCGCGCACGGCCAGGGTTTTGGGCGAAAACGCGGTGATTTCCAGCCCCAGTTGGGCCAGTGCATCGGCGTTGCCTTCGGCGGTGGCCACCTCTTGGGGCGTGGCGGCAAAGGTGGCGGGTATCAGCAGCGGCTGGCTGGGAATGGCAGTGCCCTGGTTGCCGTCGCCCAATTGGGTTTTCAGGCGCTCGTACACGATGCGTTCGTGCGCGGCGTGCATGTCCACCAGCACCAGGCCCTGGGCGTTTTCCGCAAGGATGTACACGCCGTGCAGCTGCGCCAGGGCGCGGCCCAGGGGCCACACCGCTGTGGGGTCAGGCGGCTCTGTGGCTGGGGTGACCGCGGGCAACGGGGCTTCGGTGGGGGCCCACAGGGCTTGCAGCTCGTGCGCTTGCAGGGGGCGCTGGCCGGGGCGGGTGTCAGGGCGTGTGTTGGGGGCCGTCCAGGCGGGGAATGTGGGCGCAGGCCGGTCTGCAAAAGCAATAGCTGTCTGCGCTTGTGGGGCAAGCGCTGGGGGCACATTTGGCTTGAAAAATGCAGGCATGAAGGCTGGTGCAGGGGCGGGCGCTGGCTGGCCCGCTTCTGCCGGTGCCTGCCCCGCGCGCGGGGCGGCCAGGGCGCTGTCCACGGCCTTGCGCACGGCCTGGTGCACCTCGCGGCTGTCGCGAAAGCGCACCTCGATTTTGGTGGGGTGCACGTTCACGTCCACCCGCGCCGGGTCCACCTGGATGAACAGCGCGTACACCGGCTGGCGCTGGCCGTGCAGCACGTCTTCGTAGGCGCTGCGGGCGGCGTGGGTGATGACCTTGTCGCGCACAAAGCGCCCGTTCACATAGGCAAACTGCTGGTCGGGGCGTGAGCGCGCCGCGTCGGGCACGCCCGCGCGGCCCCACACGCGCAGGGCGGGGGG
>JBASFL010000098.1:0-41237 GCA_049653005.1 Burkholderiaceae bacterium | reverse complement strand
CGCCTGGGCCAGCTCGTCGGCCAGCGCCAGCAGCTGCAGGCCTTGCGGCGTGATGCGCGCCCCGCCCCCACCGCTGCCGCCCACCGAGCGGTCCACCAGCGGCAAACCGCTGAGGTGGGTGAGGGTTTCAATGGCCTGCCAGGCGGCTTTGTAGCTGATGCCCGCGTCCCGCGCTGCCTGCGAAATGGAGCCCGTTTGCCCCACGCGGCGCAGCACCTCCAGGCGTTTGTCGCTGGCGGTGTGGCCCAGGGCTTCGTTCAAAGCGGTTGGCGTGGGGGTGCTCATGCCGCGATTGTTTCATGCCCCCTTTGCCGCCCCACCCCACCGCTATTCAAAAGCAGAACAACGAGCGCTATTCCTATTTAGAATACCGTCACCCCAACCCCACGCACCCCCTCAAACAAACCGCCATGCACCTGCCCCGCACCGCACTGACCACAGCTCTGTGGGCGCTGGCCGTCCACACAAGCGGGCACGCCGCCGAGGCCGAGGTGGCCGTGGCTGCCAACTTTGCCGAGCCCATCAAGGCCATTGCCGCCGTGCTGGAAAAAACCACCGGCCACACCCTGAAAGTGACGCTGGGGGCCACCGGCAAGCTGTACGCCCAAATCAAAAACGGGGCCCCGTTTGACGTGCTGCTGGCCGCCGACACCACCACCCCGGCCAAGCTGGAAGCCGAAGGCCTGGCGCAGCCGGGCAGCCGCTTCACCTACGCCACCGGCAAGCTGGTGCTGTGGTCGGCCCAGGTGGGCCGGGTGGACGGCCAGGGCCAAGTGCTGAAAGCCGCCGACCTGGGCAAAGTGGCCCTGGCCAGCCCCAAGGTCGCCCCCTACGGCGCGGCGGCGGTGGAAGCCATGGGCCAGCTGGGACTGACGGCAGCCCTGGCGCCCAGGCTGGTGCAAGGCGAAAGCATTGGCCAAACCTTTGCGTTTGCCGCCACGGGCAACGCCGACGTGGGCTTTGTGGCCTTGTCACAAGTGCTGGAGGGCGGCAAGCTGAAAAGCGGCTCGGTGTGGGTGGTGCCACAGCACCTGTACAGCCCCATTCGGCAAGACGCGGTGGTGCTGAAAAAAGCCGCCACCAACGCCGCCGCCCAGGCGCTGGTGACACTGCTGCAAAGCCCCAACGTCAAAGACCTCATCAGCTCCCACGGCTACGCACCCTGAGTGCTTGAACCCCCATGGCACTCCTCACCCCGTCAGACCTGCAAGCCCTGTGGCTCACCGCCCAGGTGGCCGCGCTCACCACCGCCATCCTGGCGCTGGTGGGCACGCCCCTGGCCTGGTGGCTGGCGCGCACCCGCTCTTGGCTGAAAACCCCGCTGGCGGCGCTGGTGGCCTTGCCCATCGTGCTGCCGCCGTCGGTGCTGGGGTTTTATTTGCTGGTGCTGATGGGCCCCCACGGCCCAGCGGGGCAACTCACGCAGGCCTGGGGGCTGGGCACGCTGCCCTTCACCTTCACCGGGCTGGTGGTGGCCTCGGTGCTGTATTCGCTGCCCTTCATGGTGCAGCCGCTGCAAAACGCGTTCGAGGCCTTGGGCGAGCGCCCGCTGGAGGTGGCGGCCACGCTGCGCGCCTCGCCTTTTGACACCTTTTTCAGCGTGGTGCTGCCGCTGTGCAAACCGGGCCTGGTCACCGGGGCCATCATGGCTTTTGCCCACACCGTGGGCGAGTTTGGCGTGGTGCTGATGGTGGGCGGCAACATCCCGGGCGTGACCCGCGTGGTGTCGGTGCAAATTTACGACCACGTCGAGGCCATGGAATACAGCGATGCCCACCGCCTGGCTGCCGTGATGCTGGGTTTTTCGTTCGTGTGCCTGCTGGCGCTGCACCTGTACAACCAACGCAGCAAGGGGGTGCGGCCATGAACGGCCTGCACCTGCAAGCCCGCCTGAAGCGGGCCGATTTTCAGCTGAACGTGGACCTGGCCCTGCCCGGCCGGGGCGTGACCGTGCTGTTTGGCCCCTCGGGCTCGGGCAAAACCACCTGCCTGCGCGTGCTGGCCGGGCTGGAGCCCCAGGCGCAGGGCCGCATCAGCGTGGCGGCCGAGGTGTGGCAAGACAGTGCCACCCGCCGCTTCACCCCGGTGCACCAGCGCCCGCTGGGCTTCGTGTTTCAAGAGGCCAGCCTGTTTGCCCACCTGAACGTGGCGCGCAACATCCGCTACGGGTTTGACCGCACGCCCGCCGCCCAGCGCCGCCACGGCTGGGACCACGCGCTGGACTTGCTGGGCATTCGCCCCCTGCTGGCGCGCATGCCCCACGAACTGTCGGGCGGGGAGCGCCAGCGCGTGGCAATCGCCCGCGCCCTGGCCACCAGCCCCCAAGTGCTGCTGATGGACGAACCACTGGCCGCACTCGACGCGGCCCGCAAGGCCGACATCCTGCCGTGGCTGGAGCAGTTGCACGAGGCGCTGGACATGCCGGTGGTGTATGTCACCCACGCCATGGAAGAAGTGGTGCGCCTGGCCGACCACCTGGTGCTGCTGGACCAAGGCGAAGTGCGGGCACAAGGTCCGGTGGCCGAGCTGCTGACCCGCACCGACCTGCCGCTGGCGCACGGCGACCAGGCCAGTGCCCTGATCGAAGCGCGCACCTGCGGGCTCGACGCCGAGGTGGGCATGTGCGCCCTGGCCTTTGAAGGCGGCAAGCTGCTGGTGCCCCAAACCCGCGCACAGCCCTTGCCCGAACACACGAAAGTGCGGGTGCGCATTCAGGCGCGTGACGTGAGCCTGTCGCTGGACACGCCCACGCGCAGCAGCGTGCTCAACGTGCTGCCCGCCACCGTGACCGACGTGCAGTCCGATGGCACGGCCCAGGCCCTGGTGGGCCTGCAACTGGGTGGTGCCCCTGGCGGGGCACGGGTGCTGTCGCGCATCAGCCGGTATTCAGCCGACCGGCTGGGGCTGGCACCCGGTGTGCGCGTGTTCGCGCAAATCAAAGGGGTGGCATTGGTGCGGTAGGCAGGGGTGCTTCACTTGCCCGCGTTGGGGAAAAACAGCTGCTCGCCACCAATTTTGTAGCTGGCAATGCTTTGCTGGCCTGCGCTGGAGGTCACCCAGTCCACAAACTTCTGACCTTCGGCGGTTTTCACCTGGGGGTGTTTGGCGGCGCTGACCAGCATCACGCCGTATTGGTTGAACAGGCGTTTGTCACCCTCCACCAGCACGGCCAAATCGGCGCGGTTTTTGAAGTTGAGCCAGGTGCCCCGGTCGGCCAGCACGTAGGCGCCGCTGCCCGCGGCGATGTTCAGCGCAGGGCCCATGCCGCAGCCGCAGTCTTTGTAGCCGGTGCCCTTGTTGGCATCGGTGTCTGTCATTTTCCAAAAGCGCAGCTCGGCGGCGTGGGTGCCGCTTTTGTCGCCGCGCGACACAAACGCGGCGTTGGCCACGGCCACTTTTTTCAGCGCGGCCACGATGTCGCTGCCCTTGGTGGCGGCGGGGTCGGCCTTGGGGCCGATCAGCACGAAGTCGTTGTACATGACGTCCTGGCGCTTGGCGGCGAAACCGTCGGCCACAAACTTGTCTTCGGCCACGCGGTCGTGCACAAACAGCACGTCGGCATCGCCCCGGCGCGCCATGTCAATGGCCTGGCCGGTGCCGAGTGCCACCACCTTGATGTCGATGCCGTGTGCCTGCTTGAACGCGGGCAGCAGGTGGGCAAACAGGCCCGACTGCTCGGTTGAGGTGGTGGACGCCATCACGATGGACGGCGTTTGCGCCTGCACCAGGCCACACAAAGTGGTAGCTGCAAAGGCAATACCAGCAAGCGCCAGGCGGCGATTTGGCTTAAAAAATGTCATGCAGTTTCTCCTTGAACGAACAAATGGGCTTCGGGGTGGCGGTGGGGCAGCACCTCACCGCTGAAAAAATCGGTCACGGGCAAATCGGCCAGCACGCGGCCGTGCTCCAGGTACACCACGCGGGTGGCCAGGCGCTTGACCTGGCCCAGGTTGTGGCTGGCAAACACCAGGGTCATGTGTTGGCCCAGCTCGGCAATCAGGGCTTCCACGTCGCGTTTGGCGTGCGGGTCGAGGCTGGCGGTGGGCTCATCGAGCAGCAGCACATCGGGCTGCAGGCCGCAGGCCCGCGCCAGGGCCAAGCGCTGCTGCTGCCCGCCCGACAGGGTTTTGGCCGGGCGCTGTGCCAGGTCGGCCAGGCCCACCTTGGCCAGCACCTGCGCCGCGCGCTCACGCGCCTGCCGCCAGGGCAAACCCCGCAGCCACAGGGCCAGGGCCACGTTGGTTTGGGCCGAGGTGCGCAGCATGTGCGGACGCTGGAAGACCATGGCCTGCGTCAGCGTGGGGTGGGCCAAGCGCTGCCCCTGCGTCACCGGCACCAACCCGTGCAACACGCGCAGCAGCGTGCTTTTGCCGCTGCCGTTGGCCCCCACCAGGGCCACGCGTTCACCGGGTTGTATGGCCAGGTCGATGTGCTTCAACGCCCAATGCCCCCCCAACCGCAGGCTGACACCCGCCAAGGCCATGGCAGGCCGGGGCACGGGGCTGGCGGCCGTGACGGGCGTGGTGGCGGACACGGCTGGCAAAGGGTTGACGAACACAGGGGGCTTCATGCGCTGGCCCCCAGTGGCACGGCGGTGGCGTGGCCAGCCCCCTCCAGCCGCTGCTTCCACAGCCGCAGGGCCAGCAGCAACAGGTTGAGTGCGGCCACCACACCCAGCAGCACCATGCCCAGGCCCAGGGCCAAGGGCAAATCGCCCTTGCTGGTTTCCAGGGCAATGGCGGTGGTCATCACGCGGGTGAAACCGTCGATGTTGCCGCCCACGATCATCACGGCCCCCACCTCGGAAATGGCGCGGCCAAACGCGGCAATCACCACGGTCAGCAAGGCAAAACGCTCGTCCCACAACAGCAAGGCGGCGCGTTGCCAGCGGCGCGCACCCAGCGACTGCCACTGCTCGCCGTGGGCGCGGTCGGCGTCTTCAACGGCTTGGCGGGTGAGGGCCGTGACCACCGGCACCACCAGCACACACTGCGCCAGCACCATGGCCTGAAAACTGAACATCCAGCCCAAAAACCCCAGCGGCCCGGTGCGGCTGAGCAGCAAATACACCACCAGCCCCACCACCACCGAGGGCAAGGCCAGCAAGGTGTTGAGCCCCGCCAGCACCAACCCGCGCCCGGCAAACCGCGACAGCGCCAGCCACGCCCCCCACCACAGCCCCAGGCCACAGGCCAGCGCACACGCCGTGGCACTGACGGCCAGCGAGCGCGCCACGATGCGCCACAACAAGGGATCGCCCGACACCAGCAGTTGCAGCGCGGTGGTCAGGCTGTCGGCAAATCCGTTCATGGGAGGGGGTACAGACGCAAAAGGTGTGAGAAAGATGGGCGCGTGAATCGTAGGGGCCACCCAGCCGGGAGGCGCTAGGGGTTCGTACGGTATGAAGCACCGTGCATACGGCCCACGCAGCACCCGTGGCCCCATCGGGCAAACTGGCGGCATGTCGAGCCCGAACGCGCCTCTGAACCTGCCCCTGCCGGCCCCCCAGCCCAGCCCCACCACCGCCGCCCCCCGCGTGACGCTGGGCTATGAGTTCGCCCCCCAACGGGGCCGAAGCACCCTGCTGGGCAACCCGCTGCTGGATTTGCTGCAAGCCGTGCGCGAGCAAGGCTCTATTTCAGGCGCCGCGCGGCAAATGGGCCTGTCCTACCGCCATGTGTGGGGCCAGTTGAAGGTGTGGGAAACGCAGGTGGGCCACCCCCTCATCCTGTGGGACCGGGGCCAGGCCGCCCGCCTCACCCCTTTTGCCGACAAGTTGCTGTGGGCCGAACGGCTGGCCCAGGCCCGGCTGGCCCCCCAAATTGAAGCCCTGCGCGCCGAGCTGGAGCGCGCACTGGCCACCGTGTTTGACGACCGCACCCTGGTGCTGGCCCTGCACGCCAGCCACGACGACGCGCTGTCGCGCCTGATGGACTTGGGCCAACACAGCGGCCTGCACCTGGACGTGCAGTTCACCGGCAGCGTGGACGCCATCCGCGCGCTGAACGAAGGCCGCTGCCAGCTGGCCGGTTTTCACACCCGCCAGCAACCCGCGCCCCGCACGCTGACGGCGCGCACCTACAAACCGCTGCTCAAGCCCGGGCGGCACAAACTCATCGGGTTTGCGCTGCGCAGCATGGGCCTGGTGGTGGCAGCGGGCAACCCACTGGGGCTTCACACCCTGGCCGACGTGGCGGCCACACAAGCGCGCTGGGTGAACCGCCCGCTGGGCACGGGCACCCGCGTGCTGCTGGACGAACTGCTGGCCGAATCGGGCCTGGCACCCCATGCGCTGAACGGCTACGACCACAACCAGCCCTCGCACGCAGCGGTGGCACAGGCCGTGGCCAACGGACAAGCAGATGCGGGGCTGGTGAACGAATCGGCCGCCCGTGGCGCGGGCCTGGGCTTTGTGCCACTGGTGCAAGAGCGCTACCAGCTGGTGTGCCTGAAGTCAGAGCTGGACTCGCCCGCCGTGCTGGCCCTGCGCCAGTTGCTGGCCTCCCCCGCCTGGGGCCAGGCCTTGCTGGCCCTGCCCGGCTACGCCAACGACGAGGGCGGCACCGTCAAACCCATGAACCGCTGCCTGCCCTGGTGGGCGTTCAAAAGCTGAGGCTCAGGCGGCCACCGCCAGTGGCTGCACCTCGGTGTTGATGGTGTTTGAAAGTGCTGCGGCTGCCACTTTCAAATCGTAGGCTTGCTGCAGGTTCAGCCAAGAGGCAGCATCCCCGCCAAAGAACCGGGCCAACCGCAATGCCGTGTCGGGCGTGACCCCACGGCGCTCCAACAAAATGTCGTTGATGCGGGTGGCAGGCACATGCAAGGCTTTGGACAACGCATTGCCACTCATGCCCAGCGGGGCCAAAAACTCTTCTTTCAAAATCTCGCCTGGGTGAATGGGGCGCATGCCGTTCTTGGTCATGTTGGGGCTCTCAGTGGTAATCAACAATTTCAACGTCCATCGGACCCAGCGCTGTCCACACAAAGCACACGCGCCATTGCAGGTTGATGCGGATGCTGTGCCTGCCAGCCAAATCCCCCACCAAAGCTTCCAAATGATTGCCAGGGGGCGACTTCAAAAAATCCAGTGTGGCTGCGGCGTCAAGCATTTGCAGTTTGCGTTCCGCTGCTTTCTTGATGGCTGCAAAACGCTTTGATTTGCCCGTTTCATACAGGGCCTGCGTTTCACTGCATTTGAAAGACTGAATCATGCTTGCAGTTTAGACCGTTTACCGGCAAACGGCAAACCCATGAACCGCTGCCTGCCCTGGTGGGCGTTCAAAAGCTGAGCCTTTCGCGCTGGCTCAGAACGCCTCTTTTTCGGCCTCAAGAAAAGCCAGGCTGGTGTATTTGCCTATGTTGTCGGCAAAGCCCTGCATGGTGCGGGCGCGGGCGGCCACGCGGGGGTCTTTCAGCACCAGGTCTTTGGCTTTGTCCAGGGGAATGTCGTTTTTGACGGCGTGCAGGCACGGCTCCCAGATGCCCTTCAGGAACGTGCCGTAGGTGCGCAAAATGTCTTTGCTGGCCACGCCATGGCCGGGCACCCACAGCTGGTCGCCTGCGGCCTGGGCCAACGCGTCGTAGTACTTGAACGTGCCGGGGTACGAGCCGTCGTCGATGTTGGCAATGCGGTTGGCCATGGCGATATCGCCAATGGCGGTGAGCTGGTCTTCCACCACTTCCACGCACAGGTCGGACGGGGTGTGGGCGTGGCCGTGGAAGTGCATCCTGAGCGTGACGTCGCCGAAGCGGAACACGTCGCCGTTGTTCACCACCTTGTTGGGGGCCACCACCTGGGTGCCCAGGGTGGCCTGGTTGGTCCAGCGCTCCATCAGGCTGCGCCACAGGTTGCCTTCGTGGCCTTTGATTTGGGCGGTGGTGTGGGCCAGCGCGTGAATGGGCAGGTTTGCCCCATAGGCCTCGGCAAAGGCGTGGTTGCCCAGCCAGTGGTCGCCGTGGTAGTGGCTGTTGAACACGGCCACCACGGGTTTGGGCGTGACCTTTTTGATCATGCGGATGGCCATTTGGCCGATTTGCAGCGAAGCCCCGGTGTCCAGCACCACCACGCCTTGCGCGGTGACCACGAACAGGATGTTGGCCATCATCCCTTTGTTCTCGGCGGTGGGGAAACCGTCTTCGGCGTAAACCATCCAGACGTGTTTTGAAAGCTGCTGCGCCGGGATGTCGGCCACCGGCGGGCCTTCAATGAAGTCGTGCAGCTGCTCGGCAAATGCGCCCACGCCGGGCACCAGCGACAAACCCGAACCCAGCGCCACGGAGCCCGTGGCACCGGCCAGGCCCCAACGGCCCATTCGGCCGAGAAACTGGCGGCGGGGCAAGGCAAGGGGGGTTGGGGCGTCGGGCTTCATGGGGGTCTCCTTCAGGGAAATTATCCACCCATAAGCATCAACTTATAAATAGGGGAAGCCCGTGGTCAGCCCTGCAATCGCTGCGCAATCTCTGCCACCAGCTGCCGGGCCAGAGCCAGTTTGTGGGCCCGGGGCAGTTCACGGGAGCCGTTTTCGTCAACCAGCAGCAAGGCGTTGTCGTCTTGCCCAAAGGTGGCCGGGCCGATGTTGCCCACCAGCAGGGGCACGCCTTTGCGGGCGCGCTTGGCTTGGGCGTGGGTGAGCAGGTCGTGGCTTTCGGCGGCAAAACCCACGCAATACAGCTGGCCCGTTTGCGCGCGTTCGCTGGCAGCAATGCCGGCCAGGATGTCGGGGTTTTCCACAAAGGTGAGCGTGGGCACGTCGCCGCTGCCGTCTTTTTTGATTTTGTGGCTGGACGGCGCGGCCGGGCGCCAGTCAGCCACCGCAGCAGCAGATATGAAAACCGTAGCTGACAACGCAAGCTCATCAAGCGCCAGCTGCATATTTTGTGCCGATTTCACATCCACCCGCCGCACCCCGTGTGGGGTGGGCAAGGCCACGGGCCCGGCCACCAGGGTGACGCTGGCACCGGCCTCGCGCGCGGCCTGGGCAATGGCAAACCCCATCTTGCCGCTGGACAGGTTGGTGATGCCGCGCACAGGGTCGATGGCCTCGTAGGTGGGCCCGGCGCTCACCAGCACGTGTTGACCCGCCAGCACCTTGGGGCAGAAAAACGCCACCACTTCGGCCAGCAGTTCGTGGGCTTCCAGCATGCGGCCGTCACCCACCTCGCCACAGGCTTGGTCGCCCTGGCCCACGTCCAGCACGTGAATGCCATCGGCCTTCAGCTGCGCCACGTTGCGCCGGGTGGCGGGGTTGGCCCACATTTCGCGGTTCATGGCGGGGGCAACGATGAGGGGCACGGTGTCCAGCGGGCGGGCCAGGCACATCAGGCTGAGCAAGTCGTCGGCCCCGCCGTGCAGCAGCTTGCTCATGAAATCGGCACTGGCCGGGGCCACCACGATGGCATCGGCCTCGCGGGTGAGGTTGATGTGGGCCATGTTGTTGCCCACCCCAGCCGCCTCACGCGGGTCCCATTGCGAGCTGAACACCGGCCGACCCGACAGGGCTTGCATCGTCACCGGGGTGATGAACTGGCACGCCGCATCGGTCATGACCACTTGCACCGTGGCCCCGGCCTTGACGAGGGCGCGGCACAGCTCGGCCGCTTTGTAACAGGCAATGCCCCCAGAGAGGCCCAACACAAGGTGTTTTCCAGCAAGGTTTTTCATGCGCGGCAATGTAGCAGGCAGGGGCAACGCAGCCTCAGGCTCGGGGCAACCCACACAAAAATGCAAACCTTTGCATAAATTACCAAAAGCCCCCGCTTCCACTGGAGATTCAGCGAGATAACCGTGTTTATTCAGGTCAAACCCTTGCGGGAAAACCCTCTAAGCAATCGTTTGCATGAATGATTAAATAAAGGCACTTGCCCAGAGACAGCAAGCCGTTTCACCCCACACCCCCAGAGGTCATTCCATGAAATTCAGCTTCCGCCCCACCGCCGTCAAAGCCGCCCTGCTGGCCCTGAGCGCCCCCCTGTTCATGGCCAGCGCCAACGCCGCCACCATCACCATCTCCTGCGGCTCGGTGGGCCAGGACTTTGAGTTCTGCAAAAAGCACACGGAAGAGTGGGCCAAGAAAACCGGCAACACGGTGAAACTGTTCACGCTGCCCCAGTCCACCACCGACCTGCTGGGCCTGTACCGCCAGATGTTTGCGGCCAAAAGCGGCGACGTGGACATCATCAACGTCGATGTGGTGTGGCCCGGCATGATCAAAGACCATTTGATCGACCTGAAGCCCTACTCCAACGGCATCGAGAAAAAGCACTTCCCGTCCATCGTGGCCAACAACACGGCCGACGGCAAACTGATTGCAATGCCTTGGTTCACCGACGCGGGCCTGCTGTACTACCGCAAAGACCTGCTGGAAAAGCACGGTGAAAAAGCGCCCACCACCTACGAACAACTGGCCGCCACCGCCAAAAAGATCCAAGACGCCGAGCGCAAAGCCGGCAACGCCGACATGCAGGGCTTTGTGTTCCAGGCCAAAGCCTACGAAGGCCTGACCTGCGACGCGGTCGAGTGGCTGTGGAGCTACAACGGCGGCAACATCGTCAACGACAAGGGCGAGATCACCGTCAACAACCCCAACGCGGCCAAGGCCCTGACGGCAGCGGCATCGTGGATCGGCACCATCGCCCCCACCGGCGTGCTGAACTACGGCGAAGAAGACGCCCGTGGCGTGTTCCAGAACGGCAACGCCGTGTTCATGCGCAACTGGCCTTACGCCTGGTCGCTGGGCAACGGCAAAGACAGCAAGATCGCCGGCAAGATCGGTGTGGCCGCCCTGCCCAAGGGCGGTGCAGACGGCAAAAACGCCGCCACGCTGGGTGGCTGGCAACTGGCCGTGTCCAAGTACTCGAAAGAGCAAAAACTGGCGGCCGAGCTGGTCATGTACATGACATCGCCCGAAATCCAGAAAATCCGCGCCATCGAAGGCTCGTACAACCCCACCATTCCTGAGTTGTACAAAGACAAAGACGTGCTGGCCGCCACGCCCTTCTTCGGCACGCTGTACGACGTGTTCACCAGCGCCGTGCCCCGTCCCTCCACGCCCACGGGCCTGAAGTACAACGAAGTCAGCGCCGCGTTCTGGAACGCCACGCACGACGTGTTGTCGGGCAAGGAAAAGGCCGATGCCAGCCTGAAGAAGCTGGAAGGCAAGCTGAACCAGATCCGCCGCGGCAAACAGTGGTAAGCAGCGCGCCATGAACAGCAAAACCCGTACCGCCTGGCTGTTTCTGGCGCCGATGCTGATCACCCTGGTGCTGGTGGCCGCCTGGCCACTGGCACGCACGGTGTGGTTCAGTTTCACCGACGCCAACATCAACAACATGGCCGACGCCAAATTCGTCGGCTGGGAGAACTACTTTGGCGAGTACGGGCTGTTCAACAACCCGAACCACACCGACGGTTTCTGGAACAGCGACTGGGGCGTGTCAATCGTCAACACGCTGAAGTTTTCGGTGGTGTCCGTCACCCTGGAAACCCTGGCCGGCCTGGGCGTGGCCATGCTGCTGAACCAGGAATTCAAAGGCCGCACCCTGGTGCGCGCCGCGGTGCTGGTGCCCTGGGCCATTCCCACCATCGTGTCGGCCAAGATGTGGGGCTGGATGCTGCACGACCAGTTCGGCATCATCAACGCCTACCTGCTGGACTGGGGGCTGATCGCCAGCAAGATTGCCTGGACGGCGGAACCCGCCTACGCCCTGTGGACGGTGGTGGCCGTGGACGTGTGGAAAACCACACCCTTCATGGCGCTGCTCATTCTGGCGGCGCTGCAAACCCTGCCCAAAGACTGCTACGAGGCGGGCCGCGTGGACGGGGTGCACCCCCTGCGCATGTTCTGGAAGGTGACGCTGCCCCTCATCAGCCCGGCGCTGATGGTGGCGGTGATCTTCCGCCTGCTGGACGCGTTGCGCGTGTTCGACCTGATTTTTGTGCTGACCTCGAACAACAACAGCACCATGAGCATGTCGGGCTTTGTGCGCCGCGAAATGGTGGACAACGGCTACATGGGCTACGGCTCTGCGGCGTCCACGGCGCTGTTTCTCATCATCGGCCTGGCCACCCTCACCTACATGCGGCTGGCGCGCGGCCGTCAAGGAGCAGACGCATGAGCACCACCACACACAACGCGGGGTCAACCCGCAGCTTCGATTGGGGCAAGGCCGCCATTTACGTGCTGGCCGCCTTGGTCACGGTGGAGTCGGTGTTTCCGTTTGTGTACGCCATCTCCACCTCGCTGAAAACCGGCGCGGCGCTGTTCTCCACCAACCTGTGGCCCGACCAGCCCACGTTCGACAACTACATCAATCTGTTCACCATTGCCGAGCAACCGTTTGGCCGCCACATCCTCAACTCCATCATGGTGTCGGTGCTGGTGGTGGCGCTGTCCATCTTTTTGGGCGTGACCGCGGCCTACGCGCTGGGCCGGGTGGAGTTCAAAGGCCGGGGCCTGCTGCTGACCACCATTTTGGGCGTGTCCATGTTCCCGCAGGTGGCGGTGCTGGCGGGCATGTTTGAAATGATCCGGTTCCTGGGGCTTTACAACAAGTCGCTGGGCCTGGTGCTGCCCTACCTCATCTTCACACTGCCCTTCACGGTGTGGGTGCTCACCACCTTCATGAAGCAGCTGCCCAAAGAGCTGGAAGAGGCGGCCATCATGGACGGCTGCGGCCCCTGGCGCATCATCACCCAGGTGTTCATGCCCCTGCTGTGGCCCGCCCTGGTGTCCACCGGCTTGTTGGCCTTCATTGCGGCGTGGAACGAGTTTTTGTTCGCCCTCACCTTCGTGCTGGACAACAACGAACGCACGGTGCCCGTGTCCATTTCGCTCATCAGCGGCGCCAGCAAATACGAAATCCCGTGGGGCAAGATCATGGCCGCTTCCGTCCTGGTGACGCTGCCGCTGATCGGTCTGGTCCTCGCCTTCCAGAAAAAGATCGTTTCAGGCCTTACCGCAGGCGCGGTAAAGGGTTGATGCTCTTATTTTTAAAACCGCATCCATGGCACACAAAGCACCCAACAACGGCTGGTGGCGCGGCGGCGTGATCTACCAGATCTACCCCCGCAGCTACCAAGACACCAACGGCGACGGCATCGGCGACCTGCCCGGCATCACCCGCCGCCTGGACCACATTGCGGCACTGGGGGCCGACGGCATCTGGCTGTCGCCCTTCTTCAAAAGCCCGATGAAAGACTTCGGCTACGACGTGAGCGACTACCGCGACGTGGACCCCATGTTCGGCACGCTGGACGACTTCCGCACCCTGGTGGCCCGCGCCCATGAACTGGGGCTGAAGGTCATGATCGACCAGGTGCTGTCACACACCGCCGACCAGCACCCCTGGTTTGTGGAAAGCCGCCGCGACCGCACCAACCCCAAGGCCGACTGGTACGTGTGGGCCGACGCCCAAGACGACGGCAACCCGCCCAACAACTGGCTGTCCATCTTCGGCGGCAGCGCCTGGCAGTGGGACACGGGGCGTTTGCAGTACTACATGCACAACTTCCTGACCAGCCAGCCCGACCTGAACTTCCACAACCCCGCCGTGCAACAAGCCGTGCTGGACGACGTGCGCTTCTGGCTGGAACTGGGCGTGGACGGCTACCGCCTGGACACCGCCAACTTCTACTTCCACGACCGGCAGCTGCGCAGCAACCCCGGCCGGGGCCAGCCCGACGGCGAAGACCCCGCCGTGAACGCCACCAACCCCTACGGCTGGCAGCGCCACCTGTACGACAAAAGCCAGCCCGAAAACCTGGTGTTTTTGCAGCGCCTGCGCGCCCTGCTGGACGAATACCCGAACACCGCCATGGTGGGCGAAATCGGCGACGACGATGGCCTGGGCCGCATGGCCGAATACACCGGCCTGGGGCCAGACGGCCAGCCCATGCTGCACATGGCCTATTGCTTCGACCTGCTGGGCTCCAAAAAAGACGCTCCATTCCTGCAAGCCCTGTTCACCCGCTTTCTGGCCGTGGTGGGCGACGGGTGGCCGTGCTGGGCCCTGTCCAACCACGACTGCATGCGCCTGGCATCGCGCTGGGGCGGGCAAAACCCCGATGCACCGCCCGACCCGCGCCTGCTGCGCCTGGCCGCCGCCCTGCAAATGACCCTGCGCGGCACGCCCTGCCTTTACCAGGGCGACGAGCTGGGCCTGCCCGAAGCCGATGTGGCGTTTGAAGACCTGCGCGACCCCTTCGGCATCACCATGTGGCCCAGCTTCAAAGGGCGCGACGGCTGCCGCACCCCCATGCCCTGGGCCAGCGCCGAGCCCCACGCCGGCTTTGGCCCCGCCAAACCCTGGTTGCCCGTGTCAGACGCCCACGCCCCCCTGGCGGTGGATGCCCAACAAGGCCAACCCGGCTCGCTGCTGACCTTCTACACCCAACTGCTGCACTGGCGGCGCGGCCAGCCCGCGCTGGTGCACGGCGACATGGCCCTGCTGCCCGGCACAACCCAAGTGCTGGCCTACGAGCGCAGCCACGAAAGCAACGGCCAGCGCCAACACATGGGCTTTGTTTTCAACTTCAGCGCCGACGAAGCCACCTGGAATCTGCCCGAAAGCTGGGCAAACGCCAGCGCCCACCCCCTGGGCCTGGCCGGTGCCCACATCGACGGCAACCGGTTGGTGTTGCAACCCTGGGGCGGCCTGGTGGCCACGCTCTGACAACCCGAGGCACAAACCATGTCCAAAATTGAATTCCGCAACCTGTCCAAGCGCTACGGCCCACAAGCCCCGCTGACCATCAACAACGCCAACATCACCATCGAGCACGGTGAGTTTTGTGTGTTTGTGGGCCCCTCGGGCTGTGGCAAATCCACCCTGCTGCGCATGGTGGCGGGGCTGGAAGACATCAGCAGCGGCGACCTGCTGATCGGCGGTGAACGCGTCAACGACCTGCCCCCCGCCCGCCGGGGCCTGGCCATGGTGTTCCAGAGCTACGCGCTGTACCCCCACATGACCGTGCGCGAAAACATGGCCTTTGGCCTGCAGGTGTTGGGCGCCAACGCAGCCGACATCGACAAAAAGGTGCGCAACGCGGCGGACATTTTGCAACTCACCCACCTGCTTGACCGCTTGCCCAAAGCCCTGTCGGGCGGGCAGCGCCAGCGCGTGGCCATTGGCCGCGCCATCGTCAAAGAGCCGCGCGTGTTTTTGTTTGACGAACCGCTGTCCAACCTGGACGCCGCGCTGCGCGTGCAAACCCGGCTGGAAATTGCCAAGCTGCACCACGAAATCGGCACGGCCAGCATGATTTACGTGACCCACGACCAGGTGGAGGCCATGACCCTGGCCGACAAAATCGTGCTGCTGCGCTCGGGCGAAGACGTGCAAACCAAAGGCTCGGTGGCCCAGGTGGGCACGCCCATGGACCTGTACCACCGCCCCAACAGCTTGTTTGTGGCCGAGTTCATCGGCTCACCCAAAATGAACGTGTTGCCCGCCAGCTTTGTGGCTGCGGGCAACGGCCGTGCCCACATCACCGTGGCCGGCAATGCCTTTGAAGTGGCGGTGGACGCCAGCCGCCTCACAGCCGGCCAAGCCGTGCACATGGGCCTGCGCCCCGAGCACATGCGGCTGGCCGCTGGCACCGACACCGGCCCCAACACCCTGGCTGCCCGCGTGGTGCACATCGAAAAACTGGGTGAGGCGTCGCTGCTGTACCTGGAGCTGTCGCGCGGCGCCCCCACCATCACGCTGAAGGTGGAAGGCACCACGGCCCTGCAAGCAGGCGAAAACGTGCGCGTGCGCGTGCTGGCCGAAGACCTGCACCTGTTTGACAGCAATGGCGAGGCGCTCACCCGCACCGTGTCACTGCCCACCTGAACGCCACAGCCCCACACACCGCAGCCGGTGGCGGCGGGTGAATATGCTTGGCAGCTTGTTTCACCACGCCGCACGGAGTCCCCACATGGCCATCGCCACCCACACCACCACCCCTTTTGCGGGCCAACAGCCGGGCACCTCGGGCCTGCGCAAAAAAGTCACGGTGTTCCAGCAGCCCGGCTACCTGGAAAACTTCGTGCAAGCCCTTTTCGACGTGCTGCACGGTGTGGGCCAACCCGCCACCGGCCAGACGCTGGTGCTGGGCGGCGACGGCCGGTTTCACAACCGCACCGCCATCCAAACCATTTTGCGCATGGCAGCCGCCCGGGGCTATGCCCGCGTGCTGGTGGGGCAAAACGGCATTTTGTCCACCCCGGCGGTCAGCGCGGTCATCCGCCGCCACGGGGCCAGCGGCGGCATCGTGCTGTCGGCCAGCCACAACCCAGGCGGGCCGGAGGGCGACTTCGGCATCAAATACAACGGCACCAACGGCGGGCCCGCACCCGAAACCCTGACCCAGGCCGTGTACGAACGCACCCAGGCGCTCACCGGCTACACCACCAGCGACGCGCCCGACACCGACCTGGGCACGCCCGGCACCCGGCACATTGAACACACGCAGGTCGAGGTAATCGACCCCGTGGCCGACCACGCCGCCGTGCTGCGCGGCCTGTTTGACTTTGACGCCATCCGCGCCCTGTTTGCGCGCGGGTTTCGCCTGCGCCTGGACGCCATGTGGGCCGTGGGCGGCCCCAGCGCCAAAGCCATTCTGGAAGGCGAGCTGGGCGCACCCGCAGGCACCGTGGTGCACGCCGAACCGCTGGAAGACTTCGGCGGCCTGCACCCCGACCCCAACCCCGTTTATGCCGACGACCTAGTGGCCCACCTGATGGCCACCGACGCCCCCGACATGGGCGCGGCCACCGACGGCGATGCCGACCGCAACATGATCCTGGGCCGTGGCTTTGTCGTGTCGCCTTCAGACAGCCTGGCCGTGCTGGCGGCCCACGCCCACCGGGTGCCTGGCTACGCCAAAGGGCTGGCAGGCGTGGCGCGCTCCATGCCCACCTCCACCGCCGTGGACCGTGTGGCCAAAGCCATGGGGTTGCCCTGCTACGAAACCCCCACCGGCTGGAAGTTTTTTGGCAATCTGCTCGACGCAGACCGCATCACCCTGTGTGGCGAAGAAAGCTACGGCACGGGCTCCAACCACGTGCGCGAAAAAGACGGCCTGTGGGCCGTGCTGTTCTGGCTGAACCTGGTGGCCGTCACCGGCCGGTCGGTGGAAGACCTGGTGCGCGGTCTGTGGCACGACCATGGCCGCTGCGTGTATTCGCGGCACGACTACGACGGCATTGCCACCGAACACGCCAACACCCTGATGGCCGAGCTGCGCGCCCAGCTGCCGACCCTGGGCGGGCAAACCGTGGCAGGCCAGCGCATCGCCTGGGCCGACGACTTTGCTTACACCGACCCGGTGGACGGCTCCGTCAGCCAGCGCCAGGGCGTGCGCGTGGTGCTGGAAGACTCCTCGCGCGTGGTGTTCCGCCTGTCCGGCACGGGCACCGAGGGCGCCACCCTGCGCGTGTACCTGGAGCGCCACGAACCCGACGCCACCCGCCACGACCTGCCCGCCCAACAAGCGCTGGCGCCCCTGGTGGCCTTGGCCCAGGCGGTGGCGCGCATCACCCACCACACCGGCATGTCAGCACCCAGCGTGATGACCTGACGGGCCTTTTTTCACCGCCCCATGCCCCACTTGCTCGACCGCATCACCGCCCACCTGCACAGCGCTTTCGGCCACACCCCCCTCTGGCCCCCTTTCGCCACCCGCTTGCAACGGCACGGGGCACGGTTGCTGCAAGAGCTGGGGCACCTGTACGGCGAGCGTGCGGATTTCGACCAAGTGGCCGAGCAGCTGCTGCGCGCGGCCTTCGAAGCGTGGCAAGAGCGGCCCGACGACCTGCGGCAACTCGATGCAGCGCGCGAAGGGCAACCCGACTGGTTCGCGTCCAACCAAATGCTGGGTGGCGTGTGTTACGCCGACCTGTGGGCCGGGGGCTTCAACGGTGTGTTGGCCCAAATGCCCTATTTGAAAGAACTGGGGCTGACCTACCTGCACCTGATGCCACCCTACCTGTGCCCCCAGCCGCACAACGACGGCGGCTACGCCGTCAGCAGCTACCGGCAGACCGACCCGAAACTGGGCAGCATCGACGACCTGCGCCAGCTGTGCACGCGGCTGCGCGAAAACGGCATTTCCCTGGTGCTGGACTTTGTGTTCAACCACACGTCCGACGAACACGCCTGGGCCCAGGCGGCCAAAGCCGGTGACCCCACCCACAGCGGTTACTACTGGGTGTTTCCCGACCGCACCGAGCCCGACGTGTACGAACAAACGGTGCGCGAAATCTTCCCCGACGAGCACCCCGGCGCGTTCAGCCAGTTGCCCGATGGCCGCTGGGTGTGGACCACCTTCCACACCTACCAGTGGGACCTGAACTACAGCAACCCCGCCGTGTTCACCGCCATGGCGCGCGAAATGCTGTTCATTGCCAACCTGGGCGTGGACTTTTTGCGCATGGACGCCGTGGCCTTTGTGTGGAAACGCAAGGGCACCCCCTGCGAAAACCTGCCCGAGGCCCACCACCTGCTGCGCGCCTACAACGCGCTGTGCCGCATTGCCGCGCCCTCGCTGCTGTTCAAAAGCGAGGCCATCGTCCACCCCGACGACGTGGTGGGCTACATCTCGCCCGACGAGTGCCAGGTGTCTTACAACCCGCTGCAAATGGCGCTGCTGTGGAACTCGCTGGCCACGCGCGAAGTGAACCTGCTGCAACACGCCCTGGCCCACCGCCACGCCCTGCCCGCCCACACCGCCTGGGTGAACTACGTGCGCAGCCACGACGACATCGGCTGGACATTTGCCGACGAAGACGCGGTGCACTTTGGCATCAACGGGTTCGACCACCGCCAGTTTCTGAACCGCTTTTTCGTCAACCGCTTCCCCGGCAGCTTTGCGCGCGGCGAGCCCTTTCAAGACAACCCCGCCACCGGCGACTGCCGCATTTGCGGCACCGCCGCCTCGCTGTGCGGGGTGGAACAAAACGACGTGCACGCCATCGCCCGCCTGTTGCTGGCCTACGGCGTGGCCCTGAGCAGTGGCGGCATACCGCTGATTTACCTGGGTGACGAGGTGGCCACCCCCAACGACCCCACCTACCAGCAAGACGCCCACAAAGCCGTGGACAGCCGCTGGCTGCACCGCCCGGTGCGCGACGGTGCCCGCTACGCCCAGCGCCACGACCCGGCCACCCCCGCCGGGCGCATGTTCACCGGGCTGACCCACCTGGTGGGCCTGCGCCGCCACCTGCCGGTGCTGTCCGGCGGTGAACTGACCCCGCTGTGGACCCACAACCCCGCCGTGCTCGGCTTCCAGCGCGGGCAAGGCGCGGGGGCGGTGGTGGTGCTGGCCAACTTCAGCGAACACCCCCAGGCCGTGGCCCCCGAGGTGCTGGCCGCCCTGCCCGCCCACGCGGTGGACCTGGTGGGCCGTGGTGGCTGCCAACCGCGCAACGGGCTCACGCTGCAGCCTCACCAACAGATGTGGCTGCTGCTGGCCTGAGCTGTCTGACCTGCGTTTGAACCACACACCGGACACACCCCATGCACATCGACACCCACCGCCCCTGGCAACAAGATGTTGTCTACCAAATCTACCCCCGCAGCTTTTGCGACAGCAACGGCGATGGCATTGGCGACCTGCCCGGCATCACGTCCAAGCTGGACCACTTGCAGCAACTGGGTGTGGGGGTGGTGTGGCTCTCGCCCGTGTACGCCTCGCCCAACGACGACAACGGCTACGACATCAGCGACTACCGCGCCATCATGGAAGACTTCGGCACCCTGGCCGACTTCGACGCCATGCTGGCCGCCATGCACCAGCGCGGCATCAAGCTGATGATGGACCTGGTGGTCAACCACACGTCTGACGAACACACCTGGTTCCAGCAAGCCCGCCAAAGCCGCGACAACCCGTTTCACGGCTTTTACATCTGGCGCGAACCGGCCGCCGACGGTGGCCCTCCCACCAACTGGGAAGCGGCGTTCAACGGCTCGGCCTGGGCGTGGAACGAAGCCACGGGCGAGTACTACCTGCACATGTTCAGCCCCAAGCAGCCCGACCTGAACTGGGAAAACCCCGCCGTGCGTGCCGAGGTGTATGGCGTGATGCGCTTCTGGCTCGACAAGGGCGTGGACGGTTTTCGCATGGACGTCATCAACATGATCTCCAAGCCCTGGCTCGCCGACGGCAGCCTGCCCGACGCCCCGGTGGTGGGCCCCGGCCCGCTGCAACCGGCGTTTGGCATGGTGTGCAACGGCCCGCGCCTGCTCGAATTTCTGCGCGAAATGCGCGCCGAGGTGCTGGACCACTACCCCTGCCTCACCGTGGGCGAATGCCCGCTGGCCACCGCCGAACACGGCCAGGCCATCACCCACCCCGACACCGGCGCGCTGAACATGCTGTTCCAGTTCGAACACATGGACCTGGACAGCGTGGGTGGCCACGTCAACGGCAAGTGGGCCCTGAAACCGCTGGACCTGCGTGAACTCAAAGCCACCATGGCCCGCTGGCAAACCGCCCTGCACGGCCAGGGCTGGAACAGCCTGTACCTGAGCAACCACGACCAACCCCGCCCGGTGTCCCGTTTTGGCGACGACAGCCCCGAGCACCGCGTGGCATCGGCCAAGCTGCTGGCCACCTGGTTGCACATGCATCAGGGCACGCCGTACATCTACCAGGGTGAAGAGCTGGGCATGACCAACGTGCGGTTTGACGACATCACCAGCTACCGCGACATCGAAACCCTCAACCGCCACCGCGTGGCCACCACCGAGCGCGGCGAAGACCCCGCCAGCGTGATGGCCGCCATCCACGCCAAAAGCCGCGACAACGCCCGCACCCCCATGCCATGGACGGCAGGGCACCAGGCCGGGTTCACCACCGGCACCCCCTGGCTGGCCTGCAACCCCAACCACACCCACATCAACGCCGAACAGGCGCTGGCCGACCCCGGCTCGGTGTTTCACCACTACCGGCAGTTGGTTCAGATGCGCCGCCACCACCCGGTGCTGGTGCACGGGCGTTACGACGCCCTGCTGCCCGGGCACCCACAAGTGGACGCATTCACCCGCACCTTGGGCACTGAGCAGTGGCTGGCGGTGTGCAATTTCAGCAGCAAAGAAACCAATGTGGACGTGCGCCAGGGCCTTGTTTCGCTTGAAATTTTCCACCAACACGGCACCCACCCCACCGCAGGCCACCTGGACCCGGCCTGCCTGCCCCTTCGCCCCTGGGAAGCCCTGGTGTGCCGGGTGGGTGGCCACACGCCGGCCCAGGGTGCCCACTTATAATCGCCATTTCCACCTCCACGGGCAGCCAAGTTGCCCGTTTGCGACATGACCAAATTTGTCTTCGTCACCGGCGGTGTGGTGTCTTCGCTGGGCAAGGGCATCGCTTCTGCATCCCTGGCCGCACTGCTTGAATCACGCGGCCTCAAAGTCACCCTCATCAAGCTCGACCCGTATCTGAACGTGGACCCGGGCACCATGTCGCCCTTCCAGCACGGCGAGGTGTTCGTGACCGATGACGGTGCAGAAACCGACCTCGACCTGGGCCACTACGAGCGTTTCATTGAAACGCGCATGAAAAAGGCCAACAACTTCACCACCGGCCAAATTTACAAAAGCGTGCTCGAAAAAGAGCGCCGTGGCGACTACCTGGGCAAGACCGTGCAGGTCATCCCCCACGTCACCAACGAAATCCAGGACTTCATCAAACGCGGCGCGGGCTTTGGCACCGAAGACGCGGTGGACGTGGCCATTGTGGAAATCGGCGGCACCATTGGCGACATCGAGTCGCTGCCGTTCGTTGAAGCCGTGCGCCAGCTGAGCCTGCGCCTGGGCCCCAACCAGGCCGCCTTTGTGCACCTGACCTACGTGCCCTGGATCGCCGCGGCGGGCGAGCTGAAAACCAAACCCACCCAGCACACGGTGCAAAAGCTGCGCGAAATCGGCATCCAGCCCGATGCGCTGCTGTGCCGCGCCGACCGCGCCATTCCCGACGACGAGCGCGAAAAAATCAGCCTGTTCACCAACGTGGCGCAATGGGGCGTGATTTCCATGCCCGACGTGGACACCATCTACAAGGTGCCACGTGTGCTGCACGAGCAAGGCCTGGACGGCCTCATCTGCGACAAGCTGCGTCTGAACACCCCCCCCGCCAACCTCAAACGCTGGGACGACCTGGTGCACGAGGTGCTGCACCCCCAGCGCGAGGTGAGCATTGCCATGGTGGGCAAATACGTGGACCTGTCCGACAGCTACAAATCGCTGAACGAGGCGCTGCGCCACGCGGGCATGAAGAACCACGCCAAGGTCAACATCACCTACATCGACTCCGAAAACCTGGAAACCGAACCCATCGAGCAACTGGCGCAGTTCGACGCCGTGCTGGTGCCCGGTGGCTTTGGCAAACGCGGGGTGGAAGGCAAGATCAAGGCCGCCCGCTTCGCCCGTGAAACCCAGGTGCCTTACCTGGGCATCTGCCTGGGCATGCAAGTGGCCACCATTGAATTTGCCCGCCACGTGGCCGGGCTGACACAGGCCAACAGCACCGAGTTCGAGCCCGAAGGCGCACAACCCGTCATCGCCCTCATCACCGAGTGGAAAGACGAAGACGGCACCATCAAGACCCGCGACGAAAACTCCGACCTCGGGGGCACCATGCGCCTGGGCGCACAAAGCTCCGACGTGGCCCCGGGCACTCTGGCGCACAGCATTTACGGCCCCGTGGTCACCGAGCGCCACCGCCACCGCTACGAAGCCAACGTGACCTACCTGGACCAGCTGCGCAAGGCCGGCCTGGTCATTTCCGCGCTGACCCAGCGCGAGCAACTGACCGAAATCGTCGAATTGCCGCAAACCGTGCACCCCTGGTTCATGGGTGTGCAGTTCCACCCCGAGTTCAAGTCCACCCCCTGGGCAGGCCACCCCCTGTTCAACGCGTTCGTGAAAGCGGCGCTGGACCACCAAACCGCCAAGGGTACCGCATGAAACTCTGTGGATTCGACATCGGGCTGGACCAGCCGTTTTTCCTGATTGCGGGCACCTGCTCCATTGAAGGATTGCAGATGTCCCTCGACGTGGCCGGTCAGCTGAAAGAAACCTGCGCCGCGTTGGGCATTCCACTGATTTACAAGGGCTCTTTCGACAAGGCCAACCGCTCTTCGGGCACCACGGCCCGGGGTGTGGGCCTGGACGCCGGGCTGAAAATTCTGGACGAAGTGCGCCGCCAAACCGGCCTGCCGGTGCTGACCGACGTGCACGAAGCCGACCAGGTGGCCGAGGTGGCCAGCGTGGTCGATGTGCTGCAAACCCCCGCCTTCCTGTGCCGCCAGACCGACTTCATCCGCGCCGTGGCGCAAAGCGGCAAGCCGGTCAACATCAAAAAGGGGCAGTTCTTGGCCCCTTGGGACATGAAAAACGTCATCGACAAAGCCCGTGCCGCCGCGCGCGAAGCAGGCCTGTCGGAAGACCGTTTTCTGGCGTGTGAACGCGGCGTGAGCTTTGGCTACAACAACCTGGTGGCCGACATGACCAGCCTGGCCGAAATGCGCCACAGCGGCGCCCCCGTGGTGTTCGACGTGACGCACTCGGTGCAAAAGCCGGGCGGCCAGGGCACCGTCAGCGGCGGTGCCCGCGACATGGTGCCGGTGCTGGCCCGCGCCGCCACCGCCGTGGGCGTGGCCGGTTTGTTCATGGAATGCCACCCCAAGCCATCTGAAGCCTGGAGCGACGGCCCCAACGCCGTGCCCCTGAAGCACATGAAAGCCCTGTTGGAAACCCTGGTCACCCTGGACCAGGCCACCAAACGCAGCGGTTTTCTGGAAAACCATTTTTCCGCCTGACCCTGGAGACCCGCACATGGCTTACGGCTACCTCATCGTGGACATGGACATCACCGACCTGGAGCAGTACAAAAAGTACATGGCCGAGGCCCCCGCTGCCGTCAAGGCCGCCGGTGGCGAATACCTGGTGCGCGGCGGCAAGTTCGAGGTCATGGAAGGCGAGTGGCAACCGGCCCGCATGGCCCTGCTGCGCTTCCCCAGTTATGAAGCCGCCAAGTCGTTTTACGACGGCGAGATGTACAGCCAGGCACGCGCCCAGCGTGCGGGCACGACCAGCTACTTCAACATGGTGCTGGTCGAGGGCGTGGAAGCCCCCGTTTGATTTTTTGAAAACCCTCTAAGGAAAAGACATGAGTGCAATTGTTGACATCGTCGGCCGTGAAGTACTGGACAGCCGCGGCAACCCCACCGTCGAATGCGACGTGCTGCTCGAAAGCGGCGTGATGGGCCGTGCAGCCGTGCCATCGGGCGCGTCCACCGGCAGCCGTGAAGCCATTGAACTGCGCGATGGCGACAAAAGCCGCTACCTGGGCAAAGGCGTGTTGCGCGCCGTGGAACACATCAACACCGAAATTTCTGAAGCCGTGTTGGGCCTCGATGCCTCCGAGCAAGGCTTTCTGGACAAAACCCTGATCGACCTCGACGGCACCGACAACAAGAGCCGCCTGGGCGCCAACGCCATGTTGGCCGTGTCCATGGCCGTGGCCCGCGCCGCTGCCGAAGAAGCCGGTTTGCCCCTGTACCGCTACTTTGGCGGCACGGCAGCCTGCCAAATGCCCGTGCCCATGATGAACGTGGTCAACGGTGGCGCACACGCCAACAACAACCTCGACCTGCAAGAGCTGATGATCATCCCCGTGGGTGCACCGTCGTTCCGCGAAGCGCTGCGCTGGGGTGCCGAGGTGTTCCACGCCCTGAAGAAAATCCTGCACGACAAGGGCATGCCCACGTCCGTGGGCGACGAAGGCGGCTTTGCCCCCAACGTGCCCAACCACGAAGCCGCCATCCTGATGATTCTGGAAGCCATCAGCGCCGCGGGCTACACCCCCGGCGAGCAAATTGCCCTGGGTCTGGACTGCGCCGCCAGCGAGTTCTACAAAGACGGCATGTACCACCTGGAAGGCGAAGGCCTGGTGCTGTCGGCCGCCCAATGGACCGACATGCTGGCCACTTGGGTCGACAAATACCCCATCATCAGCATCGAAGACGGCATGCACGAAGGCGACTGGGACGGCTGGAAACTGCTGACCGAGCGCTTGGGCAAGCAAGTGCAACTGGTGGGCGACGACCTGTTCGTGACCAACACCCAGATTTTGAAAGAAGGCATTGACAAGGGCATTGCCAACTCCATCCTCATCAAAATCAACCAAATCGGCACGCTGACCGAAACGTTTGCCGCCATCGAAATGGCCAAACGCGCCGGTTACACCGCCGTCATCAGCCACCGTTCGGGCGAAACCGAAGACAACACCATCTCCGACATCGCCGTGGGCCTGAACGCGGGTCAGATCAAAACCGGTTCGCTCAGCCGCTCGGACCGCATGTCCAAGTACAACCAGCTGCTGCGCATCGAAGAAGACCTGGGCGACATCGCTTACTACCCCGGCCGCGCTGCGTTTTACAACCTGAAGTGAACATGACCCCCACGGTCGCAGCCCGCTGTGCGGGCCTCCCTGCCCCCCAGGGGGGCCGCGTTTCGCCTTGGGGCGGCCCGGCGGCGAAACCGTTCAGCGGTTGCTGACATGGCTGCGCGCCTGGTCTCGCTGTTGTTGCTGGCCTTGTTGGGCATGCTGCATGCCCAGCTGTGGCTGGGGCGTGGCAGCGTGCCCAAGGTGGCGCAGATGCGCGAGCAGTTGGCCGCCGTGCAGGGCCAAAACCAGCAGGCCGAGTGGCGCAACCAGCAGTTGGCCAACGAGGTGCGCGACCTGCGCGAGGGCCTGGAAATCATCGAAGAAAAAGCACGCATGGAGTTGGGCATGGTCAAGCCCAACGAAATCCTGGTGCAGATCGCGCAGGGCGGGCGTTGAACATCGCGTTGCTGGGGGCCGAGAGCACCGGCAAAAGCACCCTGGCCACCGCCCTGGCCCACCATTTCTCACCCGACGGCACCACCCCGCCCACCGCCTGGTGTGTGGGTGAGGTGCTGCGCGACTGGTGCACACACGCCGGGCGCACACCCCTGGCGCACGAACAAGCGGGCATTGCCCACGCCCAAGCCCAGGCACTCGATGCCGCACGGGCCCAACTGGGCGCGCAAGGCGTGCTGGTGGCCGACACCACGCCGCTGATGACCGCCATTTACAGCGTGTTTTATTTTCAAGATGCGTCGTTGCTGCCGTTTGGGCTGGCGCAGCAGCGCCGTTTTGAGCACACGCTGGTCACCGCGCTGGATTTGCCCTGGCAAGCCGACGGCGTGCAGCGCGACGGCCCCGCCACCGCACAAGCCGTGGACAACTTGCTGCGCCGCACACTGGACGACGCCGGGCTGCCTTACCAGGTGATTCACGGGCGGGGGCCCGCCCGGCTGACGCAAGCCTTGGCCGTGCTGCAACACCGCCCCGCACCGTGCGCCGAACACGGCACACCGTGGCACACCTGCGGTTTGTGCGGGGATGCGCGGGCCGAACGCCAGCTGTTCACACAGCTGCTGGCCAAAAATTTATAGCTTTTTCAGGCCTCAGCGCTTGACTGCATTCAACAGTCAGCTATAAAAAAACCCCAAAAAGGGGTCACTGCAAGTGATCGGTGGCGGGTGCGCTGGCTGTGGGGGGCACAAACAGGTGGGCGGCGTCCACCGGGTCGTAGCGGTACTGCGTGCCGCAAAACTCACAGCCCACCTCCACCTGGCCTTGCTCGGCAATGATGGAATCCACCTCGGCCACGCCCAGGCTGCGCAGCATGGCCCCCACACGTTCGCGCGAGCAGGTGCAGGCAAACCGGGGGCCCGTCTCGCCCGCCAGGGGTTCGAAGCGGGTGTGCGGCTCTTCCCAGAACAGGCGGCGCAGGATGGTGTCCACGTCCAGCTCCAGCAGCTCTTCGCGTTTCAGGCTGGCGGCCAGTATGGAAATGCGGTTGTAGTCCTCGTTCACGCCAATCTGGTCTTCGTCGGCGCTGCGCACCGCATCGGCGCGGGACTGACCGGCCAGGTTGCCCTCCAAATTGTTCTGCCCTTTGACGGGCAGGCGCTGAATCAGCAGCCCGGCGGCCACTTTGTCGTTGGCGGCCAACACCAGGCGGGTGTCGAGTTGCTCGCTTTGCAGCATGTAGTGCTCGATCACCTCGCTGAGTTTTTCCAGCTTTTCGTGGCGGTCGCCAAACAGCGGCACCACGCCCTGGTAGGGCTGCTGGCCGGGCTGGCGGTCTTTGGGGTCGAGCGTGATGGCGCAGCGGCCCTGGTTGTTCACGTTGACCATGTCGCTCAGGCGCACGGCCCCGGCTGACGCGTCGGCCACTTCGCCCACCACGGTGGCCGTGGCGCGCAGGCTGAGGTCGGGCTGCACCTCGGCCACGGCCAGCTTCACCGGGCCATCGCCCATCACTTGCAGGATGAGGGCACCGTTGAACTTGATGTTGGCCTGCATCAGCGTGGCCGCAGCGGTCATTTCGCCCAGCAGCTCGGTCACGGCGGCGGGGTAGCCCCCGGCTTGTTCGCGGCGGGCCAGCATGTCTTGCCAGGCATCGGTCAGGCGCACCAGCATGCCGCGCACAGGCAGGCCGTCGAACAGGAATTTGTGGAGTTCGGACATGGGTGGCTTTCAGGCGATTTTTTTCAGGCCGGCACGGAAGTGCTGGGCGTTGGCGATGTAGTGCCGGGCACTTTGGCGCAGGCCTTCGATCTGTTCGGGCGAGAGCTGGCGCACCACTTTGGCGGGGCTGCCCAAAATCATGGAGCCGTCGGGGAATTCTTTGCCCTCGGTCACCAGCGAGCCCGCGCCCACCAGGCAGTTTTTGCCGATGCGTGCGCCGTTCAGCACCACGGCGCCAATGCCAATCAGCGATTCGTCGCCAATGGTGCAGCCGTGCAGCATCACTTTGTGGCCCACCGTCACGTGTTTGCCCAGGGTCAGCGGTTTGCCGCTGTCGCTGTGCAGCACGCTGCCGTCCTGGATGTTGGTGCCCTCGCCCACGGTGATGGGCTCGTTGTCGCCCCGGATGACGGTGGCAAACCACACGCTCACATCGGCGGCCAAGCTCACGTTGCCCACCACGTCGGCGCTGTCGGCCACCCAGGCGCTGGGGTGGACGCTGGGAATTTGCTGGTCAAGTTGGTGAATGCTCATCCCTAGAATTGTAGGGATGAGCAAGGTTTTCCCCACAGCGTCGTCCCTCCGCCCCCGGGCATTGGCCATTTTGGGCGTGAGCGATGTGGCAGACAAATGCCGCCTCACCACCGAACTGGCCCAAACCGCCGCCGCAGGCGGGGTGAACCTCGACACCATCGAAGCGCTGCAATGCCCCAGCACCGGGGTGTTTCCCGGCCGCCCCGCCCGGCCCGAGCTGATTGACCCCGGCCTGGTGCCCACCCGCTCGCCTTTCACTGTGGAGGGGCGGGCGGCCCTGTTGCACGCCATCTGCCACATCGAGTTCAACGCGGTGAACCTGGCGCTGGACGCGGTGTGGCGTTTTCCCGGCATGCCCGAGGCGTTTTACTTCGACTGGCTGCGCGTGGCGGGTGAAGAGGCCTACCACTTTGGGCTGCTGCACGACCTGTTGCAGCAGCTGCGCGGCCCAAAAAACGAGCAATGGTCTTACGGCAGCTTTGCCGCCCACGACGGCATGTGGGCCATGTGCGAAAAAACCGCGTCAGACATTACAGCCCGCATGGCCCTGGTGCCCCGCACGCTGGAGGCCCGGGGCCTGGACGCCACACCGCTCATACAAGCCAAGCTGCGCAAGGTGGGCACGCCCGATGCCCAAGCCATCTGCGACGCGCTGGACATCATCCTGCGCGACGAAATCGGCCACGTGGCCGTGGGCAACCGCTGGTACGGCTGGCTGTGCCAGCAGCAGGGGCTGGAGCCGGTGGCGCACTACCGCCTGTTGGCCAAACGCCACGACGCCCCGCGCCTGAGGCCCCCGTTCAACGACGAAGCCCGCCGGCAGGCGGGCTTCAGCGAGGTGGAACTGGCGTATTTGCTGACAGAAAGCTGAGGGCCCCGTCAAAATCAAGGGTTAACCCTATAAACATGGCTTATAGCACCGCCACAAACGTAAGACCTTGGTAATAACCCGGACATAGCCTCTCCCCCAACCCCCGCGATGTGGGTCAACCCCTGAAAAAAGGGGCGCCACGCACCGGGACGGGGGTCAACACACAAGGGGTACTTCCATGGAAATGGACCTGGCAAACCGGATTGCAAGCCATCCGAAATACCAAGAACTGAAAGCCAAGCGTTCCAGCTTTGGCTGGGTGCTCACCGCACTGATGATGGTCGTGTACTACGGCTTCATTTTGCTGGTGGCCTTCAACAAAGAGTTTTTGTCCCAAAAAATGGGCGCGGGCGTCATGACGGTGGGCATGCCCATTGGCCTGGGCGTGATCGTGTTCACCATCCTCATCACCGGCATTTACGTGCGTCGCGCCAACAGCGAATTCGACGACCTGACCGAAGAAATCAAAAAGGCGGTGTCGAAATGACAACCAAACCCTACTCAAACATCCTGGTGTGGGCACTGCTGATGGCCTGCACCGGTGCCATTGCGGCCGGTGCCGACCTGGGCCAGGCTGAAAAGCAGGCCACCAACTGGACGGCCATTGTCATGTTCGGCGCCTTTGTGGCCGGCACCATGTTCATCACCAAGTGGGCGGCGGCCAAAACCAAGTCGGCTGCTGACTTCTACACCGGCGGTGGCGGCATCACCGGCTTCCAGAACGGTTTGGCCATTGCGGGCGACTACATGTCTGCCGCGTCTTTCCTGGGCATTTCCGCTGCCGTGATGGCCAGCGGTTTTGACGGCCTGATTTACTCCATCGGTTTCCTGGTGGGTTGGCCCGTGGTCACTTTCCTGATGGCCGAGCGCCTGCGCAACCTGGGCAAGTTCACCTTTGCCGACGTGGCCGCTTTCCGCTTTGCCCAAACCCCCATCCGCGTGTTTGCTGCGTCTGGCACGCTCGTGGTGGTGGCGTTCTACCTGATTGCCCAGATGGTGGGCGCAGGCCAGTTGATCAAGCTGCTGTTCGGCCTGGAGTACTACATCGCTGTGGTGATCGTGGGTGCGCTGATGATGGTGTACGTGCTGTTCGGCGGCATGACCGCCACCACCTGGGTGCAGATCATCAAGGCCTGTTTGTTGCTGGCTGGCGCATCGTTCATGGCCTTCATGGTGCTGTGGAACTTCGGCTTCAGCCCCGAGGCCATGTTTGCCAAAGCCGTTGAAATCAAAACCGGCCTGGCCGTGACCGCGGGCAAAACCCCTGAAGAAGCCGCCGTGGCGGGCTTTTCCATCATGGGCCCCGGCTCGTTTGTGAAAGACCCCATCAGCGCCATCTCTTTCGGCATGGCACTGATGTTCGGCACCGCCGGTTTGCCCCACATCCTGATGCGTTTCTTCACGGTGCCCAACGCCAAAGAAGCCCGCAAATCCGTGCTGTGGGCCACCACCTGGATTGGCTACTTCTACGTGCTGACCTTCATCATCGGCTTCGGTGCCATTGCCTTCGTGTTGACCAACCCCCAGTTCCTGGACGCCAAAGGCGGCCTGGTGGGCGGCGGCAACATGGCGGCCATTCACCTGGCCAACGCCGTGGGCGGCAACGTGTTCCTGGGCTTCATCTCGGCCGTGGCGTTTGCCACCATCCTGGCTGTGGTGGCGGGTTTGACCCTGTCGGGTGCGTCTGCCGTGTCGCACGACATCTACGCCACCGTGATCAAAAAGGGCAAGGCCGACAGCGCTTCCGAACTGAAGGTGTCGCGCTGGACCACCATTGCGCTGGGCATCATCGCCGTGACGCTGGGCATTGCCTTTGAGAAGCAAAACATCGCGTTCATGGTGTCGCTGGCCTTCGCCATTGCCGCATCGGCCAACTTCCCCGTGCTGTTCATGTCTGTGCTGTGGAAAGACTGCACCACGCGTGGCGCGGTGATCGGCGGCTTCCTGGGCCTGATTTCCTCTGTGGTGCTGACCGTGCTGTCCGCCTCTGTGTGGGAAGCCGTGCTGGGCAACGCCAAGGGCAGCGCACCGTTCCCCTACACGTCGCCCGCCCTGTTCTCGATGACCATCGGTTTTGTGGGCATCTGGCTGTTCTCCATTCTGGACAACAGCGAGCGTGCCAAGATCGACCGCGCGGGCTTCCTGGCCCAGCAGGTTCGCTCTGAAACCGGCATTGGCGCATCGGGCGCGTCCGGCCACTGAGCTTGCACCTGTGTGCCTGAAAGCCGCTGCCACCTCGGTGCCAGCGGCTTTTTTTCGCCCGATTCACCCCCTCCGCCCACGCCATGCCCAGCTCGTTCAACTTCAACCACGCCCCGTTTGACTGCCTGAGCCCATCGGAGCGCCGCCAGGTGCAAAACGCGGTGGACATTGCCTATTACCCGGCAGGCACCGTCATCCTTCACCCCGACATGCCCGCCACCCATGTGCACGTGGTCATCAAAGGCCATGTGCAGCACCACGAGGGCGATGAGGTTGTGTCGGTCTACGGGCCAGACGATTTTTTTGCCGCCCGCGCCGCCATGGCCGGGCGCACCACCAGCGTGCTGACCGCGCTGGACGAAGTCATCACCTACCAGCTGCCCCAAGCCACCCTGAAAGACCTGGTGGCGGGCAACAGCCGCTTCAGCGCCCTGCTGTTTGCCGACATGTCACGCCGCCTGTCGGCGGTGGCCGAAGGCAACCAAAGCCGCGAGTTTTTGTCGCTGATGATGACGAAGGTGCGCGACGCCTTCATCCGCAAACCGTTCTTTGTGGACGGCAACACCGACCTGGTGACCCTGTGCGCCCAACTGTCAGCGCGCGGGCTGACCAACGCCCTGGTGCACGACACCGACGCCAGCGGCAACCCACGCGTGGGCATGTTCACCACCACCGACCTGCGCGATGCCCTGCTGCGCCCCACCCCACCCGCCGCCCTGCCCGTGCGCGACGTGGCCCGGTTTGACCTCATCACCGTCACCCCCGACACCGAGCTGTTCGACGCCCTGCTGGTGATGATTCGCCACCGCGTGCACCGCGTGCTGGTGCGTGAAAGCGATGGCGCGGGCAACGCCATTTTGGGCGTGCTGAGCCAGCTTGATTTGATGGGTTTTATCTCCAACCACTCCCACCTGATTGCGCTGCAAGTGCAACAGGCCACCACCGTGGACGAGCTGCAAACCGCCGCCCGGCAAATGGACGGGCTGATTGCCGTGCTGCACAACGGCGGTGTGAAGATTGAGGTGATTTCCACCCTGGTCAGCGAGCTGAACGGCCAGATTTTTGCCAAGCTCTGGGGCTTTGTGGCCCCGCCCGAACTGGCTGCCAACAGCTGCCTGCTGGTAATGGGCAGCGAAGGCCGGGGCGAGCAGGTTCTGAAAACCGACCAGGACAACGCACTGGTCTTGCGTGACGGCTTCGAGTTGGCCGGGCTGGCCGACGTGGCCCAGCGCTTCAACCAAGCCCTGGCCACGTTCGGTTACCCCCCCTGCCCCGGCCACATCATGCTGACCAACCCCCTGTGGCGCCAACCGCTGGCGGGCTTCAAAACCACCATTGCCGACTGGCTG
Source organism: Burkholderiaceae bacterium (assembly GCA_049653005.1). GTDB lineage: Bacteria > Pseudomonadota > Gammaproteobacteria > Burkholderiales > Burkholderiaceae_C > UBA2334. The sequence continues at coordinate 8,734 of JBASFL010000098.1, read as the reverse complement.
CTGGGTGCCCACCCCGATGGGCCCATGCACCTGGCCATCTTCATGGACGCCCGCGCCGTGGCCGGCGACACCAACCTGCTGCACCAGGCCCGCGCCCACCTGCAAGGCCTGTTTGGCGGCAGCGATGCGCTGCTGGCCCGCTTTGCCAGCGCGGTGGAGCAGTTCAGCGAGCCCGGCACCTGGTGGGACCGCCTGACCACCCTGCGCGGCCGCGAAGAACAAAGCTTTGACCTGAAGAAACTGGGCACCTTCCCCATCGTGCACGGCGTGCGCGCCCTGGCGCTGGAGCACCAGCTGGACGCCCTGCGCACCACCGAGCGCATCCACCAGCTGGCCACCCGGGGCCACCTTGACGCCGCCCTGGCCCGCGACCTGGTCGATGCCCTGCGGTTTTTGATGGGCCTGAAGCTGAAAAACAACCTGCGCCAGCGCCAGCTGGGCGAGGCACCGCACCACCGCGTCAAGCTGTCAGAGCTGGGCACGCTGGAGCGCGATTTGCTCAAAGACTCGCTGGCCATCATCAAGCGCTTCAAACAACACCTGCGCACCCACTTCAAGCTGGAGGCGCTGTGAACCGCCTGCAGCGCGCCTGGTACCGCCGCCGACTGACCAACCCGGCCCACGCAGGGCTGTTCGACCCACCGCCGCCCGGCGAATGGGTCAGCATCGACTGCGAGACCACGGGGCTGGACCGCGCACGCGACCACATCATCAGCGTGGGCGCCGTGCGCATCAGCGGCCAGCGCGTGTTGACCAGCCAGCGGCTGGAACTGCTGGTCAGGCCCGACGCCCACCGCAGCCCCATGGGCGCCGAGAGTGTGCGCATCCACCAAATGCGCGAAAGCGACCTGGCCGACCACGGCCTGCCCCCGCTGGAGGTGGCCCAACGCGTGCTCGATTTCATCGGTTCGCGCCCGTTGGTGGGCTACTACCTTGAGTTCGACGTGGCACTGCTCAACCGGCTGGTGCAGCCGCTCATCGGCATTCCCCTGCCCAATGAACAAATTGAAGTGTCAGGCTTGTATTACGACCACAAACACAAACAAAACCCCCACGCCCACATCGACCTGCGCCTGGCCACCCTGATGGCCGACCTGGGCCTGCCCGAACGCAAAGCCCACAACCCGGTGAACGATGCCACCATGGCGGCACTGGCGTTTGTGAAACTGCGGGCTTTGCTAGGGAGGTGACGGGTGGGTGGATTGGAAGGGCCAAACCATCTGGCGGACCGGCGTGAAATGCCAAAAATTGGTCGCTGTGAACGTCCAACCGTAAAGCAATAGAGCTTGTTTTTGCTAAAAATTCCTATCCTTGAGCGGACTGGCTTTGGTGGCTGGCGGGTTTCGACCCTGAAGAGACATTGAGGGTTTCAGGTCCAACGTCGGTAGTGCAGCGAGTGCCGCCATTCGCGGCAGGGAGTCCGATTGACAGGTGGGGCCATGAAGCCGTCATTGCCACCTTTGGCGGTTCGCTGGCTGCAATGACTGGTGACGAGGGCACTTCGGTCATCCAAACTGGCAGGTGACTTAAAGCTCCGTAAACCCGCTCAGGATGTCTGCTTCCCGCAGTGGCAAACTGGCACCTTCGACCCTGAAGAGCCATTCACCTGCCCCGTCAATCAGCGCTCAAGACCACTCAGTCCAATCGACGTGCCATGCAGTACTTCGTCGCTACAGCAATATCAACAAAATAAATACTGCACCCATTGCAGGTAGGCCTTTTCGGTGCTGAGGCTGTAGTGCAAGTAAAGAATTCGCTCGCGCAACTGGTCCAAAAGCCGTGTGGAGCGTAAAACAGGCGTGCCGGGTTTCATGGTTTGTTTATGCCTGAGTTGTTGCATAGTGCATCGACCCCAAACCCAGGTGGTAAGCCATTTTCAGGAGGACGCCATGACCAGAATATCCCGCACCGTCCGTTTTATCCCGCAGGTTCTGCGGGATACATTACGTTATATGGTAGAGCCGGTGTGCTTCTAATCAACTTCGCAGATGTCACTATCGAACTTTTGCCCTGACTGTGGGGCATGCCTCTCCGTCGACAATACTTGTCGACGTTGTGCCCCACCGTCATCACCAAAACCGCCACATACATCAGTACTACGATTTTTCCTTCGCATTTCTGATGCGACTGTTGTCTTGGCCGGGGTTTTGTTCGTTTATGACTTTTTTACCGCACCGAGCTTCCTGGGTGTCATAGCTCTATGGATAGCGCTTCCATCCGGGCTGTTCTCATTGGCTGTCCGTGCTGGGCCTCGTTAGCCGATCGGCATGGCGCGCAGACTCATAGGAGTTCGAGTGTGATCACATCAACCCACAACTGGTCGGCCCAAGCGGACACACTGCAGCAGAATGCCGCCGCGAGGCTGTTACTGTGTATCGGTGGCCTCCGACGTTGAACGACTGCTTTCCCGCCTGACAGATGGCTGCTATTGGCCGACAGCAGACTGAATTCTCAAACTCAGCCGAGAATCAAAATTCATAGCTATCAGCGCTTTCTGGCAAAGCCCCAGGCCACGTTTTCCCACTAAATTTGACTTCATCCCCAACCATCACCCAAAGCCCACCACCGATAATCCGGCATGACTTCTCCTGCCGCTTCTGCTGACTTCAGCACCCTCCCCCTCACGCCCGCCACGCTGGCCAACCTCACGGCCCTGGGCTACACGGCCATGACGCCCATCCAGGCGGCCAGCCTGCCTGCGGCGCTGCTGGGCAAGGACATCATTGCCCAGGCCAAAACCGGCAGCGGCAAAACGGCCGCCTTCGCCCTCACGCTGTTGGCCAACCTCAACCCCCGCCGCTTTGCCGTGCAAACGCTGGTGCTGTGCCCCACGCGCGAGCTGGCCGACCAGGTGACCACCGAAATCCGCCGCCTGGCGCGGTCTGAAGACAACACCAAGGTCGTCACACTGTGCGGTGGCGTGCCCCTGCGCGGGCAGATGGCCAGCCTGGAGCACGGCGCGCACATCGTGGTGGGCACGCCCGGCCGCGTGATGGACCACCTGGAGCGCGGCAGCCTGGACTTGGAAGCGCTCAACACCCTGGTGCTGGACGAAGCCGACCGCATGCTGGACATGGGCTTTTTCGACGACATCGTCAAAGTGGCCAAGCAGTGCCCCAAAACCCGCCAGACCCTGCTGTTCTCGGCCACCTACCCCGAAGGCATTGCCAAGCTGGCCAACCAGTTCATGCGCGACCCTGTCACTGTGAAGGTGGAGGCGCAGCACACCGGCAACCAGATTGAGCAGCGCTGGTACGAAGTGAAAGACAGCCAGCGCCTGCACACCGTGGGCCAGTTGCTGGCGCACTTCCGCCCGGCCAGTACCCTGGCGTTTTGCAACACCAAGGCCCAGTGCCGCGACCTGGTGGACGTGCTGCGCGCCGAAGGCCACAGCGCCCTGGCCCTGTTTGGCGAGCTGGAGCAGCGCGAGCGCGACCAGGTGCTGGTGCGCTTTGCCAACAAAAGCTGCTCGGTGCTGGTGGCCACCGACGTGGCCGCGCGTGGGCTGGACATTGCGGCTCTCGCCTGCGTCATCAACGTGGACGTGACGCCCGATTCAGAGGTGCACATTCACCGCATTGGCCGCACCGGCCGCGCGGGTGAAACCGGCCTGGCGCTGAACCTGGCCAGCATGAACGAGATGGGCAACGTCGGCAAAATCGAGGTGCTGCAGAAAAAAGAAACCGTCTGGAGCCCGGTGGCCGAGCTGACGCCCACCGGCAAAGGCCCGCTGGTTCCGCCCATGGTCACGCTGCACATACAGGGTGGCCGCAAAGAAAAAATCCGCCCCGGCGACGTGCTGGGCGCGCTGACCGCGGACCTGGGCTACACCCGCGAACAGGTGGGCAAGATCAACGTGAACGAGTGGTCCACCTACGTGGCAGTGGACCGCGCCATTGCAGAGCAAGTGGCCAGCCGCCTGAACGCCGGGCGCGTCAAAGGCAAAAGCGTGAAGGTGCGGGTGCTGGAAGACTGAATTTTAAGCTTTTTTGGCACCCAGCGCTTGACTGCATTGCCTTTGTAGCTATCAAAAACTACCCCCTTGGGTGGTGCTGTGCGTGCAGCGTTTTCAGGCGCTCGCGCGCCACGTGCGTGTAAATGGTGGTGGTGGAAATGTCGGCGTGGCCCAGCAGCAGCTGCACGGCGCGCAAATCGGCTCCGTGGTTCAGCAGGTGGGTGGCAAAGGCGTGGCGCAGCGTGTGGGGCGACAGCGCGCTGACAATGCCCGCGCCTTGGGCGTGCTTTTTCACAATTTGCCAGAAGGCCACACGGGTCATGCCGGCGCCCCGGCTGGTCACGAAGAGGTCTTCGGTTTGTTGCCCGCCCAGAATGGCGGGCCGGGCCTGGCCCAGGTAGCGCTGCACCCACACCGCCGCCTCTTGCCCAAAGGGCACCAGGCGCTCTTTGCTGCCTTTGCCGAAGGTGCGCAGCACATGGTCGTTCAGGCTCACCTGAAACACCTTCAGCCCCACCAGCTCGCTCACGCGCAGGCCGCTGGCGTACATCAGCTCCAGCATGGCGCGGTCGCGCAGGCCCAACGGGGTGCCCACATCGGGCGCGGCCAGCAGGGCTTCTACCTGGAATTCGGTCAGACTTTTGGGCACACGCAGCGGCTGTTTGGCCGACAGCAGCTTCAGCGTGGGGTCTGCCGTGGTGCGGCCCTCGCGCAGCGCCCAGCGGAAGTAGCGCTTGAACACCGTCAACCGCCGGTTGGCGGTGGTGGCAGTGGTCAGCCCGTGGCGCTGGGCAATGTAGGCAGACAGGTGGTGCTCGGCCGTGGCGTCCAGCGCCAAACCGGCCTCTGCCCCCGCCAGCCAGCGGGCGTACACGGCCAGGTCGCGCCGGTAGGCCTCCAGCGTCAGGCGGGCCAGCCCGGCTTCCAGCCACAGGCCGTCCACGAAAGTGTCGATGGCGGCCTGGCTGGCCGGGGGCACGGGCGGCAGCTTGGCCAGCCAAACGGCTTGCTGCCGGGCCCGTTCGGCCGCCCGGGTGGCCATCAGTTCAACGACAGTTTTTGCTTGTTCACCACGTCTTTGTAGACCTCGTACTCGGCCTTGATTTGCTGGGTGAACTGCTCGGGCGTGTTGCCAATGACGAGCGAGCCGGTTTCTTCAATGCGCTTTTTCACCGCAGGTTCGGCCAGGGCTTTTTTGGTGGCCTCGCTGATTTTGTCCACCACCTCTTTCGGCAAACCTTTGGGGCCCAAGATGCCGTAATAGGCCATGCGGTTCACGGGCTCCATGCCCACCTCTTTGAAGGTGGGCACGTTGGGCAACACGGCCAAGCGCTCGGGTGCGGCCACCACGATGGGCACCAGGCGCCCCGCCTGAATGAAGGGCAAGGCCGAAGGCATGTTGTCAAAAATGATGGGCACCTGGCCGCCCACGGTGTCGTTCAGCGCGGGGCCCGCACCCCGGTAGGGAATGTGCGTGATGAACACCCCGGCCAGGTTTTTGAACAGCTCGGTTTGCAGGTGGCCAATGCCGCCGGTGCCGGAAGAGGCGTAAGAGTATTTGCCGGGGTTTTTCTTCAACTCGGCCAGAAAGCCTTTGAAGTCCCGGGCCGGAAAGCTGGGGTGCACGGCAATCACGTTGGGCGTGGCCGCGATGTTGACGATGGGCGTGAAATCGGTCAGCGGGTTGTAGGGGTTTTTGGGGTTGATGGCCGGGTTGGCCGCTGTGGTGGACACCGTGGCCATGCCCAGCGAATAACCGTCGGGCAAGGCACGGCTGGTTTCCAGCGCGCCCACCACACCGCCGCCGCCGGCCTTGTTTTCCACCACCACCGACTGGCCCAGCAAACGGGCCAGGGGTTCGGACATCACACGCGCCACGATGTCGGTGGTGCCGCCGGGTGCAAACGGCACCTGGAGCTTGATGGCCTTGGCCGGGTAAGCCTGGGCCAGGGCCGCCCCACTGGCACCCAACGACGCGGCCACGACCCCACACGCAAACACTTGACGACGAGAAAGCATGAGCACACTCCAAACGGTTGAACAAAACACGGCGCATGGTAGCCCCCCAGGGGCACACCGCAAGCCGACAAACCCTGTGCAGGCACGGGTGTTGACCTGCGTCAGACTGTAGGGGGCGGTCTCGGCGGGGACGCTGTGGAAACCCCATAAGTAGTAACCCCAGGCATTGCCCCCCGGGCGGCGCTATTCTCGGCCGCGTGAACTTTGCCCAACTGCTTTTCCCCGACTTCTCGCTCATCCTGATCGGGCACCTGCTGTGCCGATTCACCGCCCTCAACCGCAAGGTGTGGGAGCCGGTGGAAAGCCTGGTGTATTACTTTCTGTTCCCGGTGCTGCTGTTCCACTCCATCGTGCGCACGCCGTTGGACCTGGGCGCTGCCTCCAGCCTGGCCGCCGCCGGGCTGGCACTGGCGGGTGTGGCCATTGCGCTGAACTACTCGCTGCCCTGGTGGCCGGGTGTGGGCAACGGGCTGGACCGGCGGCTGCACGCGGCCAGCGCGCAGGTGGGGTTTCGCTTCAACTCGTTCATTGCCCTGGCCCTGGCCGAGCGCGTGGCCGGGCCCCAGGGCTTGCAAATGGTGGCGGTGCTGATTGGCCTGTGTGTGCCCATTTTCAACGTGGGGGCGGTGTGGCCCATGTACCGGCAAAACGCGCTGCAACAGCCCCACGCCCAACGCAAGGGCTTTGCCAGAGAGCTGCTGCGCAACCCGCTGATTTTGGCCACCGTGGGGGGCGTGCTGTCCAACCTGGTGGGCATTTCGGTGCCGCAGTGGCTGGAACCCACGGTAACGCGCATTGGCGGTGCGTCGCTGGCACTGGGGCTGATGGCCGCTGGCGCGGGCATGCAACTGGGCAGCCTGGCCCAGGCCAAGCGCCTGGGGGTGGCGGTGCTGGGCATCAAACACCTGGCCATGCCCCTGGTGGCCTGGGCACTGGCGCGGCTGATCGGCCTGAGCCCCGGGCAAACCGCCGTGCTGCTGATGTTTTCGGCGTTGCCCACCGCGTCCACCTGCTACGTGCTGGCGGCGCGCATGGGCTTCAACGGGGCTTATGTGGCGGGGCTGGTCACGCTGTCCACGCTGCTGGGCATGGCCAGCCTGCCGTTTGCGCTGGGGTTGTTACTGAACCTCTGAGCCTGGCGGCGTGGCCAAGGCCCATTGCACGTGTTCGCGCACCACAGGGCTGGGGTGGTAGGCGCGCTCGGCCAGTGCGCGGGTCAGGGCCTGGCGGTCGGCTTCAGGCAACACGGGCGTTTGCAGCGCGTTGCCGGCCGCAGTGGCGACATTGCGCAGCCAGCGCTCATGACCAATGCGGCGAATGGGCCCGCCCTCGGTGCGGCGCAAAAACTCGGGCTCGGTCCAGCGCAGCAGCGCGGCCAGGGGCTGGGCGTTGAGGCCCGCGCGCTCGTCAAAGTCGGGCAGCGGGCTGCGGCGGGCGTATTTGTTCCACGGGCACACCAGCTGGCAGTCGTCGCAGCCGTAAATGCGGTTGCCCATGGCGCGGCGAAATTCATGCGGGATGGGCCCGTCGTGTTCGATGGTCAGGTACGAAATGCAGCGCCGCGCGTCCAGCCGGTAGGGGGCCACGATGGCCTGCGTGGGGCAGGCGCTGAGGCAGGCCGAGCACTCGCCACAGTGGGCCGACACGGGCGGCGTGGGCGGCAGGGCCAGGTCCACGTAGATTTCGCCCAGAAAAAACAGCGAACCGCCCTCGCGGTGCAGCACCAGCGTGTGTTTGCCGCGCCAACCCTGGCCGCTGCGGGTGGCCAGCTCGGCCTCCAGCACGGGGGCGGAATCGGTGAACACGCGGTGGCCCAAAGCGCCCACGTCTGCGGCAATGAGATCGGCCAGTTTTTGCAGCCGCTGGCGCAGCACCTTGTGGTAGTCCCGCCCCCGGGCGTACAGCGACACGGTGCCTTGTGGCGGCTGGCCGGGGCGGGCCAGCTCGCCCTCGCGCCAGCCGTCTGGCGTGGCCCGTGGCAGGTAGTCCATGCGGGCGGTGATGACGCTCACCGTGCCCGGCACCAACTCGGCCGGGCGCGCGCGCTTCAAGCCGTGGCTGGCCATGTAATGCATGCCGCCGTGAAAGCCCTCGGCCAGCCAGGCCAGCAGGCCGGGCTCGGCTTCAACCAAATCCACACCGGCCACGCCAATTTGGGAAAATCCCAATTCGCGCGCCCAGTCTTGGGCGCGGGTTACGATTTGAGCAGCATGGTCCAGCACCTCCCCATTGTAGAAACCGCCCCGTCTGCCCCCCGCCCCGCCGAAGTGCGCCTGCACTGGGCCACCGAAGACGACACCCAGGCCTTCGCCCAGCGCCTGGCCGCGCTGGACGGGGTGCGCAACGCCGTGGTGGAGCTGCACGGCGACCTGGGCGCGGGCAAAACCACCCTGGTGCGCCACCTGCTGCGCGCCCTGGGCGTGGGTGGGCGCATCAAAAGCCCCACCTACGCCGTGGTGGAGCCGCACGAGGCACCGGCCACACCCCACGCCCCGGCCCTGTCCATTTGGCATTTCGATTTCTACCGTTTCACCGACCCACGCGAGTGGGAAGACGCCGGTTTTCGCGACGTGTTTGCCAGCCCCGGCCTGAAACTGCTGGAGTGGGCCGACAACGCCCGCGCCGTGTTGCCCCCGCCCGACCTGACCCTGGCCCTGCAAACCCAGGCCGACGACAGCCGCGCCGTGGCCCTGAGCGCCCACACCCCCCACGGCCAGGCGCTGCTGCACGCCTTGACCGCCTGATGGCCCGCCCCACCCC
>JBASFL010000097.1:0-3694 GCA_049653005.1 Burkholderiaceae bacterium | reverse complement strand
GTGCAAGCCGTGCGCGCCGCCGGGCTGCGCGTGTTGCCCCTGCCGGGGGCCAGCAGCGTGACCACCCTGCTGTGCGCCGCCGGGCTGGACGCCAGCCTGCACGGCACACCGGCTGCGGGGTTTGTGTTTGTGGGTTTTTTGCCGTCCAAAGCGCAAGAGCGCGAGCGCGCCGTGCAAGTGCTGGCCGCCGAACCGCGAGCCGTGGTGCTGCTGGAAGCCCCGCACCGCATGGCTGAGCTGGCCAAGGCCTTGGCTGTGCTGGGCCAACGCCCGCTGACCGTGGGCCGCGAGCTGACCAAGCAGTTTGAGGAAATCGACACCCTGCCCTGCGCAGAACTGGGCCACTGGATGGCCGCCAACCCCCAACGCAGCCGGGGCGAATTTGCGCTGGTGCTGCACCCCCAGCCGCCACAGGCACTGGCCGACGGCGCACTGCCCGCGCCGGCTGAAAAAACCTTGCACCTGCTGCTGGCCGAGCTGCCCCTGAAAACCGCCGTGCGCCTGGCCACCGACATCACCGGCGAGCCGAAAAACACGCTGTACCAGGCCGCGTTGCGCTGGAAACAGGCCAGCGGCACCGCCGAGGACTGAGGCTCAGCGCCCCAGGCGGTCCTGCCCAGGGGGCGGGGCGCTCACGTCGCGGAACACCACGTCTTCCACCTCCACCGTGTCGGCACGCTCGGCAGCGCGGCCCGGGCCTGCGGCGGTCTGGCGGTAACGCCGCCACACGGTGGACGCGGCCGACTGCTGAAAGCGCCCCCACTGGTCACGCGCGGTGGTGCGCCGCCCGGTCAGCAGCCCCCACACCACACTGCCCAGCACCAGCGCCAGCGTCACCAGCAACAAAAAGGCGGCCAGCCCCAACACAAACAGCCCGAGCGCGAGCATGAACAGGGTGCGAAACAGGCGGGCAACAAAGTCGGCCACGGCGGGGGGTCCTTTCAGGCCTGACTTGGGGTGAAACAGGCAAAACCATCACAATGAATTTTCAACGGGGGCCAAAACGCTTCCGTTGACACCACATTGGGACAGTTTGGCACCAGACAAGGACTTGGCATGAAAAACCCTTTCCGCACGCCCTTCACCGCCGTCGCTTTCGCGCTCTGCGGCCTGGCCGCCCTGCCCGCCCAAGGCATGGAGCTGTCGGACGTGGTCACGGGCAACGAGCTGCGGTTTCTGGCCACCCGGCCCGACCCCCAGGGCTACTGGTACGAATCGCGCGTGACGCTGGACGCCAACAGCCTGACCACCGGCCTGGTGCACCTGCACACCTGCCACCACCGGCTCGACCCCACGCACCGAACCGTCATCGCCTTCAACCGCGAGCGGGTGACGCACATTGCCGTGGCATCGGCAGAGGGCGTGGGGTCTGCCGAGGTGGTGGACCAGCGCGTGGAGCTGAAAGACGTGACACGCGGCGGCTCGGTGTGTGTGCAACTCACCTCGCGCGCGCTGGATGCCACCGACATCGGCTGGCGGCTGCACGCCGGGCCCCTGATGCGCCGCTACCTCGACGGCTACCTGCCCATGCAGGCCAAGCTCTCGTTCGGCTGGCCCAAAGGCCTGCTGGCCTTGGCCAACACCGAGCCCCAGGCACAACCCGGCGTGGTGCTGACCCAGGCAGACGACGGCGCGCAACTCGACATCACCTTTGCCGGGCGCATGCGCGCCACCTTGGACCTGACGCGCCCCTGAAACAGGGCCGCACGCCTCAAAAACCCAGCGGATTGGCCCCCACGGCCCGCAGGGCGGGTGCACCGCCCCGGGTGGAGTAGCGCTGCTGGGCGCTCAAGGTTTCCACCCGCACCCGGGTGGGCCCGCTGTACACCGCGTCGGCCAGCCAGGCCAGTTCGTCGGCCAGGGCCGCTTCGCTGCGCAAGGTGGTGCCCCACACGCGCTGCTGGCCGTCCCAGCGGTAGCCCCTGGCTTTGAGGGCGTCTTTGGCCTCGAACGGTGCGCCCGTGGCCTGCAGGCGGTGGTGGGTCTGGTCGGCGGCGGCCAGCAACACGCTCAAACCCGTGGCGCCGGGCTCAGCGCCCTCGGCTGGCTTGGCGTGGCCAAACCGCGCCTGCGGCTGGGCCAACACGGCCAGCAGGGCGTGGCAATCGGTCTCGGCGCGGTGGGCGTCGTAAAACCAGCCGCAGGCCAGGGCCAGGTTTTCCAGCTTGGCGCTGGACTGGCCCAGGGCTTTCCAGTCCAGGTCGGCAAACGAGCAGGCCCAGGGCAGGCGGGCGAATTCGGGCAGGCGGGCTTCCACAAACGGGCGGTCAAACCCGGCGTTGTGCGCCACCACCAAGTCCACGCCCACCATCATCTGGGCAATGAGCGCCTCGTCCAGCCGCTGGCCGTGCACCATGGCGTCGGTGATGCCGGTGATGTCGGTGATGGCCGGCGGAATGGCCCGGCCCGGGTCTTCCAGCCCGTCGTACACCTGCACGGCGCCCACGGGCAGGCCGGTGGCGGTGTCCACGGCCACGCGCAGCAGCGCCAGCTCGATGACCTTTTCTTTGGCCGCCTCCAGGCCAGTGGTTTCGGTGTCGAGCACCAGCAGGGTGCGCACAGGACCTTGGGGGGCACGCTCGAAATGCAGGGCGGGCACCAGGCGGCGCAGCACGCGGTAGTCGGGGTGGCGCTCCAGGGCTTCGGCCATCGCGGCGGGGGTCAGATCGGTGGCCGTTGGGCACACGCCAGGGGCCGCCGGTGCGGGGGGTCGCGGCACCGGTTTGGCGGGGCGCTTTTTGCGGGGGGGGGCCGTGGGCAGGCCCCCTTCGGCGGGCTCAAACCCCAGCCCCAGTTGTTCTTGTGTCATGCGGTGGTGTGTGTGGGTTGGCCCCTATTCTCGCTGCGCCGGGTACCATGAATGGCTTGCCCAGCCCCCCTGGAGACCCACCATGAACAAACGCCACTTTTTGACCACCGCGGGTGCCGCCACCGCAGGGTGGCTGGCCACCGCCCCCCATGCCACGGCGTTGGCGGCCACCACCCTGGCAACCCAGCCCACCTTGCTGACGGTGACAGGCGCTTTGGCCAAAAGCAACCGCAAGCCGTTCGACCCCGCGCTGGACCAGATGATGGACAAACACGGCGTGACGTTCAGCAAAGCCTTTGTGTTTGATGCCCCCGGGCTTCAGCGGTTGCCCGCGCACACCATCCGCCCCACACTGGAATACGACGGCAAAGTGCACACCCTGAGCGGCCCGCTGCTGACCGACGTGTTGGCCGCCGCAGGGGCGCAAACCGGCCCGCGCACCCAACTGGGGCTGCGCGCGGTGGACGGCTACAACGTCACGCTCAGCCTGTCCGAGGCGGCCGCCAGCCGCATGCTGGTGGCCACCCACATCGACGGCCAACCCATGCCGCTGGGCGGTTTGGGCCCCCAGTGGGCCGTGTGGGACGCCGACCGCCTGCCCCACTTCAAAGACAAGTCGCTGAAAGACCGTTTTGCCCAATGCCCCTGGGGCCTCTATATGGTGGACGTGGGCAAAGGCTGATGACGCCAGGCACACCCCACGCTTTGTTTGACCTGAGTGGGCGCACAGCGCTGGTCACCGGGGCCTCGCGCGGGCTGGGGTTGGCCATGGCCCAGGGGCTGGCGGCGCACGGGGCCAGTGTGTGGCTGAACGGGCGTGACCCGCACACCCTGGCCACCGCCGTGGCGCAGGTGCAGGCCGTGGCCGCCCACGGCGCCCAAGTG
>JBASFL010000096.1:0-13315 GCA_049653005.1 Burkholderiaceae bacterium | reverse complement strand
TATATTTTTAATGAACCAACAGCAGATCACTTTCGATCACTACTTTTAAGACTCGCTGAGATCAGCAGAGCCTCGTATTCTAGCACTCTTTTTTCACATCCGTCAAAAATCTTTTCCGGATTCTTTGGATGCTTGCTAGGCTGAGCTGCCTGCACCCTTTTCGCTATTGCGTCGGGGAGCGTGAGTATACGAGATATTTTCGCGTTGCCCAACAAATTTGACGCATTTCGCGCCGGATGCCGTGTTTGCTCGTTGTCCGCGTGGCACAAGACCCTTGGCAGGCCTGTGCACGCAAGAGACGCCGGTTGCCGGGTGGATACACCATAGGGGCGCTTGCCATATGGCTGATACCCCCTCCCTGGCCACGATAATTGGGGCAGCACACAGCCGCTTGTTGACACACGCAAGGCTGAATCCCCACACCACCCAGTCCCTGCCACCCTTGCGCATCAAGGGTGGCGCAATCATTCTTTCACCATGGCACTCATCGCACTTTCTGACGCACAACTGGCCTTTGGTCACGTGGCCTTGCTTGATCACACCGACTTTGCGCTCGAACCACAGGAGCGCGTGGGGTTGATTGGGCGCAACGGCACGGGCAAATCGTCCCTGCTGAAGATATTGGCCAGTTTGGAAAAGGCAGATGACGGCTTGTTGCAGGTGCAAACCGGGTTGCGTATTGCTTACGTGCCACAAGAACCCGTGATGGATGCGGCCGCATCTGTATTTGAGGTGGCCAGTCTTGGACTCGCCAGTGCGATCAAAGCGCGAGACCTCTATTTAAGTGGCGCGGAAGGGATTGACCTGGATGTTCTGCAAAGCGAAATTGAAGCGTTGGACGCTTGGAACTGGGAACAGCGGGTGGACGAAACCTTGCAACGCCTGCACCTGGACGCCCAGGCGCTGATCGGCAGCTTGTCTGGCGGCCTGAAAAAGCGAGTGGCGCTGGCCCAGGCGCTGGTGAGCCGCCCCGATGTGTTGCTGCTTGACGAGCCGACCAACCATTTGGACCTGGAGGCCATCGGGTGGTTGGAAGGGCTTCTGAATGAATACAAGGGCAGCGCCATCGTCATCAGCCACGACCGCGCCTTTCTGGACAACGTGGCCACCCGCATGGTGGACCTGGACCGGGGACGGCTGTTGAGTTATCCGGGCAACTTCGCGCAGTACCAACTGTTGAAGGAAGAGCAAATGGCCCAAGAAGCCATCATCAACGCCCGGGCCGACAAACTGCTTGCACAAGAAGAGGTGTGGATACGCAAAGGCGTGGAAGCCCGTCGCACCCGGGCACAAGCCCGCATCAAACGGCTGGACCACTTGCGGCAACAGCGCGAACAGCGGCGCGATGCCGTGGGCCGTGTGAAGCTGGACCTGGCCAGCGGCTCATCCAGCGGCAAGATCGTGGCCGAGCTGGAAAAAGTGAGCAAACACTTTGACGGCCCCAATGGCCGCAAAACGGTGGTTCGCCAATTCAGCGGCACCATTTTGCGCGGCGACAAGGTGGGTCTGATCGGGCCCAACGGCGCGGGCAAAACCACACTGCTCAAGATGATCCTAGGCGAACTGGCCCCCGACGAAGGCACCGTGCGCCAGGGCACCAAACTCACCGTGGCGTATTTCGACCAGATGCGCGACCAGATCGACCTCGACGCCACGCTGGAAGACTTCATCAGCCCCGGCAGCGAGTGGATCGAAATCAACAATAAGCGCACCCACGTCAAAAGCTACCTCAGCGACTTTTTGTTTTCGCCCGCCCGCGCCAACGCCCCCGTGCGCACCCTCTCGGGCGGTGAGCGCAACCGCCTGCTGCTGGCCCGGTTGTTTGCCCGACCTGCCAACGTGCTGGTGCTGGACGAACCCACCAACGACCTGGACATCGACACCCTGGAGCTTCTTGAAGAGCTGCTGGACCAATACGACGGCACCGTGTTTCTGGTCAGCCACGACCGCCGCTTCCTGGACAACGTGGTCACCAGCACCCTTGCGTTTGAAGGCGATGGCAAATGGCGCGAGTACGAGGGCGACGTGCAAGACTGGCTCACCCAATCGGCCCGGGCCGCATCGCTGTCGCAGCGCAATGGGGCTCCTGCGGCGGCTGAAAATTCAAGCAAAAACAGCACCCAGCGCTTTTCTGAAAACAATACTTCACTACAAAAAAAGAAACTCAGCTACAAAGAACAGCGCGAGCTGGACGGTCTGCCCACCTTGATTGCCGCACTGGAAGCCGAGCAGGCACGCATCGACGCCGCCCTGGCCGACGGCAGCCTCTACACCACAGATGCCGCCCAAGCCGCCCAACACAACGCCCGGCATGCACAAATCGACGACGAAATGCTGGCCGCCATGGAGCGGCTGGAAACCCTGAGTGGGCCGGTATGATGGTTTGAGTCATGAGCGCCGCGCACACCCCCCACCCACTGGCAGCTGAGCTGGCGCAAGAGCGCCAGCTCAACCAGCGGTTGCAAGACCAGGTGCTGCGGCTGCAACAAGATCTGGAGGTGCTGCGAGGCGCAGCGCGTGACGCGTCCAACAGCCGCCTGCTGGCCGAAGAAGAGCTGGACGACACCCGCGACCGGCTGCAGCTCGCCCTGGATGCCGCCCAACTCGCCCTGTGGGAATGGAACCTGCGCAACGACGTGGTGTACCTGAGCGCCCGTTGGTCAGAGCTGATGGGCGACGTGGCCATGGACGCCCACACCCCGCTGAACGAATTGCTGGAACGCATCCACCCCGACGATTTACCCGGGTTGCAAAGCCAGCTCAGGCTGGCGACCGAGGGCCACCTGCAACGCTACGAGGTTCAGTTCCGCATCCGCACCCTTGACGACGAGTGGCTCTGGCTCGAAAGCCACGGCATGGTCACCGAACAAGACCAACGGGGCCGAGCCTTGCGCCTGATTGGGGTCTGCGCCGACATCCGCGAACGCAAACGCCTGGAACAGGCCACCGAAACCGCCCGCACGCAGGCCGAATCGGCCAACCGGGCCAAAACCGATTTCCTGGCGAATGTCAGCCACGAGGTGCGCACCCCGCTCAACGGGGTGATGGGGCTGATACGCCTGCTGATGGACTCCCCCCTGGACACCGAGCAAAGCCACTGGCTGCAACTCATGGACGAATCGGCCCACACCTTGCTGGGCTTGCTCAACGACATCCTGGACCTGTCCAAAATCGAAGCGGGCAAGATGACGGTGGAAGCCACCGCGTTCGACGCCGCCGAACTCACCGAAAAAGCCTGTGCGCCCCTGCTGGCCCAGGCCAGCGCCAAACAGCTCCAGCTTGAAATCAACCTGCACCCCGGTCTGCCCACCCGCACCCAGGGCGACCCGGGGCGGCTGCGCCAAGTGCTGACCAACCTGCTGTCCAACGCCGTGAAGTTCACCCCGGCGGGGGGGCACATCCGCGTCAGCGCAGACCCGGTCAATGGCGTGGGGGTGAGGTTCGAGGTGGCGGACACCGGAATCGGCATTTCACCCGAGCAGCAAGCCCGCGTGTTCGAAGCGTTCACACAAGCCGATGCGTCCACCACCCGCAAATTCGGGGGCACAGGGCTGGGCCTGGCCATCTCGGCCCGGCTGGTGACGCTGATGGGCGGCCAGCTGCAACTGGACAGCCAGCCCGGCCAAGGCAGCCGCTTCTTTTTCACGCTGCCCCTGAAAAGCAAGACCGCCCGCAGCACAGACTCCGCCCCCCTGAGCGCGCCCATGGAGCTGGCCCACATCAGCGCCCACCAAGAAACCTTTGACGGCCTGCGCGTGCTGGTGGCCGAAGACCACCCGGTGAACGAGCTGCTGATGCGTCAGCTGCTCCAACGCCTGGGCTGCGTGTGCACGGTGGCCAAAAACGGCCTCGAAGCCGTGGCCGCGTGGCGGCGCGGGGGGATCGACCTCATCATGATGGACGTGCAAATGCCCGAACTCAGCGGGCTGGAAGCCACCGCTGAAATCCGCGCCCAGGAAGGCAACGGCCCCCAGCACACCCCCATCGTGGCCGTGACGGCCAACGCCATGTCGGGTGACGAAGACAAATGCCTGCAAGCCGGCATGGATGCCTACACCTCCAAACCCGTCAGCCCCCAGGCCTTGATGCAAGCCATGTCACACGCGTTGGCCGTGGGCAAGTGCTGGACCCAGGGCGAGCACCCCAACCCGGACGGGCAGCACAGACCCCCAGCACCCAAGGCCTCGGGCACACCGCCCCCAGGTGCGCCCCCGGCACGCAACACATCGGCCCCCCCGCTGGACGCAGACAAGCTCCGCCACCGCCTGGGCCACAACCCCAGCGCACTGGCCGAGTTGGCACGCACCGCCCAGGTCGAGCTGGCCAGCCACCAGGCCGCGCTGACACAAGCCCTGGCCCACGAAGACAAAACCGCCGCCGCCACCCTGGCCCACACCCTGAAAGGGGCGCTGGCCGGCCTCACCGCCCACCGGGCAGCCGCCCTGGCCAATGGGCTGGAGATGGCCGCCCGCTCGGGCGAGTGGCCGCTGTTTGGCCGTGCCCTGCCCGTGCTGCGCAGCGAATTGGCCAAGGTGGACGCCGCGTTGCAAGCGCTGCAACAGCGGTAAGGCCCCCGCCATCAAACGGTGCGCCCCAACGCATCGCGCCAGCGGCCAAACACGGCCCAAAACGCCGCCTCTTGCGTGGTGGTGAAGTTGATGCGCATCAGCGTGCTGGGTTTGCGCGCCGCGTGAAACAGCGCCCCCGGCGCCAGCAGGTAGCCCTCGTCCAGCATGCGCTGGGCCAGCGCCTCGGTGTCCACACCCGTGTCCACCCAGCCAAACAGGCCTGCGGGCTCGGCCACAAAGGTGCACCCTGCAGCCAGCGCCAGCTTCACGCTGCGGCTGCGCGCCGCGTCCAGCCGGGTGCGAATGCGCTCGGCGTGGCGGCGCAACTGGCCTTGCTCCATGCACAGCGCCAGCGCTTTTTCCAGCAGGCTGGGCGTGGTCAGGGTGCCCAGCAGCTTGGTGTCGAGCAGGCGCTCGGTCAGCTCGGGCGGCGCGGCCAGAAAACCCACCCGCCAGTTGGGTGCCAGGATTTTGGCGAAACCGCTCACATAAATGGTTTGGCGCAGGCCATCGAGCGCACAGAGGCGGGTGGCGTGCGGCGGGGCAATGTGGCTGTAGGTGTCGTCTTCCACCACATAAAAACCGTGCTGGTGTGCCAGTTGCAGCACGCGGTGGGCGTGACCGGGGCTCAAAGATTGGCCTGTGGGGTTGTGCAACACACTCACGCTCACAAAGAGCTTGGGCGGTGCGCCGGTGGGCGAGGCCTCGCAGTAGCGGGCCATCACGTCCAGGTCAGGCCCCAGCGGACCACGGGGCACCGGCAATATGCGCGCGCCCAGGGCATCGAGCCGGGCGAACTCCACGGCCCAGCCGGGCTCTTCCACCATCACGGCATCGCCGGGTTTCAGCAACGTGCGGCTGACCACGTCCAGCGCATGCGTGGCCCCCACGGTGGTGATGATTTGCCCGGGTGCCGCGTCAATGGCCATGCCGCGCAGGCGGGTGGACAGGGCCTGGCGCAAACCCGGGTCACCCTTGGGCTCGCCGTAGCTGAGCGACGCGGTTTGCAGCGCCACCGGGCTGACCACCTTGCGCACCGCCGCCGTCATGAACGTGCTGGCCAGCCACTCGGGCGGGAACACTCCCATGCCCGGTTGTGGCTTGTCGCTGAGGTGGTGGAACATGCCGCGAATCAGCGCCGTGGCGTTGATGGGCGAGGTGATGGGGGGCTCAGCCGCCTGCAAGGCAGCCCATTTATCTGTAGCTGAAGAATCAATACCATCAAGCGCCAGAGGCACTTTTTTATCAAATTCCCGCACAAAAAAGCCCCGCCGGGGCCGCGCCTCCACCAGGCCCCAGGCCAGCAACTGGTCGTAGGCGGCCACCACGGTGGACGGGTTCACACCCTGGGTCTGCGCGGTTTCGCGCACGCTGGGCAGCCGCGCCCCGGCGGGCAACAAGCGGTCGCGGATGCGCTGGGCCAAGCGCTGCGACAACTGCTCGGTCAGCGACTGGCTGGGGGTTTTCATCAACATGGGCAAAGCTCCTACGGGTGGCAGTGTGCCTGACAGTGCACATTCTTTCTGTATGGAAACAGGCACCCACACAGAACACCACCTGCACCACCCAACTGTATGGATGGTGTATGGCAAGCAAGGCTACATTGAACCCCTTGAAAACGCCACCCCCATGACCGACACCGAACTCACCGCCCTGCTGATCCTGGCCACCGCCACCAGCTTCACGCCCGGCCCCAACACCACCCTGAGCACCGCGCTGGCCGCCAACCGGGGCTTGCGCGGCGCGCTGCACTTTGTGTGCGCGGTGCCGGTGGGATGGGGCCTGTTGTTTGTGCTGTGCGCCGCCGGGCTGGGCGCGCTGGTGGTGGCGGTGCCGCTGCTGCGTTGGGGCATTCTGGCGGGCGGGCTGTCTTACCTGTTGTGGCTGGCCGTGCGCCTGGCGCGCACCAAGTCATTGAGCCAAGCGGACAACACCCGCCTCAATGTGACGTTTTGGCAAGGCGTGGCACTGCAATTTTTGAACATCAAGGCCTGGATGCTGGCCCTGGCCGTGGTCGCCGGTTGGGTGGCGGGCCGCCCGGACGCCACAGCGCGCACCTTGCAAATCCTCCCTCTGATGCTGGCCTTCGCGTTTTTCAGCAACCTGCTCTATGCGCTGGTCGGCTCGCTGCTGCGCGGGTGGCTGGCCGGGCCGGTGGTGGCGGGTGTGCCCACCGGGGGCCGGTTGCTGGCGTTCAACCGGGGCATGGCCGTTGTGCTGGTGCTCACCGCCGTGTGGATGGGGGCCTCGGCCTTGGGGCTGAGCGCCACCGGGGGTGCGGCATGAACCACCACACCCGCGGCCTGTGGCTGGGCCTGGTGGGCGTGGCGGTGTTCGCCCTCACCCTGCCCATGACACGCCTGGCCACCGGCCCGGTCGATGCGCCCCAACTCTCACCCTGGTTCATCACCTTCGCCCGGGTGGTGATCGCGGGTTGCCTGTCGGCGGTGTTTTTGCTGGCCACGCGCTCACCATTGCCCAAGCCCCACCAGCGCAAACCGCTGGTCATTGCCATGTTGTGCAACGCGCTGGGTTTTCCGCTGCTGCTGGCACTGGCCCTGCGCCAGGTCAGCTCGGGCCACGCAGCCGTGCTGACAGCGCTGCTGCCGCTGGCCACCGCTGCCATGGCCGCCTGGGTGCTGCACCAGCGCGCGCGGCTGGGGTTTTGGCTGTGTGCGGTGCTGGGCAGTGCGCTGGTGGTGGTGTTTTCGCTGTTGCGGGCGTACCAGCACAGCGGGCACTTTGCGTTTGAGCTGGCCGACTTGCTGCTGCTGGTGGCCATGCTGGCTGCCGCGCTGGGTTATGTGTATGGCGCGCAGGTCACGCCCGAGCTGGGGGCCGAACGCGTCATTTGCTGGATGTGCCTGATGGCCCTGCCCTTCGCACTGCCCGTGGCCTGGGCCACCTGGCCCACCCAACCCATTGCCGCGACCTCGTGGATGGCGCTGGGTTACGTGGGCGTCTTTTCAATGTGGGCAGGGTTTTTTGCGTGGTTCCGGGGCCTGGCCATTGGTGGCGCGCTGCGTGTGAGCCAGGTGCAGCTGCTGCAGCCGTTCATCAGCATCCTGGCCGCCGTGCCGCTGCTGGGCGAGCCACTGGAAGCCATGACCGTGGGCTTTGCCCTGGCCGTGGTGGGCACGGTGTTTGCGGGCAAACGGCTGGCCATGCCAGCGGCACCCACCGCTTTGAATGCCAAAACAGGGGCCAGCGCATGATTTCATTCACCACTTTGCTCTTGTTTTTGGGCACCACCCTGGCCCTGTTCCTGTCGCCTGGGCCCAACATGGCGTTTGTGCTGTCGCACGCCGTGGCCCTGGGGCCGCGCGGCGGGCTGGCCGTGGCGCTGGGCATTGGCATCGCAGACGTGGTGCTGACAGTGCTCACCGCCACCGGCGTGGCGGGCCTGGTGGCGGCGTGGCCGCCGTCGTTTGACCTGCTGCGCTTGGGCGGCGCGGCCTACCTGCTGTGGATGGCCTGGAACGCCTGGCATCACCCCGGGCAATTGACGGTGCAGGCCGCCGGGGCACAATCGTTGGCACAAGTGTGTCGGCGCTCGGCGCTCAACAGCCTGCTCAACCCCAAAGCTTTGTTGTTCTTTCTCGTGTTTTTGCCCCAGTTTGTCGAAACCACATCGGCCACCCCCGTGGCGGTGCAGCTGGCCCTGCTGGGCGGCGTGCTGACCGTGGCGTCGGTGGTGTTTCACGGGCTGCTGGGCCTGGTGGGTGGGCGGCTGGCGCAAGCACTGTCGCAACGGCTGGCCCAGCGCCCGTCACTGGCACGCACCCAAGGGCGTGTGCTGGCCACGGTGCTGGCGGCGCTGGCGTTGCGCCTGCTGCTGACGCAACGCCCCACCGCTTGACACACCGACCGACACACTCACAAGCCACACAACCATTCAACAGGAGCACCCATGAGCTGGAAACTGGCCCAACGCGCCGAGAAAATGAACCCGTCCGTGATCCGCGAGATCCTGAAAGTAACCGAGAAACCCGGCATCATCAGCTTCGCCGGTGGCCTGCCCTCGCCCCAGACCTTCCCGATCGACGCCATGGCCGAGGCCACGCAAAAGGTGTTGAGCCAAGACGGCCGCAGCGCCCTGCAATACGCCGCCAGCGAAGGCTACGGCCCCCTGCGCGACTGGGTGGCACACGACCTGAAAAAACAAGGCATGTCGGTCAGCCCCGACCAGGTGCTGATCACCACCGGCTCGCAACAAGGCCTGGACCTGGTGGCCAAAATTTTGATCGACGCGGGCAGCCGCATCCTGGTGGAAACGCCCACCTACCTGGGTGCTTTGCAGGCCTACACGCCCATGGAACCCACGGTGGTGAGCGTGGCCAGCGACGACGAAGGGGTGGACCCCACCGACTTGCGCGCCAAAGCAGGCAGCGGCGCCGACGCAGCGCGTTTCGTGTACCTGCTGCCCAACTTCCAGAACCCCACTGGCCGCACCATGACCGAAGCGCGCCGCGCCGCCGTGGCCGCCGTGGCCGCCGAAGTGGGCCTGCCCATCATTGAAGACAACCCCTACGGCGACCTGTGGTTTGACGAACCGCCGCCCGCCTCGCTGTCTTCGCGCAACCCCGACGGCTCGGTATACCTGGGTTCGTTTTCCAAAATCCTGGCGCCCGGCCTGCGCCTGGGCTACCTGGTGGCCCCCAAGGCGCTGTACCCCAAGCTGCTGCAGGCCAAGCAGGCGGCCGACTTGCACACGCCCAGCTTCAACCAGCGTATCGTGGCCGAGGTGTTGAAAGACGGCTTCATTGACCGCCATGTGCCCACCATCCGCGCGCTGTACAAAAGCCAGTGCGAGGCCATGCTGGCCGCGCTGGAGCGCGAGTTTGGCCACACCGGCCACGGCGGTGGCGATGCGTCGCTGCAGTGGAACCGCCCGGTGGGCGGCATGTTCCTGTGGACACGCCTGCCCGCAGGGCTGGACGCCGTGAAGCTGCTGCCCAAAGCCGTTGACCACAACGTGGCCTTCGTGCCCGGCTCGGCCTTCTACGCCGACAACGCCGACCCGCGCAGCATGCGCCTGTCGTTCGTGACGGCCACGGTGGACCAGATCAACACCGGCATTGCCGCGCTGGCCCAAACCATCCGCGAGGCACAGGGGGCCCTCTGACCACCGCCACCCCGGCCCCACCCACGGGTGTGACGCGCCCACTGGCCGGGGTGTTGCTGGGCGTGCTGCTGCCGTTTGCGCTGGCGCACTTCGTCTCTTACCTGTACCGCAACGTCAACACCGTGGTCTACCCCGACCTGGTGCGCGACATCGGGCTGGACGCCCACACGCTGGGCCTGCTGACCGGCGCCTATTTCATTGCATTTGCCATCGCCCAGTTGCCTGTGGGCATGGCGCTGGACCGCTTTGGCCCACGCCGGGTGCAAATGCCCATGCTGGCCGTGGCCGCACTGGGCGGTGTGCTGTTTGCCCAAGCGCAATCGCTGGAAGGGCTGCTGGCGGCGCGGGCGCTGATCGGGCTGGGCGTGTCGGCCTCGCTCATGGCGGCCATCAAGGCCAGCGCGCTGTGGCTGCCGCCCGAACGCCTGCCCATGTCCACCGCCGTGCTGCTGGCCGTGGGTGGGCTGGGGGCCATGGCCTCCACCGCGCCCATGCAGCTGGCCACCGACGCGGTGGGCTGGCGCATGGCGTTCTGGGGCATTGCCGCCTGCGCTGCGGCCGTGGCCCTGCTGATTTTTGCCCGCGTGCCTGAACACCCCAGCCACAGCCGGGCACACCCAGCCAGCCAGCACGCCACCGGCCTGAAGGCCATGCTGAAGTCAGTGGGGCAGCTGTATTCGCAAGGGCTGTTCTGGCGCACCGCGCTGTGCACGCTGTTTTCCAACGGCGCCTATATGGCCATTCAGGGGTTGTGGATGGGCCCGTGGCTGCGCGACGTGGGCCACCTGCCGCGTGCCGAGGTGGCGCAGGTGCTGTTTTGGAGCACCGCAGCCATGGTGGCCGGCTCGCTCAGCTTCGGGGCGCTGACCGACTGGCTGGCCCGCCACCGCGTGCGCCCGGTCACGGTGTGTGGCGGCGGTGTGGCGGTGTTTTTGCTGGTTCAGGGGCTGATGCTGTGGCCCTCGGGCGTGCCGTTCTGGCTGCTGGCGGTGGCGTTCAGCTACTTCGGCACCGCCGGGGCCATGAACTACGCCATCCTGGCGCAAGGCATGCCCGCTGCGCTGACGGGGCGGGTCAGCACCAGCTTCAACCTGCTGATTTTTCTGGCGGCGTTTGGCCTGCAATGGGGGCTGGGCGCGGTCATCAACCAGTGGCCCTCGGACAACGGCCACTACCCCGAGGCCGCTTACCAAACTGCATTGGCCGTGTGCCTGGCGGTGCAGGTGCCCGGTCTGTTGTTGTGGCTGGGGTTCAAACCCTGGCAGCTGGCCCGGAGACCTGCATGACCCCCACACCCCCTGCCACCACCCTTCATGTGTGGGGCCGCATGAGCTCCATCAACGTGCGCAAAGTGGTGTGGACGCTGCAACACCTCGGGCTGCCGTTTGTGCGCACCGACGCGGGCATGGCCTTTGGCGTGGTCAACACCCCCGCCTACCGGGCCCTGAACCCCAACGCGCTGGTGCCCACCCTGCAACACGGCGACCTGGTGCTGTGGGAATCGAACGCCATTGTTCGCTACCTGTGCGCCAAGTTCGGTGAAAGCACCGGCCTGTACCCGGCCGACCTGGCACACCGCGCCGACGCCGACCGCTGGATGGACTGGCAACAAACCACGCTGAACCGCGCCAGCGGCCCCGCCTTCGTGCAGTGGGTGCGCACGCCCGCTGCCCAGCGGCAGGCGGCGGTGATCGCGCAGTCGGTGGCCGACACCGAGCCGCTGGTCACCTGGCTGGAAGCACACCTGGCCCAGCGCCCCTTCATGGCGGGCGAGCACCTCACCATGGCCGACATTCCGCTGCTGTGCGAGGTGCACCGCTGGGTCAACCTGCCGCAACCCCGCCCCGACTGGCCACACCTGATGCGCTGGTACGCCGGGCTGCTGGCGCTGCCCGCCAGCCGAGGGGTGCTGGACCAGCCGCTGGCCTGAGCACCAGCCCGCTACACATTTTGATGGCATTTTCAACAGCCAAAAACTGCTCTACCGCTTGTGTCCATTGAATTTCAAGCTATTCATAAAACACCCATTTCTTTCAAAACAGGCCCTCACCATGACCCTGCGCCCCCGCCCTTTCCTGCAAGTGGACGTGTTCACCGCCCTGCCCTACCTGGGCAACCCGCTGGCCGTGGTGCTGGACGGCACGGGCCTGAGCGACGAGGCCATGCAGCGCTTCGCCCACTGGACCAACCTGTCTGAAACCACGTTTGTGCTGGCGCCCACGCCCGAGGGTGCGGCAGCGGGGGCCGACTACCGCGTGCGCATCTTCACCCCCGGGGGCGAGTTGCCGTTTGCGGGCCACCCCACGCTGGGCACCTGCCACGCCTGGTTGGCCCACGGTGGCCAGCCCCGCGAAGCCGGGGTGGTGCGCCAGGAATGCGCCGTGGGCGTGGTGGCGCTGCGCCGGGCAGACGGCATTGAGCACGGCAGCAGCAACCGCTGGGCGTTTGCAGCCCCCGCCATGCGCCGCGCCGCGCCTGATGCCACGCGACTGGCCGCCGTGTGCGCGGCCTTGGGGTTGCACCCCACTCAAGTCAAAGCCGCACAGGTGCTGAACAACGGCCCCGAGTGGCTGGGCCTGCTGATCGACAGCCCCGACACCCTGATGGCCCTCACCCCCGACCACACCGCACTGAAAGCCCTGGGCGAAAAGGTGGGCGTGGCCGCTTTGTCCGCACCGCCTGAAAACACCCCTCTCATTGCGCGCAACAGCCGCGAAGCGCGTGCGTTTGATCGCCCCTCACAAACCCCATCGGCATCCGAACCCGACCTGTGGGTGCGCGCCTTTGTCGATGTGTTGGGCGTGGCCGAAGACCCCGTCACCGGCAGCCTGAACGCCAGCCTGGCCCAGTGGCTGATGGCCGACGGTGTGTTGCCCACCCGCTACCAAGCCACCCAAGGCCAAGCCCTGGGCCGCGACGGCCAGGTGTTCCTGAGCCAGGACGCGCAGGGCCAAGTGTGGGTGGGCGGCGACGTGGTGCGCTGCGTCAGCGGCGAGGTGTGGCTGTGAAAGGCCCGCTGTGAACCTCGACCACCTGGTGGTGGCCGCCACCAGCCTGGCCGAAGGCGTGGCCTGGTGCGAGGCCACCCTGGGCGTCACCCCCGGCCCCGGCGGCGAACACCCGCTGATGGGCACACACAACCGCCTGCTGTCCATTGCCTCGCCCGCCTTCCCACAGGCGTATCTGGAAATCATCGCCATCCAGCCCAGGGCAACCCCTGCCCTGCCCACCGGCGACAAACGCTGGTTTGACCTGGACCTTGAGCCCCTGCAACACCACACCGCCACCCACGGCCCCACGTTGGTTCACTGGGTGGCCCGCGTGCCCGATGCACAAGCCGCCGCCCAAAGCCTGCGGACCCACGGGCTGGACGTGGGCCAGGTAACCCCGGCCAGCCGTGCCACCCCACAAGGCCTGCTGCAGTGGCACATCACCCTGCGTGCCGATGGCCGCCGCCTGCTGGGCGGCTGCGTGCCCACCCTCATCCAATGGGGCCCCACGCACCCCACCGAGGCCATGGCCGCCTCGGGCGTGTCGCTGCAGGCCTGGTCGCTGGCGCACCCCCAGCCCCACGCCGTGGCCCAGGCCCTGCACACCCTGGGTGGGCCCACCCCACCCGTGC
>JBASFL010000095.1:0-104553 GCA_049653005.1 Burkholderiaceae bacterium | reverse complement strand
TTTAGCGTAATCATTTACGCTGTAGCAAGCCTTGAATTATAGAGAGCTTTTTATGCTTTTGACAAGCTCTCCAAAACTTTTTCTCTTCCCTGCAATTCCAGCACCGCATCCAAGCTTGGCGTCTGTGCGGTGCCCATGACCAAAACGCGCACAGGCATGGCCAATTGGGGCATCTTGAGCGCATGGTCGGCCAGTACTTCTTTGATGGCCGTGGCAATGGCCGCTTTCGCCCATTCACAACGAGACAAGCGATCAGCCAAATCAACAAGGGCCGGCTTAACGGCGGGTGTGACGTGCTTGGCCCATTCTTCTGCGTTGACTGCGACAGGACCGTAAAAAGCAGAGCACCACCCCGCCAAAGCCAGCGTGGTGTCGCAGCGGTCTTTGAACAGCTGGCACAAACGGGGCAG
Organism: Burkholderiaceae bacterium; assembly: GCA_049653005.1. Classification (GTDB taxonomy): domain Bacteria; phylum Pseudomonadota; class Gammaproteobacteria; order Burkholderiales; family Burkholderiaceae_C; genus UBA2334. Next base: position 104,143 of record JBASFL010000095.1, on the reverse strand, counting down.
GCGGTCATCCACAGTCAACCCTTGCGCCTGAAGCATGGGGGCCACCAAAGCCGCCAAATCGCCATCACTGGTCGTTTTGATGTGTTGCGCGTTCACCCACCGCAATTTGGCTTCGTCGAACTGGGCAGCGCTTTTGCCCAGGTGATCCAGATTGAACCAAGCGAGAAACTGCTCACGGCTGAAAATTTCGTCATCGCCATGGCTCCACCCCAGACGGGCCAGGTAATTCACCATGGCATCGGGCAAGTAGCCCTCCGCCTTGTATTGGGTCACAGGCTTGGCACCATTGCGTTTGCTCATTTTTTCACCCTGCTCGTTGAGCACAGTGGGCAAATGGGCATACACCGGCGGCTGTTTGCCAAGCGCATTGAATATGTTTATCTGGCGCGGGGTGTTGTTCACATGGTCGTCACCACGGATGACATGGGTGATCGCCATGTCGATGTCATCCACCACCACACAAAAGTTGTAGGTGGGAGTGCCATCGGGGCGCGCAATCACCAAGTCGTCCAGCTCTGTGTTTCGGATTTCAATGCGGCCTTTGACCTTGTCGTCCCAAGCCACAACCCCCTCAACGGGGTTTTTGAAACGCAGCACCGGTGCCACGCCTTCTGGCACAGGGGGCAGTGTTTTGCCAGGCTCGGGTCGCCAGGTGCCGTCGTACCTGGGTTTTTCCTTGGCGGCCATTTGGCGTTCACGCAAAGCGTCCAACTCGGCAACGCTCGTGTAACAGGGGTACACATGTCCGAGGGCCTGCAATTCCGCCAACACCGCTTTGTAGCGGTCCATGCGCTGCATTTGATAGAACGGGCCTTCATCGTGGGTCAGGCCCAACCAAGCCATGCCCTCCAAAATCACATCCACTGCGGCCTGACTGGAGCGCTCCAGATCGGTGTCTTCAATGCGAAGAATGAAGTCACCGCCAGTGGAGCGGGCAAACGCCCAAGGATACAAGGCCGAACGGATGTTGCCCAAATGGATGAAACCAGTGGGCGATGGCGCAAAACGGGTGCGGGTGCGAATGGTCATAAAAATGGGAGGCGCAAATCAGAAAAAGAACTCAAGCGTCTTGCGCATTGGGCAAAGCAAGACGTGAGGTGTCTTCCTGCCCCTCGGGGGCATCCACACGCCCTTGGTTGAGGCGGGCAATGTCTGCGGGCTGAATGTCCCCGGTGCAATACACACCGTCGAAGCAGGAGGCGTCAAAGCCCCCAATGGCGGGGTTGAGTGAGCCCACGGCCGACTTCATGGCTTCCACATCTTGGTAAATCAGTGCATCACACCCGATGATTTCCCGCACTTCTTCCACCGTTCGCCCGTGGGCAACCAGCTCGCCGGGTGTGGGCATGTCGATGCCATACACGTTGGGGTAACGCACAGGCGGCGCTGCACTGGCCATGTAAACCTTGTTGGCCCCGGCGTCGCGGGCCATTTGCACAATTTCACGGCTGGTGGTGCCGCGCACGATGGAGTCGTCCACCAACAGCACGTTGCGCCCACGGAATTCACTGGCAATGACATTCAGCTTTTGGCGAACCGATTTCTTGCGAACGCCCTGGCCCGGCATGATGAATGTGCGCCCCACGTAGCGGTTTTTCACAAACCCTTCGCGGTACGGCAAGCCCAACAGGTGCGCCAATTGCATGGCACTGGGGCGAGAAGACTCAGGAATGGGAATCACCACATCGATTTGGTCGGGCGGCACGGTGGACACCACACGTTTGGCCAGCGTTTCACCCATGTTCAAACGGGCTTGGTACACGGAAATGCCGTCCAGCACGGAATCGGGTCGAGCCAAGTACACGTACTCAAAAATGCACGGGGAATGCGACACCTTCTCCGCGCATTGCATGGCGTGCACCTTGCCAGACAAATCCACGAACACGGCTTCACCGGGTTGAATGTCACGGTCAAACGCCATGCCCAAACCCTCCAACGCCACCGATTCGCTGGCAATGGCCACCTGACCGTCGCTGCGACCCATGCACAAAGGACGGATGCCATACGGATCACGGAAGGCCAACAGCCCGTGCCCGGCAATCAGGGCCACCACGGCATAGGAGCCCCGGATGCGCTGGTGCACGCCTTTGACGGCCGCAAACACGTCGGGCGGTGACAAAGGCAGACCACGGGTGGTCAGTTCCAGCTCGTGGGCCAGCACGTTGAGCAGCACCTCCGAGTCGCTGTCGGTGTTGATATGGCGGTGGTCGGTGCTGAACAGCTCCGCCTTCAAGGCATGTGCATTGGTCAAATTGCCGTTGTGCGCCATCACCAGGCCAAACGGGGCGTTGACGTAAAACGGCTGGGCCTCGTCCTCGCTTTGGGCGTTGCCCGCAGTGGGATAACGCACCTGCCCCAAACCCACGTTGCCAGGCAAAGAGCGCATGTTGCGGGTGCGAAACACATCGCGCACCATGCCCTTGGCTTTGTGCATGTAAAACTTTTGACCCGATTGGGTCACGATGCCTGCCGCATCTTGCCCACGGTGCTGCAACAGCAACAACGCGTCGTAAATCAGCTGGTTGACTGGGGCGTTGCTGACCACGCCGACGATTCCACACATCAGGACACCACCTTTAAAAATTCCTCGGGCAACAGCACTTTCGCGTGCTCTGCCAACACCACCAACACTTGAGCCAGCCGGGATTCCAGCCAAATGCTGTCGCGCGCCCAGGGCGTCAGCCCCACGACAAACGCAGCGAACACCAACAAAATCAGTCCACGGGCCATGCCGAACAAGCTGCCCAGCACACGGTCCACGGGGCGCAGCCCCACTTTCTCGGCCAGCTTGCGAACCAGCCAAGACACCAAACCAAAACCAAACGCACTGGCAATGAACACCACCAAAAAACCTGCCACGGTTTTCAACGCGTCAGAAGCACCCTGCAAAGGCAAGTGGGCGGCGGCATCGGCGGCAAACCATTTGGCCAGCAAAAAAGCCGCCACCCACCCGACCAGGGAAAACACCTCGTACAAAAACCCCCGCCAGGCGCCCAAGACCATGGAGAGCAGCATGGCCGTGGCCAACAAGGCATCAACCACATTCATGGCGCGGCCTCACAACGTCAGGATGGCGGCCGTGATCCCCAGGCCCTTGGCTTTGGCCGCGGCTTTGTCGGCATCGGAACGGCTGGCGAAAGGCCCCATGCGAACGCGGGTGCGCTTGCCATCAGGGGTGGTGGCCACGTGTGTGTAAGTTTTCAAGCCTGCGCGTTCCAGCTTCAACCGCGTCTGTTGCGCCAGCGCGGTGTCGGCAAATGCCCCCACCTGGACAATGAACCGCTCGGTGTTGGCTGCGGCAACGGGCGCATCACGCCCTTCCAGCAAGGCATGGGCACGGGCACTTTCTTTGGCAGAAAGCACAGGGGTTGGCGGCGGGGAGGCGGGCGTGGGCGCAGGTGGGTTGGGCTTTTTCGCCGCAGGCTCAGTGACAGCCGCGTCGGCAACCGCCTTGGGCTCGGTTTCCACGGGCAATGCGGGCTTCGAGGGCGAATCCACCAGGTCTTCACGCGGTGACAGCGAGCGGTCTGTGCCCACCGGCTCTGCGGCGACCACTTTGCCCAAAGGCTTGGCGGTTTGGCGCGAGGGAATTTCTATAGGAATGTCCACCGGGATGGGACGGGGCTGCGTGTCAAACAACACCGGAAACACCACCACCCCCGCCAGCACCAGCACACTGGCACCGATCAGGCGGTGTTTGGCACGCCGACGCACCACTTCAATGGCAGGCGGTGTGGCAGGCGTGGCGGCTGGGGCTTGGCGTGGCTTGAACATGCTGGGGGAAAACGGCAACTTCCATACAACCCGAGGCAGCGATGCCAGGGACGATAAAAATCACGAAGACAGGTGTTTTGCAGACAAGCGAGGGGTGCCATTCACGAGCACGCCACCCACGGTGAAGAACGATCCGAAGACCACGATTCTATCAGTGGGGTCTGCTGCGGCGACCGCTGCTGCCAGGGCGGCCATGGGGGTGTCAAAGGTGCCGGCCACGGCCCCCTTGCGACCTGGCATGGCCGCCCATTGGGTGTGCAAATCAGCCGCCGTGCTGGCCCTGGGGGTGGGCAAATCGGTGAAATACCAGTGGTCCACCAGCGGTGAGACCTTGGCCAGCATGGGCGCCAGGTCTTTGTCAGCCATGGCACCGAACACGACCCGGGTGGTGGGGTAGTAACCCATGGCATCCAGGTTCGCCGTGAGGGCGGCCACCGAATGCGGGTTGTGCGCCACGTCCAACACCAAGGTAGGCTGGCCCGGCACAATTTGAAACCGCCCAGGCAACTCCACCTGCGACAGGCCCACCCGCACGGCTTGCGCCGTCACGGGCAGCTGCGTGCGCAGCACCTCCACCACGGCCAGCACACCGGCGGCATTCAACAACTGGTTGGCACCGCGCAAGGCCGGGTAGGCGAGCCCGCTGTAGCGGCGCGCCCCCCGGGCGGCCGAGGTGGCCCAACCCCATTGCTGCTGGTCGCCGCCAAAACTGAAGTCAAGCCCCACCCGCCACAGATCGGCATCCACCTCCAGCGCGCGGTCCAACACGCTTTGAGGGGGCACCGGGTCGCTGACTACCACGGGGCGGCCGGTGCGCATGATGCCGGCCTTCTCGTAACCAATGGCCTCGCGGTCGTTGCCCAGCAAGGCCATGTGGTCCAGGTCAATGCTGGTGATGACGGCACAGTCGGCATCCACCAGATTCACCGCGTCCAGCCGCCCGCCCAGCCCCACCTCCAGCACGATGACATCCAGCCCCGCCTGCGACAGCGCCAACAAAATGGCCAGCGTGGTGAACTCGAAATAGGTCAGGCTGATGGGCGCCGTTTTTTTTGAATCATTTTGGCACCTAGCGCTTTCCACCATTGAAAAGTTAGCTACTAAAACAGATGAATCTACCGCCTCGCCCAACAGGCGGCAGCGTTCTTCGAAATGCACCAAGTGGGGCGAGCTGTACACCCCCGTGCGATACCCGGCCGCCCCGTAAATCGCCGCCAGCATGGCGCAGGTAGACCCTTTGCCATTGGTACCCGCCACTGTGACCACTGGGCAGCCCAGGCCTTGGGTGAGCCCCAGGCGCTCGGCCACCACACGCACGCGGTCCAGCCCCATGTCGATGGTGGTGGGGTGGATGCGCTCGCAGTAGGCAAGCCATTCAGGCAAAGAAGCGGAGGACGAAGGTGGGCGGGCGGTGAATTCGGGCATGCCGGTATTGTCTCAGCCACCCGGGCGGGCTTCAGGGCTGCGGCACAATTCCCGCCATGATCACGCTCTACGGCATACCCAACTGCGACACCGTCAAAAAAGCCCGTGCCTGGCTGCAAGCACAGGGGGTGGCGCATGTGTTCCACGATTTCAAGAAACAAGGTGTGCCCGAGGCACAGTTGGCCAATTGGCAAACACAAGTCGGCTGGGAAACGCTGCTGAACAAAAAGGGCACCACTTGGCGACAGTTGCCACCCGAGGCGCAAGCCACCGTGGTGGACGCGCCGTCTGCCCTGGCGCTGCTGGTGGCACAACCCAGCGCCATCAAGCGCCCTGTGGTGATGTGGCCCTCGGCCGTGACCGTGGGCTTTGACGCCGACCGGTGGGCCCAGCTGCTGCCCTAAAATTTGCCTTTTGATTCTTGAAAGTCCGCCCCATGGCCACCGAAAAATTCGACAGCGTCTCCGTCAACACCCAAGCCAGCGTTTACTTTGACGGCAAGTGCGTGAGCCACGGTATCACGTTCGCCGACGGCACCAAAAAATCGGTGGGCGTGGTCCTGCCCTCTTCGCTCACCTTCAACACCGGTGCGCCTGAAATCATGGAGTGTGTGGCCGGCGGCTGCGAATACCAGTTGGCAGGCACCAGCGAGTGGCTCAAATCCACCCCCGGCCACTCGTTCAGCATTCCCGGCAACAGCTCGTTCAACATCCACGTGACCGAGCCCTACCACTACATCTGCCATTTCGGCTGACACGTGCTGACGGTGGGCCGCCCGTGGCCCACCGCCCCCTCAACACGGCAGCACGGCTGCCTCTTTTTTTGCCCGACCCCATGGCCACCATTCTTCAAAATCTCCCCGCCCAGCAAAAAGTCGGTATCGCCTTCTCCGGCGGCCTCGACACCAGCGCCGCCCTGCTGTGGATGCGCCAAAAAGGCGCCGTGCCCTATGCCTACACGGCCAACTTGGGCCAGCCCGACGAGGCGGATTACGACGAAATCCCCCGCAAGGCCATGGCCTACGGAGCCGAAAAAGCCCGCCTGATCGACTGCCGCACCCAACTGGCTACCGAAGGCATTGCCGCGCTGCAATGCGGTGCCTTCCACATCAGCACCGCTGGTGTGACCTACTTCAACACCACGCCCCTGGGGCGCGCCGTGACGGGCACCATGCTGGTGGCCGCCATGAAGGAAGACGATGTGCACATCTGGGGCGACGGCTCCACCTTCAAGGGCAATGACATCGAGCGTTTCTACCGCTACGGCCTGCTGACCAACCCCAACCTGCGCATCTACAAGCCTTGGCTGGACCAGACTTTCATTGACGAACTGGGCGGCCGTGCCGAAATGTCGGCCTTCATGACCCAGCACGGCCACGGCTACAAGATGAGTGCCGAGAAGGCCTACAGCACCGACAGCAACATGCTGGGCGCCACCCACGAGGCCAAAGACCTGGAGCACCTGAACAGCGGCATGCGCATCGTCAACCCCATCATGGGCGTGGCGTTCTGGAAAGACGAGGTGGAAGTCAAACGCGAAGAAGTGACCGTGCGCTTCGAAGAAGGCCGCCCCGTGGCCATCAACGGCGTGGCCTACGCCAGCCTGGTGGACCTGTTCCTCAAGGCCAACGAAATCGGTGGCCGCCATGGCCTGGGCATGAGCGACCAGATCGAGAACCGCATCATCGAAGCCAAGAGCCGCGGCATTTACGAAGCCCCCGGCTTGGCCCTGCTGTTCATCGCCTACGAACGGCTGGTGACCGGCATCCACAACGAAGACACGATCGAGCAATACCGCGACAACGGCCGCAAACTGGGCCGCCTGCTGTACCAAGGCCGCTGGTTCGACAGCCAAGCCCTGATGCTGCGTGAAACCGCCCAACGCTGGGTGGCCCGCGCCATCACCGGCGAAGTGACCCTGGAACTGCGCCGTGGCAACGACTACTCCATCCTGAACACCGACAGCCCCAACCTGACCTACGCCCCCGAGCGCCTGAGCATGGAAAAGGTGGAAAACGCGCCGTTCAGCCCGCTGGACCGGATTGGCCAGTTGACCATGCGCAACCTGGACATCACCGACACCCGCGCCAAGCTGGGGATCTACGCTCAAACCGGCCTTTTGTCAGCCGGTGATGGCACCGATATGTTGCGCCTGAGCCCAGAAGACGCGCGGTGACCGTGAAGATTTTCACAAAATGGCGCGGGTGACTGGGTATTAATGAAATACTGTTGATTTTGTATACACCCAGGAGACACCCATGAAACGCCGCTCAGCACTCTTTGCTCCCCTGGCCGCTGCGATTGGCCTTTGCGGCCTTTGCAGCAGCCCTGCGGCTTTGGCATTGGATGCCCCAAAGGGAAAAGTGGTGTTGACCGTGACAGGCAAGGTGGGCGCCCCCAACAAGGGGACCACGGCGGTGTTCGACATGGCCATGTTGCAAAAACTGCCCCAGCGCACCTTCAGCACCCAAACCCCCTGGGACCCCAAACCCACCACCTTCACCGGGCCATTGCTGCGTGACGTGCTGGCGGCGGCCAAAGCCACCGGCACCACGCTGGAAGCCACCGCCCTCAACGACTACAAAATCACCCTGCCTGTGGACGATGCCACCCAGTTTGACGTGGTGCTGGCCCACACAATGAACGGCGAAGCCATTCCGGTGCGCACCAAAGGGCCGTTGTTCATCATTTACCCATTTGACAGCCAGGCTGAACTCAAGGCGGTGAAGTACTACGAGCGCTCCATCTGGCAACTGAAAACGCTGTCGGTGCAATGACCCCCACGGCGCAGGCAGCCGCCGCAGGCGGGCGCCGCTTTTTGTGGTGGCTTGCCCTGGGCACGGCAAGCTTGGCTGGCCTGGTGGCGGGCATGCTGGCCCTTCAGCTGCGGCAAAGCGAAAACCTTGAAGACAACTGGCAGCTGAAGGCCGACTCGGTCACGGCGCTGGCCTTTCAGTTCGAACGCGAATTTTTGCGACTGCGCCACGTGGTGGATGTGGCCGTCCAAACGCCCTCCACTGCAAACCTGGACGAGCTGTCCCTTCGGTACAACATTTTTCTCAGCCGCAAAGTGCTGCTGGAGGACAACCCCAGCACACGCCTGATACGCGACCGGGCGGAATACCGGCAACTGCTGCCAAGGCTGGAAGAATTCATCGCTCAAGCCGAGCCGGTGTTTGCAGCCCCCGTTCCCAAGCCCAAACAATTGCAAGCGCTGTTGGCTCAGCTCAACGGCATGGGGCCCAACGTTCAGGCCCTGAGTTTTGCCGCCACGTCGGTCATGGCCGGGTTGATCGAAACCAAACAGCACACCATCCGCGAACAAGGCACCACCATCGTGCGCCTCACCATCGCCCAACTGGTGTTGCTGCTGCTGGCAGCCGCTGCGCTGTGGGTGCGCCACCAGCGCCTGGTGCGCGAACGCATCGCGCTGGAAGAGCTCACACACGAACTGCGCGAAGCCCGCCAGAAGGCCGAAGCGGCCAGCGAGGGCAAGAGCCGCTTCCTGGCCAACATGAGCCACGAGCTGCGCACCCCCTTCAACGGCATGCTGGGCATGCTCAGCATGCTGGAAACCACGGCCCTGACCAGCCAACAAGCCGACTACACCCACACGGTGCGCGAATCAGCCCAGCACCTCTTGACGCTGCTCAACGACATCTTGGATGTGTCAGCCATGGACGCGGGCAAGTTGAAACTCAAGCCCACAGCGGTGGATTTGCGCGCACTGCTGGCCAGCACCGAAGCGCTGATGCAAATCAGCGCCCGGGACAAAGGGCTGACGTTCACGGTCACGCACGGGCCATCGCTGCCCCATTGGGTGCAGGCCGACCCCACACGCCTGAAACAAATTTTGTTCAACCTGCTGAGCAATGGCATCAAATTCACGGAAAAAGGCCGCGTCACCCTGTCTGTGGACTTGGAAGGAAGCACTGGCATGGTGGCCCCTTTGCGCATCACGGTCACCGACACGGGCATCGGCATGACCGATCAAGCAGTGGGTCGCTTGTTTCAGCGGTTTTACCAAGTCGAATCGGGGGCCGACCGGCGGTTTGGCGGCGCGGGGCTGGGGCTGGACATTTCACGCACTTTGGCCAGGCTGATGGGCGGCGAACTGACCGTGAGCAGCCGCCCCGGCGTGGGCTCCACCTTCACACTCACCCTGCCCTTGCCCGTGTGCGATGGGCCAACACATTCTTCGCCTGCACCAACAGCCCGCGAACAGGAGGGCGTGGGCACCCCCACGCTGGCCCCACCCCAGCACACAGCCCCCGCCGTTCGGGTGCTGGTGGCGGAAGACCACCCGGTCAACCGCAAGGTGATGGCCGCTTTGCTGGGCAAGCTGAACTGTGCCGTCACCTTCTGCGAAAACGGCCAGGAAGCGGTGGACGCGGTGGCGACCCACACCTTTGACCTGGTGTTCATGGACATTCACATGCCCGTGATGGACGGACTGGCCGCCACGCGGCTGATACGCCAGAGCGGCGCTGACCCCCAGATGCTGCCCATCATCGCGCTGACCGCAGACGTGATGAACGAAGCGCGTGAAAACGCCATGCAAGCAGGGGTGAATGAATTCCTGACCAAGCCCATCCGGCTGCCCGAGTTGCAACAGGCCATGGCCCACTGGTTGCCCTCAACGGCCGCCACGACCCCCAACACCGAGCACCGCTGAGGGCGGGATTGGGCAAGGGACGGGGGGTCACACCACCACGGGCTCGATTTCCAGGCGCAGACCAAACCGCTCGTACACACTGGTCTGAATGGCTTTGGCCAGTGTCATCACCTCGCCGCCTGTGGCCGGGTGGGCAGCGCCACCCCGGTTGACCAGCACCAGGGCCTGTTTGTCGTACACCGCCGCGTGGCCCACAGCCTTGCCCTTCCAGCCGCAGGTGTCGATCAGCCAACCGGCTGCCAGCTTCACCGTGCCGTCGGGCATGGGGTAATGCACCACCTTCGGGTCGCGCCCGATGATGTCGGCGCACTGCTCGGCACTCACCGTGGGGTTTTTGAAAAAACTGCCTGCGTTGCCCAGCACCGCAGGGTCTGGCAACTTGGCGCGGCGAATGGCACACACCCAGTCGAACACCTGGCGGGCGGTGGGCAGCGCACCACCCTGCTCTTCCACCTTGCGCGCCAGCTCCAGGTAACCCACCTCGGGCACCCAATGTTTGGGGCACGCAAACCGCACCTGCGTGATGAGCGCCCGCCCAGCCAAACCCAAATGGCGCTGATCGCCCGCCGTGTGTTTGAACACCGAATCGCGGTAACCAAACCCACACTGCGCGGCGTCCAGCGAAAACACCTGGCCTGTGTGCAAATCCACCGCGTCCAGAGAGTGGAAGCGGTCTTGCAACTCCACACCGTAAGCCCCGATGTTTTGCACCGGCGACGCCCCCACCGTGCCCGGGATCAAAGCCAGGTTTTCCAACCCGGGCCAACCCTGTGCCAGCGTCCAGTCCACAAAACCATGCCATGACTCACCCGCACCGGCCTCCACCACCCAATGCGTGGCGGTTTCGGCCACCAGGCGACGGCCTGCGATTTCGACCTTGATGACCAACGCCTTCACGTCACCCGTCAGCACCAAATTGCTGCCCCCACCCAGCACCAACGGGTTGTGCTGGCAGGCCGCCGCGTGCTGCTGGCACAGGGCCACGGCATCGGCGGTGGTGCGCACCCGCACCATTTGCAGCGCCCGCGCCTGTATGCCAAACGTGTTGAAGGGCTGAAGGGAAACCAGGTTCTCGACTAACATGCGGGAATTGTCTCACCCCCTGTTTTCACTCTCAGAACCGCCCCGCCATGCCTTCTTTTGACACCATTCTTGAAGCCAACCTCGTTGAAGTGAAAAACGCCGTTGAGCAGACCGTTCGCGAAGTGGGCACGCGCTTTGACTTCAAAGGCACGTCGGCCAACCTGGAGCTGAAAGACAAAATCATCACGTTGTTTGGCGACAGCGATTTTCAGATCACCCAGGTGGACGAAGTGCTGCGCAGCAAACTCGCCAAGCGCAACGTCGATGTGCGCTTCCTGGACGCGGGCAAGATCGAAAAAATCGGTGGCGACAAAGTCAAGCAGCAAATCACCGTGCGCAACGGCATCGAAACCGATGTGGGCAAAAAAATCCAGCAGGCCATCAAGGGCAGCAAGCTCAAGGTACAGGCGGCCATTCAGGGCGATGCCGTGCGCGTGACCGGTGCCAAGCGCGATGACCTGCAAACCGCCATGGCCGTCATCAAAAAAGACGTGCCCGACCTGCCCCTGAGCTTCAACAACTTCCGGGAATGAGCACTTCTGCGCCATGAATACCCCGCGCAAACCCCCTGCGGACATGGTGTCCTTGTCGCCCCAGCTGGTGAAGTTGGGCATGCAGCTTGAGTTTTCCCTGTACGACGAAAACGGGCACATGCTATTGGCCAAAGAGCAAACCGTGGACTCGCCCCGGATTTTGGCCAAGCTGCACGCACTGCCGGCACTGTACGCAGACCGCGTTGAGGCCCGTGAACCCATCAAGTCTGTGATGGAAAGCCTTGACCGCGCCCGTTACCGGAACGCACCGCTCAAAGACCTCGATGCCTTGCGGCGCAAAACCAAAGAGCCTGTTTCTGCGAACACCCCGAAGTCTTTGCCCCAGGCTTGGTCGGACTTGGAATCGCGCCTGCGCGCCGTTCAGGGGGGATTGGCGCGGGACACTGACTCTGCCGCGCTGGCATTGGAACGCCTTGATGGCCTGAACCAGACGCTGTCAAAACTGATGGGCCGCTACGCCAAAGAGTCTCTGTTTTTGCTGTTCAACCGGTCCATCACCGATTTTGCGGGGTACAGCACCTCGCACTCACTTTTGTGTGCTGCACTGGGCCAAGCCCTGAGCCCCAACCTGGGTCTGGACGAAAGCGAACAAGGGGTCTTGTGCTGCGCTGCACTGACCATGAACCTGTCGGTCAAGTCTTTGCAAGACACCATGGCCATGCAGAAATTACCGCCAAGCAGAGAGCAGCTGGCCGACATCGACCGACACCCCATCCTGAGCGCCAATTTGCTGCGCACTGCCGGTGTGGACAACCGCTTGTGGCTGGACACAGTCGCCATGCACCACGACCCGCTGCCCAGCACCCCACGGCCAGGCAAATCAGGGCAGACGGAGCGTTTGGCAGGTGTGCTTCAGGTCATAGACCGCTACACGGCAGCGCTCAGTCCCCGCGGCAGCCGCCCCGGCCGAGATGGCAAAGAAGCCACCCGAAGCGTGATCAAAGATGCACGCAGCAACACCAACAACGAAGCGGGTTTGGCATTGCTGCTGACGTTGGGGCTCTACCCACCGGGCAGTTTTGTGCGGCTTGCCAGTGGCGATGTCGCCGTGGTGCTGCAACCCGGTCGCAGACCCAATGAAGCCCACGTGTCCACGGTGGTCAACAAACGCGGCGAGCCCGTGGGCATGCCCCGCATCTTGGACACGGCCAACCCCGAATACGCGATCGGCGAGGGGGTGTCCGGCTCTGACGTGCGGGTTCGCCTCAATGAAGACTTCATGCTGCGGCAAGTCTCTGCCCTTCGCAGAGGCCCTGATTTCGCACCATCGTCTTTCGCGTAACGTTCGCCAACAGGGGGGCGGGCTGTGAGCATTGACGACAAACCAGACCTGGTGGCCGTGTCACCGCAGCAACTGCACGTGGGCGCAGTGCTGCGGTTCACTTTGCGTGACGAGGTGGGTCGCGTGTTGCTGGCCAAAGGCCTGCGCATTGAAAACCTGGCAGCACTTGAAACGCTGCAACGGCGCAAGTCGGTGTTCGTCAATTACGACGAGTCCGATGAAGCCGTCAAAGTGCTGATGAGTGGCCTGAACGAGGCCACCCGGCGCGATGCACCGCTGAAAGACATCGACCGCTATGTGTCGCTGAAATCCAGCGAAGGTGCGGCGGCGTTGCCCAGCTCGCTGCCACAGGCGTGGGAAGAGGTGGAAACGCGGCTGAAAACCACCCTCAGCCAATTGGCCCAGGGCGGTGCGGTGGGCCAAGAAGCGCTGGAACGCATCGGGCAAGTGACCGCCATGCAAGAAGCGCTGTTGGCCCGCGACCGCGACGCCGCCCTGTTCCTGCTCATCCACCGGGCCGTGACGGGTTTCAGCGGCTACAGCGCCCTGCACTCGCTGCTGACGGCGTCCATCTGCCACCTGTTGGTGGGCCCCTTGAAGCTGCCACCCGAAGAGGGGGCCGTGCTGGTGCGCGCTGCGCTGACCATGAACGTGGCCATGACCCAGCTGCAAGACATGTTGGCGGCACAAAAGCAACCGCCCTCGCCCCAGCAGCGCGCCCTGATCGACCGCCACACCACCGACGGAGCCCGCCTGCTGCAAGGCGTGGGCGTGACCGACCCGCTGTGGTTGGCCGTGGTGCAGGCCCACCACGAAGACCTGCCGCCCGGCGTGCCACTGGCGCAGCGCAGCAGCGCCCAGCGGTTGACCAAAATTTTGCAGGTGGTGGACCGCTACACCGCCGCCATGAGCCCCCGCGTGTCACGCGCCGGGCGCGATGCCAAAGACGCCGCCCGCTCGGCCATCGTGCAAGCCGGTGCGGGCGGGCACGACGAGGTGGGCCTGGTGCTGATGCAGGTGTTGGGCCTGCACCCCGCAGGCACCTTCGTGAAACTGGCCAGTGGCGAAACCGCTGTGGTGCTGCGCCGGGGCGTCAAGCCCAATGAACCCTGGGTGGCCAGCGTGCTGAACCGGCGCGACGAACCCATTGCCGAACCCCGCCTGTGCAACACCGCCAAACCCGAACTGGCGGTGGCGCAAGGCATCTCGGCCTCGGTGGTGCGGGTGCGCCTCAGCCCCGAGGCCATGCTGCGGCAACTGGCGTTCTCCAAAACCGGGGCCGAGCGTGGCGTTCGGCTGGGCTGAGCGGCTGCTGGGCACCGCCTGTTTGTGCAGCGTGCTGTGGGCGGGCGGGGCACACGCACAAACGCACGCCGTGCAACTTGCGGGCATTTCCGGTGAAAAAGCCTTGCTGGTGGTGGACGGCCAGGCACCCAAATTCATGGCCGTGGGCGATACCCACGCCGGTGTGCGGCTGGTGCACGTCAGCGCAAACGGGGCCAAAGTGAGCATCAACGGGCAGCAGGCCACCCTGGTGCTGGGCGAGTCGCCCGTGAGCGTGGGCTCCCGCGCCACCCCAGCGGGCACGGGAGCCCAACGCGTGGTGCTGACCGCCGACAGCCGTGGTCACTTTGTGACAACCGGCAGCATCAACGGCAAAAGCGTGCAATTCCTGGTGGACACCGGGGCCACCAGCGTGGTGCTGGGCCAGGCCGATGCCCAACGCCTGGGGCTCAAGCCCGAAGGCGGCCAGCGGGTGAACATGCAAACCGCCAACGGCACCGTGGTGGGCCACCAGCTGAAATTGCAACGTGTGCGCCTGGGCGACGCTGAGGTGAGCGACGTGACCGCCGTCATCCTGCCCCAGCAAATGCCCTATGTGCTGCTGGGCAACAGCTTTCTCACCCGCTTTCAAATGCAGCGCGACAACGACCAGATGACGCTGCAGCGGCGGTACTGACTCAGATTTGTGCGGCCGTGGCCACCACCTCAATGCGCCAGCTGGGGTCGGCCAGCGCCGCCTGCACGGTGGCACGCGGCGGGGCGTGGCCTGCGGGCACCCAGGCGTCCCACACCGCGTTCATGGCGGCAATGTCTGTGATGTCGGTCAGGTAAATCTGCACACGCAGCAGGCGGGTTTTGTCGCTGCCGCACTCGGCCAGGCGGTGGTCGATTTGCGCCAGCACATCGGCCGTTTGGCTGGCGATGTCGGTGGCCTCGCACTCGGGCACCATGCCGGCCAGGTACACCACGCCGTTGAAAACAGTGGCCTCGCTGTACCGGGCGGCCACGTGCAGGCGCTGCAAAGGTTTGGTGTCAGCGTTCATTTCTTGGCCCCCAGTTTGGATTCTGTGCCCTTCACCAAGCGGTCCACGTTTTCCCTGTGCCGCCAGATCAGCAGCGCACCCATGGCCACCAGTGCGCCCACCATGGGCGGCGACGCGGGCCACACCACATCGGCCCCAAACAAAAAGTACGCCGGGGCAAACACCGCTGCCACCATCGACGCCAGCGACACATACCGCGTGAAATACACCACGATGCCAAACGAGGCCAGGCACGCCAGTGCCAGCAACCAGTCCACGCCAAACAGCACCCCCACCGCCGTGGCCACGCCCTTGCCGCCTTTGAAGCGGAAAAACACCGGGTACAGGTGGCCCACAAACGCGGCCAGCCCCACCAGCGCCAAGGTGGCATGGCCCAGCCCCAGCGCGGGGCCCCACACGCCCGCCGCCCACAGGGGCAACCAGCCCTTCACGGCGTCGAGCACCAGCGTGGCAATGGCCGCCTTTTTGTTGCCCGAACGCAGCACGTTGGTGGCCCCGGGGTTTTTGCTGCCGTAGCTGCGGGGGTCGGCCAGCCCGACAAACCGGCTGACGATGACGGCAAACGACAGCGAGCCCACCAGGTAAGCGGCCAACACGGCCAAGGCGGCAAAAACAAAGTCCACAGCAACGTCCTTTTTATGAATGAAAAAGGCCTCTACCGCTTGACCCCGTTCATTTGTTAGCTATTCTTTCAAAGACCTTTACAAGGCCTGAAAGCCGCCTATTCTGCCAGCGCACACTGCACCGGCTGGGCACCCAGTGGGCCACTCAGTACGCTGGGGTTCAGCCCCACCAGAAAACCCCGCCGCCCGCCGTTGATGCAAATGCGCGGCAACGCCAGCACCGTGGACTCCACATACACCGGCATGGCCTTGCGCAGCCCAAACGGCGAGGTGCCGCCCACCAGGTAGCCGCTGTGGCGGTTGGCCACCTCGGGTTTGCATGGCTCCACCGACTTGGCCCCGATCTGCCGCGCCAGGTTTTTGGTGGACACGGTGCGGTTGCCGTGCATCAACACCGCCAGCGGCTTGGCGTCCTGGTCTTGCATGATGAGGGTTTTGACCACCGTGAACGGGTCCAACCCCAACACCGCCGCGCTGTGCTGCGCCCCGCCGTGCTCCAGGTATTCGTAGGGGTGCTCGGTGTACGCCACGCCCTGGCTTTTCAGCCAGGCGGTGGCGGGGGTTTCAGAGACATGCCCGGTGGATTTGTCTTTTTTCGCCATCGCTGCAACGTGCAAATGCCCCCGGTCACTGCGCCAGATCGCGGTGTTCCCAGCGGATGGCGTCGATGGCCTTCAGCAGCTCGGGCGTCAGTTGCACGCTCCAGGCGTCCAGGCATTCGTCCAGCTGGGCCAGGCTGGTCACACCGATGATGGTGCTGGCCACGCGCCAGTTGCGGTAGCAAAAAGCCAGCGCCAGTTGGCTGGGGGTGAGGCCGTGTTCGCGGGCCAGGGTGTTGTACTTTTGTGCGCTGGCCAGGGCCTCGGGGCGGCCCCAGCGCTGGGCTTTCATGCTGTCGTACAGGGCCATGCGGCCTTGCTGGCCCTCGGCGCTGGCGGGTTTGTGGATGCCGCCGTTGTCGTACTTGCCCGTCAGCAGCCCAAAGCCCAGCGGGGAATAGGCCAGCAGGCCCACGCCGAGGCGGTGGCAGGTTTCGTCCAGACCGTTTTCCCAACTGCGGTTGACGAGGCAATAGGGGTTTTGCACCGTGGCCACGCGGGGCAGCCCGTGCTGCTCGGCCAGGCGAACAAACTCGTGCACGCCGTAAGGCGTTTCGTTGGACAGGCCAATGGCGCGCACCTTGCCCGCTTTCACCAGCTCGGCCATGGCCTCCAGCTGCTCGTGGATGCTGGCGCAAGGCTTGTCTTTGTTCGGATCAAAATAAACAGCACCGAACGCAGGCACGTTGCGCGCAGGCCAGTGGATTTGGTAGAGGTCGATCACATCGGTTTGCAGGCGGCGCAGGCTGTTGTCGCAGGCGGTGAGGATTTCGGCTTTGGTCAAACCCGACTGGTCGCCGCGAATCCAGGGCATGCCGCGCGACGGCCCGGCCACCTTGGTGGCCAGCACCACTTTCTGGCGCGCGCCGGGGTTGGCGGCAAGCCAGTGGCCGATGATGGTTTCAGTCGCCCCGCAGGTTTCGGCCTTGGCGGGCACGGCGTACATCTCGGCCGTGTCCAGGAAATTGACGCCGCGCTCCACCGCGCGGTCCAGGATGGTGTGGGCGTTGGCCTGGTTCACCTGTTCACCAAAGGTCATGGTGCCCAGGCAGATGGGGGTGACGTTCAGGCCACTTTGGCCCAGGGGAATGGTTTGCATAGGGTGCTCCGTTGTCGTTGAGGGGTGTGCAAGGGGTCAGCCACGGGGGCCGGCGTTGGCGTTGCGCGCGCGATCTTCTTCCTGCAAACGCAGGATGCGGCGCTGCACTTTGCCGGTGGTGGTCATGGGCAGGGTGTCCACAAACTCCACTTCTTTGGGGTATTCATAAGGTGCCAGTTGCGATTTGACGTGGGCTTGCAGCTCGGCCACCAGCGGCGCGGTGGTTTCTTCATCAAAAATGCCGCTGGCGCTTATGCCGTATGGGTTGTTTGCTATGTACTCTGCGGCCAGCACCACGTAGGCTTTGACCACCGCACCGCGCTCGGTGTCGGGCTTGGGCACCACGGCGGCGTTGAGCACGGCGGGGTGTTTGACCAGGCAGTTTTCGATCTCGCTGGGGCCAATGCGGTAGCCCGCCACTTTGAACACGTCGTCGGCCCGGCCGTGGTACCACAGGTAACCGTCGGCGTCGCGCACGGCCATGTCGCCGGTGCGGAACCAGCTGTCGTCGGCGCTGCCGGTGAACTTGGCCAGCGTGGCCTCGGGCTTGCCCCAGTAGCCCAGCATGAAGATGGGGTCGGGTTCGCCATTGGGGCTGCGGCGGTGGATGGCCACCTCGCCGGGCACGCCCACCGGGCATTCGTGGCCGTCGTCGTCAATGGTGGTGACGCGGTGGCCGGGGTAGCCCTTGCCCATGCTGCCGGGCTTGGCGGGCCACCCGATGGGAGCCCTTGCGGCATCGGTCGCATCGCCCCACACGGCGCCCAGGCAGAAGTTGCCCACGATGTAGTTCACCTCGGTCTGGCCAAACATTTCGTTCACCACCACGCCCAGTTGCTCGCGGCAGTAGGCAAACACGGCGTCGCCCACGGCCTCGCCCGCGCTCATCAGGCCTTGCAGCTGGAACTGGAACTGCTCGCGCGGGCGGGGGCAGGCCTTCATCATGGCCTTCAATGCGGTGGGGAACAGAAAGCTGTGCGTCACGCCGTGGCGCTGCAGCAGGGTGAACGCCACCTCGGGGCTGAAGCGCCCGTGGTAGGCCACGATGGGGCGGCCAAAGTACAGCGTGGGCAACAGCGCGTCCATCAGCCCCCCGGTCCAGGCCCAGTCGGCGGGCGACCAGAACACGGCCTGGCTGCCGG
Source organism: Burkholderiaceae bacterium (assembly GCA_049653005.1). GTDB lineage: Bacteria > Pseudomonadota > Gammaproteobacteria > Burkholderiales > Burkholderiaceae_C > UBA2334. Next base: position 85,561 of record JBASFL010000095.1, on the reverse strand, counting down.
TGGGCAGGGGCACGTCGGCTGTGGCATCGCCGCCCAGGTGGGACGGAAACGGTAACTCGCCATCGGCCCCCAGCGGAAAGCCAAAACCGTTTTGGCTGCACACAAAACCACTCAGGTTGCCCACCAGCGCCCGGTGCGGAATGAGGCCGCCCTTGGGGTTGCCGGTGGTGCCGCTGGTGTAAATCAGCACCGCAGGTTCGTCGGCGGCGGTGTCGGCGCAAGTGAAGTGGTCGGGCGCGGCGGCCAGGGTGGCTTGCCAGCCGTGCACCGCGGCGGTGCCAGACACCGGCCCATCAAAGTCGCCGACCACCACGATGTGGCGCAGCGCGGGGCAGTCGGCGCTCACTTCCAGCAGGTGGGGCAACGCGGCGGCGTCGCACAAGGCCACGGCGGCGGCGCTGTCTTGCAGGCGGTAGGCCAAGGCCTCGGGGCCAAACAGCATGGACAGGGGCATGCCCACCCCACCCGCTTGCAGCACACCCATGTAAGCCACGGCGGTTTCAAACCGCTGCGGCATCACGATGGCCACCCGGTCGCCCCGCGCCAGCCCCCAGCCGCTCAGCACCTGCGACAAACGGTTGGCGTGTTGCTGCAACTCAAAATAAGAATGAAATGTGGCGCCAGCGCTTGCCCCATCTGCAACCACAGCTACGTTGTTTGCATGCGCTGGGCTGGCGGCCCAGCGGCCACAGCACCAGTGGGCCATGTTCAGGCGCGGGGGCACCTGCCAGCCAAAGCGCTGTTGCATGGCGGTGTGGTGGTCAGCGAGGTTGGGCGTGGTGGGAGTGGTCATGTGTCTCGGCGTTGACGGGTGGGCAAAGCGGTGCCGGGCATGGGTGGCTACAGTAGGCGGCATGTCTTTGCCCACCCCCACCACCCCACACCCGGCTTTGGAACAGGCCGCTTTCTACACCGTTCGGCGCGCCATGCGCGGCGGTTTTGTGCCTGTGCGTCACTTAAGTTACCACGTGCGCCAGTGGGGCCAGCCCCAGCCGGGCGTGCCACCGCTCGTGATGGTGCACGGCTGGATGGACGTGGGCGCGTCGTTCCAGTTTGTGGTGGACGCGCTGGCCGACCTGGGCCAAGACCGCTGGGTCATCGCCCCCGACTGGCGTGGTTTTGGCCTGACGCCCTCGGGCGGGGCCGATTGCTACTGGTTCCCAGACTACGTGGCCGACCTGGACGCCCTGCTCGACCACCTGTGCCCGGGCCAACCCATTGACCTGGTGGGCCACAGCATGGGCGGCAACGTGGCCATGCTGTACGCCGGGGTGCGGCCCCAGCGCGTGCGCCGCCTGGTCAACCTGGAAGGCTTTGGCATGCCCGCCACCCGCCCCGCCCAGGCCCCCACCCGCCTGACCCAGTGGCTGGACGAACTGCAGGCCCTGCGCCAGGGCAGCAAAGACCTGAAAAGCTACGCCAGCCGCGAAGCCGTGGCCCAGCGCCTGGTGAAAACCAACCCCCGCCTGCCCGCCGACAAAGCGTTGTGGCTGGCGGGTGAGTGGGCCGCGCCGGGGGCCGACGGGCAGTGGCGCATCTTGGGCGAGGCAGGGCACAAACTGGTCAACCCCCAGCTGTACCGCGTGGAAGAGGTGCTGGCCGTGCACCAACGCATCACCGCGCCCGTGCTGGCCGTGGAAGCGGCGCAAAACCAAATGGCGCAGTGGTGGCAAAACCGCTACACGCTGGACGAATACCACGAGCGCCTGAAAAGCGTGCCCCAGGTGGAAGTGGCCCAGATCGACGACGCAGGCCACATGCTGCACCACGACCAGCCCGCGCAACTGGCGGCGTTGTTGGCCCGTTTTTTGGCGAATTAGGGGCGTCGGCGGTTCAGCGCCGCAACCCCGCCCGCACCCACCAGGCGGGCGCGTCAAACAGCCACTGCGCCTTCAAGCGCGGGGCCAGCCACACCAGCACCACCGGGGCCAGCAGACCCACGGCGGTGCCCAGCACCAGGTGCGTGGGCACGTGCTGCACCTGCAGCACCTTGGACAAGGCAATGCGCGTGCCGCTACTGGCCAGCGTGTGGGCCAGATAAATGGGCATGGACCAGGTGCCCAGGCGGGCCAGCCACGCAAACGCGGGACGGTCCAGCACCATGCACAGCACCACCACCCAGGCCATGGACACCGCCGCCAGGGCCAGCAAACGCACATCGCCCACGGTGTGCACCAGCCCCAACGGCCCATGGAACCCCCACTGCCCGGCCACAAACAACACCGTCAACGGCCCCAGCAGCGCCCAGCGCCAGCGGTGCACGGCTGCAGCCACCTGGTTGAAATACACCCCCCAGGCAAAAAACCCGGCATAGGCCCACACATAGCCCAGCGGGTTCACATCGGGCAAGGCCGCGCGGGCCAAAAACACCCCCGTGCCTGCCAACGCCACCCAGCCCAGTGCCGCCGGAGGCAAGCGGCGGTACACCAGCACCGCCAGCACCGTGACAAAAAACAAGGCATACAAAAACCAGAACTGCATGCGCGGCTGCCACAGCGACAACACATCGGCCAGCGTGACGCTGCCATTCGTCCACCGGCCCAGCACCACCTCAATGCCCCCCTGCAGCAAAGACCACAAAAGGTAGGGGTACACAATGCTGTCCACCTTGCTGCGCAGCACAGGCAGCGCCCCGTGCCGCTGCAAAGAGCCGTAAAACAAAGTGCCCGACAGCAGAAAAAACAGCGGCATGTGGAAGCTGTAAATCACGCTGTCCACCAGCACAAACAGGGGCTCCGACATCGGCAACCCGGCGCTGTGAAGCCCCCGTGCCACATGGCCGTACACCACCAACACAATGCCAATCGCTTTGGCGTGGTCTATCCAGCGGTTTCGGGCGGGCGGTGGTGTGGGTGGCATGGGGCTTGCAGACGATAATCAGTGTTTTGATTTTGAACCGAATTTTCGAGGCCCCCCCATGGAAGCAGAACACATCAACACCATCAACGCCCGCCTTGCCGACCTGAGCCAGCGGGTGGTGGAACTTCGGAGGTATCTTTGACTACGATGCCAAGGCATTGAAGCTCAAGGAAGTTGAAAGCGCGCTGGAAGACCCCAAGGTCTGGGACAGCCCCAAACGCGCCCAGGAACTGGGCAAAGAAAAGAAATCCCTTGAAGACGTGGTGCTGGTGTTGGACAACCTCACCAGCGAGCTGGCCGACAACAGCGAGCTGTTCGACATGTCCAAGGCCGATGACGACTACGCCGGCCTGCAAACCATCGAAGTGGAAGCGGCCAAGCTGGGCGAAATCGTCGAGCGGCTGGAGTTCCGCCGCATGTTCAGCAACCCGGCCGACCCGCTGAACTGCTTCCTGGACATCCAAGCCGGTGCCGGTGGCACCGAGGCCTGCGACTGGGCCAGCATGCTGCTGCGCCAGTACCTGAAATACGCCGAACGCAAAGACTTCAAAGCCACGCTGGAAGACGAAACCGCGGGCGACACCGCGGGCATCAAAAGCGCCACCATCAAAATTGAGGGCGAATACGCCTTTGGCCTGCTGCGCACCGAAACCGGTGTGCACCGCCTGGTGCGCAAAAGCCCGTTCGACAGCTCGGGCGGCCGCCACACCAGCTTTGCCAGCGTGTTTGTGTACCCGGAAATTGACGACTCGATCGAGATCAACATCAACCCGGCAGACGTGCGCACCGACACCTTCCGTGCCTCGGGTGCGGGCGGCCAGCACATCAACAAAACCGACTCGGCCGTGCGCCTGACGCACATCCCCACCGGCATCGTGGTGCAGTGCCAGGACGGCCGCAGCCAGCACAGCAACCGCGACGTGGCCTGGAAGCGCCTGCGCAGCCGCCTGTACGACCACGAGCTGCGCAAGCAGCAGGAAGAGCAGCAAAAGCTGGAAGACACCAAGACCGATGTGGGCTGGGGCCACCAGATTCGCTCTTACGTGTTGGACAACAGCCGCATCAAAGACCTGCGCACCAACGTTGAAATTTCGGCCACCCAAAAAGTGCTGGACGGTGACCTCGACGCGTTCATTGAAGCCAGCCTGAAGCAAGGCGTTTGACCCCCGGTTTGCCCGCCCTTTTTTTGACAGGGCGGGCAACGCCTCACACACCCACCAAAGGAAACCCATGTTGTCATTTCGAGAAGGCCCTGCGGTCCTCGTGAAGCGTGAGGACTACACCGCCCCCGCGTTCTGGATCGACACCGTTGACCTGACGTTCGACCTGGACCCGGCCAAAACCCGCGTGCTCAACCGCATGCGCCTGCACCGCAACCCCGATGTGGCCCCGCAGCCCCTGCGGCTGGAGGGCGAAGACCTGAACCTGGCCCGCGTGCTGGTCAACGGCCAAGGCACCAGCTTCAAGATGGACGGCAGCCAACTGGTGCTGGCCAACCTGCCCGAGGGCAACGAGGCGTTTGACCTCGAAATCTTCACCACCTGCGCCCCCGCCAAAAACACCAAGCTGATGGGCCTGTACGTCAGCCAGGACACCTTTTTCACCCAGTGCGAGGCCGAAGGTTTCCGCCGTATCACCTATTTCCTGGACCGCCCGGACGTGATGGCCAGCTACACCGTCACGCTGCGCGCCGACAAAGCCAAGTACCCCGTGCTGCTGTCCAACGGCAACCTGGTGGAAGAAGGCTTGCTGGAAGATGGCCGCCAATTCGCCAAATGGGTGGACCCCCACAAAAAACCCGCCTACCTGTTTGCGCTGGTGGCTGGCAGCCTGGTGTGCCGCAGCCAGCCCATTCGCAGCCGCAGCGGCACCGACCACCTGTTGCAGGTGTACGTGCGCCCCGGCGACCTCGACAAAACCGAACACGCCATGAACTCGCTTATGGCCTCCATTGCGTGGGACGAAACCCGCTTTGGCCTTCCGCTTGACCTGGAACGCTTCATGATCGTCGCCACCAGCGACTTCAACATGGGCGCCATGGAGAACAAGGGCCTGAACATTTTCAACACCAAATACGTGTTGGCCAGCCCCGCCACCGCCACCGATGTGGACTTTGGCAACGTGGAAAGCGTGGTGGCCCACGAGTACTTCCACAACTGGACCGGCAACCGCGTCACCTGCCGCGACTGGTTCCAGCTGAGCCTGAAAGAGGGCCTGACCGTCTTCCGCGACCAGGAATTCAGCATGGACATGGCGGGCAGCCCGTCTGCCCGCGCCGTCAAGCGCATCGAAGACGTGCGCGTGCTGCGCACCGCCCAGTTCCCCGAAGACGCGGGCCCCATGGCCCACCCGGTGCGGCCCGACAGCTACCTGGAAATCAACAATTTCTACACCGTCACCGTCTACGAAAAAGGCGCTGAAGTGGTGCGCATGATGCAGTCGCTGGCCACGGCCAACGCGTCTGACGACGGCCGCGCCGGTTTTGCAAATGGCATGAAGCTGTACTTCGAACGCCACGACGGCCAGGCCGTCACCTGCGACGACTTTGCCGGTGCGGTGGCCGATGCCAACCCCCACAGCCCCCTGGCACGCCACCTGCCCCAGTTCAAGCGCTGGTACTCGCAGGCGGGCACACCGCGTGTGAGCGTGAAGGGCTACTTTGACGCGCCGTCAGGCACCTACGCCCTCACCTTCAACCAAAGCTGCGGTGCCACACCAGGCCAGCCCGACAAAGCCCCCTTCGTCATCCCCATGGCCATGGGCCTGCTAAGCCAAAGCGGCCAACCCCTGCCCGTGCAGCTGGAAGGCGAGCCACCCGCCACCGCAGACACCCGCACCTTTGTGCTGACCGAGGCCAGCCAGACCCTGGTGTTTGCCGGCCTGAGCACCGAGCCAGTGCCTTCGTTGCTGCGCGGTTTCAGCGCCCCCGTGGTGCTGGACTTCAACCACACCGACGGGCAACTGCTGACCTTGCTCGCCCACGACCCAGACCCGTTCAACCAATGGGAAGCCGGGCAACGCCTGGCCTTGCGCACGGCACTGAAACTGATAGCTGAAGAATCAACACCATCAAGCGCTGGAGCACTGAATGATGCCTATATTCAGGCCATGCGTGCCGTGTTGCGCCACCCCGACCTTGACCCCGCCTTCAAAGAACTGGTGCTGACGCTGCCTGCCGAGACGTACATGGCCGAGCAGCTGGACGTGGTGGACCCCCAACGCATCCACGCCGTGCGCGAAGCCATGCGCGAAGCCCTGGCCCTGCACCTGAGCGATGACTGGGCCTGGGCCTACGCCCAAAACGCCAGCACCGGCGCCTATTCGCCCGACGCCGCCGCCTGCGGCCGCCGTGCCCTGGCCAACCAGGCCCTCACCCACCTGTGTCTGGCCGCCACCCTGCGCGGCGACACCGTGTGGCCCGGCAAAGCGCTGCAACGTTTCAAAGACGCCAGCAACATGACCGACCGTTTTGGCGCCGTGTCGGCCCTGGTCAGTGCCGGGCACCCGCTGGCGCAAAACGCCCTGCAACGCTTCCATGCCCTGTTCAAAAACGAAGCGCTGGTCATCGACAAATGGTTTGCCCTGCAAGCCAGCAGCCCCGACCGCGGGGGCCAGGTGCTGCCGCTGGTCAAACGGCTGATGGCCCACCCCGACTTCACGGTGAAAAACCCCAACCGCGCCCGCAGCGTCATCACCACCTACTGCCAGGCCAACCCGGCAGGCTTCCACCGCACAGACGCCGCAGGCTACGTGTTCTGGAGTGAACAGGTGGTGGAACTGGACGCCATCAACCCCCAGGTGGCCGCGCGCCTGGCCCGCGCCCTGGACCGCTGGAAGAAACTGGCCGAGCCCTACCGCAGCGCCGCCCGCGAAGCCATCGCCCGCGTGGCCGCCCGCAATGAGCTGAGCAACGACGTGCGCGAGGTCATCACCCGCGCACTGGCCGACTGAACGGCCAGCCCCCACAACCCCGAAGAGGAGAGACCCCATGGCATCCAAAATATCGCTCACCCGTTACCTGGTTGAGCAACAACGCGAAGAAGGCCACATCCAACCCCAGCTGCGCCTGCTGCTGGAAGTGGTGGCCCGGGCCTGCAAACGCATCAGCCACGCGGTCAACAAAGGCGCGTTGGGCGAGGTGCTGGGCACCGCCGGCAGTGAAAACGTGCAAGGCGAAGTGCAAAAGAAGCTCGACATCATTGCCAACGAAGTGCTGATCGAAGCCAACGAATGGGGCGGCCACTTGGCGGCCATGGCCTCGGAGGAAATGGACAGCATCTACCTGGTGCCCAACCGCTACCCCCAAGGCGAATACCTGCTGCTGTTCGATCCTCTTGATGGCTCCAGCAACATCGACGTGAACGTCAGCATTGGCACCATCTTCAGCGTGCTGAAAAAGCCCGAAGGCAGCCAAGGCGTGAGCGAAGCCGATTTTCTGCAACCCGGCAGCCAGCAAGTGGCCGCAGGCTATTGCGTGTACGGCCCACAAACCACCCTGGTGCTGACCGTGGGCGACGGCGTGGCCATGTTCACGCTGGACCGCGAGCAGGGCTCGTTCGTTCTGACCGAAGAGCATGTGCAAATCCCGGCAGACACCAAAGAATTTGCCATCAACATGAGCAACATGCGCCACTGGGACGAGCCAGTCAAGCGCTACATCGACGAATGCCTGCAGGGCAAAGAAGGCCCACGCGGCAAAGACTTCAACATGCGTTGGGTGGCCAGCATGGTGGCCGATGTGCACCGCATCCTCACCCGCGGCGGCGTCTTCATGTACCCCTGGGACAAGCGCGAACCCGACAAGGCCGGCAAGCTGCGCCTGATGTACGAAGCCAACCCCATGTCATGGCTGGTGGAACAAGCCGGCGGCGCCGCCACCGATGGCCGGCAGCGCATTCTGGACGTGCCCGTGACCAAACTGCACCAACGCGTGCCTGTGTTTTTGGGCTCCAAGAACGAAGTTGAACGGGTGACCGGTTACCACACCGGGCTATAATCTTGGGCTTTCGCCGGTGTAGCTCAGTCGGTAGAGCAGCTCATTCGTAATGAGAAGGTCGGGTGTTCGATTCATCTCTCCGGCACCAATACAGACAAGAAAAGCCCGCTATTCAAACAGTAGCGGGCTTTTTCTTTTGGTGGCATTTACAGACTGTTTACAGACTTCGGTGCAAAGTTTCGGGTCGTTAGCTCAGTTGGTAGAGCGTCTGCCTTACACGCAGAATGTCGGCAGTTCGAGCCTGTCACGACCCACCAGACACAAGCCCCCTTCGGGAACGATGCGGGGCTTTTTCTTTGTCGGTTGCCGGTGACCAGCGCCAGCAGGCCCAGCGCAGGCGTAGCGGTTTGGATGGGGCCTTGGGTGTCAGCAGGCGTAATGAGCCCGCCTGAGCCAGTTCTGGTGGGTTTGCGCGGTATTCGTTGCCAGTCCCCGGCGTCCTCAAGACTCAGTGGCTGATAATCGAGCTGCGTTCCGCTCCCACTGGGCAGCCTCTCCCGAAGAGTCCCGGTGTATAGCCCGGCCCAGTGATGGGCTGGAGTCACCGGATGCCACGGGGACAGCTCCCAGCCCGCTACGGGCGGCGAAGTAGCGGATTGCGTAGGCGCAGCGGCAGCTTATCCGGCCGGGCGTGCACCTTCCCCACCTTGATTTCATTGAACCAGGCGCGTGAAAGGCACTGGTCTGGCCTTGGCCTTCTTCAGGCTTAGGCAAGCGCGGTGCCCTATTCGGTGACCAGCGCCAGCCACCAACAAAAACCCGGCTCAGTGGCCGGGTTGGTGTCTGCCATTCACTCAGATTTACTCACTTTAAGGCGGCGTTGGTCATTTGTCACCCCCTGCTGCCCTGGTGTCTTTCAACTCGCCCCCACGGGATACCCGCAACGCCTCTTGGCTCATGTAACGCTGTCCCAAGGTGTCGTGACAGAACGAGTGGGCAGCGTCGTGGTGCCCATCAATCACCGCCCCCACCATCTCTGCGCAGCTCTCAGCCGCGCATATCAGGCCCTCCACAGTGAATGGCTTGAGTACCAGCAGGCCGGGGCCATCACACCCCTTGTCCGCTTCCTGCTGCATCAGGAGGGCCAGGATGGTTTGCAGGCCGGACAGCGCCACGCTGGCAGCGCCAACGGCCCTGGGCTCCAGATAAGTTGAATGGCTCTCCGTGCGCCAGTTGGTCACGGTGTGGTGCAGCATGGTTGGGCTGGCTTCCTGGGGCTCTGCCGGGTTGCTGGCGCTGGTGCTGGTGCTGGTGCTGGTTTGCGCTTTGGTCATGCCTGAGCCCTCCGAACCGTCAGCAGGTGTGGTGTGTCCCAGTGCCCGAGGTAATCCCTCAGTTCGTTTGCGGTGGCCTCGGCCCGTCCAATCTCACCCCTGGACAGTTGCCCACGCAAAGCGGCTGAAAACAGGGCCACCTCGTTTCTCACGCTGTCCAGGCTGTGAAGCATGGCCTCAGCAATCAACAGGTCATCGGCGTGCTCTGGCCCCACGGTTCGGGCGACGTTGCGCACACGGGCCACCGCGCCGCGCACCGTCTCGGTGAAGTGCACCACGGGCAGGATTGGGTCGTTGCTGGGAATGGGTGTCATGGTTCAGCCCTCCACGCGGTTGGACAGGGCGCACGCCTGCTTCAAGGCACTCAGGCCACGGGTGGCGCGCGCGGTGGCCTTGGCCCATGTGTTGGTGCCATCAGTGACGGTGTGGGCCTGTAACTGGCGCAGGGCCTCACGCAGGCTGGTGCAGGCTTGGGCGTGCAACTGAATCAGGTGCAGCTCGTTGGCCTGGGTGGTGGGGGAAATGGGCGCAGCGCGGCGGCTGGCCAGGGTGACGATATTCGTCATGGCTTCATGCTCCTGGTTGAGACTGAAACCACCCACACGGTTTTGAAGCAATGTGGGTGGACTGGATGTTCAAAACACGGAACCAGCCGTGCGCCAGGTGTTACCACTCTGGCCATCCAGCCCATAAACCCGGCCCTCAGTTTGAGGGTGGACCAGGGCGCAAACGCACCCAGCCCTGAATTTGGACGTGACAAAACCCCGCTTCTCGGTGGGGGTGTGCAACCGCTGGTTCTGAGGTGTTTTGAAGCACCGGGCCTTTCGGCTTGCAGGCATTCTGCCACGGGCGGCGGGGGTCGCGTCAAGCGGGAAATGCCAGGCACTTGAAAACCCATGGGTTCAGGCTGGGTTAGCGGTTGGTTAGCGGTGGGTTACCCCCGGGTTCGGCAACGGTTCGTCAACGGTCGTTCACGGTTCGTGGCATCAGGCGGGCCAAGGCGGTGCACTGGCGGGCTTTGGGGCGTATGCCTTGGGGTTGGTGGCCTGAGCGCGGAAAACAGCGCTGACGGCTGCGAATCAGAGTTTGGCTGACCCCGATGCACTCAGCGCAGCCAACGTTGTCAATGAGCCTACAACCAGCCAGCGAGGCCACTGTCCGCATGGGGCGGACGAGGTATAGAAATAAAGGCCCGGATGGTGCAAACGCGGGGAGAGCCACTTCTGCACCTACTTCGCCAGCCGCTTCGCTCACCCGCGACCAGCGTGTTGCCGGGGCCAATGTGAAGTATCACACAGGGCACTTCATCGGTCAGTACGTCAAAAATGAAAAACGCCAACAAATCCCGGAATCGAGCAGGCTCTACTTGCCCATAGGAGGAAACTCCGTTAGCTCAAGGCCGGGTGTTGGCGCTGCTCAAATCATACGCTCGTGCCGTTTGCAAAAACATCACTCTCTAACTTCGGCTGCGTTTGCTGAGGAGAGAGTGTATTTGGTGCGCGTCCGGCTTGCCCTTACCGCTTCCCTACCGTCATTCGCCCTTCTGCTGGGCTGTCAGTTCCCGGTGCGCCTTAGCTGCCAGGGCCTGCACGGTCATCGCCAGCGCCTTCTCGCTGGGCATCTTGCCGCCCCTGCTGAGTATCCGTTCCTCTATCAACTGCAACGCGCTGGCCTCCAGCCTTTTCATGGATGGCACGGGCCGGGTGTCTGGTGTGTCTGACATTGGTTCTCCCTGTCTGGTCGTCGTTGGCCACACCCTACACCCTTGCCAAAACCTTGCCAAAACCTTGTAGCTTTCTTGTGGTTATCCATCCGAATCTGTTACGGATACTGCGCATCTTCCGGAGCAAAGCCAGCATCGGCAAGCGCTTGCATGAACTGCTGTGACGGCCTGCAAGGCGCTGCACGCCCTCACCCTTGCCATGCCCTTGGTTTCCATCAGCGCGGGCCACAGCGGCTTTTTTGCGCAGCGCCAGGGGCATGGTTCAGGCCCTCACTGCACGCGGTGAATCAGTGCCGGGTCAATCGCCCCTGTCTCCAGCCCCATGGCCTCGCGCTCGGCCATGAACTGCGCGATGGATGCTTGCGCCTCGGCCTCAGTCAATCCCAGTTGCTTTGCCACGTCCTCCAAGCTGTAGACGGGGGTGCCATCGGCCAGATACCCGCCAGCGTCGGGAATCAGCGCCAGCTCTCTGGCCTTTGCAGCCATCTGCGCTTGAAGCTCAGGCGGTGCCAGGTCGAGCACGCGCATCAGCGCGGCTTGCGCTTGGGGGTGCTGGTCGCCATGGGTCTGGCTCAGACTGTCGTGCAGGTGCAGGGCGGCCATGAATTGAGGTGACGGGTTCATTGCGCACCGCCTTTCGTGGTCAAGCGCATGGCCTCGAAGATGGCACGAATGCGCTCATTGCCTGCCGCATCCATGGCAGCCGCACACATGCCGGTGACGCGCTTGGACACCTCCCCCATGGTCAACAGCGTTTCCAGAATGTCGGCCTGCCGGTAGCCCCCAGCGGTAGCAGCGGCCAGCATGTCGGCCACGGTCTTGGCTGCCCGGGCTTGGCCAGTGGGCGGGGTGTCGTGCCTGCCTTCGCCATAGGCGGTGTCAGCCAGTATCAGCAGCACGGCGGTGGGGTTGAGGTCGTAGGCTTGCCCATCGGGCGTGAGGGTGGCGGTCGGTTTCATGGGGTGTCCTTGGTGTGCGGTCACAGTAGTGGCGCTTGCGTTGGGGTGGCCTGGTCGGTCGCTGGCTGCGCAGCGGCGGGGGCTGGGTGTGCGGCGGTGGCGGGTACCTCGGCGGGGATGTCCTGAAAATCGGCGCACCACTGGTCAGCCAATTCGGCAAGCATGGTGATGCAGGCCAGTTCGTGGCTCAGGTCGGCGTGCTTGTGGTCGCTGTGGTTGGTCATGTAGTCGCCCAGCTCGTCAATGCGGTTACGCAGGGCCAGCATGCGGCGCTGCAAGGCGGCAATGGTCTTGGCGGCTTGCGGGTCAGCCGTCACCAGCCCGAAGTGTTCGCACAGGGCCCGCAACTGCCAGGGGTGCAGGCGCACCTCGTCGGGTTCGCTCAAGTCGGTTTGTTGGCTCAGCACGATGACGTTGTCGTGCTCGTCGCTCAGCCATTCGGCGCTCAGGTTGTGGTGTTTCACAGGGGTGTTCATGGTCGTGGGGTTCCTCAGTCGTTCCAGGCGGTGGTGTCGTGGGCGTGTTCGTCGTGTTCGCGGGTCAGGCCGTCAGCGTGGTGGTGACGGTGGTGGGCAGCGCCGGCAGGTGCAGCGGTGGCAGGCTTGGGGCCGTGGCGGTCAATCGCTCGTTGCTGCGCGTCACGGGCACGGCTCAAGCGGTCGGCCTTGGTGGGTGTTGTCCAGTTCGAGCGGCAGCCCACGGCAGTCCACAGGGCGGCCAAACTGTTGATGGCTGGCGGCTGCATCGCTGGCTCTGCGGCAGCGTGTGAAGCTGCTTTTTGGGAGCTCGCGGGGGTGGCTGGATGAAGAAGGGCTACACAGGATTGCCCTTGGGTTTTTTGCACCGTTTTTTGAAGAGCTATAGGGCTTGGGTCAAGGGCTATAGGGCTTTGATGAAGGGCTATGGGGCTTGGTGGTTGGCGTTCAGCGGCTTGCCTGAGCGCGTTCGCATCAATATCCAGCGCCAACATGGCGGCGGTTGGGTCACGCTCAATCGCCGCCACCCACACGGGCCACAGCGGACCCATGGCGGCAGGCAGCGCCAGCGCCTCACATCTCGCAATGACGGCTGCGATAGCCCATTCCTTGACCATGCCACGCACCTTCGCGCCGTCACGCTTGAGCCCGGCAGGCCCTGCCACCCGGGTGAAAAAAGACTCGCGCACCGTGCGCAACTTCGCCTTGTCAATCAGCGCACCACCGACGTGTTTGCCATCCTTCACGGGCAACATCAGCACATGCAAGTGGGGTGCAGCTTCGTCATGGTGGGCAGTGGCCAACAGCACGGGCATGGGCAGGGCTTCGCGCACCCACTCCAGGCAGTTGCCAAAGTAGGTCATGGGGTCGATTGCGGCCCCCGCAGGCACGCTGAAAACTGCCTCGATGGCCTGAACGTGGTCACGCTTGAGCCTGGACTTGTCCACCAGCTCCAGCAGCTCATCAGCCTTGGCCTGCACCTGGGCGGCGGTGGCGGGCCCGGCTAACGTCACGTTGTCGGCCATGCGTCGTGGATTGATGTGGCCACTTGCCCCGAGCTCTGCCTGAATCTCGCGCAGGTTGTGGCGGGCGGCTTCCAACAGGGTGCAGGGCTTCCGGCCATTGCAGCGGCTCAGGCCGATGGTTTTGATGGCGAAGTGTTGGATGCTTTCAGCCATGGGGCACCACCTTCAGCAGACGGTGTGCCGCTTGCTTTGCGTACATGGGCAGGCTGTAAATGGCTTGCTTGCCTGTCTTCGCTGGGTTGCGGTCGGATTTGACGGGCCAGCCCATTTCATCCTTCAGGCGGTGCACTTCGGCGGCCAGTCTCCAGCCCATACCCTCGCGCAACCAGTCACGCTGCATCAGCGTTGGCCGTGTCATCAAGTCCACCAGCGCACGCATGGCATCGGTGCCCGGCTGGGGCAAAGTGGGCGAGAATGCAGGCAGGTCGAACAATTCGCTTTGTTGACTGAAAGCCCCGCTGACTTTGGACGGTTTCGGGGCTTTCTTCATGCTGCCACCCCCAGCACGCGGCGCAGTTCGGAAACAGGCCAGGCCAAGCGGCCATTGATGCGCAATGGGCGTATCGGGCCGTTCTCCAGGCAAGCCCAGCCACGGAGTGTTTGCGGCTTACGGCCAAGGTGCGCAGCGGCATCTGACGTATCAACAGCAGAGCGGGTTTCGCTCTCCAGGGGCGTCAGCTTGTCAGGGCTGGTTGGTTGTGTGACCCGGTGATTTCGGGCCGTGGTGTGAAGCATCATCGTTCGCCTTTCCAACACGTTGATTCGTGTCGGTGGCGACTGTCTTGACTCCGAATTTCTCCGAAGAAAACCCAACAAAAACCCGAATTTCGGGCGGTTGGTCAGTCCTCTATGGTGTGCACACGGACAGCGCCAGCCCATGCGCTTGGCATACCGGTTACGTTGCCACCGTCTTTCAGCTTGCCCCTGCTTTCCGCCCATGCGAGCGCCTTGGATTCGCGCCACATGCCGTGGGCGACGCTGGCGGCACTCTTCAGCCCGTTGCGGGATGCCTCTCCCAAGTCGTCCTCAACAGTGGGCCATCTGGGCCGGTGTTTGTGAATCAGTGCCGACCTTTTCAGGACGGTGGTCTTTTCGGTGGCTGATGCAGCAGCGGCGCTACTAGGCTGCCCAACGGGCACCGACTGGGGGGCTGAGTTCGTTTCAGTGCTGGCGCTGTCCACCACGAGTGCGGGCGCTGAAGCATGTGCATCTGTCGTCAGGCATTCGTACCCAGCCTGGTTTGACGCGAACTCCAAATACTCCCGAACAATCGGATGATGCTTGTGCCGCTTCTTTTCTGCGAGAGCCAGCCATTCCGCCAGAGTCTTGTGTCCGCCGTTCTTGTCCTGCTCTGCTTGGAACAGGGCCAGCAGAACGACGTAATCCGCCTCTGCTGTTTTGTCGGACGATGTGATGCCCGACTTTCTGGCTGGATTTATTCCGCACATGAGAAGCGCCGCATCATCAGGAGTGACGCGCGGGTGGCTCTGGAAATTCTCCAGCCCGCGCCTGATGCCCTCAAGATGCAGCCCCATCGCCACTTCCTCGGCATATATGCCTGGAACCTTCTCGCTCATCCTCGCACCCCTTCCCGGTGCCCTTCAAAGGGTGCCCCAGCAAGCGGGTGAAGGTGTCCCGCTTTTCGGTTCGCGGGCCTAGCTGGGGCGAAACTGTCAGGCCTTCACCCGGCCACTGGCCACGGCTTCACGCAACAGTGCGTTGATGCGGGTTTGCCAGCCTGTGCCAGTGGCTTTGAATGCGTCCAGCACGTCCGCATCCACGCGCATGTTCAAGGTGGGGCGCTTCACGGTCACGGCGGGCCTTCCACGGCCTCGCTTGATGGTGGCCTGTGCCCAATAGGCAGCCACAGCGGCGGGGTCGTTGGGGTCGTAAGGCTCTTGCGCCAGGTCGGCATCAATGTGGGCGTCCTGGGCAGCCTCACGCCCCACGCGCTCCCAGTCTGTACGCGACTCAGGCATCTGCGACCTCATGCCCTTCGAATGCCATGCGCTCAATCGGCTGGCGCTGCTTTGCGTGTTCACGCGCTGCCCAAAGGTCGCGCTGGGTTTGCAGGGCAAGCCAGTGGCCGGGGGACGTGCCCAAGGCTTCAGACAAGCGCAAATCCATGTCAGCACTGACGGCGGCGTGACCGTGCAACACACGCGACAACATCACGCGGCTGATGCCGATGTGGCCCGCAAATGCCGTCACGCTCACGGCCAAGTCTTCAAGCCAGCCAGCCAGTAGCTCGCCGGAGTGGGCGGGGTTGTGCATGTCCATGTGGTGCCTCTTTTCAGTAGGTCACATTTCCAGCCGCACTACCGCCCGTGCACCGCATGCCTGTGCATACCGTTGAACGGTTCGCATGGGCGGGTGACGCTTCCCACCTTCCAGCCGTGCAATCACGCCCTGCGTGGTGCCCATGCGCTGTGCCACATCGGCCTGTGTCAATCCGGCACGGCTGCGGGCTGCAATCAGTTCGCGGGCCATGTCGAACGCATCGGCCAGTGCGTCGTATTCGGCCTTTGTCGCGGGGTTGGCCAGCATTTCGGCTTTGAGTTGAGCCAGGGTTTTCATACCGCGTGCGCTTTCATGCATGTGTGTGCAGTGGCTCCACGCTCAGGCGCAGGCCCATTGCGTGCAGAACCTTGGTCACGGTGTCCAGCGTGGGGTTTCCGGTTTCGCTCAGGGCGCGGAACAGGGTCTTGTCGCCCACGTCAGCGCGGCGGGCCACCGCTGCCATGCCGTGGGCTTTGGCCACCTGTCGCAGCGCCAGCAACAAAGCGGGGGTGTCCTCCAACTCGATGGCAGCATCCAGATAAGCGGCGGCTTCAGCCGGGTCGGTCAGGCTGGTGGTCAGGTAATCGTCGTAGCTCACATCACGCAGTGCGGGTTCAGGCATGTGCCACTTCCCGTCCGCCTGCCGTCACGCCCCTGCCAGTACGTTTGCGCAACAGCTTCGGCTTGGATACCTTCACGGTCGGCACCATGCCTGCCGTGGCGGCCATGTCAATCAGGGTGTCCAGTGAAAACAGATTGAACTTTCCCCGTGTCAGGTCGGATATGCGGGGCTGTGTCACCCCGAAAAATTCGGCGGCTTGCGCTTGGGTCATGCCTTGTTCACGAATGACCTCCGCCAAGCTCATCATGAGGGCAGAGCGTGCACGCATGCTGGCTGCCTCTTGAGGGGTGTCTGCGATGGCATCCCACACGCTGGTGAATCGTTGCTTGTCGGTCATGGTGCGATTTCTTTCAACAGGTCTTTGAGTCGCTTTTGGGCCAGCTCAATATCTCGCTTGGTGGTTTGTTGCGTTTTCTTCTGAAAGCAGTGAAGGACGTACACCGCATCGACGAACTTGGCCACATACACCACACGAAAGGTGCCCGCCTCATCCCACACGCGCAACTCAACCACGCCAGCGCCAACGCTTGGTATGGCCTTTGCATCATCGGGCGGTAGGCCGTTCTGCACCTTGTCCAACTGGTAACCAACTTCACGCACCGCTGAATGCGGAAAGCCCCGCAAATCATTCAGTGATGAGCCCCTGAACTCGATTGGTTTCATGGTTTAAGTATATAGATTTTTGTATGTTTTGGTTGATTCAAATACATATCAACCGACAACCAGCGCCAGCTTGCCCGGCTCTGCTGTGCGGTCGAACGTCACCCCGGCCAGGGTCAGGATGTGCGCCTCGATTCGCTCAAGCTCGGGGCGCAGTTCGTCAAGGGTGCGAATGTCGTAGCCCTCGGCGGTGGCGCTGGATTTGTGTCCTTGGATTTGGGCCACGATGCCAGCGGGCACCACGCCCCGGCCTGTCTGTGTGAAGGTGCGGCGCAAGCCGTGAAAGGTCAGGTGGCCCACCCCGGCTTCGCGCACGGCCTTGTCCATGCTGTCGCGTGCGTCAACGATGTGGCCGCTTTTGCTGGCGCTGGCAAACACGTAGGGCCCCACCCTGGGCAGGGTGGCCAGCATGTGCGCCATGTACGGTGACAGCGGGATGGTGCGGGTGGCATCTACCTTGTCGGCCAGGGTCACGTTGCGCCACTTGAAGTCAACATCCACCCATTTCAGCGCGGCCACCTCCTTGCGGCGTGCACCAGTCAGCAACAGGGCACGCAGGTAAGCCGATGCAGTGCGGTTGCTCAGTTGCTCCACTGCCCTCCACCAGCCAGCAACCTGCTCTTTCAGTAGCTTGTCGGTGCGGCGCGTGGCTGGCGGCAGGTTTTCCATGATGGCGGGGGCGCGGCCCGCATCGCGGTCGGTCAGCTTGCGGTACTCGGGCCGAGCACTGCACCAGCGCAGGAACCCACGAAACATCATCAGGGCGCGGGTGGCCTGATGCCTACCGGCCACGGCCTCACGGTCAAACCACAGCGTAAGGGCATCTTCGGTCACGTCACCCAGCGCCAGCGCCATCAAAGGGAACAGCGGCCCGGGGCGGGTGGTGCCCTGCCCTCGCTTTTTCTTTTCGCCCCCGGGCATGGCCATCGCCTTCAGGTCGGCCAGGTAGCGGGGCTTCCACGCGTCTTTTTTCTTGGGGTGGCCATTCTCAAGGTACAGGGGCCACACATCGCCCACGGTGACGGCGGCGGCACGGGCGGCCTCAGCGTGTGCCTGTTGGCGGTCTTTCTCCGCCTGCAACTCAGCCTGTTGCTGACGCTCAATTTCTCGCGGGTCAATCTTCTTGGCGGCGCTGGTGCGCAAATCACGGGCGGCGGCCTGAGCATCGCCAATGGGCACAGCAGGCCATGCCCCCAACGAACGGGTGAACAACCGCCCCTGAATGCGGGCTTCAAACTGCCAATGCTTGCCACCAGCAGCGGTAACCCGCAACCTCAGCCCCGGGTGGTCAACATCACGCACCATCACGAATGCTTCACCCTCGGGGCAGGCGGCACGCTCCAAAAGCCCAGCAGTCAACTTTTGCGGCTTTTTGTAATCGACGGCCTGAGCCTTGCTTGGTCGTGCCACGTTGAACCCTTGCTGATTTACAGACTGTTTACAGACTGAATCAGTCTGTAAAGGCGAATTTCAATCAACACAGCAACTGTGAAACCACACAGGAAAACAGCGCTAGATTGTTGATTTGTATAGATTCTATCTACATTCATCAACACACCAAAACACCCATACTGTCTCATTCGTAATGAGAAGGTCGGGTGTTCGATTCATCTCTCCGGCACCAATACAGACAAGGAAAGCCCGCTATTCAAACAGTAGCGGGCTTTCTTCATTCCAGAGCCGTGTAGCCACTGTGTAGCCACCTGCGCAGGGTTCCCAGCCATTCCGTGGTGTGTCTGCCCGGCTTGAATTGCAGGTGTTTTCAAGTGGCAATCACAGCAAGCTGTGATTTTATACAGTCAAAATTTCCAAATGCGAAAAACTCGCATTTGGAGCCCTCAACGCTCCCCGTGCGTGTCGAAAACGGGCCAGGGACCCCGGCACCTTTCGCGCTGGCCTGAGCGTGGGTCTGGTGCGTCCCCTGCACTGAACCGCCCCGGTTTTTGAGGAGGCTCTTTGAACCGCCCCGGTAATCGTGGAGGCTGGTTGGTTTAAGTCAGGCATCCACCGTGGAGACCTGATTGGCGAGTTGCCTGTCGTAGTTTGCCTCAGCCTCTGCCGGAGGGATGTATCCGATGGGGCCAAGCAGCCGATGGTGGTTGAACCATGACACCCATTCCAGGGTTGCCAGCTCGACCGATTCGCGGGTTGGCTAAGACCGTCGGTGAATGACCTCAGCCTTGTACAACCCGTTGATCGTCTCAGCCAGGGCGTTGTCGTAGCTGTCGCCCTTGCTGCCCACCGAGGGCTCTATGCCTGCTTCGGCCAGTCGCTCGGTGTAGCGAATGGAAACGTATTGCGACCCCCTGTCGGAATGGTGAGTCAGTTCACCATTACGCTCGGGCTGTCTGGCATACAGCGCCTGCTCCAGGGCATCCAGCACAAAGTCCGTATGCATGGAACTGCTGACCCGCCAACCCACGATGCGCCGGGCATACACGTCCACCACAAAGGCCACATACAGCCAGCCTTGCCAGGTTGAAACGTAGGTGAAGTCCGACACCCAGAGCTGGTTGGGCCGATCCGCCTTGAACTGCCTGTTGACTCTGTCCAGCGGACACGGTGCCTTAATGCTGCTGATGGTGGTGCGAACCACCTTGCCACGACGGACTCCCTGCAATCCCAGGCGTTTCATCAGCCGCTCCACCGTGCAGCGGGCAATGCAGCACCCCTCGCGTTTCATCTGCTTCCAGACTTTGTCTGCGCCGTAGACCTGCCGGTTGGATCGCCAGACACGTTCGATGTCGGACATCAGCGTGTCGTCACGTTGGACGCGTGCGCAGCGCAGTTGGGGGTTGCGTTGATGGGATGCATGTCGCCAATAGCCTGACGGAGCGATCTGCAGCACTTTGCAGATCGGCTCGACTCCGTAGGCTTTGCGGTGCTGGTCAACGAATTTCCTCAGGACTTCAAGCGGCGGTCGAGCTCCGCCTGGGCGAAAAACGCGCTGGCCAATTTGAGGATTTCGTTGGCTTTGCGCAGCTCTTTGTTCTCGCGTTCGAGCTCCTTCAGGCGTTGCAAATCTGATGTGGTGACACCGTCCTTGGCCCCGGTGTCGATCTGGTGGCGTTTGACCCATTCGTTGAGGGTCTGGGGCACACAGCCAATTTTGGGTGCGATGGATTCAATGGCAGCCCACAGCGATGGGTATTGCCCTCTGTGTTCCAGCACCATGCGAACAGCGCGTTCGCGTACCTCGGGTGAAAACTGGTTCGACTTCTTGCTCATGGCTCAATCCTCTCAGAGAAAAGAGCCTCCTCAAAAACCGGGGCGGTTCACTAGCTCACATCGTTAATGAACTTGCTAGTGACCAGCGCAAACAAGATGCTCTGGAAAAACTGAAGGCTGCCGCAACGCGCGAGGGACTCACTTTGATGGACCTCCAACGCGCGTTTTTCGAAAGTTCGAACCAACTGAATACGTGACGCATCGACAAAACTGAAAATCAATCCGAAAGACACACGAAAAATGCCTCTTTTATCCAGGCTGGCCCCACATTTCGAGCGCTACCTTACGCTGGAGCGCGTGCATCCGATGGCAACCTACAACTACAAAGCGAGAGAGCTGTTCCGCCTGCCAGTTTTCGAACATGTTATGCACAAGCCAAAGTGCAAAACTGATTCTTGGTTGTACGTGGCGGTGCCAGCCGATGCGGCCCTGAGCGCGCTGGGTCCTTATGACAGACTATATGTGGGTTCTCAGACGGCAGATCGAATGTTCCGTGGCGACGGACTCGGTGGCAACAACTTCCACCATGCCCAGATGCGAGCGGGTAATGGCAGCGACAACCCAATCCAGTTCCTTCAGTCCGGTCGACAAATCACAATTCACCGAATTTCGGCGAAACAGATTGCTCATGCAGTCGAAGGCAGGACAGAGCTTGCGGCATACCGCCCACTGTTGCGTCACCCCGGCAAGCACGTCGGCTATTGGTTCGAGCAGGCAATACTGCATTCGGAGCCGCAAGCGTGGCGATGGAACACGGCGAGTGCCGATAAGCAACTGCGGGGCATCCTCGCGATTTGATAAGCCCACCCAACCGCAAATCAGACCGCACCCAGGCATTGCGCAAGGACGCTCGCAGAGCGCAGACTTGCACCCTGGCATTTCAACGCTGTGGTCGGAGGGCCTTCCCATGAAAATCTTGCTTCCCATTGATGGTTCAGCCTTGTCGTTGAACGAAGTTCATTGCGCCTTGCGGCTGCTGAGGTCGGGGCTCAAGGGGGAATTGCTGCTGGTGAATGTGCAAGCCTCCGCCAACCTGTATGAAATCTTCAGCCAGCCCGATCCCACCCTGCGGGAAGAGGTGAACCAGGCCGCAGGGCTTCAAGCGCTGGAAGCGGCGCTGGCACTGGTACGGGACGCGGGCGTGCCCTGCGAATGGGCGGTGGTCACCGGTTCTCCGGCCACCGTGTTGCTTGAGTTGATAGAGCAGCACCAATGTGATCTGGTGGTGATGGGAACGCATGGTGCTGGCCCGTTGCGCAGCACATGGGAAGGCTCTGTCGCTCAAGACATGTTGCACCTGGCCCCGGTCCCCGTGCTGCTGGTCAAGCCCGATGCGCCGGACGCAGAGGATTTGCCGGCCAGCGACACCGACTTGGCCGCCTGAGCTCAGGCATGGGCCGCGCGCAACGCCCGCTGGGGCATCACTGACCGCTGCGTGCCAGCGCCCTGAGCGCTTGCTGCGCGGGCCGGGCCATGCAGGCATCCAGCCAGCTGCTCACCGCGGGGAACTGCGCCATCAATGGTTTGGCGGGTTTGCACCAGCCCACCACCGAGGCCACACACACGTCGGCCACGGTGAAGCGGTCGGCGGCCAGGTGGGCCTGGCCTTTGGCGCGTTGTGCGGCCAAGTGCTGCTCCAGCACGGCCAAGGGGCCAATCAAACGCTTCTCGGCGGCAGCGGCCAACTCGGGCTTGCGCTGGTCGGGGGGCATGGCCAGCAGGTGCATCAGCACGGTGAGCGCGTCCTTTTCCAGTTCGGTGACCGCCCAGAACGCCCAGCGCAGGGCTTCGCCTTCTTCGGCGGGGGTGGCCGGGGCAATGGATTCACCGTCTGCCTTGCCGTGCACGCGGGCCAGGTACAGGGCGCAGGCCATGCTTTCCCACACCACCACGTCGCCTTCGGACCGGGCATCGACCAACACGGGAATGTGGCCGTTGGGGTTGAGCGCCAGCATCTCGGGCGTGCGCGCCCCGCCCCCCAGGTAAGCGGTGTGCACGTGTTCGAACGCCAGGCCCAACTCCTTGGCCACCCACAAGGGGCGCACCGCGCGCGAGGCCGCAATGCCGTAAATCGTCAAGGCCATGAAAACAGTCTCCTGAGGGGGTTTCGAGCAGAAATCAGGCCAGCAAATCGCACAACTCGGTGAGCTGCATCACCGTGCAGTGGGGCTGGGGGGCGTGGGCCCAGGCTTGGGCATCGCGGTTGACCCACACGGTTTGCATGCCGGCGCTCAACGCACCCAGCACGTCCAGGTGCGCGTCGTCGCCCACGTGAAGCACGTCTTCCGCCGCCACCCCTGCCGCTTGCGCTGCGGCGTGAAAAATGCCCACGGCGGGTTTGCCCACGCCAAACGTGGCAGCACTCACGCTGGCGGTGAACCACTCGCCCAGCCCCACACGGCCCACGTCGGCATTGCCGTTGGACAAGGCCACCACGGGGTAGCGCTGGGCCAGCCACTGCAAAGCGGGCAAGGCGTCGGCAAACAAATCCACGTTGTGGCGCTCGGCAAAAAACACCTCGAAAGCGGCATCGGCCAACAAGGGGTTTTCGCCCGCGCGGTAGAGGGCCAAGCGGATAGCCTCTCGGCGGATGGCACTGAGGTCGTGCCCCAATTCGGGCCGGGTTTGCACCACGTGCTCGCGCAACGACTGCCGGGCTTGGGGGTTGGCAAACAAGGCGGCGGTCAGGGGCGCTTGTTGCCCCAGCCAGGCGGCGAGCGCCCGCTCGGCCCGCTCAATGGTGGGCCAGATGGGCCACAAAGTGTCGTCAAGGTCCAGGGATATGGCGCGCACGCGGGTGGGGTCGAGCATGGTCGGGGAGAATACCGCATGGCATTCACCCCCGAACCCCGCTTCACCCACGGCCAGGCCCCCAAAACGGCCGTTTTGTACTGCAACCTGGGCACCCCCGACGAACCCACCGCTCCCGCCCTGCGCCGCTATTTGGGGCAGTTTTTGGGCGACAGCCGGGTGGTGGAAATCCCCAAACCCATTTGGTGGCTGATTCTTCACGGCATCATTTTGCGCACCCGCCCGGCCAAATCGGCCGCCAAGTACGCCAGTGTGTGGACGCCCGAGGGCTCGCCGCTGATGGTGTGGACGCAAAAGCAGGCCAAGCTGCTGAAAGGCTTTTTGGGCGAGCAAGGCCACCACGTCGACGTGCGCGTGGCCATGACCTACGGCAACCCCGGCGTGGCGCAAGAGCTGAACAAGCTCAAGGCCGAAGGCTTCACCCGCATCCTCATCCTGCCCGCCTACCCACAGTACAGCGGCACCACCACCGCCGCACTGTTTGACGCCATTTACGGCTGGGCCAGCCGCACCCGCTATGTGCCCGAGCTGCGTTTTGTGAACCACTTTCACGACGACCCTGGCTACATCAACGCCCTGGCCGCCACCGTGCGCAAACACTGGCAGGCCAACGGCCAGCCCGACCAGCTGGTGATGAGCTTTCACGGCGTGCCCGAGCGCACGCTGCACCTGGGCGACCCCTACCACTGCGAGTGCCACAAAACCGGTCGCCTGCTGGCCGAGGCATTGGACTTGGGCAAGCACCAGTACACCATCACCTTCCAGTCGCGCTTTGGCAAAGCCAAATGGCTGGAGCCCTACACCGAGCCCACACTGGTGGCCATGGCGCAGGCGGGCACCAAGAAGGTGGACGTGATGTGCCCCGGCTTCACCGGCGACTGCCTGGAGACGCTGGAAGAAATCAACATGGAGGCCCGCGAGGCATTTTTGCACGCAGGCGGCACCGAGTTCAACTACATCCCCTGCCTGAACGACGACCTGGGCTGGGTGCGCGCGCTCACCGCCATCACCACCCAGCACTTGGGCGGCTGGCCCACCCAGACCGTGCCCGATGCGACGGCCCTGGCGCAAAGCAGGCAAGCCGCATCGGCACTGGGCGCGAAAGATTAAAGGCCCCAGCGCTTGCCTGTATTCACAAGTTTGCTATTATTTTTTAATTTATAGCAAACTGTTCAATACCAGCAAGCGCCAGGCCTTGTTTTGAACCCAAAACGGTGATCACACGGATTCGGCGGTCCGCAAAAAGTCCGTCACCCACTTGAAGTGACTGTCCACGTTCAGCGCCGGGGCGTGGCCGCAGCCGGGCACCTCCACCACCGTCAAACGCCCTGCCCTGCCGGGGCCGCGGCTGCGCATCTCGGCCACCGCTTCGGGCAGCACCAGGTCTGACTCGGCCCCGCGCAGGCACAGCACCGGGCAGGTGATGGCGTCGTAGTGGTGCCAAACCAAATAGTCGTCGGGGTGGTGCACAAACTGCTGCACCATGGCCGGGTCGTAGTGCGGGGTCACGCGGCCATCGGGCAGGCGGCGCACCGAGCTTTCGGTCAGCACCTTCCACTGCGCATCGCTCAGCCAGCCGTAGGGCTTGTACACCTGCCTGAAAAAAGCCTCCAGCTCCAGCACCGTGTCAAACGCCGGGGGTTGGCCCGCGTAAGACTTGATGCGCTCAATGGCCGCCTGTGCCAGCTGCGGTGCGTTGTCGTTCAGCACCAGGCTTGTGATGCGCCCTGCCAGCGTGGGCTCGGCCAGGCCGCCGGCACACAGCGTGCCAATGGCCCCGCCCATGGAGGTGCCCACCCAGTGCACGGTGGTCAGCCCCAGCTGGTCAAGCAGGTCGCGCGCCTGTGCGGCGTAAAACGACAGCTGGTACTCGGTGGCCGGGTCGGGGCTCCACTGGCTCAGGCCACGCCCCACGGTGTCGGGGCACAGCACGCGGTACCCCTGGCCCACCAGGTGGCGGGCCAGTTCGTCCATGTCGCGCCCGGTGCGGGCCAGGCCGTGCCAGGCCACCACGGCAGGCGCATGGGGGTCGCCCCAGTCCATGAAGTGAAGCTCGCGCCCGGCGCAGCGCAGGTAGCGGGACTGGGCGCCACCGCCCGCAGACATGGCGTGTGACAAGGGGTTCATGAGCGAGGTCCTTGGGTTTTGCCCAGCGCCGCACGCGCCCGCAGCCGCCCCACCACCCCGGTGGGAAAGTAGTACACCGAGAGCACAAACAACACACCCAGCCACAGCAGCCACCGGTCGGGCGACAGCAGGGCCGACAGGGTGGGCACGCTGGTGGTGGCCTCGCTGCCCCAGCGCAGCACATCTTGCAAATAGCTTTGCGCCACCAGGAACAGCGCCGAGCCAATGGCCGCGCCATACACCGTGCCCATGCCGCCAATGACCACAATCAGCAGCACGTCCATCATGATTTCGAAGCTGAGCGAGGTGTCTGGCCCGTTGTAGCGCAGCCAAATGGCCAGCATGGCCCCGGCCAGGCAGGCAAACAGCGCCGACATCACGCTGGACAGCGTGCGGTACACCACCACCTTGTAGCCAATGGCTTCGGCGCGGAACTCGTTCTCGCGAATGGCCTGCAGCACCCGCCCGAACGGCGAGTTGACGATGCGCAGCAGCGCCAGCAGCAGGCACAGCGCCACGGCAAACAGCAGGTAGTAGGTGATGAGTTTGCCGTCCACCATCACGCCCAGAATGGGGTCTTCAAACAGCTCGAAACTGGGCGACAGCACGGCGGGCAGCTTGAAGCTCAGGCCGTCTTCACCGCCCGTCACCTCAGACAGCTGCGAGGCCAGCGTTTGAAAGGCCGACGCCACCGCCAGCGTGATCATGGCGAAAAAGATGGCACGCACCCGCAGCGAAAACAGCCCCACCGCCAGCGACAGCACCAGTGTCAGCCCCAGCGCGCCCAACACGCCCACCGCCAGCGCCCCCCAGGTGGGCCCCAGGTGGTTGGAGGCAATGGCCACGCCGTAAGCGCCAATGCCAAAAAACATGGTGTGCGCAAAACTGACGATGCCGGTGTAGCCCAGCAGCAGGTCAAAACTGGCCACCAGCACCAGAAAAATCAGCACCTTGGCCGCCACGTTCAGCGCCTTGACGCCGGGAAATATGAACGGCGCAAACGCCAGTGCCACCAGCAGGCCCAGCAGCAGCACCGCCAGCACACGGCTGCGCGGCAGGTCGTTGGAAATGAGTCGTTTCAACATGATGAAAGTGGGTTGTTCAGCCGAGCCAGCGCCGGGCCGCCCCAAGCTGGGGAGAGCCCCCTTGGGGGGGCAGCGAACGAAGTGAGCCCCGGCACAGCCGAGTGGATGTGACGCACGGGGGTCATCGATTGGCAACCGGGTACACGCCCTGCGGGCGCCACAACAAAATCGCCACCATCAGCGCAATGTTTGAAAACAGCGCCACTTTGGGGGCCAAAAAGCCGGTGTAGTTGGCCATCAGCCCCACCAGCAGGGCACCAATCAGTGCGCCGCCTGTGGACCCCAGGCCGCCGATGATGATGACGATGAAGATGAGCACGTTCACCTGCGCGCCCATCTGCGGCACCACGTTTTGCTGGTACAGCCCCCACATCACGCCGCCCAGCCCGGCCAGCGCGCTGCCCACCACAAACACGCCCACAAACAGGCGGCGGATGCGGTAGCCCAGCGATTCGACCATTTCGCGGTCTTGCACCCCGGCGCGGATGAGCAGACCAATTTTGGTGCGCGACAGCACCCACACCTGCACCGCAAACACCAGCGCGCCCACCACCACGGCCAGCAGGCGGTACTTTTCCACCGCAGCGTCACCCAGGTAAATGCCGCCGCGCAGCGCCTCGGGCAGGGGCAGCGCAATTTGCTGCGGCCCCCAGATGACCTTGATGAGCTCCTCGCCAATGATCATGCCGCCCATGGTGATGAGAATCTGCTTCAGGTGCTGGCCGTACACGGGCCGCACAATGAACCGCTCAAACGCCAGGCCCACGGCCCCGGCCACCGCCATGGCCACCAGCATGGCGGGCAACACAGCCACCAGGTTGCGCCAGAGCTGGTCAGAGCCCGTCCAGTCGCCCATGGCGCCCAGCACACTGGTGGCCACAAAGGCGCCCAGCGCAATGAACACGCCGTGGCCAAAGTTCAGCACGTCCATCAGGCCAAACACCAGCGTCAGACCCGACGCGATGATGAAAATGATCATGCCCATGGCCAGGCCCGCCACGGTCAGCGTGAGCCAGGTGGAGGGTGAGCCCATGAACGGCAGCACAGCCAGCGCCAGCGCGGGCACCAGCAGCAGGGGTTTGAGGTCGATGTCTTTGGTGTTCACAGTGCCAACCCAAGCAGCGATTGCTGCAGCTCTTCGTCACCCGCCAGCGCCTGCATGCTGCCGGCGTGCACCACCTGCCCGTTGTCCATCACGGCCACGTGGTCGCCCAGGCGTTTGGCGAAGTTGATGTTTTGCTCCACCAGCAAAATGGTCACGCCGCTGGCCTTGAGCTGCTCGAAGGCGTCGATCATGTTGTTGATCATCACGGGGGCAAGGCCCTTGCTGGGCTCGTCGATGATGAGCAAATCGCGCGGCTCCACAATGGCGCGCGACACCGCCAACATCTGTTTTTGCCCACCCGACAGCTTGCCCGCCGGGTGGTTCCAGAACTTTTCCACCGCCGGAAACAGCTTGAAAATCCACTGCAACCGGGCCTCGTCCATCTGGCTGGCGCGCTTGGCGCTGCGGGCGGCCAGCAGCATGTTTTCTTTGACGGTCAGGTCCGAAAAAATGCCCATGGTCTCGGGCACGTAGGCAATGTTCAGCCCGGCAATGGCGGGGGTGTGCTCGCGGGTGATGTCGTGCCCGTTGAACACCACACGGCCTTGCGATGCCTGCCACAGGCCCATGATGGTCCGCAGCGTGGTGGTTTTGCCCGCGCCATTGCGGCCCAGCAGCATGGTGAGTTGGCCACGCGGCACCACCAGGTCCACCCCATGCAGGATGTGGTACGCCCCGATGTGGGTGTGCACGCCCTTCAGTTCCAGCAGGTTCGTGCTCATGCAGGCTCCTTGGCCACGCCCAGGTAGGCCTCTTGCACCACGGGCGACGCAATCACCTCGGCCGGGTCGCCATCGGCCACCAGGGTGCCGTTGTGCAACACGATGATGCGGTCGGCCAGCTCGCGCACCACGTCCATCTTGTGCTCCACCAGCAGAATGGTTTTGGTTTTGTCGGCCTTCAGTTGCCGAATGAGGTTGAGGATGACGGGGGCCTCGTCGTGGCTCATGCCAGCGGTGGGTTCGTCAAACATGTACACCTGCGGGTCCAGCGCCATGAGCAGCGCCACCTCCAGCTTGCGCTGGTCGCCGTGCGGCAGGCTGGCGACGGGGGCGTCTTGCTGCGCCGTCATGGACACCGATTGCAGAATGGCCAACGCCCGCTCGGTCAGCGCGGTGTGGTCGCTCCAAATGCTCCACCAGTTCAACCCCCGGCGGTGCCGCCCGGCTTGTGTGGCCTGCACCGCCAGCCGCACGTTCTCCAGCACGCTGAGGTTGGGAAACAGGTTGGTGAGCTGAAACGCACGCCCCAACCCCGCCCGCGTGCGGGCCGAAGCGCTTAGGCCCGACAGGTCTTGCCCGTTCAGGCTGACACGCCCTGCCGTGGCCTTGAGCTGCCCCGACATGAGGTTGAAGTAGGTGGTTTTGCCCGCCCCGTTGGGGCCAACGATGGCGGTGAGCGTGCCTGGCGCAAAGGTGCACGAGACAGCGTTCACCGCCACGTGTCCGCCAAAGCGGACCGTGAGGTCTTGGGTTTGAAGCACGGGAGTCGCCGGGGTTTCAGCGGTTGTTTCGGATGGGCACGTTCATTTCTTCGGCCTTGATCTCGCGCACCAGCTCGGGCACGCCCCAGGCAAACGCGGGGTCCACCTTGATCTTGAAGTGGTACATGCTTTGCATGGCCTGGTGGTCTTCTTTGCGGAAGGTCATCTTGCCTTTCGGGGTGTCAAAACTCATGCCTTCCATGGTCTTGATCAGGGTGTTCGTGGTGGTGTCGCCCTTGGTGGCCTTGAGTGCGGTCACCACGGCCATGGCGGCGCTGAAGCCACCGGCGGTGAAGAAATCGGGCGGTGCCTTGAACTGCTTGTAGTGGTTGGCCACCAGCGCCTCGTTCACCGGGTTTTTGGGCATGCCAAAGTAGTAATAGGCCGCGCCTTCCATGCCAGGGAACTGCTTGTAGGCCACCATGGCGGGCAGGATGTTGCCGCCCGTGGCAATTTCAATGCCGTGGCGCTTCAGGTCCATGTCGGCAATCTTGAAGGGGTTGCCACCGGCCCAGATGATGAAAATCACCTTGCGGCCGGGCAGGCCCTTGAGCTTGTCGATCATGCGCTGGCCACCGGCGGTGAAGTCGGTGGTGGCGGGGGGCAGGTACTCCTCGTGCACCAGCTTGGCTTTTTTCAGCGATTCTTTGAAGGCCTTCACGCCGTCTTTGCCAAAGGCCGAGTCTTGCGCCATGGTGACGATGGTGACGCCCTCTTTGTCCATGGCCACGGCGTTGGCAATGGCGTCCTGGCTGCTGTTGCGGCCGGTGCGGAAGATGTATTTGTTCCACTTGTCGCCGGTGATGCTGTCGGCCACGGCGGGCTCGACCAGCAGGATTTTTTTGTATTCCTCGGCCACAGGCAACATGGCCAGCGCCACGGGCGAGGCGGTGGGGCCCACGGCCAGGTCCACCTTGTCGTCGCCATAGGCGGCGGCCAGCTGGCTCTTGCCCAGGTCGGGCTTGCCTTGGTCGTCTTTTTCAATCACGACAATTTTTTTGCCCGCCACCGTCATGGTGCCGCCGGTGGCGTAGTCCAGGCCCATCATGAAACCGGTGGCGGTTTGTTTGCCGTAGGCCTCCAGCGGGCCGGTCTTGCTGTAAACGTGGGCAATCTTGATGTCTTTGCCCTGGGCAAAAACGGGCAAGGCGATGGCCGAGGCCAATCCGGTGACAAGGGCAGCGGCAAAAAGAGGGCGGCGTTGCATGGGGCGGTCTCCGTGGTTGTAGATGCCACACGCTTGTGCACAGACTGTGCCAGCACCTAAGTGCTTGATTCACAACGGCGCTTCCGTTTCACCTGCGCCAACTTGCCTGAAATTCAGACAAAGTAAATGTTTGAAATTTATACATTTGCCTGATTTTCAATCAGGGTTTACCAGACGTTCGTACAGCTTGGCGCGCGAAATGCCGAGCATGCGCGCCGCAGCCACCTTGTTGCCCCCGGTCGCGGCCATGGCGGCGGCAATGGCGCGTTGCTCCAGTTCGGCCACCTGTTGGGCCAGGGGGCGGGTGGGGTCGGAGGCCGCACCGGCAGGTGCTGCGGCCAAGGCCGGGGCCACCTCGGCCACACCCGATTCGAGCAGCACGGCCTCAACCTGCGTCGCACTCAGCCGGTCAGAGTCGCTGCGCAGGGCGGCCTGCTCCAGCACGTTGCGCAGCTCGCGGATGTTGCCGCGCCAGGCCTGGGCGGCCAACAGGGCCAGGGCCTGCGGCTCCAACTCGGGTGGGTGTTCGCCGCTGCGGTGCGCCATGTCTTCGCCCAGCACCTCCACCAGGGCGGGAATGTCGCTGCGCCGCTCGCGCAGCGGCGGCACACGCAGGGGCAGCACACTCAGGCGGTAGTACAAATCTTCGCGAAAGCGCCCTGCCCTGACCAAGGCCAGCAGGTCGCGCGAGGTGGCGGCCACCACCCGGGCGTCAAACGGGATGAGCTTGTTGGACCCCAGGGGCTCAATTTCGCCCTCCTGCAAGGCGCGCAGCAGCTTGGCTTGCAGCGCCAGGGGCATGTCGCCAATTTCGTCCAGAAACAGGGTGCCGCCATCGGCCAGCTTGAACTTGCCGTCGCGGCCCTTGCGGTCGGCCCCGGTGTAGGCACCGGGGGCCACGCCAAAAAACTCGGCCTCCAGCAGCGTGTCGGGCACGGCGGCAATGTTCACGCCCACAAACGGGCCTTTGGCCCGGGCCGAACTGGCGTGGATGGCGTGGGCCAGCAGCTCTTTGCCGGTGCCGGTTTCGCCCAGCAGCAGCACGGGGCTGCTGGACTGGGCAGCCCGGCGGGCCTGGCGCTTGACCTCGACGGCGGCGGGGCTGCTGCCCACAAAGCTGGCAAAGGTGTAGCGGGCCTGGCGCTGGCCGGTGGGCAACACGCGGTGGCTGGCCAGCTCGCGCCGGGCGTCGTCCAAATCGCGTTGCAGCAATGAGAACTTGGCAATCAGCGGCTGCAGGTTGGTTTCGGGCTGGTCAAACAACACGATGCCCAGCGCCCCAATGACGGTGCCCGCCGTGTCGCGCAGCGGAATGCGGCTGACCACAAAGGTGCCCGCCTTGTTGGTCAGCAGGTCAATGAGGATGGGTTTGCCGGTTTCCAGCACGCGGTGCATCAGCGTGTTTTGCACCACGGCCGACACGGGGTGGCCCACAAAGTCTTCTTCGCGGTCAAAGCCCAGGGCGGGCAGGTAGCGGCGGTATTGGTCGTTGATCCACACCACGCGGGCCTGGCGGTCCACCAGCATCATGCCCTCGCTGGCGTTGGCGAACAGGTCGAACATGGAGCGGGCCGCCAGCTCCAGAATGCTTTGCGCGTCGCGCGGCAGCGGGTGGGCCGGTGTCATGCGGGCCACCGCTGGGCCAGCTCGGCCCGCACCTGCTCAGCCGATTGAAAGTGCACGCCGTGCCAGCCGTGGCGCTGGGCGGCTTCGATGTTGTGCCACACGTCGTCAATGAACACGGTGTCTTTGCCGTCCACCCCGAAAAGCGCCGTGGCGGTGGCAAAGATGTCGGCGTTGGGTTTGATTTGCTGCACCCGGGCCGAGAACACGCCCGCCTTGAAAGCATCAAAAAACGCGTGGCAACGCTCCAGCTCGTCGGCGTAGCTGGCGGGCATGTTGGACAGGTAATACAGCGTGTGGCCCGCCGCGCGCAGGTCGTGCATCAGGGCCACGGTGCCGGGGTTGGGCACCAGGTGCGGCGGAATGGCGCTGATGACGGCCGCCACCTCGGCCACTGTCAGGCCGGTGCGTGTGGCAATGCGGTGGGCCAGCGCGTCGGGCTCGATTTGGCCCAGGTCAAACAGCGCCCAGTCAGAGCCGGGCACAAAGCCCTGGAACAGTTGGGCGGCCAGTTGCTGGGCGGCTTCTTCAGTGGGCGCGTGCCGGGGCAGCACCTGCCGCAGCAACACCTTGGGCTGCCAGTTGAACACCACACCGCCAAAGTCAAACACCACGTTCATCGCTTCGCCTTGTGTAAAAGCGCTGCGACACAGGCCGCGCCCCGGGTGTTTTTACCTCAAGGACGGGCGGTGAAAAAAGGGACTCAAAAACAATAGCAAACTGTTCAAACAGAAAAAGCGCCAGAGGCGCTTTTTCTTTAAATCAACCCACCACTCAGGTGGCGATGCCGGGGTTGCCTTCCATACCCACCAGCTTGGGGGTGTTGAGCTTGAGCTTGCCAATGGTCTTGTGGTTTTTGAAGTAAGTCTCCATCACATCCCAAATGGGTTCGCCCTTGGCGCCTTCGGCCACCGGGGCCCAGCCGGCCACCTTGTAGGTTTTGCCCGCTTCGATGGCTTTGCCCTTGAGCATCATGTTGTTGATGCGTTTGCCCGCGCCGGCCTTGGGGTCACAGGTGTATTCCAAGCCGCCCACGCGCACCATGTCACCGCCCTGCTGGTAGTAGGGGTCGGGGTTGAACAGGTTGTCGCACACGTCTTCCAGCACGGTCTTGATGGTTTCGCCGGTCATTTCGGTCAGCGTGCTGGTGGGGTAGGTGATGGCCACCTGGTCCATCATCAGTTCGCGGGTGATGGCCTGGCCCGGCAGGATGGTGGTGCCCCAGCGGAAGCCGGGGGAGAAGGCCAAATCGGAGCCCTTCACTTCCATCAGCGCGTCGACGATCAGCTGGTCCCACGAGCCGTTGAAGTTGCCCCGGCGGTACAGCAGGCCCTCAGACACGGCCAGCTTTTCGTCCAGCTTGGCCTTGTAGGGCGCGCGCACTTTGTCGATGTAGGTCTGCATTTCCTTGTCAGCGGGCAACAGGTTGGCAAACACGGGCAGCAGTTTGTAGCGGAAGTCTTGCACCTTGCCGCCGCGCACGTCGAAGTCGAGCACACCCAGAAACTTGCTGTTCGACCCGGCGTTGGTCACCAGGGTCTGGCCCTTGGCGTTTTTCACCACGATGGGGGCTGGCATGCCGTCGTGGGTGTGGCCGCCCAGAATGGCGTCGATGCCGGTCACGCGCGAGGCCATCTTGATGTCCACGTCCATGCCGTTGTGGCTGATGACAACTACGGCCTGCGCGCCTTTGCCGCGGGCCTCGTCCACCATCTTCTGCATGTTTTCGTCCTGGATGCCGAAGCTCCAGTTGGGTACCATGTAGCTGGGGTTGGCAATGGGGGTGTAGGGGAATGCCTGGCCGATCACGGCCACGGGCACGCCGTTCATTTCTTTGATGACGTAGGGCTTGAACACCTGGTCACCAAAGTCGTTGGTTTTGACGTTTTGCGCCAGGAAATCGAGGTTGCCGCCGAAGTCTTTTTCGATGATTTCCTGCACCCGCTTCTCGCCCAGGGTGAATTCCCAGTGCGGGCACATGGCGTTCACGCCCAGCAGTTTGCAGGCATCGACCATGTCTTGCCCATTGGTCCACAGCGCGGTGGCGCTGCCCTGCCAGGTGTCACCGCCGTCGAGCAGCATGGCGTGGGGGCGGCTGGCGCGCAGCATTTTCACCAGCGTGGCCAAGTGGGCGAAGCCGCCCACCTTGCCGTAGGTTTTGGCGGCTTTTTCAAAGTTCAGGTACGTGAAGGCATGGGCCTCTGCGGTGCCGGGGCGCATGTTGAAGTGCTTGAGCAAGCCTTCGCCCACGATGTGCGGTGGGCGGCCCACAGCATCGGCCACGCCCAGGTTGACGTTGGGCTCGCGGAAATAAATGGGCAACAGTTGCGCGTGGCAGTCGGTGAAGTGCAGGAAGCTGACGTTGCCAAACTTGGGCAGGTCGTACAGCTTGTTGCCCGCGCCAGGTTTGCCAGCCAACACATCTTGGTGGTCCAGGGCCATGCCACCGGCGCTGGCCACGGCCAGCACTTGCATGAATTCGCGACGACTGAAGCTCATGAATATTCCTCTTTAATTAAACGTGCATATTTGGTGGAAAAAAGTGACCGGCAGGGCCGGTCACTGGGCGGGGCACGCCCCGCTGGTCACTGGTTGACGGGCGACTTGGGGTCCAGCAACAGCGCCATGATGTCTTTCAGCTGCTTCTCGCTCAGCACACCCTTGTGGCCGAAGCGGGGCATGTGCGAACACGCGTTGTAGGCGTGGGTGTTCCACATTTTTCCCCAGGTGTATTCCACGATGGCTTTGCTGGCCTCGGCATTGGGGTCGGTCACACCGCGCAATTTGCCGTAGTTCCAGAGGCTGGGGCCGATGGTGCCGTAAGAAATTTCTTTCTTGTCGATCTGGTGGCAGTTGTAGCAATTGCCGCCGTTGACGACGTTGGCCGCATCGCTCCAGGTGGAGCCACGCCCGCTTTGGGCTTCGGCCTCGCCCTTCTTCCAATCGCCCAGAAACTTGCCGTCTGAAGGCCATTTGATGGTCTTCATGGCAGCGGCCTCAATGGCCTTGGCGGCTTTTTCGTCCAACGGTTTGCCCGCCACCTCGGCGGCGCTGCACGCGGCCATGGTGTCGTCTTGCACCAGGCGGTCGACCTTCACCAGGTTTTTGTCCTGGAACGACGCCTTGACCACCTCGGCGGTGAGTTTGTCGTAGTCAACGCCAGACGTGCCCGTGGAACAGCCTGCCAACACCGCAGCGGCGACGGGCACAGCAATCATCAATGTTTTGATCATGAGAGGGTTTCCTTAGCGCTTGAGGGCGGGAACAATGGACTCGGCGCCTTTGGCGTTCACACCCATGTAAACGCTGAGCGCTGTGGTGACATCGCTGCCAAACTTGGGCTCTGGGAAGCGTTGCTGGCGGTAGCAATCGTTCAAACGAAGCTGCATGCTCCACATCTGGCCGTTGGAAATGCGGTAAGCGGGCCATGCGGCGAAACCCAGGCCGTCGCCGGGGTTCTTGGTCAGGTTCGGCAGGTCTTGCAGGCGGATGCGCTGGCCGTCTGCGCCATGGCAGGTGGCGCATGAAAAGTCATGGGTGCCACCGCGCTGGAAAAACAGGCGCTTGCCCACTTCGAACATGGTTTTTTCAGATTCGTGGGCTTGCGGCAAATTGAACCGCATGCCTTTGGACTCGGCGCCAATCCAGGTGGCCAGCGCCGTCAGGTTGGCCATTTCGCCCCGGCCCCACGGCGTTTTCATGACCTCTGCTGCGTTGAAGCCCTGCAAGGTTTCCATGCAGGTGATCAGGCGCATTTCCAAATCCTGCACACGTTTGGTGTCGGCGAAGTACCGGGGCAATTGCACGAATGCACCCTTGACCACGCCGGGGCCCAGCCCGAGATCGCATTGCTCCAGCGACGCATTCTTGGGGCCGCGCTTTTGCGTCCACAAGCCTTCGCCCTTGGCCTCAAACAATTCGGCGGGGTTGCCGTCGGCCAACATTTCACGGAACTTGGCAATGCCTGCGGCAGCCGCGTCCTGGGCTTGTGCCCCTGTGGACGCCACTGCCATCAGCATGGCCGATATCACCAAACGTGTCTTCATCAGGAGATCTCCTTGTCGTTATACAAAGCAAAAAGGCGGCTCACTCGCAAAAGTGGGCCGCCTTTGAAAACCAGCATCAGGCGATGGTGGCTTCGTCGGTGCGGGTCTCGCCCTTGTTGTCAACCCACTTCACGGTGACCTTCTCGCCTTTGGCGCCGCCCTTGAATTTGAAGGACAGGAAAGGGTTCTGGGACACAGCGCCGCTGAACATGGCCTTGAGCACGTTCTTGCCGTTGTGGGTGGCGTCCAAGTCGGTGATGAACTTGGCGGGCACGACGGCGCCAGATGCGTCCTTGCGGGCGCCGGACTCCATGGGGTGGGACATCAGCACGCGGACTTCGGTCACGCCGTCTTTGTTGTTTGCACGAATGCGCATTGGATCTGCCATGACTGGACTCCTGAATCAGTGAAATTTGAAAGGGAATGAAAGCGACAAACAGAGGGTGGGGGCATCAGCCGCCGCAGCCGCCCAGGGTCACTTTGGTTTCTTTGGTGGCAGAGAACAGCTTGCCGTCTGCCTTGACCACGGCCACCACGTTGGTGGACTGGCCCATCTTCAAACGGGTCTGCACCGAAGCTTCCGTGCCAGCGGGCACCACAAAACCGGCGGCCAGGGGCGTGGGGTTTTTCTCGACCAGCAGGTAGATTTCGGTGGTGTTGGGGATGTTGCTGGTGGCGCCCACGGGCACCACAGCGCCGTTTTCAGCGATGTCGGGAGACACCACAGACACTTGGTCGCTGTTGGCAGCGGTGCCACCGATGGCCTTGACGGCATCGGCAATGGACTTGACGTCAAACGCGGCGCGGTCCACAGCGGCCATGGCCTGCTGTTGGGTGACCAGGCCCAATGCCACCAGGGTGCCCAGTGCGCTGGTCGTCTTGATGACGGTACGGCGGGTGTTGTTCATGCTGACTCCTTGAAAAGTAACGAAAAAAACAGATGCCTTTGGAAACCACTGCAACGAAGGTTACGGGCAACTTAAAAGACGTTTGATAGGGAAAACGAGAAAAAATTCAAAATACCGGAGGGGGTTTACCCTCCGGGTGACGTCACTTGGCTTTGCCTTTGTCGGTGTCCAGCCCGCGAACAGGGCCGACGGTGCGGTTCTGCTCAGCCGTGTTGCCTTGGGCGTTCTTCGCATAGTCGGGCAGGAACGACGAAATCTTGACTTCGGTTTCGCAGTTTTTCATGCACGCCACGTTTTTCACGTCGCCTTTGCCGTTGGTTTTCCACATTGACTCCTGGAACACCATGCCGTTGCGGTTGGGCATGCGGGCCTGGGCAGCGGCAATGTTTTTGTCAGACAGCTCGCCATCGGCCGGAATGACCTCGGCCAAGCTCAGCAGGTATGCCGTCACTGCGTACACCTCGTCGGTGGACAGCGACTTGGGCGCATTCCAGGGCATGGCGCGGTTGATGTAGTCCCACAGCGTGGAGACGGTGGCCACCTTCATGATGGTGGTTTTCTGGGGCACGATGCTCTGGCCTTCCAGCAACCCCTTCACGCGGCCGGTCTTGATGTCGTCTTTGGTGGTGCCGCCGATGATGGGTGTGAACACCTCGTTCGACTCGCCAAACGCACCGTGGCAAGAGGCGCACTTTTCTTCCCACACGGCTTCACCGCGTGACACGGTGCCCGAACCTTTGGGCAAGCCCTTGAAGTCAGGGCGAACGTCGATGTCCCAGGCCTTGACTTCGGCGGGGGTGGCGTCGCGCCCCATGGCCATCATGGCGGCCTTGGTGTCTGCCATGGCAGAGCCGGCGAAGGCCGCGCCCAGCGCGACGGTGGCAACGGAAAGTTTGAATTTCAGTTTCATCAGAACACCTGCACGTTAGAGACTTCACCGTTTTCCGCCACTTTCCAGGAGTGAATGGCGTTCTGGTGGTAAACCGACTTGGTGCCACGCACCGCGCGGAGCTGGTTCATCTTGGGCTGCACGTAGCCCGTGCTGTCGATGGCACGGCTTTGCAGAATGGCGGGCTTGCCGTCCCACACCCAGTCGATGTTGAAGCGGGTCAAGGCCTTGGACAACACGGGCCCTTCAATGCGGGCGGTGCGCCAGTTACGGCCACCGTCCACGCTGACGTCCACGCGCTTGATGCTGCCGCGCCCCGACCAGGCCAAGCCGCTGATGTTGTAGAAGCCTTTGTCCAACAGCGTCTGGCTGCCAGAGGGGGTGGTGATCACGCTCTTGCACTCCTGCACGCCGGTGTATTGGCGGTGGGTGCCATCGGGCATGTGGTCGATGTAGTGCACGGCCTCGTCTTTGGCGCCGTATTTCTGGTCGCCCACTTCGATGCGGCGCAGGTACTTGACCCAGCTCACGCCCTGTACACCGGGCACCACCAAGCGCAAGGGGTAGCCGTTTTCGGGGCGCAGCATTTCGCCGTTCATGGCCCAGGCCACCAACACGTCGTCCATCGCGTTTTCAATGGGGATGGTGCGGGTCATGGACGAGCCATCAGCGCCTTCGGCCAGCACGTATTTGCCGTTCTTTTTGTCGTAGCCGCACATTTCAAGCAGCGTGGACAACAACACACCGGTGAACTCGGAGCAGCTCAGCATGCCGTGCGAATACTGCACCGACGACGTGGCCACGTTGCCCCATTCGGTGGCGGAGTTGGCACCGCATTCAATGAAGTGGATGCGCGACACGCTGGGCAGGCGCATCAGGTCGTCCATGGTGAACACGCGCTGGCGCTTCACCAAACCGTTGATCATCAGGCGGTGCTTGGACGGGTCGATGTCCCACCAACCCTGGTGGTGGCGCTCGAAGTGCAAGCCACTGGGCGTGATGATGCCGAACAAGCCTTGCAGGGGCGTGAAGCTGACCGATGCCTGTGGCACGCGGGTCAGGCCCGGGCTTTCGCGGCGTTGCAGCGCGGCTTCCCACTTGCTGGGCACGCCGTAGGGGTTCATGGCCACAGGCAAGCCCAGGCCAGTGGTGTGCTCGGGCATTTTCAGAATGGCTTCTTCACCGTCGGCAGCCGCCGCGACACCGGCCTTGGCGGCCGCAGCCACACCCGCCCCCATCGCCAGGGCCTTGCCCATGAAACTGCGACGCGCCTTGCGTGCCACTTCGAGCTTTTCAGGGCTCAAATTGTTTTCGGGCGCGGGAAGTACACGCCCTATGACTTCACTCAGGTCTTTAGACACTTGCTTTTTCCTTCTGGTTAGAGGGGGGTTTGAAAGGGGATGCGGCGGTGGACGGCTGACAAGCCAGATCCCCACCCGCGGAAAACGCCAGACCCGGCCCATCAAGGCCCATGCGAGCAGCGATTTGGGTGGACACCGTGCGGCACAACTCGACAAACATTTGGTCCGCCACCTTGTAGAACACCTGCGTGCCCTCCCGGCGGCGGGACAACATGCCCGCCTGGTACATCAGGCCCAGGTGCCGGGAGGCATTCGCCTGCGCCATGCCCGTGACCGCGATGATGCTGTTCACACTCATTTCCTCGCCACAGATGGCATGCAGAATCTTCAGGCGTGCGGGTTCGCCCAACACGCTGAAATAGCGCGCTGCAGCTTCAAAAACCTCGTGCATGCCGTCCAAACTGTTGTCTCCTGATTGCCTGTTGAATCAAACTATATGATTGATTGCTAATATAAGTATTAGTGTAAACCCTGAACCCAACGGGGCCTGACAAACACCCGTTTGGGCAACGTCCACACCGCTTTGACGGCGATCATCATGACTACGGTGGGGGGTATTTGGCACAGGCAAAACCCTTGGTCTCGCGCAAAATACCGGGGGTTTTCTGCGGCATTCCCCCCGGGGTTCAGGGTAAACACCGCCCTGCGCCGTCGGTGTGCGCAGATAACATCAATCGCAATATCCGCAACAACTGATATTGAACTGTCACCTGTTTGTTCAACCCGCCTTGGAGGCCAAACCGAAAATGAAAAAAACCACCCAGTTACTGTTGGGCAGCCTTTTGGCACTGTCCGCTGTTGCGGCGCAGGCCGAAGTCGCTCAGATCAAGGTGTGGGCTGCCGCCTGCGCCAACTGCCACGGCACCAACGGCCAGGCGCAGCCGGGCATGGAATCTCTGGCGGGCAAAGACAAGGCGGAATTGGCCCAGAAAATGTTGGATTTCAAGGCTGGCCGCAAGCCCGCCACGATCATGCACCAGCTGTCCAAGGGTTACACCGACGAGCAAATTCAGCAACTGGCGGCCCATTTCGCAGTCCAGCCCAAAAAATAACAAGGAGACCTGAACCATGCAACGTCGACAATTTGTACAAACACTGGGTGCCGGTTCTGCGCTGGGCGCTGCCGGTTTGATGTCGGGCTGCGCCACCACCGGTGGTGCAAGCCTAGGCAAAGTGGTGGTGATCGGTGGCGGCTACGGTGGTGCCACCGCCGCCAAATACCTGCGTCTGTTCTCCGAAGGCACGGTGGATGTGACCTTGGTCGAGCCCAACGCCGCGTTCGTGTCCTGCCCCATTTCCAACCTGGTGATCGGTGGTTACAAAACCATCGCTGACATCACCACCCCCTACGACAACCTGGAAAAGCGCCACGGCGTGAAGCTGGTGAAGGACATGGTCACGGCCATCGACGCCGAGAAAAAGGTGGTCAAACTGGCCGGCGGTGGCGAGTTGCCCTTTGACCGCGTGATCGTGTCGCCCGGCATTGACTTCATGTATGACGGCATGACTGGCATGGCGTCGGCCGCTGCCAAAGACAAGGTGCTGCACGCGTGGAAAGCCGGGGCACAAACCGTGGCGTTGCGCAAACAGCTGGAAGCAATGCCGGATGGCGGTGTCTATGCCCTGTCAATTCCCCGTGCGCCCTACCGTTGCCCTCCCGGCCCCTACGAGCGCGCTTGCCTGGTTGCCAGCTATTTCAAGAAGGCCAAGCCCAAGAGCAAAGTGGTCATTTTTGATGCCAACGACGACATCCAGTCAAAGAAAGGCCTGTTCATGAAGGCCTGGGCAGACCACTACAAGGGCATCATCGAGTACCGCCCCAAGCACAACGTGGTGGACGTGGATGCCAACACCAACACCCTGAAGTTTGAGTTCAACGACG
The DNA here is from genome assembly GCA_049653005.1 of Burkholderiaceae bacterium. Classification (GTDB taxonomy): domain Bacteria; phylum Pseudomonadota; class Gammaproteobacteria; order Burkholderiales; family Burkholderiaceae_C; genus UBA2334. The sequence goes on along the minus strand of JBASFL010000095.1, from coordinate 44,932 downwards.
ACTTCAAGGCCAGTGTGGCCAACGTCATCCCCAACATGCGTGCCGGCGACATTGCGGTCAAAAGTGGCCTGGCCACCGCCAACAAGCGCTGGTGCGAAGTGGACTTCCTCAGCTTCGAATCGAAAGCCACCAAAAACGTGCACGTGCTGGGCGACTCCATCCAGATCGCACCTGGCATGCCCAAATCGGGCCACATGGCCAACCAACACGCCAAAACCTGCGCGGCCGCTGTGGTCAACCTGCTGCAAGGCAAGGCCCCACCCGCACTGCCCATCTACGCCAACACCTGCTACAGCTTCGTGACCGACGAAGACGTGGTGCACGTGTCCAGCGTGCACCGCTACGACGCCGAGAAGAAAACCATGCTGACCGTGGCCGGTTCCGGTGGTGTGTCCAGCGCGGCCAGCGAGCTGGAAGGCCGTTATGCCCACGCGTGGGCCCGCAACATCTGGGCCGATTCCCTGGCGTGATGCAGGGCACCCAAACCGCCGGCCGGTGGTCGGCGGTTTTTCGTTCAAGATGAGATTGTGTTTAGGTTTGAAGGGCAGAGACGTGAGCAAGGTTCACCACATCATTCGCGCCGCGTGCGCCGCCACGCTCGCCACCCTGGCGCTGGGTGGCAACGCATGGGCACAGGCCGATGAAGCCAGGGCCAAGAAAATCGCGGGGGGCTCCTGCTTTTTGTGCCACGGCGCACAAGGCGAATCCACCAGCGAAGTGTTTCCCCGCTTGGCCGGGCAAAACGCCGAATACATCGCCAAGCAATTGACGGCGTTCAAATCAGGCGCCCGCAAAAGCACTGCCATGTCTGACATGGTGGCAAAGCTCACCCCAGATGAAATGTTGGCCCTGGGCGCGTTCTATCAAAAAATGGAATTGCCCAAAGAAGAGCCCAAAGACCCTCAGCTGGCGGGCATGGGCCACTACCTGTTTCACAACGGCAACAAATTCAGCGGCGTGCCCGCGTGTGTGGCCTGCCACGGCGTGAACGCCGAAGGGGCCGCCAACCTGCCCCGTTTGGGACGCCAGTTTGCGGGGTACATCGAAACCCAGTTGAAGCAATTCAACAAACGCGACCGCACCAACGACAACGCGGTGATGCACGTGGTCGCTGAAAAAATGACCGAACTCGAAATGCACGCCGTGGCGGAGTACCTCAGCGGCAAATGATTTTTCAATGCGGCGCCCACAGGCTGGGCACCGCACACCCGGTTGATGTGCGAGAGCGCCGGGGGACAACACCGTGTTGTTCTTTGGTGTTTGAAGCTTGGGGCCATGTTGCAAAACATGGCCCTTTTTTTGTGCCCGAGCCGCCCTGCCCCCCCAGCAAACAGGCACAAAAAAACCGCCGGCCCCCAAAGGGACAGGCGGTCAACACACGGAGACATGCACCCGGCCCGCAAGGCCGGGGTTTTCAATGCATCAGGCCACGCGGGGGGCCAGTTCGCCTTTGTCGTAGCGCTTTTGCATTTCTTCCAGGTTGTAGACCTTGGTGATTTTGCTGGCCATGCCAGCGGCACCGAAGGCCTCGTAGCGGTTCTGGCAAATGCCCTTCATGGCCTTGGTGGCCTCTTTGAAGAACTTGCGGGGGTCGAAATTTTTGCGGTCTTCGGCCAGGTGCTTGCGGATGGCACCGGTGCTGGCCATGCGCAGGTCGGTGTCAATGTTGACCTTGCGCACGCCGTTTCGGATGCCTTCCACAATTTCTTCCACGGGCACGCCATAGGTCTGGCCCATGTCACCACCGTAAGAGTTGATGACCGCCAGCCAGTCCTCGGGCACCGAAGACGAGCCGTGCATCACCAGGTGCACATTGGGAATGCGCTGGTGGATTTCTTTCACGCGGTCGATGCGCAGCACCTTGCCCGTGGGCTTGCTGGTGAATTTGTACGCGCCGTGGCTGGTGCCAATGGCAATGGCCAACGCGTCCACCTGGGTTTTCAGCACAAAGTCGGCGGCCTCGTCGGGGTCGGTCAGCAGCGCGGAGTGGTCCAGCACGCCTTCGGCGCCATGGCCGTCTTCTTCACCGGCTTTGCCGGTTTCCAGTGAGCCCAGGCAACCCAGTTCGCCTTCCACCGACACGCCGCAGGCGTGGGCCAATTCGGCCACTTTGCGGGTGACTTCCACGTTGTAGTCGTAGCTGGCGGGGGTTTTGCCGTCTTCGCGCAGGCTGCCGTCCATCATCACCGAGCTGAAGCCCGACTGGATCGAGCGGAAACAAATGCTGGGCGACGCGCCGTGGTCCTGGTGCATACACACGGGAATGTGGGGGTACTGCTCGATGGCCGCCAAGATCAGGTGGCGCAAAAACGGTTCACCTGCGTACGAGCGCGCACCGGCCGAACCTTGCAAAATGACCGGGCTGTTGGCCGCATCGGCCGCTTGCATGATGGCCTGCACCTGCTCCATGTTGTTGACGTTGAAGGCGGGCAAACCGTAGCCGTTTTCAGCGGCGTGGTCCAACAGTTGACGCAAAGAAATCAAGGCCATCGTGGTTCTCCTAAAAATTTAAGGCAAAAGAAGCCCCATCGCTTGCCTGGCAAGCGATTCAAGCTATATAAAAAAGCAGGGACTCAGCCCGCGCGGCGGGCCAGCACTTCAAACGCGGGCAGGGTTTTGCCTTCCAGCACTTCCAGGAACGCGCCGCCCCCGGTGCTGATGTAGCCCACGTCTTTTTCAATGCCGTACTTGGCAATGGCCGCCAAGGTGTCACCACCGCCGGCAATGCTGAACGCAGGGCTTTGGGCAATGGCTTGGGCAATCGCTTTGGTGCCGCCTTCAAACGCCGCGAACTCGAACACGCCCACGGGGCCGTTCCACACAATGGTGCCTGCTGCCTTGAGCTGGGCCGCCAGCTTGGCTGCGGTTTCGGGGCCGATGTCCAGAATCAGGTCGTCATCGGCCACATCGGTGGCGGCTTTGACGGTGGCCACGGCGTCGGGGCTGAAGGTTTTGGCGCACACCACGTCGGTGGGAATGGGCACCTCGGCACCGCGTGCCTTCATGGCCGCGATGACAGCTGTGGCTTCACCCAACAAATCGGGCTCGGCCAGGCTTTTGCCGATCTTCAAACCCGCCGCCAGCATGAAGGTGTTGGCAATGCCGCCGCCCACAATCAGGCTGTCCACGTTCTTGGACAGGGCTTGCAAAATGGTCAGCTTGGTGCTGACCTTGCTGCCCGCCACGATGGCCACCAGGGGGCGCTTCGGCGCGGCCAGAGCCTTGCCAATGGCGTCCATTTCAGCGGCCAGCAAGGGGCCCGCGCAGGCGATGGGTGCGGTTTCGGCAATGCCGTAGGTTGTGCCCTCGGCGCGGTGCGAGGTGCCAAACGCGTCGTGCACGAAGATGTCGCACAGCTTGCCCAGCTTGGCCGCCAGTTCAGCGCTGTTTTTCTTTTCGCCCTTGTTCAGGCGGCAGTTTTCCAGCATGACGACCTCACCCGGGGCGGCCACAAAGCCACCGTCCACCCAGTTGGACACCAGGCGCACGGGCTTGCCCAGCAGCTCGCTCATGCGGGCGGCCACGGGGGCCAGGCTGTCTTCGGGCTTGAACTCGCCCTCGGTGGGGCGGCCCAGGTGGCTGGTGACCATCACGGCAGCGCCGGCGTCCAGCGCCATTTGCACGGCGGGAATGCTGGCGCGGATGCGCGTGTCTTCGGTGATGGCGCCGTTGTCGTCTTGCGGCACGTTCAGGTCAGCTCGGATGAACACGCGTTTGCCACGGGCAAAACCGCTGGCAATGACATCGGAAAAACGCAGGAATTTCATGGCTGTCCCCAATCAGTTGGCACCGACGTGCTTGACGAAACGCATCATGTTGCAGGTGTAGCCGTACTCGTTGTCGTACCAAGACACCACTTTGACAAACGTTTTGTCCAGGGCAATGCCCGCATCGGCATCAAAAATCGAGGGCATGGAGCAACCACGGAAGTCGGTGGACACCACCTTTTCGGTGGTGTAACCCAGCACGCCTTTCAGCGCGCCCTCTGAGGCGGACTTCATGGCGGCGCAAATATCTTCGTAGCTGGCTTCGGTGTTCAGTTCAACCGTCAGGTCGACCACCGACACGTCTGACGTGGGCACGCGGAACGCCATGCCGGTCAGCTTTTTGTTCAGCTCGGGCAACACCACGCCCACCGCTTTGGCAGCGCCGGTGGAGCTGGGGATGATGTTTTCCAGAATGCCGCGGCCGCCGCGCCAATCTTTGCTGCTGGGGCCATCCACCGTTTTCTGGGTGGCGGTGGCGGCGTGGACGGTGGTCATCAGGCCACGTTTGATGCCGAAGTTGTCGTTCAGCACCTTGGCCACGGGGGCCAGGCAGTTGGTGGTGCACGATGCCGCCGACACGATGGCCTCGCCCACGTATTTGCTGTGGTTGACGCCATACACAAACATGGGCGTGTCGTCTTTGGAAGGCGCCGACTGCACCACTTTTTTGGCACCTGCATCGATGTGCTTCTGGCAGGTGTCTTTGGTCAGGAAGAAGCCGGTGGATTCCACCACCACGTCCACGCCCACATCGCCCCACTTCAGGTTGGCGGGGTCTTTTTCGGCGGTCAGGCGGATTTTGCGGCCGTTGACCACCAGGTCACCCCCCTCCACGCACACGGTGCCCTTGAAGCGGCCGTGCACAGAGTCGTACTGCAGCATGTAAGCGAGGTACTCGGGTTCCAGCAGGTCGTTGATGGCGACCACCTCGATGTCCTGAAACTCTGCCTCTTGCGCCACTGCGCGAAACACCATGCGTCCGATGCGGCCGAAACCGTTGATGCCTACTTTGATGGTCATGGAAGGTACTCCTCGTAGAATTTAAAGAAAAATGGGCTCCAGCGCTTGCCTGTATTGAACAGTCAGCTCTGTATTTTTATGGCTTTCAGCCTTACGCAAGCGCCGTTTGGCGGGCCACCGTGGCGGCAAACTGGGCCCCCACATCGGCGGCCACCAGGGCAGAAAAATCGGCGATCACGCGATCAGAATCGCAGCGCTCAATCGGCTCGCCCATGTTGTAGCCGTACGGCAGCAGCCACACGGGCACACCGGCGTTGCGGGCGGTGGCCGCGTCAATGGACGAATCGCCCACGAACAGCGCCCGGTGTTTGGCCACGCCAAACTGAGCCAAGCAGGCCTCGATGCCCACGGGCGTGGGCTTCTTGGTGGCAAAGGTGTCGCCGCTGATGACGCGGTCAAACGCGGGGGCCAACTGGTACGCGTCCAGCACCACCTGGGTGTAACGGCCTTCTTTGTTGGTGACCACGGCCAGCTTCACGCCCTGCCCTTTCAGCGCTTGCAACACCTCGCGCACCTGGGGGTACAGGTGGCTGCGGGTGCCACAGCGCTGTTCGTAGTGCTGCACAAAGGCGGCGCTGATGGCGGCAAAGTTGTCGGCCGCGCGCACTGCCTCTTTTGAAATGCCCTGCACGGTGGCCAGGGCCTGCACCAGCAGCGTTTGGGTGCCGTGGCCAATCCAGTCGTTCACCTGCTGCTGGGTCACCAGCGGCAGGCCGAACTGGGCCAACGTGTCGTTGGTGGCATCTGCAATTTCGGGCGATGTTTCGATGAGCGTGCCATCGAGGTCAAACATCACCAGGTCAAACGCTGTGGTGCTGTGGCTCATGCGGCTACCTGCTTGACGGCGGTTTTGACGGCCTCAACGGTGATGCCGAAGTGGTTGTAAAGGTCTTTGGCGGGGGCCGACTCACCGAAGGTGGGCATGCCAATGACCTTGCCGGTGCGGCCCACGTATTTGCGCCAGAAGTCGGGCTGGGCGGCTTCCACGGCCACGGCGGGCAGGCTCAGGGGCAACACGGCGTCCTGGTAGGCCTGGGGCTGGCGGTCGAACACGTTGGTGCAGGGCATGGACACCACGCGGGTGCTGATGCCTTCTGCCGCCAAAGCCGTGTGCGCTTCCATGGCCAGCGAGGTTTCAGAGCCGGTGGCCACGATCACGGCCACGGGGTTGGCCCCTTCGGCCAGGATGTAACCACCCTGGCGAATCTGGCCAACCATGGACGCATCGGCCAGGCGGGGCAGGTTCTGGCGGCTCAGGCACAGGGCGGCGGGGCCGTCCTTGCGCTCGATGGCGCTGGCCCAGGCCACGGCGGTTTCCAGGCCATCGGCGGGGCGCCAAACGTCCACACCAGGGATGATGCGCAGGCTGGGCACGTGCTCGATGCTCTGGTGCGTCGGGCCGTCTTCACCCAGGCCGATGGAGTCGTGGGTGAACACGTGGATCACGCGCTGCTTCATCAGCGCTGCCATGCGGATGGCGTTGCGGCTGTAGTCGCTGAAGGTCAGGAAGGTGCCGCCGTAGGGAATGAAACCGCCGTGCAGGGCCAAGCCGTTCATGATGGCGGCCATGCCGAACTCGCGCACGCCGTAGCTCATGTGGTTGCCCCAGGTGTCGCGCCCGGCCTTCACGCAACCTTTGAAGTTTGTGAGGTTGGAGCCGGTCAGATCGGCGCTGCCGCCGAAGAACTCGGGCACCAGGGGGGCCAACACGTCCAGCGCGTTCTGGCTGCTCTTGCGGGTGGCAAAGGCATCGGGCTTGGCGGCGATGGCGGCCAGCACTTCGGGCAGTTTTTCAGCGAAAGCGGGCAGCAGCTCGCCCTTCATGCGGCGCTCGAACTCGGCGGCTTTGGCGGGGAAGGCCGCGCGGTAGGCGGCAAAACGCTGGTTCCACTCGGCTTCCACCGCTTGGCCACGCGCCACGCCGTTCCAGGCGGCGGCAATGTCGGCGGGCACCTCAAACGGGGCGGCGGTCCAGCCCAACGCGTCGCGGGTGGCCTGCACTTCAGCGGCGCCCAGGGCGGCGCCGTGCACGTCGTGCGTGCCAGCCTTGTTGGGCGAACCCATGCCAATGACGGTTTTGCAGCAAATCAGGGTGGGTTTGCCGTCGGCCAGCACGGCCTGGGCCTTGGCGGCTTTCACGGCGGCGTCAATGGCGGCGGCGTTGTGGCCGTCCACCGCAGGGATGACGTTCCAGCCGTAGGCTTCAAAACGCTTGGGTGTGTCGTCGGTGAACCAGCCTTCCACGTGGCCGTCGATACTGATGCCGTTGTCGTCGTAGAACGCCACCAGTTTGGACAGGCGCAGCGTACCGGCCAGCGCGCAAGCCTCGTGGCTGATGCCTTCCATCATGCAACCGTCGCCCAGGAACACGTAGGTGAAGTGGTCCACCACGTCGTGGCCGGGCTGGTTGAACTCTTGCGCCAGCAGCTTTTCGGCCAGGGCAAAGCCCACGCCGTTGGTGATGCCCTGGCCCAGGGGGCCGGTGGTGGTTTCCACGCCGGGGGTGATGCCCACTTCGGGGTGGCCGGCGGTTTTGCTGTGCAACTGGCGGAAGGCCTTCAACTCGCCCATGGGCAGGTCGTAGCCGGTGAGGTGCAGCAGCGAATAAATGAGCATGGAGCCGTGGCCGTTGCTCAGCACAAAGCGGTCGCGGTCGGCCCACAGGGGGTTGGCCGGGCTGTGGCGCATGTGGCGGTTCCAAAGCACCTCGGCGATGTCGGCCATGCCCATGGGCGCGCCGGGGTGGCCGGACTTGGCCTTTTCAACCGCGTCCACAGAAAGGATGCGGATGGCGTTGGCCATCTGGCGGGCCATTTCAGGGGTGGGGGCGGTGTGGACGGTGGTCATGTGGGGGAAAACTCCGGTCGGGTAAAGAAAAAATGCGGCAAGACCCGTGAATGTAAGCAATGCGGCAGGTTCTGATTTTCGCAGGGCCGACGGGCTTACGCACCCAGGGCGCGTTTGCGGCGTTCCATCATTCGCCAAATGAAGGGGGTGAAAATGAGTTGCATGGCCAGTTCCATCTTCCCGCCGGGGATGACGATGGTGTTGGCGCGGCTCATGTAGCTGTCGTGAATCATGTTCAGCAGGTACTGGAAGTCGATGCCTTTGGGCTTGGCAAAACGGATGACCACCATGCTTTCGTCAGGGCTGGGGATGTCGCGGCTGATGAAGGGGTTGGAGGTGTCCACCATGGGCACGCGCTGGAAGTTGACGTGGGTGTGCTCGAACTGCGGGCAGATGTAGTTCACATAGTCGGGCATGCGGCGCAGGATGGTGTCGGTCACCGCCTCGGTGCTGTAGCCGCGCTGGGTTTTGTCGCGGATGATCTTTTGAATCCACTCCAGGTTGATGACGGGCACCACGCCAATCAGCAGGTCGGGGTACTGGGCAATGTTGTGCTCGGCCGTTTTCACCGCGCCGTGCAGCCCTTCGTAGAACAGGATGTCGGTTTCCGTGGGCAGCGCTTCCCAGGGGGTGAAGGTGCCGGCCTCTTGTTTGTAGGGTGCGCCCTCTTCCGCGTTGTGCAGGTATTTGCGGCTGCGGCCGGTGCCCGATTCGGCGTAACTTTTGAACAGGCCTTCGAGTTCGCCAAACAGGTTGTTGTCGGCACCGAAATGGCTGAAGTGTTTGTTGCCGGTTTTCTCGGCCTCGGCCGCCTTGGCCTTCATGTCTTTGCGGTCGTGGCGGTGGTAGCTGTCGCCCTCGATCACGGCGGACTTCAAGCCCTCGCGGCGGAAAATGTTCTGGAAGGTCTTGGTGACGGTGGAGGTACCGGCACCAGACGAGCCGGTGATGGCGATGATGGGGTGGCGTTCAGACATGGCGGTCTCCTGGGGGCGGTTTTTGAATGCTTTTTTGGCCTCTGGCGCTTGCTCCTCAAGCGCTGAGCACTACACTTTTGAGTGAATCAATCGCGAAACAGGCTGCGTTCGGTGAACAAGGGGTTGGCCTCGTCTTTCACCGCCTGGGGCTCCGCGTGGTAGCGCTCGATGCGCTCCACCTCGTTTTTGCTGCCAAACACCAGGCCAATGCGCTGGTGCAGCGCCGTGGGCTGCACGGTCATCATGGGCACGCTGCCGGTGCTGGCGCGGCCACCGGCCTGCTCCATGATCATGCCGACGGGGTTGGCCTCGTACAGCAGGCGCAAGCGGCCGGGCTTGCTGGGGTCTTTGGTGTCGCGGGGGTACAAAAACACGCCACCGCGCATGAGGATGCGGTGGGCTTCGGCCACCATGCTGGCAATCCAGCGCATGTTGAAGTCTTTGCCGCGTGCGCCGGTTTTGCCGGCCAGGCACTCGTCCACGTAGCGCTTGACCGGGGCTTCCCAGAAACGGCTGTTGGAGGCGTTGATGGCAAATTCCTGCGTGTCGGTCGGAATCTGGATGTTGGGGTGCGTCAGCTTGAACTCGCCCAGGCTGGGGTCGAGCGTGAAGCCGTTGACGCCGTTGCCCACGGTCAGCACCAGCATGGTGGTGGGGCCGTAGAGGGCGTAGCCTGCGGCCAGCTGTTTGGCACCGGGCTGGAAGAAATCTTCGGCTTTGATGTCGCGGCCACTGTCAATCACGTCCTGCGGCGCACGCAAGATGGAGAAGATGCTGCCCACCGACACGTTCACGTCGATGTTGCTGGAGCCGTCCAGCGGGTCGAACACCAGCAGGTATTTGCCGCGGGGGTACTGCCCGGGAATTTGGTAGGGGTCATCCATTTCCTCGGAGCCCATGCCCGCCAGGTGACCGCCCCAGTTGTTGGCGCTGATGAACATGTCGTTGCTGATCACGTCCAGCTTCTTTTGTGTTTCACCTTGCACGTTCACGCTGGTGCCGCCCTCGGCCGGGTGGTTGCCCAGCATGCCGCCCAACTCGCCAAACGCCACCGCACGGGCAATGGCTTTGCAGGCCAGCGCAACGTCCAGGATCAAGGCGTTGAAGTCGCCACTGGCCTGGGGGAAGCGGCGGCGTTCCTCGATCAGGAACTGCGTCAGGGTGGAGCGTTTGGACAAGGGCATGGCGGTCTTTCGGTAAAAACAAACTTGGGGGGCACCAGCGGAGCGGTCAGGCCCACCCGGCCTGCGGCAACGCGGGTGGCCGGAGGGGTCAGGCCTTGGCGGCCTCGGCGCGCAGCGCTTTCATCACGCCGTGGTAGCCACCACCGGCGTCGGGCGCACCAAACACGGCGCTGCCGGCCACGCAGGTGTCGGCACCGGCGCGCACAATTTCTTCGATGTTGTCCACCTTCACACCGCCGTCCACTTCCAGCCAGATGGGCTGGCCACCGGCGGCCACGTGGGCGTCAATGCGGGCACGCAGGGTGCGCAGCTTGGCCAGCGTGCTGGGGATGAACTTCTGGCCACCAAAGCCAGGGTTCACGCTCATCAGCAGCACGATGTCGAGCTTGTCCCACACGTGGTCCAGCACGTTCACGGGGGTGGCGGGGTTCAGCACCAGGCCGGCTTTGCAACCGTGGTCGCGGATGAGTTGCAGCGTGCGGTCCACGTGGCGGCTGGCCTCGGGGTGGAACGTGATGAGGTTGGCACCCGCCTTGGCAAACAAGGGGATGAGCGAATCGACCGGCTCGACCATCAGGTGCACGTCGATCCCGATCTTCACGTGGGGGCGGATGGCTTCGCACACCAGTGGGCCAATCGTCAGGTTGGGCACGTAGTGGTTGTCCATCACGTCAAAGTGAACCAGGTCGGCCCCGGCGGCTTCAATGGCGCGCACTTCTTCGCCCAGGCGGGCAAAGTCGGCAGACAAAATGGAAGGGGCAATGCGGATGTGCGGTGTGCTCATGGTGTGTGAGGGCTGTGAAGGTTGATGAAACGGGCTGGGCCTGTCAGGGGCTCAGGCCCGTTGGCCTGCGGTCCGGCGCGGAGTGCGCAGCCCCTCATCGTGCCATGCACGCAGGTGCGCCAGACTGACCGGCCCCAGGTCGTGCACACGGCGCAGTGCCGCTGAAAAATCGTGGTGGCGGGTGAAATCGGTGGGGGTGATCACCGTTTGCAGGCCCGCAGCGGTGGCGGCGGCCAGGCCGTTGGCCGAGTCTTCAAACGCCAGGCAATCGGCCGGTGGCAGGTTGAGCGCCTCGGTCATTTGCAGGTACACCTGCGGGTGCGGCTTTTTGATGGGGGCGGTGGACGCGTCGCCAATGGCCACGAAGTGCTCGCGCCAGTCGATGCCAATGGCGGTGCGCAGCAAGGCGGCGATGTTCACCGGCGAGGTGGTGGTGGCAATGGCCAGGCGGATGCCCGCGGTGCGGGCCTCGTCCATCAGGCGCAACACACCGGGGCGCAGCGTGACCACGCCGCTGTTGACCGCGCTTTCGTACGCGGCGGTTTTGATTTCGTGCAGACGGTTGATGGTGTCTTGCACACCGCTGCCCCCCAGGTCCTGGATGCCGGGGTTGACCTGCTGCCAGTGGTGCAGCATGCGCTCTTTGCCACCTGAGATGTTCAGCAGCTCGGTGTAGAGCACGGTGTCCCAGTGCCAGCCCAAGCCCTCTTGCGCAAACGCGTGGTTGAACGCAGCCAGGTGGGCTTGCTCGGTGTCGGCCAGCGTGCCGTCGACATCAAAAATAAAGGCCTGCAACATGGGGTGGTCTCGTGTGTCACGCGTCGTTGTGTGGCCGTTTCACACCAGACAAGCGCCTGTTTGGAACGGGTTGGAAATAACTATAAGCACAGGCTGAAATAAGGTAAATTCACATTTAGTTTTATTTAAGTTAAGTATTTACTGAATGAAAAACGCCACCTTCCGCCAACTCAGGGTTTTCACTGAGGTCGCCCGCCACCTCAGTTTTGCCCGCGCAGCCGAGGCGCTGCACCTCACACCGCCCGCCGTCACCATGCAGGTGAAAGAGCTGGAAGGGCATGTGGGGCTGCCCCTGTTCGAGCGCAGCGGACGCAAGGTGGCCCTGACCACGGCGGGCGAATACATGCTGGTGTACGCCCGAAAAATGCTGGCCACCCTCAAAGACGCCGAAGACGCCGCCGCCCGCCTGCAGCACCTGGAGGTGGGCACCCTGACCATTGGCATGGTCAGCACGGCCAAATATTTCCTGCCCCGGCTGCTGGCCGAGTTCCAGCGCGAGCACGAGGGCATTGAAATCCGGCTGGCGGTGGGCAACCGCGAACAACTGGTGTCCATGCTGCAAGGCAACGAGGTGGACATTGCCGTCATGGGCCGCCCCCCCAAAGAGTTGGCCACACGGGCCGAGCCCTTTGCCGCCCACCCCCATGTGTTTGTGGCCCCCACCGACCACCCGCTGCTGCGCATCGGCCACCCCACGGTGACCAGCTTGCAGCCCTATGGCTTCATCCTGCGCGAGCGGGGGTCGGGCACGCGGGCGGCCATGGAGAAGTTTTTCGAGTCGTCGCGCATCGAGCCCCGCATCAGCATGGAAATGGCCAGCAACGAAACCATCAAACAGGCGGTGATGGCGGGCATGGGCTTGAGCTTTCTGTCGCTGCACACCATCGGGCTGGAGCTGGAACACAAACTCATTGCCGTGCTCGATGTGGAGGGCACCCCCATCGTGCGGGCGTGGAACGTGGTGCACACCCTGTCCAAACTGCTGTCACCGGCGGCCGAGGCCTTCCGCTACTTCATGCTGGAAAAAGCCGAAAGCCACTTGGCCGAAAAGTACGGCCGGTTTTTGCAACTGCACCGAAACAGCACCTGAAATGCCCGCCACAAGCACCACTTCAGCGCACCACCACATCCAACCCACCAAATTGGCGCAGTTTTTGCTTTGTTTTTGTGCTTTTTTGCCATGCCGGCGAAAAATGCACCAAATCCATTCATTTCAAGCACGGGGTTCTCATGGAAGCACTCAAACAGGGCACAGACGCCTTGTTCATTTTGTTGGGCGGCATCATGGTGCTGGCCATGCACGCCGGTTTCGCCTTTCTGGAGCTGGGCACGGTTCGCAAAAAGAACCAGGTCAATGCCCTGGTGAAAATTTTGGTGGACTTCTCGGTGTCCACCATCGTGTATTTCGTGGTGGGCTACGGCGTGGCCTATGGCACGCACTTTTTCATCGGTGCAGAGCAACTGGCCGCAAAAAACGGCTACGAGCTGGTGAAGTTCTTCTTCCTGCTGACGTTTGCCGCCGCCATCCCCGCCATCATTTCCGGCGGCATTGCCGAGCGGGCCAAGTTCTGGCCCCAGTTGCTGGCCACGGCGGTGGTGGTGGGGTTCATTTACCCCTTCTTTGAAGGCATCGTGTGGAACCAGCACTTCGGTGTGCAGGCCTGGATCAAAGACCTGACCGGTGCCGAATTCCACGACTTCGCGGGTTCGGTGGTGGTGCACGCCGTGGGGGGCTGGATCGCCCTGCCCGCCGTGCTGCTGCTGGGGGCACGCGCCAACCGTTACCGCAAAGACGGCGCCATGTCGGCCCACCCGCCGTCCAACATCCCCTTCCTGGCCCTGGGAGCCTGGATTTTGTGTGTGGGCTGGTTTGGCTTCAACGTGATGAGCGCCCAAACCATCGACAAAATTTCAGGCCTGGTGGCCGTCAACTCGCTCATGGCCATGGTGGGCGGCACGCTGGCCGCACTGGTGGCTGGCAAAAACGACCCCGGCTTTGTGCACAACGGCCCCTTGGCCGGTTTGGTGGCGGTGTGTGCGGGCTCTGATTTGATGCACCCACTTGGTGCGATGGTGGTGGGCGCGGTGGCGGGCGCACTGTTTGTGGGCATGTTCACCCTCACGCAAAACCGCTGGAAGATCGACGACGTGTTGGGCGTGTGGCCCCTGCACGGCCTGTGTGGCACCTGGGGCGGCGTGGCAGCGGGCCTGTTTGGCACCACGGCCTTGGGCGGCTTGGGTGGGGTGAACCTGAGCGCCCAACTGCTGGGCACCGCCATGGGCGTGGCCTGGGCGCTGGTGGGAGGCTTTGTGGTGTACGGCGTGCTGAAAGTGACCGTGGGCCTGCGCCTGAGCCAGGAAGAGGAATACGACGGCGCAGACCTGAGCGTGCACCGCATCAGTGCCACCCCAGACCGCGAAGTGAGCTGGTAACCCCGTGCCCCCATGGCGGTGGCTGCGCCGATAATGCAGTTTCGCGCGCCGCCAGGGGCGGTTTCCCGCCCGCAGGGCTGACATGCGCGCAACGGAGTCACTGAAACATGAGCATGGTCTGGTTCCTTGAAGGTGCAACCGTTGGGGGCGATGCCTTGTTCATCCCACTGGAAAGCCTGCCTTTCCAGGTGGGCAGGGACAGCACCTGCGAACTGCGGCTGATTTCCAAAGACGTGTCGCGGCTGCACGCCCGCATCGACCGCCAAGGCGACGACGGGCTGCGCCTGACCGACCTGGGCAGCACCAACGGCTCGTTCGTCAACCGCGAACGCCTGCAAGCCCACACGGCCGTTGCGCTGAACACCGACGACATCCTGCACTTTGGCAAATCGGAGTTCCGGCTCAAAGCCCGGTCGTCCCAATTGAACCAGACCATCGTTGCCACCGACCTCATGAACATGACGGTCATGGCCGACCTGTCAGCCCCCCTGCCCGAGCACTTTGCGCTGCAAGAGCGCGAGTTCCTGGAAATGCTGGGCCAGGACTTGGTGACGGTGGCCTACCAACCCATCGTGGATTTCGACCAGCGCAGGCTGATGGCCTACGAGGTGCTGGGCCGGGGCAAACACCCGTCGCTGCCCCAAGCCCCCATCCGCCTGCTGGAGTTGGCCACCTTGCTGGGCAAAGAGGTGGCGCTGAGCCAGGCGTTTCGCATGGCCGGTGCACGTGCGGCGGCCCAAATACCTGGCCCGGTGCGGCTGTTCATGAACACCCACCCCAGCGAAATGTTCACCGAGGCGCTGTATGCCTCACTGCTGAAAATTCAGGCGGTTGCGCCCAACATGGACCTGGTGGTTGAGGTGCACGAAACCGCTGTGGCCGAGGTGGCCAAAATGACCCTCATGGCCCAGCGGCTGAAAGACATGGGCATCAAATTCGCCTACGACGACTTCGGCGCCGGCCAATCGCGCCTGAACGAGTTGGCCGAGGTACCCCCCGATTTCGTGAAGTTCGACATGTCCCTGATCCGCAACATCGACCAGGCCTCGCTCACCAAACAAAACATGCTCGCGCGCCTGGTGCACATGGTCAAAGACCTGGGGTCGGTGGCCTTGGCCGAAGGGGAAACCGAGGGCGAAGCCGCGCTGTGCCAAAGCATGGGCTTTCAGCTGTGCCAGGGCTACCTGACGGGCCGCCCTGCGCTGGTCTGACACACACATGACGGACACCGACACACCCAAACGCCTTCAAACGGCCGAGCAACGCCTGGAGCAGCTGGAAATCAAGGCCAGCTACAGCGACGACCTGCTGGACACCCTGAACACCCTGGTGGCCGAGCAACAACAGCACATCGACTGGCTGCTGCGCGAGGTGGCTCAGCTGCGCAAACAGGCCGCCGACAGCGGGCCTGGCACCTTCCGCAGCCTGCGCGACGAAGCCCCACCCCACTACTGAGCGCGCAGCCAGCCGTTGTCCAGCCCGGTGCGCAGCCACTGCGCCAGCTCCCCAGGGTCCACCGCAGAAGCGGCCCACACATCGCACGCGCTGGTGATGCTGTGCCCCTCGGCCAACGCGCCCCAAAACCGCCACGACACCACCCCCAGTGTTTGAAAATGGGGCTGCAGCCCTTTGCGCCACACCACCACACCGCCGGGTTCGGGCAGGGGTTGCGGTGGTGGCACGGGCACGTCGTCGGCCAGTGCGTGCCACAAGGCCACGGCATTGGTGGTGACGCGGCGCACCACCACGCTGGGGTGCAGGGGCGACGGGGTTTGCAGCCACTGGCCCTGGGTGTGTTCGGCGGCGGTGGCGTCCAGCGCAGGGGTGTCGGGGCCGTCAAAACACGCGCGCAAATCCCACTCAAGTTGGGCCAACTCGTGCAACTCGGGGTTCAACGGGTGGGCTTGGGCCAGCCACGCCACCCAGCCTTCGCCATAGGCCCCCAGATTGCGCTGCGTCGGCGGGTGTGCCACGGCGAAGCCAGAGGCCAGTGCCTCGAAAGTGTCGTCACCCAAATAGCGGCGGGTGTGGGGGTATGAATCGGCCAGCACCTCGCCCAAGCGCGCGCGGTAGGCGTGGTGGTAGACCCCCATGCGCTGCATGGCAGAAAACACCGTGCCACCGGCCACCCAAGGCGGCACGCCAGGGCTGCGGTCCAGCACATGGTCGGTCCACTCGCGCTGCACCGTGCACAGCGGGGGCGCACCAGGCGAGTCTGTGGCGGCAGTGAACACCACAGGGGTGGGGGCCACAGCAACGGCCGGTGCCACCACCGCGTTCAAAGGGTCGCTTGCCACCGCCCTGGCCACGGCCACCTCGGCCAGCAGCTCGGTCAGCGGGGGAATGTGGGCGTCACGTTCCACCATGGTGGCCACCGCGCCAAACAGGCGGCAGGCCTCGGCGTACAGCGCCCACACCGCCGGGCACACCGGCTGGTCGTGGGTGTCCACCGCGTGGCTGCCGTGGTGGCTGTGGCCAGCCAGGTGAATTTGCTGCACGCGGTGGGCGGGCAGCGCACGCAAATACGTGAGGGGGTCAAAACCGTGGTTCACGCTGCTGACGTACACGTTGTTCACGTCCAGCAGCAGCAGGCAATCGGCGGCCTCGGCGATGTGGGCCAGAAACTGCCATTCGCTGGCCGTGTCGTGGGTGAAGGCCGTGTAGCTCGACACGTTTTCCAGCACCAGGCGGCGGCCCAGCACATCCTGCGCCTGGCGGATGTGGGCCACCACGTGCCGCGCGGCTTCGTCGGTATAGGGCAAGGGGCACAGGTCGTGCAACTGCTCGGGGCCATGCCCGATCCAGCACAGGTGGTCAGACACCCACAGCGGCTCGATGCGTTGGGTCAGCGCCTTGACTTGCTGCAAATACCCCAAATCCAGGCCCCCGGGGGCTCCAATGGACATGGCCACGCCGTGCAATGCCATGGGGTAGTCGCGGCGAAAGGTGTCCAGCATCAACAGCGGTTTGCCGCCTTGCACCAGAAAGTTGTCGGTGATGATTTCCAGCCAGTCCAGCGGTTGTTGGCCCGCCAGAAAGTCCGGGTAGTGCGGCGTGCGCAGCCCCAGCCCGAAGCCGGTGTCGCGGGTGGCCAGGGACGTGGGGAGCGCACGCATGGGCGGGTCAGCCCTTCAGGTCGCCAATGACGCCATTGCCCTTCAGGCAGGCATCGGCTTTCACGGCCTTGAAGCCATGGCCTTTGCACGCGTTCTGGCCTTTGCAGCTGTGTTCGGTGGTTTTGCAGTCGCTGTTGCCCTTGCAGTCGTGCACGTTGTAGCAATGCACGGTGTCGTTGGCGGCAATGGCTTTGCCGTTGGAACCCTTGGGCGCATCGGCGGCAAACGCGGTGGACGACAAGGCCAGCAACGCGGCGGTCAAGGCAAACGAAGAAGCGGTTTTGGCTTGGGTTGAGGTCATGTGAAAACTCCAAAAGTACAGGTTGAAAACAAAGCAAGGATGGGAAACGCAGACCGCTTGTTGCTCAAAACACCGGCGAGGGGCTTTCAGCGTGGTCTGACTGTCAATTCGCAACCGGTGCGGGTTTGGTTACGTTGACGCACAAAAAAATCAAAATCTTTTGCCTGCACACAGCCAGCGGTCCAACGACCAGTGGCCCGGCCCATACACCGCCACCCCCGCGAGCAATGCCCCCCACAGGATGTGTTGCTGCAACGCGGCCGGCGCAATGTCAGTGAGCGAAACCACCGCCACCGCGTTCACCACACACAGGCCCAGCGCCGCCAAACGCCCCCCCAGCCCCAAGGCCAACAGCACGGGCAACACCAACTCCCCGCCCGTGCCCATGACGGCGGCCACCGCCGGGGGCAGCAGCGGCACCTTGTATTCGTCGGTGAACAAAAAGAGGGTGGTGTCCCAGTCGCGCAGCTTGGTCAGGCCCGACAACCAAAACACCTGCGCCACATACAGGCGCGCCACCAGCGCGGCCAGCGGTTGCAGTGAGTCAAATCGCGCACTGTGTGACAGCAGTTGGCGCAGTGCGTGAACGGCGTGCTGGAGGAGTGACGGGTGGGCAGTTTTCATAAAATGGCCTTGTTGAGAAATGGGGGAGACAGAGCCCAATTCGGCCCGGACGGGCAATCCGTTACAGCCTGTGCACAATCGCAGCCGGTTTTCTTTCAAACTTTTCGCGCTGCCCCTGTAACCCACTGCCCTTATGGAACGAATACAACCCGACAGCGCGGTTTTGGCCGACATGAAGGCGAATGAACAGCGGCTGCGTGCGCTGTTTTTGCAAGGGCTGGCAGGCGATACCCAGGCCTACCAGTCGTTCCTGAAAGGCCTGGGCGCGCACCTGAGGGCGTTTTTGCGCCGCAGGCTTTCGACTTTGCCCAACGACACCGAGGACCTTGTGCAAGACATTTTGTTGGCGGTTCACAACCAGCGTCACACCTACCGGCCCGACCAGCCACTGACGGCGTGGGTGAACGCCATGGCGCGCTACAAGCTGATAGACCTGCTGCGCAGCCGCTCGTCCCGCGAGGCGCTGCACGACCCCATTGATGACGACATGGCGCTTTTTGCCACCAACGACCACGAAGCCGCCGATGCGAAACGCGACGTGAACACCTTGCTGCAGCAACTGCCCGACAACCAGCGCCTCCCCATCGTGCACACCAAGCTCGAAGGGCTGTCGGTCACGGAGGCGGCCGCAACAACGGGCATGTCCGAGTCCGCCATCAAGGTCGGGGTCCACCGGGGGATGAAAGCACTGGCGGCGCTGATGAAACTGAGCACAGGATCCACACCATGAACACCGACGACTTCATTGCTTTGCTGGCCACCGGGGCAGCCCCGGTTGCACACAACGTGCCCGAAAAACGCTTCGGGCGCGCCCTGGCCCTGAGCCTGCCTGTGGCGGTGGCCGTCATGCTGGGCTTCGGCGTTCGGCCTGACTTGCTCGACGTGTTGGGCAACCCCATGCTGTGGGCGAAGCTGGCCTTCCCAGGTGCGGTGGCGGTCATCAGCCTGCTGTGGGTTTTGCGCCTGTCGCGCCCCGGCATGGCCACGGGCCGCTTGCCCACCAGCCTGGCATTGCCTGCCCTGGGCATGGGCCTGTTGGCCGCCGTGGCCCTGGCCCAAGCCGCCCCGGCCGACCGCGCGGCCCTGGTGCTGGGCACCACCTGGCAGGTGTGCACCCTCAACATCGCGCTGGTGGCCGTGCCGGTGTTCGTGGGCGGTTTTTGGGCCATCAAAGGCCTGGCCCCCACGCGGCTGGCGTTGACGGGTGCAGTGGCCGGTTTGATGGCAGGTGCCGCAGGTGCCGTGGTGTACGCCCTTCATTGCCCCGAGCTGGACGCCCCGTTTTTGTTGGTCTGGAATGGCTTGGGCATGTTGGTGCCTGCGGCGGCAGGGGCGGCGTTGGGCCCTCGGCTGTTGAAGTGGTGAGCCCCGGCACGGGTTCGCGGTTGCCATGAGTTTGTCCTGGCCCCAACGCATCGGACCTCGCCTGGCCCTGGGTTTCGGGGTGCTGGTGGCGTTGTTGCTGGTGACGCTGCTGCAATCGGCGCACCAGATGTACCGGGCCAGCCAGGTGGCCGAACGGTTTGCCACACAGGACATGCAGCGCCTGCTGCGGGTGCAGGCCCTTTCGTTGCAAATCGAGGGGCTGGGCGTTTCGTTCATCCGGCTGTTGCACGCCCCGCGTGACACGCGGGTGGCGGAATATGCCGAGGTGGATGCGCAAAACCACCGCATCGACGGCAACATCGCGTCATTGGGCAATGACCTGACCGATGTGCAACTGCAAGACATCTTGCGCCGACTGATCGCCTGCCGTGCCCTGTATGCCGATGCGTTCATTGCCACCGCAGATGAAATCGAGGCGGGCAATTCTGCGGCGGCCGCGCGGGCCCTGAACGAGCAGGTCAATCCCGCGCTCAAAGCCATGCTGCTCGAATCCAACGCGCTGCTGACCCACGAACGCCAGAAAGTTGAAACCCAGCTTGCCGACGCACAAACCATGCTCCACCGGATTGCCGGTTCCATGGTGGGCGTGTCGGCGCTGCTGGCGGGCATTGCCGCGTGGCTGGCTTGGCGCACCACCCGCAGCGTGGTCACCCCACTGGCACAGCTGACATCAGGGGCCCAAAACATCGCAGAGGGTCACTACAGCACCTTGATAGCGCCGACCGGCTTGCAAGAGGTGGACCGCGTGGGCCAAGCCCTCAACGGCATGGCAAACACAGTGGCCCAACGCGAGCGCCAGATCATTCGCCAGGCGTTTGAAGACAGCCTGACACAACTGCCCAACCGCGCCGCTTTGCTGCAACCGACGCAGGCCGCTTCCGCCCAACGCAACACCCTGGCGCTGCTGGACCTGGCGCGGCTGAAGGTGGTCAATGAAACCCTGGGCTATGCCACCGGCGACAGCCTGATCAAGGCGCTGGCCGTGCGCGCTGAGCGGGTGTTCCAGGCCCGCCCCACACCCCGTGCTGGCCCGCCTGAGCGGTGGCACGTTTGCCGCCTGGTTTGGTGTCAGCCACCGCAGCCAGACCGAGGCCGTGCTGCGCCAGCTTGACCAAGCCCTGAACGAGCCCGTGCCCTGCAGCGGCCACCTGGTGGACTTGACCCTGGTGGTGGGCTTTGCCGACTGTGCCGGCCCCGGCCACCCGCCCCCCGTGGACACATTGCTGCGCAATGCAGAGGTGGCCTTGCACGCGGCCAAACGCAGCGCGCTCACACATGCCTGGTACAGCGAAGCACAGGAAGCCGCACGCGTGGGGCACCTGGGGCTGGTCAGTGACCTGCGCACCGCGGTGGCGGACGACCAGTTGCAAATGTGGCTGCAGCCCAAGTTTTCACTGGCCACGGGCCACCCGGTGGGCGCTGAAGCCCTGGTGCGTTGGCAGCACCCCACACGCGGCTTCGTGTCGCCCGCCGAATTTGTGCCTTTTGCCGAACAAACGGGGCACATCACCCTGGTCACCCACTGGATGCTGCAACAGGCCGTTCGCACCCTGTCTGACTGGACCCATGCCCACCCCCAACTCAGCATTGCCGTCAACATCAGCACCCGTGACCTGCAAGACGCGGGTTTTGTGGCCCGCGTCAAGCACCTGCTGGAGACCAGCGGCATCTCCCCCCAGCGGCTGCACCTGGAGATCACTGAAAGCGGCCTGATGGAAGACAGCCGCCGCAGCATTGCACTGCTGCACGCGCTGTCCGACACCGGGGTTCAGCTGTCGATCGACGACTTTGGCACCGGTTACTCCTCGCTCGCTTACCTGCAAAAAATGCCTGTCGCCGAGCTGAAAATCGACCGCAGCTTCATCGACAAGCTCGATGTATCGCCGGGCACCCAGCAACTGGTCAAGGCCATGGTTGAAATGGGCCATGGCCTGGGGCTGACCGTGGTCGCAGAGGGCGTGGAAACCGAGGGCGAAAAAGCCGCCATCACCGCATTGGGGGTGGACGTGATGCAGGGCTATTTGGGCAGCCGCCCTTTGCACGGCAAGGCCCTGCAAGATTTTTTGCGCACGCTGTAACCGTTTCGAGGCACGTCACGAACTACCCACCACTGCTGACAACGTGAACCCCACACCAGCGGTGCACACCAACCACCCACCGGAGAACCCCCGATGAACACCCGCTCCATGATTGCCCTGACCGCCGCCTCCTTGCTGACCATGGGCGTTGCCGCCCCCGCCATGGCACAGGAAAAAGAAAAGTGCTACGGCGTTGCCAAGGCTGGCCAAAACGACTGCGCCAACCTGGCAGGCACCCACTCCTGCGCGGGCCAGTCCAAAAAAGACAACGATGCGGGCGAATGGGTGTTTGCGGCCAAAGGCACCTGCAAACAAATGGGCGGCCTGAGCGCCGACGAAGCCAAGAAGAAAGCCAAAGGCTGAGCGCTTTTGCAACACGGCCCGCCCAACACAGCCCCCCACGCAACATGACCCATCACGGGGCTTCAAAGGGTGCGCGGGTGGCCGTGGTGCTGCAAACACTGGCCCTGGCCGCAGCCGCCACGTTGGGCGTGCCAGTCGCGGCTGCCGTGTCCGGCGGCAGCGACCCCGTGCCCACACACCCCACGTTGGCGGGGCAGACCGCCTCGGGCCAAACCATCAGCCTCAACGCCTTGCGTGGCCAAGTGGTGTTGGTGATGGTCTGGTCCACAGACTGCTCCGTGTGCCTCAGCAAAATGCCCGAGCTGCGCGCCAACCTGGCAGGCTGGCACACAAAAGGTTTTCAAATCATCAGCGTCAACACCGATGCCCGGCCCGATCCCTTGCGCAGCTGGGAAGCGGCCCGCCTCGTCACGGTGCCACCTTCGCAGCAATGGCCTTCGCTGTGGAAGGGTGCGCCTGGGTTTGCCACCTCTCTGACACTGGACGCACCCAACGCAACCGGGGCCACACACCTGCCCAGCATCTACGTGCTGGACCGCGCCGGCAAACTGCGCATGCACACCACGGGACGCGTCCCAGCCGAGGTGTGGGACACCATTGCAGAACTGCTCTGACCCAACACCCGCCCATGCCCCCACTGCACCCTCCCCAGCCGCCTGCCACGGCAGTGCCCACCAGCGAACGGCTGGCTGGGATTGGCTGGCGCCAGCCCCACTACACACGGGTGCTGGAACAGCGCCCAGCGCTCGCTTTTCTAGAGGTGCATTCCGAAAACTTTTTTGCCCCCGGTGGTGCAGCGCTGGCGGTGCTGATGGCGGGGCGCCAGCACTACCCCATCAGCCTGCATGGCGTGGGCTTGTCGCTGGGATCGGCCACCGGGCTGGACGACTGGCACTTGGACCAACTGGCCCGGCTGGCCGCACAGGTAAACCCCGTGCGCATCAGCGACCACGCCAGTTTTGCCCGTGGCACTTGGCACAACGGCACCGGCCACGTGCCCGTGCACGCGGCCGATTTGCTGCCCGTGCCCTGGACACACGAGGCCTTGAACGTCATGGCCGCCAACGTGCAGCGCGTACAAGACCGTCTGCGCCGGTCCATCGCCGTCGAGAACCTGTCGGCCTACCTCCAGTGGGCCGACGCCGACTGGAGCGAACCGGCCTTTTTGGCCGAGTTGTCGCGCCGCACCGGCTGCCAGCTGCTGGTGGACGTGAACAACCTCATGGTCAACGCCCGCAACCGGCACCTGGGCAACCCCGCCGTCGAAACCACCCAACTGGTGGCCGACTGCTGCGGCTGGATCGATGCACTCAACGCGGCACTCGAACCAGCGGCCACGCCAATGGCCCGAGGCCACCACCCCGCCATCGCGGAAATTCACCTGGCAGGCCACACCCACGCGGGCGACATCGTCATTGACGACCACGGCAGCCGCGTGAGCGAACCCGTTTGGGCCGTGTACACCCATGCACTGGCCACATGGGGGGCCGTGCCCAGCCTGATCGAATGGGACACCGACATTCCGGCCCTGGATGTGCTGCTGAGCGAAGCACACCACGCCCAGCAACTGGCCCGGCAGTCAGTGCCAGCTGGAGGCCCCCATGCACACGCTTGAAGCCCAGCAACAGGCGCTGTTACACGCCCTGCTATCCCCCAGTGCCCAGGCCGTGGATGCACCCCTGCCTGCCAATTTAAAACAATTCATAGCTGACAATGCTTACCCAACAAGCGGTAGAGGCCTAAATTGTTACAAAGCCAATGCCCACGCGGTGGCGGAGCGCGCGCTGAGCGCGGCCTACCCGGTGGTGACCGCCATCCTCAGCGTCGAGAGCATGGCCCAACTGGCCCGCGCACTTTGGCACACCCACCCCCCCCAGCATGGTGACCTGGCCCAGTGGGGCGACATGCTGGCCAGCTTCATGGCCAGCAGCCCGCAACTGGCCGACCTGCCCTGGCTGCCAGATGTGGCCCGTGTGGAATGGGCGCTGCACCGGGCAGATGGCGCACCCGATGCCGATGCCAACCTGCCCAGCCTGGCCCTGCTGGCGGCGGAAGACCCTGACCACCTGACCTTGCAACTGGCCCCAGGCCTGCAGGTACTGCACAACACCTTTGCGGTGGTTCCTGTGTTGCTCGCACACCGCTTACCCACAGCGGGCGACCGAGAGACAGCCATCGGGCAATTGGGTGACACCTGGAGCGCACCGCAAACCGAACATGCGTTGGTGTGGCGCAAGGGGCGTGAGACGGCCACCGTGTGTGCGTCAACCGAAGCAGAGTGCACCTTTTTGTCGGCCTTGCTGGCCGGGCAGACCTTGCTCCCCGCGCTGGAGGCATGCGGCCTGGACTTCTCCAACTGGTTGCCAAGAGCCGTGCGACAAGCGTTGGTGGTTGGGGTCGAAAACGTGACGCATGGGCAAGTCACGCCTTGAATTCGCCGCCACACGAAAGGTCTGAATCATGAAGCTGGGTCAGAAATTGACGCTTGCGCCGGCACTGACAGCACTTGTCATGCTGGCAGTTGGGCAGTTCGAATCGTCTTTGATGTTTCAAGCAGCGGAAAGGTCACACGCTGGCTTCTCAAGCCAAAACGAGCAGTTCAAAACCATCAACGACGTGCAAGACCAATTGGCAAACATCCACACGGATGTGTACCGCACGGTGGCGGGCATTTCAGCCATGGACGAGGCCAAAATTGCCACCGTTCGAGCCGACCTGGGCCAACAGCTGCAGGGCGCAGAACGCGTCATTGACATTTTGTCTACCGATGGACTGGACGCCGCCAGCCTGAGCAAGGCCCACGAGCTGACGCAGCGTTACCAAAAAGACATTGAAGCCGCACTGTCTGTGGCCAAAACGTCCCCGGCAGCCGCTGGCGTGGCACTGAACGCGGTGGACCAGACCTTTGGAGCCCTCAAGCGGCACTACACCGACTTGGTGGCCAAAGTTGACGACTTCCATGCGGCCCAGTTTGAGGCCAATCGCCAGACATCCACGCGGCTTCACTGGTGGTGGTCAGCGTTTGCACTGGCTGTGGCGGCGGCCACCGTGTGGGCCTCTTGGTTCGTCATTCGGCGGGTGGTGGCGGAACTGGCCAGGGCCAGCGCGCTGGCCCAAGAGGTGGCCAAAGGCAACCTCCACGTCGCGGTGGTCACGCAACGCCAAGACGAGGTGGGGGACTTGATGCGTGCGTTGAGCGCCATGCAAACCTCTTTGCACGGTGTGGTGAGCGAAATTCGCGATGCCTCAGACCAAATTGCGGTGTCGGGCTCTCAGATTGCAACGGGCACACACGATTTGGCAAGTCGCACGGCGTCAGCAGCAGGCAGCCTGGCGCAAACCGCCAGCAGTATGGACACGCTGACCGCGACCGTGCGACAGAGCGCAGAGGCCGCGGATCAGGCAACCGAATGGGTGACCAGCGCTGCCAGCGTGGCAACCCGGGGTGGTGCTGCGGTGTACAAGGTGGTGGCCACGATGGAAGACATCAATCAGAGCAGCCGCAAGATTGCAGACATCATTGGGGTGATCGACAGCATTGCATTTCAAACCAACATATTGGCCCTGAACGCCGCTGTGGAAGCTGCCCGGGCAGGCGAATCTGGCAAAGGTTTTGCCGTGGTGGCCAGCGAGGTGCGCAGCCTTGCTGGGCGCAGCGCGCAAGCGGCCAAAGAAATCAAAGACCTCATCAGCGCGAGCGTTGACAAGGTGCAAAGTGGCTCTGAACAGGTGCAGGAAGCGGGCAACACGATGGGGGAAATCGTGGCCAGCGTGCAACGCGTGACAAACGTGACAGCCCGAATCACCTCTGTGACACGGGAGCAAAGCGAGGGCATTGGCCGGGTCAATTTGGCCGTCAATCAACTGGACCAGATGACCCAGCAAAATGCCGCACTGGTGCAAGAGAGTTCAGCGGCGGCATCCAGCCTCAAAGACCAGGCCATGAGATTGACGCGAGCGGTCAGCGTTTTCAGCGCATCGGGCCGGTGACCACGTCGTTCGAGACGCGTACCCGAGGTGGCTTTGGACAAAAACCCCGCAACTGTGCTCAACCCATGAAACTCACCCGCCTGTTCCAGCCCCGCAACCCCAAGTTCTGGCTGTGGGTGGTGCTGAACGTGTTGTCCAGCGTGTTGGCCTGGGTGCTGCGCACTTACCCGCTGCCCTTGGGGGTGATGCTGGTGGTGGCGGTGTTTGCCCTGGGCAACGCCGTGCTGGGGGTGCGGCTGATGCTGTCGCTGTGGCGCGACGGCAGCCCCCGCTGAATTTCAATAAAAAACAGGCCCCAGCGCTTGCCTGTATTGACTTTTCAGCTCTTGTTTAATTGACCCTGTTCACTCGTCATCGCCCAATTCGGCGTCCCAGCCAGCGGCTTTGGCTTTGGCAATCGCGTCGCCGTGGATGCGTCCATGGCGCTCGGCCAGTTCGGGTGGCAAGCGGCTGGGCAACTGGGCGTAGGGCTCCCAGGCCAGGTGCACCTGCTCGAACAGGTTTTGCAACTCGCCGGGGCGGCGGCCTGCAAAGGTTTCGCCCTCTGGGGCGATGCCAAACACCCACGCGTCGCGGATGAGGCGGCCGATCAGGGTGATGCCAAAGTTTTCTTCGTGCTCAAGGCCAGCGTAGGTTTGGGGTGTGTTCATGACAGGGACTGTAAAGGGGCTCAGCGGGTGAGGCCTGCGTACAGCAGGGGCAATTTTTCAGGCAGGCGCTCCACCTTGTCCACCACCATGAAGTTCCGCGCCCCAAAAATGCGGCTGACGTACTGGTCGGCCCGGGGGTCCAGGCTCATGCAGTAGGTCAACACGCCGTTGCGGCCCGCTTCTTCCACGGCTTTTTTGGTGTCGTGGCGCAGGTATTGCGGGTCGCGCACGTCCACGTCGGCGGGTTCGCCGTCGGTGATGACCAGCAGCAGTTTTTTGGCCGAGCGCTGTGTTTTCAACGCGGCGGCGGCGTGGCGGATGGCCGCGCCCATGCGGGTGGACAGCTGGCCTTGCATGCCTGCCATGCGGGCCTTGGCCACGTCGTCATAGGGCTGGTGAAAGTCTTTGAAGCGCCAGTAGTTCACGTCGTGGCGGCCATCGGAGCAAAAGCCGTGGATGGCAAACGGGTCGCCCACCTTGGCAATGGCATCGGCCAGCAACACGCAGGCCTGGCGGGTCAGCTCCAGCACGGTTTGTTCTTGTCCGGCCACTTTGTCGTTCGTCGATTCCGACAAATCCACCAGCACCAACACCGAGATGTCGCGCACCTTGCGCACGCTGCGCATCATGATGCGGGGGTCGGGCTGCTGGCCCATGCGCAGCTCCACCATGGAGGCCAGGGCGGCGTTGATGTCGATGTCGTCGCCGTCTTCCAGCTTGCGGATGCGCTGCACGCCCTGGGGCTGCATGGCGTCGAGCAAATACTTCATGCGCCCGATCAGGCGGCGGTGCTCGGCCACGATGCCGTCCACCACCGCGGGGTCGCCGGCCTTGGGGTGGCGCTCTTGCACCGTCACCCAGGCGGGGCGCTCCAGCTGGATCTGGTGGTCCCACTCGGGGTAGTGCACGGGGTCGATGATGGGCTCACGCCCTTCCGACGCGTTGAACGACACACCCATGTCTTCGTAGGGAAACAGCTCGGTGCCCAGCACCCAGATTTCCTGGGCGTCGTCCCCGGCGGTTTCCACGTCCACTTCGTTGGCGAACTCCATCAGGTTCACGTATTTGCGCACCTGCTTGACGCTGTCGTAACCCGCGGCGGTGGATTGGTCGAAATCAAACGCCTCAAACGCCCAGAAATAGCGGTTGTCGTCGCGGTAAGCGGCGGTTTGCACATCGGTGCGGGGCTGAAAGGGCAGGCCCACTTGGTCGCGAAAGCGGTGGGCCAAGGCCACGCCCACTTCCCATGACACGGTGTTGTCGTGCGGTTGGGCCAGCACGCGGTCGCGCACCTGGGCGAACAGGGCGCGGCCTTCCAGCACCCAGGGGTGGTCGTCGGTGCAGGCGGGGTCCAGCAGGGCGCGGGCCAGGCGGCTCAAAAAGTCGCCCGCCGTGCGGCCTTGGTCGGGCAGGGCCGTGTGCAGGCTGGCCCACAGGTCGCGCAGGCCCGGAAACTGGGCCACGGCCAGGGTTTCCACCCGCGCGTCTTCCACCAGCGCGATGCACGCCATTTGCCAGGGGTTGAGCGACTCGGCCGAAATGGGCTGGCGTGTGTACACCAGGTGGGCTGCCGCGTGGGCCGATGCCGCGCGGTACAACTCGGTGGCGGGCACGGTGCCCCGGTCGGTTTGCACAGCGTCGTAGGCGTCGGGCAGGTGAATGAGGTAGTCCTCAATGAACGGCTTGTAGCCCTCGCGCGACTCGAAGTCGCCCGCCGTGGGGCGCATGTAAAAGTCGCGCCCCCACAGGGCGCGCAGGTACATGTTGATGCGGCGCTGCACGTCCACCAGCAGGGTGCCTTTGCGCTCGTTTTGCAGCACGGCCAGCGATTCTTTTGAATCGAGCCCGAAGTAACGGATTTGCTCTTCGTAATTCGTGCGGTGGGCGTGTGCCCCCCAGGCGGCCCAGCGGCGCAGGCCGCCCAGCGTCAGCTGGCCCAGCAGCACGTCCAGTTTGTCGAGCATGGGGCGCACACCGCGCGGGGCCTGGGCCAAGGTGGTGTTCAAAAACTGCAGGTATTGCAAAAACAGCGTGCCATCGGCCAGGCGGCGGGCGGCGGTGGGGGCGGTGCCCAGCACCAGTTCAATGACCGAGCCCGAGGTTTTGGACGCCAGCATCAGCACCGACGTGGCCAGGTCGCCCACCACGTCTTCGCCCACCTCTTTGGCCACTTGGGGCGCCGACTCGATCCAGGTGTTGACCAGCCCCGGCCCTTTGCCCAGGCCGCGCAGGGCCACGGCGCCTTTGGCGTAGTTGTCCAGCCCCCTGGCGGAGAACACCTTGGCTGCGTCGGGCCAGGCGTGCAGCATCAGCGCGCGGCTGTCGGGCTCCAGTTCCAGGAGCCACTCGGTCTGGTCGTCCAGGTGGATGGACATGGCGGCGGCCCGTTCAGAAGAAAGTGGCCACGGCGGCGTCGAGCGCGTCGCGCATGTCGGGGTCGTCGGTGATGGGGCGCACCAGCGCCACACGGCAAGCGGCTTGCGCGGCCACGCCCTGGGCAATGAGGCTGCCTGCGTAAATCAGCATGCGGGTGGAAATGCCTTCGTCCAGCCCGTGCCCCTTGAGGTTGCGGGCGCGCTCGGCAATCGACACCAGTTTGGCCGCCACCTCGGCCGTGACACCGGTTTCGTGCGCCACGATTTCGGTTTCCACGGTGTGGTCGGGGTAATTGAAATCCAGGGCCCCAAAGCGCTGCTTGGTGGACTGCTTCAAGTCCTTCATCAAACTCTGGTAGCCGGGGTTGTAGGAAATGACGATTTGAAAATCGGGGTGGGCCCTGAGGAGTTCGCCCTTTTTTTCCAGCGGCAACACGCGGCGGTTGTCGGTCAGCGGGTGAATCACCACGGTGGTGTCTTGCCGGGCTTCCACCACCTCGTCCAAATAGCAAATGGCGCCCAGGCGGGCTGCGGTGGCCAGGGGGCCGTCTTGCCAGCGGGTGCCGTTGGCGTCGAGCAGGAAGCGGCCCACCAGGTCGGAGGCGGTCATGTCTTCGTTGCAGGCCACGGTGATGAGCGGCTTTTGCAGCTTCCAGGCCATGTATTCCACAAACCGGGTTTTGCCGCAGCCGGTGGGGCCCTTGAGCATCATGGGCATGCGCACCGAGTAGGCGGCTTCGTACAGGCTGACCTCGTCCGCCACGGGGCGGTAGTAGGGCTCGTTCGTGACGCGGTAGGCGTCCAGGGTGTTGTTCATGTTGCTCGTCTCCACTGCTTCGTTGGCCTGCGCCGCAGGTCGGGGGGCGGCCGACTCCGTTCGTGTCCTCCGCCGGCCTATGGCCGTCTCCCCCTTGACCTCACTGCATCGGCCACCCCCCGCCCTGCTCAAGGGTTGGGGGTGGCGCTTTCATCACACGGTTTTGCCGCGGAAGATGACCATACTTGCGCCTTGCGACTGCGTGAAGTTGTCGTAGCCGATCAGGCGCACGTGGTTGTCGGGGTTGGCTTGGCGGCAAGCTTCGCACTCGGCCAGCACCTTGTCCACGTCGGTTTCACCGAACATGGGCAGCTTCCACATGTACCAGTAGGAATCCATCAGGTACTGGGGTTCGATGTGTTCGATGGCGGGGTTCAGGCCCTTCTTCACCAAATACTCCACTTGCTTGCGGATTTCATCGGTGGTCATGGCGGGCAGGTAAGAGAAGGTCTCGAACTTGCGGCTGGCAGGATCGGACAGGCGTGAGTTGTAGTCTTGCATGATTTATTCCTTACAAAAACAATAGCTGTAGATTGAATACTGTCAAGCGATAGGCATCACTTGTGTGCAATATCCAGCTTGTCCACGGTGTCGAACTCGAACTTGATTTCTTTCCAGGTTTCCATGGCGATCTTCAGTTCGGGCGAATGCTTGGCGGCGTCGGACAACACGGCCTTGCCTTCTTTTTCCACGGCCACGCCTTCGTTGCGGGCCTTGACGCAGGCTTCCAGCGCCACGCGGTTGGCGGCCGCACCGGCGGCGTTGCCCCAGGGGTGACCCAACGTGCCGCCGCCGAACTGCAACACCGAGTCGTCGCCGAAGATGTTGACCAGCGCGGGCATGTGCCACACGTGAATGCCACCAGAGGCAACCGGAATCACGCCGGGCATGGAGCCCCAGTCCTGGTCGAAGAAGATGCCGCGGCTGCGGTCTTCTTTGATGAACTGGTCGCGCATGATGTCGATCCAGCCCAGCGTGGAGGCGCGGTCGCCTTCCAGCTTGCCCACGACGGTGCCCGAGTGCAGGTGGTCACCACCGGACAAGCGCAGCACCTTGGTCAAGACGCGGAAGTGGATGCCGTGGTGGGGGTTGCGGTCGAGCACGGCGTGCATGGCGCGGTGGATGTGCAGCAACATGCCGTTGTCGCGGCACCAGTTGGCCAGGCCGGTGTTGGCGGTCAGGCCACCGGTCAGGTAGTCGTGCATGATGATCGGCGAGCCGATTTCTTTCGCGTATTCGGCGCGCTTGTACATCTCTTCTGGCGTGGGGGCGGTCACGTTCAGGTAGTGGCCTTTGCGCTCGCCGGTTTCGCGCTCGGCCTTTTCAATGGCTTCCTGCACGAAGTCGAAACGCTGGCGCCACCGCATGAAGGGCTGGCTGTTGACGTTTTCGTCGTCTTTGGTGAAGTCCAGGCCACCGCGCAGGCATTCGTACACGGCGCGGCCGTAGTTCTTGCCCGACAAGCCCAGCTTGGGCTTGATGGTGCAACCCAGCAGCGGACGGCCGTATTTGTTCATGATGTCGCGCTCGACCTGAATGCCGTGGGGAGGGCCACCGCAGGTTTTCACGTAAGCGATGGGGAAGCGGATGTCTTCCAGGCGCAGGGCACGCAGGGCCTTGAAGCCAAACACGTTGCCGACCAGCGAGGTCAACACGTTGACCACGGAGCCTTCTTCAAACAGGTCGATGGGGTAAGCCACAAACGCGTAGAAGCAGGTGTCGTCGCCGGGCACGTCTTCAATGCGGTAGGCGCGGCCTTTGTAGTAGTCGAGGTCGGTCAGCAGGTCGGTCCACACGGTGGTCCAGGTGCCGGTGGACGATTCGGCGGCCACAGCGGCGGCCACTTCTTCGCGGTCCACACCCGCCTGGGGGGTGATCTTGAAACACGCCAGGATGTCGGTGTCCAGCGGCGTGTAGGTGGGGGTCCAGTACGTGCTGCGGTATTCCTTGACACCGGCGTTGTAGGTTTTCGTTGCCATGTTTGCTCCTGTTTCAGGTTGTGTAGATGACTCACTTTGGTGCCCAAAGCACACCAAAGTGGGTGGACTTGCTTTGAACTGGTGCGGATTGTGGAACCCCACAACATTTAATAAAAGTAAAATGTTTGAACCGTTACGGTTTACTTTTATAAACTTATAACCATGAACCTCCGCCACGCCACCCTGCACCAGTTGCGCATCTTTCTGGCCGTGGCGCGGCATTGCAGCTTCGCCCGGGCCGCTGAAGAACTGCACCTGTCGCCGCCCACCTTGTCGCTGCAAGTCAAGCAGCTGGCGGAAACCGTGGGTCAGCCCTTGTTCGAGCAACTGGGTAAAAAAATCTTTCTCACCGCAGCGGGCCACACCCTGGCCGAGGCGTGCGCCGACATCGAGGGGCGGCTGGAGCGCCTGTCGCAAGACCTGGCGGCCTTGCGTGGGGTGGAAAAGGGCAGCTTGAAAATCGCCATCCTGACCACGGTGAAATACACCGTGCCCAAGCTGCTGGGTGGTTTTTGTGCGGCGCACCCGGGCATCGAGGTGGCCATGGTCGTGGGCAACCGGGAAAACCTGCTGCAACGCCTAGCGCAAAACCAAGACGACCTCTACATCATGGGCCAGGCACCCGAACACATGGACGTGGTCAGCGAAGAGTTCGCCCAAAACCCCCTGGTGCTGGTGGCCCCGCCCCAGCACCCGCTGGTGGGGCAAGCGGCCATTGAGCCGCACCGGCTGCGGCAAGAGCCGTTCATCCTGCGCGAACCCGGCTCGGGCACCCGCCTGACGGCCGAGCGCTTTTTTGCGGCCCACGGCATCACCCTGAAAAACCGGCTGGAGGTGGGCAGCAACGAAGCCATCAAACAAACCGTGGCCGGTGGGCTGGGCCTGGCCGTGTTGTCGGCCACCACCGTGGTGTCAGAGTTGGCGCTGAAGGAGCTGGTGATGCTCGACGTGCTGGGCTTTCCGCTGATCCGCCGCTGGCACGTGGTCTACCCCAAGGGCAAAAAACTCTCGGCCGCCGCCGTGGCCTTCAAGGCGTGGCTGTTTGAGCACCGGCCGGTGTCGGTGCCGCCTGCCGCTGGATGAGCACGCGGTCGATGCGCCGCCCTTCCAGCGCCTGCACCTCAAAGCGCCAGCCGTCCCACTCCACGGCATCGCCCTGGGCCAGCAAGTCACCGGCCACGGTTTGCATGAGGCCGGCCACGGTGTTGTAGCGGCCTTTGTCTTCGTCGGGCAGGCTGTCCAGGTCCAGGCGGGCCTTCAGCTCTTGTGCGGGCATGGCACCGTCCACCTGCCAAGATCCATCGGGTTGCCGAATGGCCCAGGCGTCCACCGCGGTTTGCGGCGACAGCTCACCGGTGATGGCCTCCAGCATGTCCAGCGGGGTCAGCAGGCCTTGCACTTCCCCGTATTCGTCCACCACAAACACCATGCGCGTGGCCTGGGCGCGGAACTGCTCCAGCAGTTCCATGCCCGACAGGGTTTCCGGCACAAACACCGCTGGCAGCACGTGCGCCAACAGCACGTCCTCCACGGGCTCGCCCGCTTTCTGGGCGGCGCGCAGCTCCATGACACGCGGCACGTGCACCACGCCCACCACGTCGTCCAGCCCGTCGCGGCACACGGGGTACCAAGAGTGGCCAAAGCGCCAGGCTTTCTCCATGGCCTGCGCCAAGGTGTCAGACGCCTCCAGCCATTCGATATCGGCCCGGGGCCGCATGATGGAGGCGAGTTGCCGGTCATCCAGCAAAAACACGTTGCGCACCATCTGGTGTTCGTGCGCTTCGATGATGCCGGCGCCCACCCCCTCTTCCAGGCTGGCGGCAATTTCTTCCTCGGTGACGTGTTGCACCGCGTTGGTGTTGATGCGCATGAGCTTCAACACCGCCTGGGTGGTGGTGCTGAGCAAGGCCACAAAAGGGCGCGCACCGCGTGCCACCCAGTCCATGGGGCGCGACACCACACGGGCCACCGCCTCAGGGTACAGCTGGCCAATGCGTTTGGGCACCAGCTCGCCAAACACAATGGTGACGAAGGTGATGACCACCACCACCACGGCCGTGGCGGTCACATCGGCCGTGCCCACCGTCAGCCCCCAGCGTTGCAAAGTGGCCGACAAACCGGCGCTGAACGCGGCCTCGCCCACGATGCCGTTCAACATGCCAATGGACGTGATACCCACCTGCACCGATGACAAAAACTGTGTGGGGTTTTCCAGCAACTTCAGCGCGGTTTGCGCGCCCTTGTCGCCGGCTTCGGCCAGGGCTTGCAGCCGGGCCTTTTTGCTGGATGCCAAGGCCAGTTCGGACATGGCGAACGCGCCGTTGAGCAGCGTGAGAAAAACGATTAAGACGACATCCATAATTTGCGAATGGCACTTTACATGATTGGCGACGTGCAGGGCTGCAACGCATCCCTGCAACACCTGCTGCAAACCCTCGATTTTTCGCCCAGCCGCGACACCGCTTACCTGCTGGGCGACCTGGTGAACCGGGGGCCCGATTCACTGGGGGTGCTGCGCTGGGCCATGGCCGCTGGCAGCTCGGCCCGCTGCATCCTGGGCAACCACGACCTGCACCTGCTGGGCGTGGCACAGGGCGTGCGCAAACCCGGCCGCAAAGACACCCTGGCTCCCGTGCTGAACGCGCCCGATGTCCCCACCCTGCGCCACTGGCTGCGCCAGCAACCGCTGGCCCGGCTGGAGCACGGCTGGTTGATGGTGCACGCGGGTGTGCTGCCCCAATGGACAGCAGAAAAAACCATAGTGCTGGCACAAGAACTGTCAAGCACCATAGCCGGTTTTGACCATGAAAACTTCTTTCGAGTCATGTACGGCAACCAACCCGACCAATGGAGCGATGTCTTGCAAGGCCACGACCGGCTGCGCGTGGTGCTCAACGCCCTGACCCGCCTGCGGTTTTGCACGGCCGAAGGCCGCATGGAATTCGACAGCAAAGACGACGTGGGCAGCCAGCCCCCCGGCTACATGCCCTGGTTTGACGTGCCCGGCCGCCTGACGGCGCAGCACCCCGTGGCATTTGGCCACTGGTCCACCCTGCAAGGGCTGCAACGCCCCCACCTGCTGGCCCTGGACACGGGCTGCGTGTGGGGCGGCTGTCTCACCGCTGCCCGCCTGGTGCCCGCGGCGCAAGGGGAAGCACCCGCCACCCTGGCCCTGGAGCAGGTGCCCTGCCCGCGCGCCCAGACCCCTGGCAAACCCGACAAAGCCGACGGCACAGACAAACCCAAAAAGAAAGCCCGCTGAAGCGGGCTTTCAAAGAGAAGGAACACCAAGGGGCACGGGGTCAAAGCCCCGGCCACAGTCAGCTGTGCTCAGTCGGCAGTGGCCTGTGCGGGTTGCTCGGCAAGGGCACCCGCGTCAGCCTGCACAGGCGCCACGTGGGCCACCGGTTGCATGAACAGCGCGGCCATGCGCTTGCGGGGCTTGATGTTGGCCGACACACGCGCAGCGGGTTTGGCCGTGGCCTCCCAAGCGGGCTTGGCGTCAGACGACGAGGGGGCACCGGGTTCGTAGGGTTTGTCGAAAAACGGGTCCACCGGGGCCCGTGGCCCGCTGCGGGGTGCGCGGGCCGGGCGGGCATCGGGCTGCTGGGCCGCCACCGCGTCGCCACCACGTTCGGCGGATTCGCTCTTCCAGTGGCGCTGACCGTCGTTGATGCGGCCCATCGGGCGCGAGGTGTCGTCAATTTGGAACGGCTCGACCTCGGCTTTGACGTTGATGAGTTTTTCAATGTCGGCCAGCAACCGCGAATCGCTGGGCGACACCAGGGACACCGCCAACCCCGACGCACCCGCACGGCCCGTGCGGCCGATGCGGTGCACGTAGTCTTCGGCGTTGAAGGGCAAGTCAAAGTTGAACACCGCTGGCACGTCTTTGATATCCAGGCCACGGGCCGCCACATCGGTGCACACCAGCAAATCGACGGCGCCCGACTTGAAGGCTTCCAGCGCTTTCAGGCGTTCGTCTTGCGACTTGTCACCGTGCAGCGCCGTGGTTTTCAGGCCTTCGCGCTCCAGCGAGCGCGCCAGGCGGGCACAGCCCAGCTTGCTGTTCACAAAAATGAAGGCCTGCTTCAGGCCGCGCTCTTTCAGCACTTGGTGCACGGCGCGGCGTTTGTCGTCGTCGCCCACCCCGATGAAGCGCTGCTCCACCGTGGACGCGGTGGCGTTGGAGCGGGCCACTTCGATGGTGACCGGGTCTTGCAGGTAGCTGCTGGCCAGGCGCTTGATTTCGGACGAGAAAGTGGCCGAAAACAGCAGCGTGGTGCGTTGTTTGGGCAGGTAGCTGAGGATGCGCTGCAGGTCGGGCAAAAACCCGATGTCCAGCATGCGGTCAGCCTCGTCAAGCACCACGTACTCCACCTGGTTGAGCACGCAGTTTTTGGCCTCGATGTGGTCCAGCAAGCGGCCAGGGGTGGCCACCAGCACCTCGACACCGGCTTTCAGCTCCAGCGTCTGGGGCTTCATGTCCATGCCACCGAACACCACCGCGCTACGCAGGTGGGTGTATTTGGCGTACAGCTTGACCTGCTGGGCCACCTGGTCGGCCAGTTCGCGGGTGGGCAGCAGCACCAAGGCCCGCACGGGGTGGCGCGCGGGCGATGTGGAGGCGTTTTCGTGCTTCATCATCCGCTGCAACAGCGGGAGCGAAAACGCAGCGGTTTTGCCGGTACCGGTTTGCGCAGCGCCCATCACGTCGCGGCCTTGCAGCACCACGGGAATGGCCTGGGCCTGGATGGGGGTCATCGATTCGTAGCCCATTTCGGCCACGGCGCGTGCCAGCGAAGGTGCCAGCGAAAGTTGGGAAAAAGAGTCACTCATTGCCGCGTATTGTCGCACCATGCCCCAACACATGGGGCCCGCGCGGGACTCAGGCTGCGCCAGGCGTGGGGTGACGGCTGCGGGTGACCAGTTGGTGGAACTCGTCAGCGGGCATGGGTTTGCCGAAAAAGTAGCCCTGCGCGTGGTCGCAACCCAGCACCTGCAGGGCCCGGCGGTTGACCTGGGTTTCCACCCCTTCGCCCAAGGTGCGCAGGCCCAGCGAACGGGCCATTTGGATGACCGCACGCACAATGGCAGCACCGTCCGCGTCAACGGTGATGTCGCGCACAAACGACTGGTCGATTTTGATTTTGTCCACCGCCAAGCGGCGCAAATACGCCAGGCTGGAGTAACCGGTGCCAAAGTCGTCAATGGCCAGCTGCACGCCGCGCTGCTTCAGGCGGTGCAGGGTGTCCATCACCTCCTCGGGTTGCACCATCAGGGTGGACTCGGTCAGCTCCAGCTCCAAGTGCCTTGGGTCGGCCCCCGACTCGGCCAGCGCCTCTGCCACTTGGCGTTCCAAAGCGCCCTGGCGGAATTGCAGCGCCGAGACGTTGACCGCCATGTGCAAGTGCCCCAAACCACCATCGGCCCAGCGGCGTTGCTGCCGACAGGCCTCGTGCAACACCCAGGCACCGATGTCCACGATCAGGCCCGTGGTTTCGGCCTCGGGAATGAAATGCGCGGGGGCCAACAGGCCAAAACCCGGGCGCTCCCAGCGCACCAGGGCCTCGGCCCCCACCACTTCACTGGTACTGAGGTTGACCAGGGGTTGGTAGTGCAGCCGCAGCTCGCCCCGGTCTGCGGCGCGGGTCAACCCGCCCAACAGGGCCATGCGGTCGCGGGCCCCCTGGTTCATTTGCTCGGTGAAAAACCGCACGCAGCGCCGACCCGACTCTTTGGCCTTGTACATGGCCGATTCGGCGTTGTTGAGCAGGGCATCAAAGTCGGTGCCGTCGGCCGGGTACACGGCCACGCCGACCGACGCGGACACCACCGCCTCGCGGCCGTTGACCACAAACGGGTCGGCCAGCGCCACCAGCACACGCTGGGCCATCAGGCGCAAGGCGTGGATGTCCACTTTGGGCAACAAAAACACAAACTCGTCGCCACCCCGGCGGCTGACGGTTTCGGTGGGGGCCGCAACGGCCACCAGCGCGCGGCTGATGTGGCGCAGCAACTCGTCGCCCCCCGCGTGGCCCAGCGAGTCGTTGACCGCTTTGAAGTGGTCCAGGTCCAGCACCAACAGCGCCAGCTGAAAGCCGCCCGCGTGAGCCTGCGCCATGGCCTGCTCGGCACGGTCGCGCAGCAACACCTGGTTGGGCAAGCCCGACAGCTGGTCGTAGCTGGCCAGTCGCTGCATCTTGCGCTGTGCGGCTTTTTGCAGCGAAAGATCGGCAAAGGTGGCCACGTGGTTCAGCACCTCGCCACTTTGGGGGTCACGCAGCAGGCGGATGTGCAAGTGCTCGGGGTACACCACCCCGCTTTTGCGGCGGTTCAGCACCTCGCCCTGCCAGCTGCCCTGGGCGTGCAGCTGGGTCCACATCGCGTGGTAGAAGGCCGCGTCGTGTGTGCCCGAGGCCAGGATGGAAGGGGTTTGCCCCAGCACCTCGTGTTCGGCATAACCGGTGACACGCTCAAACGACGGGTTGACGGCCACGATGCGGTTGTGCGCATCGGTCACCAACACGGCGTCGCGCGTGGCGTCCCACACCGACGCCAGCACCAACAACTGGCGCTCCAGCGCGGGCGACATGGCCCACAAACTGGCCCCGCTGCGCCCCTCGACGGCCGGGGATGGGGCTAAGCCCATGGGCAGCGTGTCGGGGGCGGTGTCGGGATGGTCACCGTCTGCGACGGGAGGGTGGGGGAACATGGGGCCAGGCCTTGCGGTGGCCTCAGGCCTTGGGCAAGGTCACGCCCACTTGGCCTTGGTATTTGCCACCCCGGTCTTTGTAAGACACCTCGCACACCTCGTCGCTTTCAAAAAACAGCACCTGGGCGCAGCCTTCACCGGCGTAAATGCGGGCGGGCAGCGGCGTGGTGTTGGAAAACTCCAGCGTGACGTAGCCTTCCCACTCGGGCTCAAACGGCGTGACGTTGACGATGATGCCGCAGCGGGCGTAGGTGCTTTTGCCCAGGCAGATGGTCAGCACATTGCGCGGGATGCGGAAGTACTCCACGGTGCGCGCCAGCGCAAAGCTGTTGGGCGGGATGATGCAGCTGTCGCCGTGAAAATCGACAAAGCTTTTTTCATCGAAGTTTTTGGGGTCCACCACGGTGCTGTGGATGTTGGTGAACACCTTGAATTCAGGTGCACAGCGGATGTCGTAGCCGTAGCTGCTGGTGCCGTAGCTGATGATTTTTTTGCCATCGGCCTCGCGCACCTGGTTGGGCTCGAAGGGCTCGATCATGCCGTGCTGCTGGGCCATGCGGCGTATCCATTTGTCGCTCTTGATGCTCATAGGGTGTCCGTGGTGTGTGGCGTCAATTATTGCAGCCCCCTTGCACCAACGCACCCGCCACATTCACACGCGACACCGCACGGTCATCCCCCAGGATGACGAGGGCAAACAGCAGCTCTTCCAGGTCGCGGGCGGCAGCGGTGCGCCGGGTCAGCAGCGGAGTGGCGGCGGGGTTGAGCACCACGTAATCGGCCTCGCAGCCGGGGGCCAGGTTGCCCACCACGCCCCCCAGCCCCAGGGCTTGTGCGGCACCGGCGGTGTGTTGCCACCACAAGGCGCTGGGCTTCAGGCTCAGGCCGGGCTTGAGCGCCCCACCCTGCTCCAGCGCCATGCGGCCCACAAAGTAAGCGGCTTTCATGGTTTCAAACGGACTGAACGAGGTGCCGCCGCCCACGTCGCTGGCCAACCCGTGCAAAAACCCGGTGCGCTGCGCGGCGGCATAGTCGAAAAAACCGCTGCCCAGAAACAGGTTGCTGGTGGGGCTGATGGCGGCGGCCGTGCTGGTGTCGCGCATCAGGGCGCGGTCGGTGTCGTCCAGATAGATGCAATGGGCGTACACCGCGCGCTCGCGAAGCAGGCCAAAGCGGTGGTACACGTCCAAGTAGCTGCGGGCACCGGGATGAAGCTGTCGCACCCAAGCGATTTCGTCGCGGTTTTCGGCCACGTGCGACTGCACCCACACGCCGGGGTGGCGGGCGGCCAGCTCGCCCGCGCCGCGCAATTGGGCGTCGGAGCAGGTGGGCACAAACCGGGGGGTGATGGCGTAGCCCAGCCGGTCCACCCCGTGCCAGCGGGTCAACAGGGCTTCGCTGTCGAGCAGGCTTTGCTCGGTGGCGTTGCCGCCAGGGCCGGGGCGGTTGCGCACGCCGTCGGGGGCGTTTTGGTCCATCAGGCACAGGCCTGTCATCAGCCGCATGCCGCGCGCTTGGGCTTCGGCAAACAACGCATTGACCGAGGTGGGGTGCGACGTGGCAAACGCCAAGGCGGTGGTCACGCCGTGGCGCAGCAACTCGTCGGCAAACACCGTGGCCAGGCCTTCAGCGTGCGCGGGGTCGGCAAAACGGGTTTCCTGCGGGAAGGTGTGGTTGTCCAGCCAGGGCAACAGGCCGTCGGCCGGGGCACCGATCACGTCCACCTGGGGGTAGTGCACGTGCATGTCCACAAAACCCGGCGCCACCAGGTGGCCTGGCATGTGGGTGGTGGGCAGGTGGCCATACGAAGGGGCCAAGGTTTGGGTGGCCCCGATGGCCACCACCTCTTCCACGCCCCGGGCGTTGCGCTGGGTGACCAGCAGGCCATCGGCCTCGTAAAGGGGTTGGCCCGAAGGGGCAAACGACAAAGTGGCGGCACGCAGGGCTTTCATGGAAAAAGAATACCGCAGGCCGCATGCCCACCCGCGACCCAGCGGCCTAAAATATCAAATAGTTCATTTTTCAAATCCCATGCCCCTGCCCACCGTCCCCGAAACCGCAGAAGCCACCGCCGGAGCCCCCGCCATTGCGCTGGAGGACGCCGACAACACGCTGACCACCCGTGAGGTGGCCAAGCTGCTGGGCCTGGCGGTGCGGTCGGTGCAATTGATGGTGGACCGGGGTGAATTGCAAGCCTGGAAAACCTCGGGCGGCCACCGGCGCATTGCCCGCGACTCGGTCACCCAGTGGCTGGCACAGCGCCCAGGCAATGGGGTGGGCCTGCCCAGGCCCGCCCATGCCCCCGCCCCCAGCCAAGTGGGTGCACGGCGGCGGGTCACGGACTCGCGCCAGCCCACGGTGGTGCTGATCGAAGACTCGGGGCACTTCCAGGGCGTGATCAAACTCATGCTGCAACGCTCGCATCCCCAGGTGTCGCTGCACGTGGCCAGCGACGCCATGGTGGGCCTGGCGCTTTGTGGCGCCGTGCGGCCCGATGTGCTGATGGTCGATTTGCTGCTGCCCGGCATTGACGGGGCCACCTTGATTGGCAGCCTGCGCTCGCAAAAGCACTTTGCAGGTCTGCAACTGATGGTGGTCACCAGCCTGGACGCCAGCCAGCGCGAGCCCTACGCGTTTGCGCTAGAAGGCATTCCGGTGGTCGAGAAAAAAGACCTGGCCCGGGGCCTGGGCCCCGTACTGACGCAGCAACTGGCCAAGGCCGCCAGCGCCGCGCTGCGCTGAAGGTCAGCCGCCCAGTTTGCCGATCACACCGTCGGCCAGCCAATCCATGTTGAGAATCTGCGCGTCGCCCAGGGTGTGACCAGCGGGAATGGCCACTTTGCCCGTGTTGTCGCGCACCTCGGCCGTGGCGTGGAAAGGGTGCAACTTGCCCGCCGCAATGTCTTTCTGGCGGGCCAACACCTCGGTTTGCACCGCCTGCGGCACCTTGGGGCCGAACGCGTCCACACGGACCATGCCCTCTTTCACACCGCCCCACAGGCGCTCGCTCTGCCAGGTGCCGTTGCGCACGGCTTGCACGCGGCGGGTGTAGTACGCACCCCACTGGTGGGTGACGGCCAGCACCTGGGCGTCGGGCGCGGTTTTGCGCATGTCCGAGTGGTAGGCCACGGCCAGCTTGCCGCGCTCTTGCGCAGCCGCCATCACGGCGGTGGAGCCGGTGTGGAACACCAGCACCTCGGCCCCCTGGTTCATCAGCGACACGGCCGCATCGCGCTCGCGCGGCGGGTTGAACCACTCGCCCAGCCACACCACGCGCACCTGCGCGGCGGGGTTGACCGAGCGCATGCCCAGCGTGAACGCGTTGATGCCCTGGATCACCTCGGGAATGGGAAAACCCGCCACATACCCCGCCTGGGTGGCCAGCCGCCCGGCCGCCACGCCAGCCAGGTAGCGGCCCTCGTAATAGCGGGCGTTGGCCACAGCCACGTTGGGCGCGGTTTTGTAGCCGGTGATGGACTCGAACTTCACGTTCGGGAACTCGGCGGCCACCTTCAGCGTGGGCTCCATGTAGCCAAAACTGGGGGTGAAGACGATGTCGACCCCGCTGCGCGCCAGGTCACGGATGACACGTTCGGCGTCGGGCCCCTCGGCCACGTTTTCCACGAAACGGGTGGCCACCTGCGGGGGCTGCCCAGGTTTGTTGAGCGCGGTGTCCACCGCTTTGCGGGCGTCGTCGTGCTGACGCGTCCACCCGGCATCGGTGATGGGCGAGACGTACACAAATGCGGCTTGCGTGGCGGGTTTGGGGCTTTGCGCGTGCAGCGAAGTGGAGAGGGAAAGGGAAAAACAAGCGGCCACGAGCGTGGCTGCGAGGTTTTTGTACATGGTGTTCCTCGACATGGCTTCCGTGAATGAAAATGCCCGCCGGGGAAGCACCGGCGGGCCGCGGATTGTAGGCAACGCCGTTCAGCCACCCGCAGGAGCCGACATGTACACCATTTGCACCTTCGTCAAACGCTGCGCAATGGCTGCCTTAACTGCAGGTTTTTGGGCGGGCACATGGCTGGCGGCTGGCGCCACCGGGCTTGGCCAGGCCCCAACCGCGGCAGACACCGTGGCGCGCGCCCGTGCGGTGTATGCCGATGTCAACCAGAACACCCACCGCCTAAGCATCAAGCGTTTTTTGGCCCGCGTGCCTGGGGTGGCCTACACCAGTGAGGTGGTTGCCTGGACCGAGGGCAACCAAGTGCGCAAATTGGCCGTGACCGACCCGGACGACTCGGGCAACGTGGTGACCAACCTGTACTTTGGCCCTGAAGGAGACCTGGTGTTTGCCCTGCGCACCACACAAGGCCACACACCCAGAGGCAAGCTGGAAGCGCGGAACGAACACCGCCTGTACTTTGACCAAGACCGGCTGGTGCACATGCTGGCTGGGCTGGGCAAATCGGTGGTGGCCCCTGGCGATGCGTTGGCACAAACCGAATCGGCCACCTCACGCGCCATGGCGCGGGCACTGCGCGCAGCAGCACTGGCCCCCGCCGCGCCCACTCTGACCGTTGGCACACAGCGCAAACTGACCCAAGGCAAGGTGGTGGGGGTAGAAGCGGGCGACGTAGCCTGCTACCTGGAACTGACCGACACCGTGGGCCGCGTGTACCGAGAAATGGCCGACTTCGCCTTGTGCGAAGACCCCGACCGCTTGGTGGGGCGCACCGTCAGCCTGGGCTACGCCCCCGCGCGGGTGATGGCCGCCAGTTGCCAAGGCAACACCGCATGCATACGCACAGACTCGGTGCTGCTGGTGACGCGCGCCGTTGTGGTGCGCCCCTCAAACTGATTTTTTTATAAAATTGGCCATCAACGCTTGCCAATATTAAACAGTTCGCTCCAATTTTTGAATCATCACGACCCGCTGCTCGGGCGTCACAAAACTGGCCTCAAAACTGCTGCGGGCCAGTTGCACCACATCGGCAGCACTGAGGTTCAGGGCCTCCACGGTTTGCACAAAGTTGGCGTTCAGGTAGCCACCGAAGTAGGCCGGGTCGTCTGAATTCACGGTGGCGCACAGCCCCGCGTCCAGCAGGCGCTTCATGGGGTGATCGGCCAAATCTTTCACCACACACAGCTTCAGGTTGGACAGCGGGCACACCGTCAGCGGCACGCGCTCGGCCGCCAGCCGGGCGACCAGGACGGGGTCTTCCAGGCAACGCACGCCGTGGTCGATGCGCTCGGTTTTCAGCACGTCCAACGCCTGCCAGATGTAGCCGGGCGGGCCTTCTTCACCGGCGTGGGCCACCACGCGCAGGCCCAGGTCTCGGCAGCGGG
This sequence comes from Burkholderiaceae bacterium, assembly GCA_049653005.1. GTDB lineage: Bacteria > Pseudomonadota > Gammaproteobacteria > Burkholderiales > Burkholderiaceae_C > UBA2334. The sequence continues at coordinate 1,439 of JBASFL010000095.1, read as the reverse complement.
CAAACACGCGGGCAAATTTTTCAGGGGGGTGGCCCACCTCGCTGCTGTCCAGCCCCACGCCGATGAAGTCGCGCTGGAATGGCAACGCCGCGTCGAGCGTGGCCAACGCATCTGCTTCACTGAGGTGGCGCAGAAAACACAAAATCAAGTGGCTGCTGATGCCCAGTTGAGATTCCGCCTGCTCGCAAGCCCGCTTCAGACCGGCAATGACCGTGGCCATGGGCACACCCCGGGCGGTGTGGGTCTGGGGGTCAAAGAAGATTTCGGTGTGGATGACATGGTCGGCCTGCGCGCGCAAAAAATAGGCCCAGGCCATGTCGAAAAAGTCGGCCTCGTGCAGCAACACGCTGGCACCGGCGTAGTAAATGTCCAGAAAACTTTGCAAGTCGGTGAAGGCATAGGCCGCACGCAGGGCCTCCACGCTGGTGTAAGGCAAGGCCACGCTGTTGCGCTGCGCCAGCGCAAAAATCAGCTCGGGCTCCAAAGAGCCCTCGATGTGGATGTGCAGCTCGGCCTTGGGGATGCGGCGGGCCAGCTCGGCGGCGGGTGAAACAGTGGTGTGGGTCATGGCAGGTCGATTCAAAAAAAACAGGCTGCCCCGCTGAAAAGCCGGGCAGCCTGTGTGCTCATGTCAACGGGGTATCAGCCGCCGGGCACTTTGCCTTCCACGCCTTTGACGTAGAACTTGATGCCGCCCAGGAATTTGTCGTCGGCGACCACGTCTTTGGCCAGCACTTCTTTGCCGTCCTGGCCCACGATGGGGCCTTTCCAGATGGCGAAGCTGCCGTCTTTCAGACCGGCCTTGATGCCGTCGATTTTGGTTTTGACGTCGGCGGGCACGTCTTCGGCGATGGACACCATGTCAATGGCGCCTTCTTTCACGCCCCACCAAGCGGCCCCGGTGGACCAGGTGCCGTTCAGCGCATCGCCCACGGCCTTCACGTAGTAAGGGCCCCAGTTGATGACGGCCGAGCCCAGGTGGGCTTTGGGGTCGTAGGCGGACATGTCAGAGTCCCAACCAAACGCGCGTTTGCCCAGTTTGCCTGCGGTTTGCAGCACGGCCGACGAGTCGGTGTTCTGGAACAGGATGTCGGCACCGCCGTTGATCAGCGAGGTGGCGGCTTCGGTTTCTTTCGGTGGGTTGAACCACTCGCCCACCCAGACCACTTTGGTTTTGATTTTGGGGTTGACCGACTGTGCACCCAGCGTGAAGCTGTTGATGTTGCGGATCACCTCAGGAATGGGGATAGACCCCACCACACCCACGGTGTTGCTTTTGGTCATGCTGCCCGCGATCACCCCGGCCATGTACGTGTCGCATCCCGGATGATTGCATAGACCCCAGAAGGTACCCGTTGCTGGCAGCGCGAGAGACGATGCGCCAGTTGGTGGATGATCTGCTGGGCCGTTCAATCCTTGCCCCGGGAGTCCTCTGATGA
>JBASFL010000094.1:0-7108 GCA_049653005.1 Burkholderiaceae bacterium | reverse complement strand
GCGGTGAGCACGGCCACCACACCGGGCAGGGCCAGGGCTGCAGACGCGTCAAGCCCGTGCAGCGTGCCGTGGGCCACGGGGCTCAGCACCGGGGCGGCGTGCAGGGTGCCTGCCGCTTCGGGCAGGTCGTCCAGGTAGTGGGCGGCCCCGGCCACCTGGGCGGCGGCGCTTTCGTGCGCTGTGCTGGTGCCCATGCTGAGGTTGCTGGTTTGCGGGGTGTTGTGCTCGGCGGTCATGCGGTGGCTCCGGTGAGGGCGGCCAGGCCGGTGTGTTCCAGGTTGGTGTGGGCCACGCCGGTGCTTTCCAGGCAGGTGCGTTGCAGCAGTGCCCCCAGCGCTTGGCGGCGGTAGGCGGCGCTGGCGCGCATGTCTGAAATGGGGCTGAACTCGGTTTGCAGCACCTGCGCGGCTGCGGCGGCGGTGTCGGCGTTCCAGGGTTTGCCCGTCAGCGCAGCTTCGGTGTGTGGGGCGCGCACTGGGGTGGCAGCCACACCGCCCACGCCAATGCGGGCGTGGGCCACGGTGCCATGTTGCAAGGTCAGCTTCAGGCCCAGGCACACGGCCGAAATGTCGTCTTCAAACCGCTTGCTGATTTTGTACACGCGCAGCCACTCGCCATGCAACGGTGTGGCCCCGGCTGCTGCCGCCTCAGCGGGCGCTGGCACGAGGATGTGGGTCAGCACCTCGGTGGGGGCCATCACGTTCTGGCGGTAGCCGGTGTAGAGCTGTTCCAGCGGCAGTTCGCGGGTTTCTGCCTGCCGGGTGTCGGGGTTCCAGCGCATCAGGCGCACGCTGGCACCCAGCGCGATCAGCAGCGGCATGCTGTCGCCAATGGGCGATCCGTTGGCCACGTTGCCGCCCAGCGTGCCCGCGTTGCGCACCGGCAGGCCCGCAAAGCGGCTGGCAAAGGTGGCCAGCTGGGGGCGTGTGGCCACCAGCGCGGCAAAGGCGTCGGTCAGCGTGACCGCTGCGCCGATGGCCAAGGCCCCGTGTTCCACCAACACCTGCCGCAGCTCGGCGGTGCGGGTGAGGTCGATCACCGCCGCCGGTGTTTGCTGGCCTTTGGTGACCCACAGGCCCACGTCGGTGCAGCCCGCCACCAGTTGCGCCTGGGGCTGCGCGGCACGGGCTTGCAGCAGCGAGGTCAGCGTGGCGGGGGCCTGGTGGGTGGGTGGGGCGAAATTTAAAGTCAAATTGGCATCCAGCGCTTGATGGTATTCATTTGTTTGCTTCAACAAATGCAAGGTTTCCGTACCCTGGCCAACGGCCAGCGGGGCGTTCAGCATGGTTTGGGCGGCGTCCAGAATGGGGCGGTAGCCGGTGCAGCGGCACAGGTTGCCCGACAGGGCTTCCAGCGCCTGGTCTCGGCTGATGGGTTCGGGGGCGTTGCCGCTGCGCTGGGCCGCGTCCACCCGGGTTTGGTACAGGGCATACAGGCTCATCACAAAGCCCGGGGTGCAAAAGCCGCACTGGCTGGCGTGGTGTTGCACCAAGGCTTGTTGCACGGGGTGCAGGCCTGGGCCTTGGGCGGTGGGCTGGGCCAGGTCTTCCACGGTGGTGAGCGCCCGGCCGTGGGCCGAGTGGGCCAGGGCAATGCAGCTGTTCACCGCGCGGTGGCGCAGGCCGCCCTGGCCGTCGGGCTCGCTCAGCACCACGGTGCACGCGCCGCAGTCGCCCGAGCGGCAGCCTTCTTTGGTGCCGGTCAGGCCCAAACCGTCGCGCAGCACGGCCAGCAGGGTGCGGTGGGGGGGCACACCGGGCAGGGCCTTGGGCTGGCCCCGGTGCACAAAGCGCAGCACGGGGTGGGCGGGCGGTGGGGTGTGGGGCGTGCCGGTGTTCATGCGCGGCAGCTTAGGGGGCGGGCGGGCTGCGCGTATAACCCCAGCCGTATGAACCGCATGGCCGCATTGGTATGACACCCCAACCCGTCTTCGACAAGATCGACCTTCATTTGATCAAGGTCCTCCACACCGTGTTGTCTGAACGCAGCGTTTCCCGAGCCGCCGTCCGACTGGGCATGCACCAGCCGGCGGTCAGCAGTGCGCTGAAGCGGTTGCGCGGCATCGCGGGCGACCCGCTGCTGGTGCGTTCGGGCTCGCACATGGTGCCCACCGAGGCGGGGCTGCGCATGCTGGAGCCCGCCGCGCACATTCTGCGCAGCGCCGAAACCCTGTTTTCAGACGCCCGGGGGTTTGACCCCTCCACCTCGCAGCACACCTTCACCCTGGCCGCCAGCGATTATTTGGACCCGCTTTTTTTGCCCCAGCTGGTGGCGCAGGTGAAGCAGGCCGCCCCGCTGTGTCCCATTGAAATCCACTCGCTCTCAGGCCAGTCCGACTACCGCCACCGGCTGGCGCAAGGCGAGGTGGACGTGGTCATTGCCAACTGGCCCCAACCCGCGGGCGATTTGCACCTGGGCCGTTTGTTTGGCGACGAGGTGGTGTGCCTGGTCAGCCACCAGCACCCGGCCGTGCGCCGGGGCTGGACGGCCGCCGACTGGCTGGCCGCCGAACACATTGCCCCCATGCCCACCCACCCGGGCGCACGCGGCGTGATCGACGACCACCTGACCGAACAGGGGCTGACGCGCCACATCAGCACCCGCTGCGCCCACTTCGGGCTGATACCTGGCATGGTGGCATCAAGCTTGCTGGTGTTGACCACCGGGCGGCAGTATTGCGAGCGGTTTGCGGGGCATTTGCCCGTGTCCATCCTGGTGCCGCCCATCGCGTTTCCGCGCCTGATGTACTACCAGCTGTGGCACCCGCGCACCCACCATTCCAGCGCGGCTCGGTGGCTGCGCGAGCAGATCAAGTCGGTGGCGGCGTCGCTGCGCAAATCCCCATAATGGTGCCCTTCTGAAAAGAGACGTGTCAGTGAACCCATCCCCACCCCCTCGGCTGCTGTTGCGCGGCATCACCAAACGCTACCCCGGTGTGGTGGCCAACAGCCATGTGTCGTTGACGGTGCAGCCGGGTGAAATACACGCGGTGTTGGGGGAAAACGGGGCGGGCAAGTCCACGTTGATGAAGATCATCTACGGCGCGGTCAAGCCCGACGAGGGCGAGGTGCTGTTCAACGGCCAGCCCAGCCCCATCCGCAACCCGCAAGAGGCGCGGGCGCTGGGCATCAGCATGGTGTTTCAGCATTTCAGCCTGTTCGAGGTGCTGACCGTGGCCGAAAACGTGTGGCTGGGCCTGAGCAAAAGCCTGAGCCTGGCCGAGGTCACCGCCCAAATCACCCAAATTGCCGCCGAATACGGCCTGGACTGCGACCCCGCACGCCCCGTGCACACGCTGAGCGTGGGCGAAATGCAGCGGGTGGAAATCATCCGGGCGTTGCTGACGCACCCCCAGTTGCTGATATTGGACGAGCCCACCTCGGTGCTGACCCCGCAGGCGGTGGAAAAGCTGTTTGTGGTGCTGAAAAAACTGGCATCGCAGGGCTGCAGCATTCTGTACATCAGCCACAAACTGCACGAAATACGCGAGCTGTGCACCGCCTGCACGGTGCTGCGCGGCGGCCAAGTCACCGGCGTGTGTGACCCGCGCCAGGAAAGCAACGCCTCGCTCAGCCGCTTGATGATTGGGGCCGAGCCCCCTGCGCTGACCGCGCGCACCTCGCAAGCCGGTGCGGCGGTGCTGAGCGTGCAAGGCTTGAGCCTGGCCAAAGCCGACCCCTTCGGCACCGACCTGTGGGGCATTGCCCTGCAAGTGCGCGCTGGCGAGGTGGTGGGCATTGCCGGTGTGTCGGGCAACGGGCAGGGCGAGCTGCTGCGCGCCCTGTCGGGCGAAGACCCGCGTGCGCCGGCGGGCAGTGTGCGCATTGCGGTGACTGGCCACACACACGACATGTCGGCCTTCAGCCCCGCGCACCGCCGCAAGCTGGGCCTGCACTTTGTGCCCGAGGAACGGCTGGGCCGTGGCGCTGTGCCCACGCTGGGCCTGGCGCACAACCTGCTGCTGACGCGGCGCGAGGCGGTGAACGCCGCCAGCGGCTGGCTCAACCTGGGGCTGCTGCGCAGCCAAGCGCAAGACATCATCACCCGCTACAAGGTGAAAGCCTCGGGCCCCGAGGCGGCGGCCAAGTCGCTGTCGGGGGGGAATTTGCAAAAGTTCATTGTGGGCCGCGAGATCGAGGCCAAACCCGCCCTGCTCATTGTCAGCCAGCCCACCTGGGGGGTGGACGTGGGGGCCGCGGCGCAAATCCGCGGCGAAATTCTGGCCCTGCGCGACGCGGGCTGTGCCGTGCTGGTGGTGAGTGAGGAGTTGGACGAGTTGTTTGAAATTTCTGACCGCCTGCACGTCATGGCGAAGGGGCGGCTGTCGCCCAGCCTGGCCCGTGCGGAGGCCACTGTCGAGCGCATTGGCGAGTGGATGTCGGGCCTGTGGGATGCGCCTGCCCAAGTCAACGGTGTGGCGGAGGTGGCCCATGCTCAAGCTTGAAGCCCGGCCCCAGCCCTCGCCGCTGTGGGGTTACGCGTCGCCCATCCTGGCGCTGGTCATCACCGTGCTGATCGGGGTGGCGCTGTTTGTGGCGCTGGGCAAAGACCCGGTGCGCGGCCTGCAGGTGTTTTTCTGGGAGCCCATCAAAAGCGGCTATGCGCTGAGCGAGCTGATGGTGAAGGTCACCCCGCTGCTCATCATTGCGCTGGGGCTGGCCGTGTGTTTTCGCTCCAACGTGTGGAACATCGGGGCCGAGGGGCAGTACATCGTGGGGGCCATTGCCGCCGGGGGCGTGGCCTTGCTGGCCGACAAAACCACCGGCCCGTGGATCGTGCCGGCCATTCTGGTGGCCGGTGTGGTGGGTGGCATGGCCTGGGCGGGCGTGACAGCGCTGCTGCGCGACAAGTTCAATGCCAGCGAAATTCTGGTCAGCCTGATGCTGGTGTATGTGGCCATTCAGCTGCTGAACTTCATGGTGTATGGCCCTTGGAAAGACCCCCTGGGCTACAACTTTCCGCAAACCAAAACCTTTGAAGCGGTCACGCAAATCCCCCGGTTGTTCACCGGCTCGCGGGTGAGCATTGGCCTGTTGCTGGCGCTGGCCGGTGTGGCGGCGTTGTGGGTGTTTTTGTTCCGCACCTACGCGGGGTTTGCCCAGCAGGTCGGCGGGCTGGCCCCGGCCGCCGCGCTGTACGCGGGGTTTTCGTCGCGCAAGGCGCTGTGGATTGCGCTGTTGGCCAGCGGTGGCGCGGCCGGGCTGGCCGGTGCGCTGGAGGTTGCCGGGCCCATTGGGCAGCTCACGCCGTTTGTGCCGGCGGGCTACGGGTTTGCAGCCATCATCGTGGCGTTTGTGGGGCGGCTGCACCCGGTGGGCATGGTGTTTGCTGCCATTTTGATGAGCATGTTCTACATCGGCGGTGAGCTGGCGCAGTCGCGCTTGGGGCTGCCCAAGTCCATCACCGGGGTGTTCCAGGGGCTGTTGCTGTTCACGCTGCTGGCCTGCGACACCCTGATTGCCTACCGCGTGCGGTGGGTGAAGTAAACCGCCACCCCGAGACCCCTTATGGACGCTTACGCACTCTTGATTGCCGCCACGCTCAACGCGGGCACGGTGCTGGCCATCGCCTCGCTGGGCCTGCTCATCAACGAAAAGGTGGGCATCGTCAACCTGGGGGCCGAGGGCATGATGCTCTGCGCCGCCCTGGCCGGGTTTGCCGCCGTGGTGCACACCGGCAGCCCGCTGGTGGGCTTTTTGGCGGGCATGGCCGCTGGTGCGCTGATGGCCGCCATTTTTGGTGTGCTGGTGATCTGGCTCAACACCAACCAATACGCCACTGGCCTGGCGCTCAGCCTGTTTGGCGGGGGTTTTTCTGCGTTTGCGGGCACGGCCTATGTGCAGGCCCGCCTGCCCGAACAAACCCCGTGGGCCATGCCGGTGCTGGGCGACATCCCGCTGCTGGGCCCCGCGCTGTTTCGCCACCACCCCATGGTGTACGTGGCCATGGCGCTGACGGTGGGGCTGATTTGGTTTTTGTACCGCACACGCACCGGCTTGGTGCTGCGCAGCGTGGGCGAAAGCCCCGAGTCGGCCCACGCGCTGGGTTACCCGGTGCGCCGCATCCGACTGGCGGCGGTGGTGGGCGGGGGCGCGCTGTGTGGGCTGGCCGGTGCCTACATTTCCACGGTGTACACCCCGTTGTGGGTGGAGGGCATGGTGGCCGGCAAGGGCTGGATTGCGCTGGCACTCACCACCTTTGCCACTTGGCGCCCGGCACGGGTTTTGCTGGGGGCTTACCTGTTTGGCGGTGTGACCATGCTGCAGTTCCACTTGCAAGGCGCAGGGGTCAACGTGCCCAGCCAGTTTCTGACCATGTTGCCGTACCTGGCCACCGTGGTGGTGCTGGCGCTGATTTCCCGCAACCCGGCCTGGATTCGCGTGAACATGCCCAGCAGCATTGGCAAGCCGTTCTACCCGGGGTCGTGAGCCACGCAGCCCCATAATCTTTTTCGTCGAAATGTTTGTTTTCAACCCCCGGTTTTCACAGGAGTTCGCATGACCGACCAACAAAAACGTTCCCTTCTCAAAGTGGCCGCGCTGTCCGCGTTGGCCTCTGCCGCGCTGATGGGCTGCGGCAAAAAGGAAGAGCCCGCACCTGCCCCCGCGCCCGCAGCGGCGGCGCCTGCCCCTGCCAAGGCCGAGCCCCTGAAGATCGCTTTTGCCTACGTGGGCCCCGTGGGTGACGGTGGCTGGACCTTTGCGCACGACAACGGCCGCAAGGCGGTGGAAAAAGAGTTTGGCGACAAAGTGGTCACCAGCTTTGTGGAAAACGTGCCCGAAAGCGCCGATGCCGAGCGCGTGATCCGCGACATGGCCGCCCAAGGCAACAAGGTGATTTTTGGCACCACCTTTGGCTACATGGAGTCCATGCTGAAAGTGGCGGCAGACACGCCCGACATCAAGTTCGAACACGCCACCGGCTACAAAACCGGCCCCAACATGCGCATCTACGACAGCCGCACTTACGAAGGTGCGTACATGTCGCATCCCGGATGATCATAAGGACGCTTGATAAACAAACCAGGCTGCTGGGCGTACCAGTCCTTCATGGCCTGAATGGGTGTTCTGGACTTCAGCGCTGACTGGGGCAATTGGTGGTTGTACAA
>JBASFL010000093.1:0-9539 GCA_049653005.1 Burkholderiaceae bacterium | reverse complement strand
CGCTTGTTGGCCGCGGCCAGCGCGGGGGCTTCGGGCAGGGCGGCAAAGGCGCGCACCGCGCCCAGGCGGCGGCCGATATCGGCCAGGCGCTGGGGGCGCAGGGCCAACACGGCGTCCACTTCCTGGGCGCTGTAGCCTTGCTCGCGCGACGCGCCGCTGATGCGGTCGTACACAAATTCGGTCAGCTGCGGCGTGGCGTCGGTGATGAGGGCACCGAAGGCTGGCACGGCAGCGGCCAGCACGGCGGACACGTCCAGCGGCAGGTCTTTTTCCACCAGCATGCGCACCACACCCAGCGCGTGGCGGCGCAGGGCAAACGGGTCTTTGTCGCCCGTGGGCAGGTTGCCAATGCCGAACATGCCCACCAGGGTTTCCAGCTTGTCGGCCAGCGCCACCACCACACCGGCGGCGTTGCGGGGCAACTCGTCACCGGCGAAGCGGGGTTTGTAGTGGTCTTCGATGGCATCGGCCACGGTGTCACCCAGGCCGTCGTGGCGGGCGTAGTAGCCGCCCATGGTGCCTTGCAGCTCGGGGAACTCGCCCACCATGTCGGTCAGCAGGTCGGTTTTGGCCAGTTGCGCCGCCAAATCGGCCTGTGCGGCCAGGTCTGCGCCGCCCCAACCCTGCTGGCCCAGTGCGGTGGCCAGGGCGCGGGCAATGGCGCGCACGCGCTCCACGCGCTCGCCTTGGGTGCCCAGCTTGTTGTGATAGACCACTTTGCCCAAGCCGTCCACGCGGGAGGCCAGGGTTTTCTTGCGGTCTTGGTCGAAAAAGAACTTGGCGTCGGCCAAGCGCGGGCGCACCACACGCTCGTTGCCACCGGTCACGGCGCTGGCATCGACCGGGCTGATGTTGCTGACCACCAGGAAGCGGTTGGTCAACTTGCCAGCGGCGTCCAGCAGCGGGAAGTACTTCTGGTTGGCCTTCATGGTGAGGATGAGGCACTCTTGCGGCACGGCCAGAAACTCGGGCTCGAACTGGCACACCAGCACGTTGGGGCGCTCGACCAGCGCGGTCACTTCGTCCAGCAGGGCGTCGTCTTCAATGGGGCGGCAGCCTCCGCCCACTTCAGCGGCCTTGGCCGCGAGTTGGCGGGCAATCTCGGCCTTGCGGGCGGCAAAGCTGGCGATCACGGCACCGTCGCGGGCCAGGGTGTCGGCATAAGCGTCGGCATGCGCCAGGGGCACGGGGTCGATGGCGGCTTCAAAGCGGTGGCCGTGTGTGGTGTTGCCCGCGTGCAGGCCCAAGGCGCTCACCGGCACCACGTCGGCACCGTGCAACGCCACCAGGCCGTGTGCGGGGCGCACGAAGCTCACACTGCTCCAGCCGGGCAGTGCGCAACCGCTTTGCAGCTGGTAGCTCATGACCTTGGGGATGGGCAGCTTGGCAATGGCCGCATTCAGCGCTGATTGAAGCCCAGAACGAATGTCTGCACCGGGAAACACGGTACTGAAAAACACTGACTCAGACTTTCCATCTGTCGCTATAAAAATCCGCTCAGAGCCATCCTCGGCCAGGGGCCATTTCTCCAGCAAGTTAAGGCACCGCTGAGAAACAGCTTGCGCCTTTTTCAAAAGCGCGGGAGACGGGAGTCCGTCGCTACCAAATGCCACCGTTTTGGGCATCAGCTTAATGGTGTGCGGTTCGTCCTTGGCTTGCCCCGAAACGTTCGTGACGTGGGCGGCCAGGCGGCGGGGCGAGGCAAACGCGGTCAGCACCGCGTCGGCAGCGGCCAGGCCTTGGGCCTGGAGCTGCTCCAGCAACACACTGGCAAAGGCATTGCCCAGTTTGTTCAGGGCTTTGGGGGGCAGTTCTTCAACGAACAGTTCAACAAGCAGGTTTTGTGTGGTCATGTGTCGTGATCCCCGGTTCAGGCGGCTTTGGCGGCAGCGGTGGCGGGCATCTGTGCCACCCACTCGCGCGGGGCCATGGGGAAGCCCAGGCGTTCGCGGCTTTCGTAATAGCTTTGCGCCACGGCGCGGGCCAGGTTGCGGATGCGGCCGATGTAGGCGGCACGCTCGGTCACGCTGATGGCGCCACGGGCGTCCAGCAGGTTGAAGCTGTGGGCGCACTTCAGCACCTGCTCGTAGGCGGGCAGGGCCAGTTGCTGTTCCATCAGGTACTTGGCTTGCTTTTCGTGGGCTGCGAATGCGGTGAACAAAAAGTCGGCGTCGGCGTGTTCAAAGTTGTAGGTGGACTGCTCCACCTCGTTTTGCTTGTACACGTCGCCGTAGCTGAGGGTATCGGTCCATTTCAGGTTGTAGACGTTGTCCACACCTTGCAGGTACATGGCCAGGCGCTCCAAGCCGTAGGTGATTTCGCCAGTGGCGGGTTTGCAGTCGATGCCACCCACCTGCTGGAAGTAGGTGAACTGCGTCACCTCCATGCCGTTGAGCCACACCTCCCAGCCCAGGCCCCAGGCGCCGAGGGTGGGGTTTTCCCAGTCGTCTTCCACAAAGCGGATGTCGTTTTTCTTCAGGTCAAAGCCCAGCGCCTCCAGGCTGCCCAGGTACAGCTCCAGGATGTTGCTGGGTGCGGGCTTCAGCACCACCTGGTATTGGTAGTAGTGCTGCAGGCGGTTGGGGTTTTCGCCGTAGCGGCCGTCTTTGGGGCGGCGGCTGGGTTGCACGTAGGCGGCTTTCCACGGCTCGGGGCCGATGGCGCGCAAAAAGGTGGCGGTGTGGCTGGTGCCCGCGCCCACTTCCATGTCATAGGGCTGGAGCAGGGCGCAGCCTTGCGCGTCCCAGTAGGACTGCAGGCGAAGGATGATTTGTTGGAACGTGAGCATGGGCGCGGCAAAAAAGCGCCCGCCGGACGGCGGCGGGCAAGCCACTGATTTTACGGGCGGCGTGCGCGCCGCGCCCGGGCCACCCCAACCCCCGCCAGCGCCACCGCCCCGGCCAGCAGCCACACGGGCCACAAGCCCCAGCGCGAAGCCCAACGGGCGAAGGGGGTGAGGCCTTGCTGCCCTTCGACGGTGGCTTGCAACACGCCTTGGGTCAGGCGCGGCAGGGCGTGGGTGACGCGGCCCTGGTGGTCAATGGCCACGGTGGCCCCGGTGTTGGTGGCGCGCACCATGGGCCGCGCCAGCTCCAGCGCCCGCAGGCGGGAGGCGTGCAGGTGCTGGTCCAGCGCCACGGTGTTGCCAAACCAGGCCAGGTTGCTCAGGTTCACCAGCACGGTGGGGGCGGTGGCGGCATCGCCAAAACCCTGGGCCAGTTCTTCGCCAAACAGGTCTTCGTAGCAAATATTGGGGGCCACGCGCTGGCCCGCCCATTCGAACGGTGGCTGGGCCAGCGCGCCCCGGTTGAAGTCGCCCAGCGGGATGTTCATGAGGTCCACAAACCAGCGGAAAAACGGGGGAATGAACTCGCCAAACGGCACCAGGTGGTGTTTTTCGTAGCGGTAGAACGGCGGCTGGGCGGGGTTGTTGGGGTGGGGCAAGTCCAGCGTGCCCAGTGGGCGGCCTTGGGCCACATCGGCCGCCGCTGGCGCAGCTGCCTGGGGCGTGAGCGCCCACACGGCGTTGGCATAGCCTTGCTCATGGTTGCCCAGCGGCAAGCCCAGCAGGGCCGCGTGGCCGCCCCGCCCCAGCGATTGCAGCAGCGGCCCCCACAGCTCGGGCCCGGCCTGCTGGGGCAGCAGGGGCAGCGCGGTTTCGGGGGCCACCACCAGGGTGCGTGGGGACAAGGTACCCGCGCCGCTGCCTGCCGACGCCAGCGGGTTGGCCAGGTGCGCCGAATACCAGGCCAGTGCCTTGGGCAAGCCGGTGCGGGTGTCAAATTTTTCGCCCTGGTCGATGTTGCCTTGCAGCAAAGCGAGGTGCAGCACCCCGGTTGGCTGGGTGTGGGTGGGCAAACGGGTTTGCAACCACGGGCCCGCTGACAACAAGCCCAGCACCACACATCCCACCGCCAGCGCCCGCACACGGCGACGCGCCCCAGCCAAGGCCAGCCCCGCGGCCAGCACGGCAGCCAGGGCCCCCATGCCGTACACCCCCACCCAAGGGGCGGCCCACCCCAGGCTGTTGACATGGGCGTAACCCACGGCCCCCCAGGGGAAACCGGTCAGCCACACGCCCCTGGCAAGCTCGGCCAGGGTCCACAGGGCCGCAAAAACAAGAGCTGGAAAGGCAATACCATCAAGCGCCAGAGTCCAAAAAAGCACTGAAACAGCGGCGTAATACAGGGCCAACGCCCCGGCCAAGGCCAGCACGGCCCCCACGGCCAACGGGGCGGCCAGGCCCCCGTGGGTGTGCAAAGACACAAACAACCACCAAAACGTGCCCGCCAGCCAGGTGGTGGCAAACACCCAGCCCACCCCGGCAGCTACCCGCGCGCTGGGCGCGTGGCGCAGCAGCGCCACAAACACGGCCATGGTGGCCATTTGCATCAGGGGAATGGGTTGGCCCGCCGCAACGGAAAGGCCGGGGAAGGGCGCGGAGGTGGCACCGAAAGCCACGTCGGCCACGCCCCAGGGCCAGGCCAGCGCCAGGGCCTGCAGCCCCCCGGCCAAGCCCGCCAGCACGGCCAGAAGCCAGGGCGAGGTGCGCAGGGCGGGTGTCAAGGTTCGGGGGTGGCGGCCGGGCTGGCCTTGAACCACTTGACCGCGCCGCCGCGTGCGTGCAGCACCACAAAGTTGAAGCCCTGCAAGGTGTGGCGCTCGCCCCGCTTGGGCACATGGCCCATTTCGTGGGCAATCAGGCCGCCCACCGTGTCCACCTCGTCGTCGGGCAGCTGCAGGTCAAAGGCTTCGTTGATGCGGGCAATGGGTGTGTCGCCGCTGATGCGCCAGGTGCGGTCGGCCAGGGCAAAGATGTCGCCGGTTTCTTCGTCGTCGTCAAACTCGTCTTCGATTTCCCCGACGATTTCTTCCAGCACGTCTTCAATGGTGATGAGCCCGGCCACGCGGCCAAACTCGTCGATGACCAGCGCCAGGTGGTTGCGGTTGCCCCGGAACTCGCGCAGCAAATCGTTCAGGCCTTTGCTTTCGGGCACCAGGGTGGGGGGGCGCAACAGGGCGCGCAGGTTCAGCTCGGGCGCGCGTTGCAGCTTCAGCAGGTCTTTGGCCAGCAGAATGCCAATGACGTTGTCCCGTTCGCCCTCGTGCACGGGAAAGCGCGAGTGCCCGGTGTCGATGACGGTGTGCAACAGCTCGTCGTAGGGGGCGTCGATGTCCAGCACGTCCATGCGAGGGGCCGCCACCATCACATCGCCGGCCGTCATGTCGGCCATGCGCAGCACGCCTTCGAGCATGACGCGGGACTCGGTGTTGATGAGGTGGCGGTCTTCGGCTTCCGAGAGCGTGGCAATCAGCTCGTCGGTGGAATCGGGGCCGGGGTGCAGCAGCTCAGCGAGCTTTTGCAAGATGCCGCGCTTGTCTTCAAAGCGGGGGCCGCGCTGGCCAGGGCGCTTGGGGGACGGTTGCGCAGGGTGAGGGTCGGGCACGGACGGAAACAGTAGTTGAGGTCGGCCGAGGATACCCCAAGGCCATGACACGCGAATGGCGTGGACCTGCGGTCGGCTCAGGGCGAACTTTGGTCGCGGGCGTGGCGCACCCCCGAACGGATTTCTTGCAGTGTGCCCAGCATGTGCCAGAACGCCCGCGCCTGGGCTTTCAGCGAATAGTTGGTTTGGGCCACCCGCTCTTGCACCAATTCGGTCAGCAACGTGTCGAAATTGGCCGGTGGCAGGTGCAAGTAGGCGTCGGTTTCCGAGCCGTCGCGCTCCAACCGTGCCCCGGCGTGGGCGGCAATGGCGAGCATGGGGGTGTTTTCGGTGAGGGCGTGGATGAACAGCATGTCCACCCCCTGGTTGCGGGCATGGATCACGGCCCGCTCGAACAAGCGTTTGCCATAACCCCGGCCACGGGCGCGCTTCAACACGCTCACCCCGAACTCGGCACAACTTTCGTACTCGGGGCTGCTGGCATACGCCAGATGCGCCACGGCCAGCAGTTCCAAACGCCGGTTGTAGATGCCGAACACATCGTCGCGCTCGAAGTTGAGGTTTTGCACATAGCTGCGGATTTGCGACTCTCCCGCCGGGTAGCCAAAACGCAAATAGCGGTCAGCGGGCTCCAACGCCAGCAAGTGCTCGGCAATGCGGTCACGGTGCCCCGGCCCCATAGAACGAATGGGCGTGTAGGCGGACCGGGATGGACGGGACAACATGGCGTGGGACATGGGTGAAATATAAGGGTTTTCCCTGATTTTCAAGTCATCTTTTGCAATCAACCCCATTTTTGCCCGGCATCAAGGGCTGAGCAAGCCCATCACTTGGGCCATCACCCGTGGGTGGTTGGCCAGTGCCACATGGCCCACGCCGTCCAATTGGTGCACCTGTGCACCCGGCAGCACGGCGGTGGCCGTGGGGAACACGATGTTGTCATCGGTCGAAACCCAACACGTGAACCTGGTGGCGATTTCAGGCGGCTCGGTGGCGGCCAAACGGACCAACCCTACCCAGGCGCATTTCCGCGGCGTTGACGCCGCACCCGAACCGCGCCAGCCATGTGCCCTGGTGAGGGGTGCTCAGTGTGACCACATGCGCCACCCGCGCCAGTGCCCCAGGCGTGTTGCGCAGCCAGGCACGCACCGCCAAGCCGCCCATGCTGTGGGCCACCACCAGAGGGGGCTGCCCTGCGGCTTGGGTGAGGCGGTCCACGGCCGCATCGATGGCGGCTGAGTAGCGGTCGATGCTTCCCAGCACCGGCTCCAGGTTGAGCGCTGCCACAGGCCGTCGCCCTTTGCGCAACACAGACAACCACGGATTCCAAAACCCACGGTTGCACGCGAAGCCGTGCACCAACAACACACCTTGCGGCCGCCCCACGCCAGAGGCCACGTCATTGGGAAACCATTGCCAGCCCCAAGGCTGCCACACACCGAACACCCACGCTGACGCCCGCACTTCCAACCACCACGCCCGCCAAGGGAACGCCCCACGGGCAGTGCCCCCCCGAAAGGCGTTCACCCGGCGTGCAACTTCAAACTGCACCGCCAACATGAGAGGGTGCACACCCCAAAGAACCCCGGCCACGGCCAATGCCTGGGCGGGCTCATACAGCAACCACGCGCACACAATGCCCGTGGTACCCCAAACGAACAGGGACAAGAATTGCTGCATTCGGGCGCTGGTTGACATGGGCTGAGAGGGGAATTGGTTTTTCTGACAAGCGGACATTCGACATGCAAACGGCGGGGTCAGTGTGCCTTGTGCGACAAGGGCCTAGGGCTTGCCCTGAAGGCTGCGCCCCCGGCGTCTTACACAATGACAGCAGGAGACACACATGCAAGACAAGCCTTGGCTGAAAAGTTACCCTGACGGGGTTCCCCACAACATAGACGTCACCCAGTACGGTTCTTTGAGCGCGCTGCTGGAGGAGTCATTCAAAAAGAACGCAGACCTCCCGGTCACCGTGTGCATGGAACGGTGGATGACCTACGGGGAATTGGACCGTTTGTCGGTTCGGGTTGGGGCTTGGCTGCAATCGCTGGGCTTGGCGCCGGGCGCAAGGGTGGCGTTGATGATGCCCAACGTGCCCCAGTTTTTGGTGGCCATGTCCGCCATCCTGAGGGCGGGTTACACCTGTGTGAACGTCAACCCGTTGTACACGGCACGGGAGCTGGCCCACCAGCTCAACGACTCTGGTGCAGAGGCCATCTTCATTCTGGAAAATTTTGCGCATGTGCTGGAAGAAGTGGTGGCCAAAACCGCAATCCGCCATATCGTCGTGGCCAGCATGGGCGACATGCTGGGGTTTTGGTACGGAGGGTGGATCACCTTCGCGGTCAGACATTTGGCCAAATTGGTGCCGGCTTTCAGGCTGCCGCTGGAGGGTGAAAGCCACCCCATTGGGGTTGTCACCTTCACCCAAGTGCTGGCTATCGGGGAGACAAAACCGTTCAAAGCAAGCACCGCAACAAGTGAGAGCACCGCGTTTTTACAGTACACAGGGGGCACCACGGGCTTGTCAAAAGGGGCCGTGCTGACGCACAGCAACATCATCGCAGCCGTTTTGCAAGCGGAAGCTTGGTTCACTCCTGCACTCAAAAACATGGGAGACATTCGCAAAGCAAACAACATTGCCGCTTTGCCGCTGTACCACATCTTTGCGCTGACCTTGAGTTTGCTGACCGTCCGCTGGGGGGCTCACATGACGCTGATCCCCAATCCACGTGACATACCCAAGTTTGTGGAGGTGTTGAAAAAGCGCCCGTTTCACTTGCTTCCGGGCGTCAACACGCTGTTCAACGCACTTTTACAGAACCCCCATTTCAAAACGCTGGATTTCACACAACTGGCGGTGTCACAAGCCGGCGGTATGGCCGCGTCAGAAGGCACCGCAAAACACTGGTTGGCGACCACAGGGTGTCCCATGATTGAGGGTTGGGGAATGAGTGAAACCTGCGCCATCGGCACCAACAACCCGGTGACCAACACACACTTCAGCGGCACCATCGGCTTGCCACTTCCAAGCATCGAAATTGCCATCAAAAACGAAGACGGCCAATTTGTGGACATCGGTGAACCGGGGGAAATTTGCATCCGCGGTCCGAATGTGATGCAAGGTTATTTCAATCAACCGCTGGAGAATGAGAAAACCTTTACACCAGACGGTTATATGCGCACAGGGGATATAGGCGTAATGGATGTCAAGGGTTACACGAAGATCGTTGATCGCAAAAAAGACATGATCATCGTCTCAGGTTTCAACGTTTTCCCGAATGAACTGGAAAACGTGATTTCACTGTGCCCTGGAGTCGTTGAATGCGCCGTGATTGGCATTGCGGATGACAAATCCGGCGAAGCCATTAAAGCTTTTGTGGTGAAAGACGACCCAACGCTCACCGAAGAGCAAGTAAGCGCGTTTTGCCACGACAACTTGACCGGCTACAAGCGCCCCAAATACATCGAATTCCGAGATGAACTTCCCAAAAGCAATGTAGGGAAGATACTGCGCCGAGAGTTGCGGAGCACGTGAAGAAGTTGAGCCCAAAACCCAAAAGCCCCTGTATCGGAGAGACACAGGGGCTGAGGGAGGGATAAGAGCCTGACGATGACCTACTTTCACACGGGAATCCGCACTATCATCGGCGCTGACTCGTTTCACTGTCCTGTTCGGGATGGGAAGGAGTGGTACCAAGTCGCTATGGTCGTCAGGCATAACTTGTTGCCACCTTGATTTTCATCAAGGCGACGAATTTATAGAGCTAATCAGCTTGTCTTTTCGACACTGAAGTGTGATTCATGCACACAGCAGTTATTTTTGAATGCGTCAACTTGGCATAACTACCTTGAAGCAATGAAGGCTCAGTGAAGAGCGAACATTCATCAAAGTTATAGGGTCAAGCCGCACGAGCAATTAGTACAGGTTAGCTTAACGCATTACTGCGCTTCCACACCCTGCCTATCAACGTCCTGGTCTTGAACGACTCTTTAGGGGGCTCAAGGCCCCGGCAGATCTCATCTTGAAACGAGTTTCCCGCTTAGATGCTTTCAGCGGTTATCTCTTCCACACTTAGCTACTCGGCAATG
>JBASFL010000092.1:0-2608 GCA_049653005.1 Burkholderiaceae bacterium | reverse complement strand
CAGCCACGATGGCTTGCCGGGTGGCCAAGCCCAGCCCGTTGACGGGTGGGTTGTTCAGGGAAATCACAGCCACGTCGCCGTGGACGGTGTAGTCAGCGCTCATGCGTTGGGTCCTTTGAGGTCGGGGAAAAATGGGCAAAAGCGTTCGAAAAAGAACGACCGTTCTAATTTATTCGCAACGCCCGCGATCACCAAGCCCAAACCTGTCCCAGTTGGGACAAATCAGGGTAAACACCTGCCTGCCACGCCCCCGAAACGGACAGGGCCTGTTTGCTATCGTTTTGACAACACTTTTCAAGGGTTTTCTTAACCCGTCGCCAGAATGACCGGGGCGGTGTCTAGAATGGTTTTCAATCACCGCCACAAGACCTCAAAAGGAGGCACCGCCCTGCCACTTGCCCATGCTTCATGACAAACCCAACCACGCGAATGCCCACAGACAACAGCACACCGTCCGGTGAGTGGGCCGACGGCACGGGTCATGGCGGGTCAACGGCACAAGCCATCTGGCAGCGGGAATACAGCCGGGGCATTGCCGAGCGCTTGCTGGACGAGGCGCAACGCTACAACCAGGCGGTCACGGCGCTGTGGATCGACATTGACCGGTTTCGCCAGATCAACGACACCTTCGGGCACGCGTGCGGCGACAAAATCATTGACAGCCTGGCGCAGCGCATTCAAGCGGTGTCCCCCCTGGGCAGCCATTGCGTGCGCATGGGCAGCGATGAGTTTGTGCTGCTGGTGACCGCGCAACCCCCGGGTGCCGCCGAGCAATTGGCCCGCCGTGTGCTGACCGAGGTGGAAAAGCCCCTGAGCATTCACGGCTTCAACATCCACCTGTCGGTAAGCATTGGGTTGCACCGCAGCCAGTTTGGCGAGTGCGCCAGCCACCTGCTGGAAAGCGCCGACCGCGCCATGATCGACGCCAAACGGCACGGAGGCAACCGCTGGGTGTGGTCGGGCCAGGAAGCGCTGCCCGGCGCTCTCGGTATCGAACAATCGCGACGAGAACTGGCCATTGCCAGCATGTTGCACGAGGCGCTGCACAGCGGCGGCCTGTCGCTGCGCTACCAGCCCATCATCAGGCCCGATGGCAGCATCGAGGCGGTGGAGGCCCTCATGAGCTGTGCCCTGGGCCAACCGCCGGTGTCGCCGGGTGAATTCATCCCGGTGGCTGAAAAAATCGGGCTGATCGACAAACTGGGTGAATGGAGCCTGGTGGAAGGCGCGCTGTGTGCGGCACGCTTGCACCGCATGGGCTGGCCCACCAAGGTGGCCATCAACGTGTCCCGCGCCCAACTGTTGTCCGAGGGATTTTTGGCCGCCCTTCAAGGGGCCTTGGTGTACGCCAATGTGCCTCCCCAGTGGATTGAGCTGGAGCTGACCGAATCGCTGTTCATGGAACAGTCGCCCACCGTGCAGCGCAACCTGCAGCGCATCCGTGACACCGGGGTGGGCCTGGCCATTGACGATTTTGGCACCGGCTACTCGTGCCTGGCCACCCTCAAAGACCTGCCTGCCACCAAACTCAAATTTGACCGCGCCTTCATCAAATGCCTGCCCGACGACACCCGGGTGCTGGCCATCGTCAGGTCCATGACCGACCTGGCCCACTACCTGGGCCTGGTGGTGGTGGCAGAAGGCGTGGAAACCGAGGCCCAGTTGCGCGTCTGCGAAGACTCGGGGCTGGACGCCACCCAAGGCTACTTTCAGGCCATGCCCATGCCAGAAGACCAACTGCTGGTCTGGCTGGAAAAACACCACCATGAACGCTGACACACCCGGCCCGACGCCTTCGCCCGTGGACGGTGTGCTGGAGCACCACATCCGGGACATCGACATTCCACCGCGCCCGGCCATCTTGGCCAGCGTGCAGGCAGAAATGGCTGCGGACGACCCCGATTTTCGGCGGCTCGAAGCTTTGCTGAGCGCCGATGTGGCCCTGGCGGCGGGGTTGATCAAAACCGTCAATTCGCCTTTTTTTGGCCTGAACCGCCGGGCCTCCACGGTGCACGACGCGCTGATGATGCTGGGCTTGGCCACCACGGCACGCGCGGTGGCGGCGTTCAGCCTGCGGCGGGCGTTTCCCGACACGGGCCATTTCGAGCGGTTTTGGGACTCTTCGGCCAAAGTGGCGGGCCTGTCGGGCTGGCTCACCAAGCGCCTGGGGTCTTTGAAGCTGCGGGCCGACGAGACCTACACCTACGGTCTGTTCCGCGACTGTGGTGTGGTCATTCTGATGCGCCGCTTCCCAAACTACCAAGCCACGCTGAAAACCGCGAACAGCGAACAGGCCTTGTCGTTCACCGAGGTGGAGCGGCAGCACCTGCCCACCGACCACACCGTGATCGGCCGCCTGATGGCGCAAAACTGGTGGCTGCCCGACACCCTGTGCGACGCCATCCGCCACCACCACGACGAGGGCTATCTGTCTGGGCCAGACACAGTGCCCCACCGCGCCAGCCGCCAGTTGATCGCCGTGAGCCAGCTGGCCGAGCACCTGCTGCAAAAAACCACTGGCGCGGCACACACCTGCGAGTGGCAGAAACTGGGCCCCGCCTGCACCGACATCCTGGACCTGTCAGCGCAAGACCTGGTCACCTTGCAA
>JBASFL010000091.1:0-130518 GCA_049653005.1 Burkholderiaceae bacterium | reverse complement strand
CGCTGGCCCCGCGCACCGCCCGTGCCCACAAACAGGTGCTGCGTGCCTTGGGCAGCGCGGCCCTGGCCACCGATGCCGTGTCAAACCTGCTGCCCGGTGCGTATGGCTATGCCGACGGTGCCGAGCACCGAGAGGGCATTGAGGCCTTTCTGGCCAAAAGACCGGCCCAATTTCCACCCCTTGAGTCCACCCCTTGAGCCTGACCATGACCGATCACAACCTGTTCACGGCGCTGCGCGCCGCTTTTCCCGCCGACCTCGACAGCACTGCGGTGGAAACCGACCAAGGCCAAACCTGCTCGTGGCGCGACCTGGACCACACCAGCGCCCAATTGGCCAACCTGCTGACTTCGCTCGACCTGCCGCCCGCCAGCCGCGT
Source organism: Burkholderiaceae bacterium (assembly GCA_049653005.1). Classification (GTDB taxonomy): domain Bacteria; phylum Pseudomonadota; class Gammaproteobacteria; order Burkholderiales; family Burkholderiaceae_C; genus UBA2334. The sequence goes on along the minus strand of JBASFL010000091.1, from coordinate 130,140 downwards.
GGCGGTGCAGGTGGAAAAGTCGGTGGAGGCCATGGCGCTTTACCTGGCCACGCTGCGCGCAGGCCACGTGTTTTTGCCGCTCAACACCGCATACCAAAGCGATGAAATCGGTTATTTCGTGGGCAACGCAGAGCCCGCCGTGGTGGTGTGCACCCCGGCCAACTTTGGCTGGGTCAGCAAAATTGCGTTCAGCGCGGGCACGCAACACGTGTTCACACTGGGCGATGACCGAAGCGGTTCGCTGTTGCAGCGCGCCAGCACCCAGCCCACGGTGCACACGCCGGTGCCCCGCGCCGCAGACGACCTGGCGGCCATTCTGTACACCAGCGGCACCACTGGCCGCAGCAAAGGGGCCATGCTGACGCATGGCAACCTGCTCAGCAATGCCCGCGTGTTGCACAGCTACTGGGGCTGGCGAAACCCGGCGCAGGGGGGCGATGTGCTGATCCACGCGCTGCCCATTTTTCACGTGCACGGCCTGTTTGTGGCCCTACACGGCGCGCTGATCAACGGCAGCAAACTGTTGTGGCTGAACAAGTTTGACCCCAAAACCGCCATTCGCTGGCTGCCGCAGGCCACGGTGTTCATGGGCGTGCCCACGCTGTACACCCGCATGCTGGCCGAGCCCGCGTTGACCGTGGAGGCGTGCCAACACATGCGGCTGTTCATCAGCGGCTCGGCCCCGTTGCTGATGGACACCTTCCAGGCCTGGCAGCAGCGCACCGGCCACACCATTTTGGAGCGTTACGGCATGTCTGAGACCGTTATGCTCACCTCCAACCCCTGTTTGCCCGATGCCCGTTTTCCCGACGCGCAGGGCGCGCCCCAAACCGAGCGGCGCGGGGGCACTGTGGGTTTCCCGCTGCCGGGTGTGGGTCTGCGGGTGGTGGCCGAAGACGGGATGCCCGCCCAAGTGGGCGAAATTGGCGGCATACAGGTGCAAGGGCCCAATGTGTTCAAAGGCTATTGGCGCATGCCCGAGAAAACCGCCGAAGAATTCACCGCCGACGGCTGGTTCAAAACCGGCGACGTGGGCAAGGTGGACGAGCGGGGCTACGTCACCATCGTGGGCCGAAGCAAAGACCTGATCATCAGCGGCGGCTACAACGTGTACCCAGCTGAAATCGAAGACGCCATCAACGCCATGCCCGGCGTGGCCGAAAGCGCGGTGGTGGGCGTGCCCCACCCTGACTTTGGCGAGGTGGGCGTGGCCCTGGTGATTGCCCGGCCGGGCGCCAGCGTGTTGCCCGACGCGGTGTTGGCCGATTTGAAAGCCCGGCTGGCCAACTTCAAAATCCCCAAGCGCTGCTTTGTGGTCACCGAACTGCCCCGCAACACCATGGGCAAGGTGCAGAAAAACCTGCTGCGCGAGCAACACAAGGCCTTGTTCCAGGCGTAAAAAAACCACCCGGAGTCTTGCCGTGGCGAGACTTTTGGGTGGTTGTTTTTTGTAGTGAACTTTGCTTGTCAGCCAAGCGCCAGAGGCATTTTTTACCTCAAAACCAGCACGGGAATGTGCGAGTGGGTCAGCACCTGCTGGGTTTCGCTGCCCAGCAGCAGGCGCTTCAAGCCACGGCGGCCGTGCGAGGCCATCACGATCAGGTCGCACTTGTGGCGCTTGGCGGCGGCAATCAGCGCCTCGGCAATCAGGTCTGATTTCACGGTGGTGGCCTTGACCTTGACGTTGTGCAATTGCCCGGCAGCTTTGACGGCGTTCACGGCTTCCAGTGCTTCGTCGTTCCACTGCTTTTCAATTTTGGCCACTTCATCGGCGGCCAGTGCCACGCCGCCTTCGAAATAGGTTTGGGGGTAACGGGGCACCACTTTCACGGCCACCAGTTCGGCACCGGTCAGGTCGGCCAGCTTGAGCCCGTGTTCCACGGCTTTTTCCGAGAGTTTCGAGCCATCGGTGGCCACAAGAATGCGTTTGTACATGGTGGTGTTCTCCTGTTGGTGGTTTCTTGAAGGGGCTTTGTGCCTTTGGCACCCACATGCCCTAGGCTATACGCAGTCGCCCGGGTGTGGTTGATTTAAGTCAATCACCCGAAGCGTTGTGTGAAATATCCTCCGCCGCATGAACCAGGCCACCACCGCGCCCCTGCAAGGGCAAAGCTGGGTCGGCGCGGAGGCCGAACCGAAGGCCCTGGCGTTGGACGCAGATTTCACCGAGCGGCCCCGCGGGCCCCTCACCGTCACCGACAACTTTGCCGTGCTGGACGACCCGGTCGAGCAAACCGAGTTCACCCAGTTTGCCGAGATCGACGGCAAACGCATGGCCCAATCCGTCCTCATGGTGCAAGGCATGTATTGCGCCGCCTGTGCCGACACCGTGGAGGGTGTGCTGTGCAAGTTGCCCGGCGTGGCCAAGGCCGAGGTGCACGCCGCCACCCGGCGCCTGACCGTGCAGTGGGACCCAGCGCTGACCCGTGCCTCCACCCTGGCGCAGGCGGTGGGTGAAACCGGCTACCGGCTGCTGCCCATGCATGAGGCGCTCAGCATCACGCAGCGCATTGCCGAGTCGCGCAAGGTGCTGTGGCGGTTGTTCGTGGCGGGCATTTGCATGATGCAAGTGATGATGTACGCGTGGCCCGCCTACATCACCGAGCCGGGTGACATTCCCCCTGACATCGAGCACCTGCTACGCTGGGCCAGTTGGGTGCTGAGCCTGCCGGTGCTGCTGTTTGCCAGTGGCTCGTTTTTTGGTGGCGCCTGGCGCGATTTGAAGCAGGGCAGGGTGGGCATGGACACGCCCGTGTCCATCGGCATCGTCGTGACCTTTGTGGCCAGCTCGCTGGCCACGTTCGACCCCACCGGCCCCTGGGGGCACGAGGTCTGGTACGACTCGTTGACCATGTTTGTGTTTTTCCTCATGGGCGGGCGTTACCTGGAGTTCAAAGCGCGTGACCGCACGGCGGGTGCCCTGGACAACCTGATGAACCGGCTGCCCGAGGTGTGCGACCGGCGCAAGCCCGATGGCCGGTTTGAGCCCGTCTCGGTGCGCCGTCTGGTGGTGGGCGACGTGGTGCGGGTGCAGGCCGGCCAGGCGTTCCCGGGCGACGGTGAGTTGGTGGCCACCGGTGCCACGGTGGACGAGGCGCTGCTGACCGGTGAATCGCACCCCGTGCTGCGCGAAAAAGGCGAATCGGTGGTGGCGGGCAGCTACAACCTGGCCGGCCCTGTGGAGGTGCGGGTGGACAAGCTGGGCCGTGACACCCGGTTTGCCCAGATCGTGTCGCTGATGGAGCGCGCCTCCACCGAAAAGCCCCGCTTGGCCGTGCTGGCCGACCGCATTGCCGGGCCGTTTTTGTCGCTGGTGTTGCTGGGGGCGCTGCTGGCGGGCCTCTACTGGTGGCAAATTGACCACGACCGTGCGCTGGCGGTGGCGGTGGCGGTGCTGATCGTCACCTGCCCTTGCGCGCTGTCGCTGGCCACGCCAGCGGCCATGCTGGCGTCGGCCGGGGCGCTGGCGCGGCGCGGTGTCTTGTTGCGGCGCTTGCAGGCCTTTGAAACCTTGGCGCAGGTGCACACCGTGGTGTTTGACAAAACCGGCACGCTGACACACGACCAATTGCAGCTGACGGCGGTGCACACCCGCAGCGGCGTGGCGCAGGCCGATGCGCTGGCGCTGGCCGGTGCGTTGGCCACGGGGTCGTTGCACCCGGCCTCCAAAGCCCTGGCGCTGGCGGTGGACGGGCAGTGGGGTGGCTTGGCGTTGCCCCCCGTGGCGGTGGAGAGCACCACGGAAGTGGCGGGGCAGGGCCTGGAGGCGGTGGTGCCCCCGCTGGGGCGGGTGCGTTTGGGGTCTGCGGCCTTTTGTGGGGTGCAGGCACAGCCGCAGGGGGCTGAGGCGTCGCCCCGCGTGCACCTGGCCGATGCACAAGGCTGGTTGGCCACGTTTGAGCTGGAAGAGTGTTTGCGTGCCGATGCGGTGGAGGCGGTGTCGGCCCTGAAGGCGCTGGGCATCAAAACCTGGCTGCTGTCGGGCGATTTGCCCGAGGCCGCCCAGCGTGTGGCGGCCGTGGTGGGGGCCGACCACGTGGTGTCGGGTGCCACGCCCGAACAGAAATTGCAGGAAATTGCCCGGTTGCAGGAACAAGGGTTCAAGGTGGCGATGGTGGGCGATGGCTTGAACGACGGCCCGGTGCTGGCCCGCTCAGACACCTCGTTTGCCCTGGGCACCGCCGCGCCGCTGGCGCAGGCGAATGCCGATTTCGTGATTCAGGCGGGCCGTTTGATGGACGTGGTGCATGCGCTGACACAGTCGCGCGCCACCATGCGGGTGGTGCACCAGAATCTGATTTGGGCCGCTGCCTACAACGCCGTCAGTGTGCCCCTGGCCTTGCTGGGCTACATGCCGCCATGGGCGGCGGGGTTGGGCATGGCCACCAGTTCGTTTTGGGTGATTGGCAACGCGCTTCGGTTGAACCGCGCGGCCAACACCGTCTGATTTTTTAGGAGAAAGCCGATTGGAAGTTCTGTATTTGCTGATCCCGCTGTCCGTGGTGGTGGTGCTGGGCATCATCGTGATTTTCTGGTGGGCCCTGCAATCGGGGCAGCTGGACAACGTGGAGCGAGAAGGCGAACGTATTCTTCGCGCCGATTGACTTAAGTCAAGGCAAACGGGGTGCCGTCACACGACACTTCGCCGATGACATTTTGAGGAGTTCTGTATGTCTGTAACGATGAAGGCCAGTCAGGCGACTGCCTATAACGACAAAGTCGTTCGCCAATTCGCCATCATGACCGTGGTGTACGGCGTGGTGGGGATGTTGGTGGGCGTGATCATTGCGGCCCAGCTCGCATTTCCCGAGATGACACCCGCCGTCTCTTGGTTGTCTTACGGTCGCTTGCGGCCGTTGCACACCAATGCGGTGATTTTTGCCTTCGGCGGCAGTGCGCTGTTGGGCACCAGCTACTACGTGGTGCAACGCACCTGCCAAACCCGTCTGATTTCAGACAGCTTGGCGGCCTTCACCTTCTGGGGGTGGAACCTGGTCATTGTGGCTGCGGTGATCACACTGCCCTTGGGCATCACCGGCGGCAAGGAATATGCCGAGCTGGAGTGGCCCATTGACTTGCTGATTGCGGTTGTGTGGGTGGTGTATGCCATCGTGTTTTTCGGCACCGTGGCCATTCGCAAGGTTCGCCACATTTATGTGGGCAACTGGTTCTACGGTGCGTTCATTCTGGCGGTGGCTTTGCTGCACATCGTGAACTCTGCCGCTTTGCCCGTATCGCTGACCAAGAGCTACTCGGCCTACTCTGGCGTGCAAGATGCCATGGTGCAATGGTGGTACGGCCACAATGCCGTGGGCTTTTTCCTGACCGCAGGCTTCCTGGGCATGATGTATTACTTCATCCCCAAGCAGGCTGGCCGTCCGGTTTACTCCTACCGCCTGTCCATCGTCCACTTCTGGGCGCTGATCTTCACTTACATGTGGGCAGGTCCTCACCACCTGCACTACACGGCATTGCCTGACTGGACGCAGTCTGTGGGCATGATCTTCTCTTTGATTCTGCTGGCGCCCAGCTGGGGCGGCATGATCAACGGCATCATGACCTTGTCGGGTGCCTGGCACAAGCTGCGTGATGACCCCATCCTGCGTTTCCTGATCGTGTCGCTGTCGTTCTACGGCATGTCCACTTTCGAAGGTCCGATGATGTCCATCAAGACCGTCAACGCGCTGTCCCACTACACCGACTGGACCGTGGGCCACGTGCACTCGGGTGCCTTGGGTTGGGTGGGTTTGATCACCATGGGCTCGATCTACTACCTGATTCCCAAGCTGTTCGGTCAGAAGCAAATGCACAGCATGAAAGCGGTTGAAATCCACTTCTGGGTGGCCACCATCGGCATCGTGCTGTACATCGCCGCCATGTGGATTGCCGGTGTGATGCAGGGCCTGATGTGGCGTGCCGTCAACCCCGACGGCAGCTTGACCTACACCTTTGTGGAGTCTGTCAAAGCCACTTTCCCCTTCTACGTCATCCGTCTGCTGGGCGGTGTGCTGTACCTGGGCGGCATGGTGTTGATGCTGTGGAACGTGTTGATGACGGCAGCCAAAGGGTCTGTGGTTGAAGTCCGCATTCCCGCTGTCACCCCTGCCCACGCTTAAGGAGAACAACAATGGCACAGAACCATGAAATCAAAGGTTTCACGCACGAGCGGATTGAAACCAACAACTTCCTGATGATCGTCCTGATCGTCCTGGTGATTGCGGTGGGCGGTCTGGTGGAAATTGTTCCGCTGTTCTTCCAGAAGTCCACCACCGAGGCCGTGCCGGGCCTGAAGCCCTACACGGCCCTGCAGTTGGCCGGGCGGGATGTGTATGTGCGCGAAGGTTGCTACAACTGCCACTCGCAAATGATTCGCCCCTTCCAGGCCGAGACACTGCGTTATGGCCACTACTCACTGGCCGGTGAATACGTGTACGACCGTCCCTTCCAGTGGGGCAGTAAGCGCACCGGCCCTGACCTTCACCGCGTGGGTGGGCGTTACAGCGATGAATGGCACCGCATTCACCTGAACAACCCCCGTGACCTGGTGCCAGAGTCCAACATGCCGGCTTACCCCTGGCTGGTGACGGCACCCGCCGAATACGCCGACATGCCCACCAAGATGAAGGTGCTTCGCACCCTGGGTGCGCCCTACACCGACGAAGAGATTGCCCAATCGACCGATGAGGTCAAAGGCAAAACCGAAATGGAGGCTGTGATTGCCTACCTCCAGGTGCTGGGCACGGCTGTCAAGTAAACACTTTAAAGGTACTCCCATGGACATCAATGACATGCGCAGCGCGGTCACCCTGGTCAGTTTTTTGACTTTTGTGGGCATCGTGGCTTGGGCTTGGTCCAAGCGGAACAAATCCAGCTTTGATGAGGCGGCCCAGCTGCCTTTCAAAGACGAGTAAGCCGCTGAGAGTCAACAGAAAGAAAAATCATGAGCGACTTTGTAAGCAATTTCTGGTCAACGTTTGTGGCAGTCGCCGTTGTGGTGAGTGTCATCGCCTGTGTGGTGTTGCTGTGGGTGTCTGGCACCACCAAGGTGTCTCCTGCCGCTGACAACACCACCGGCCACGTGTGGGACGGTGACTTGCGCGAAATGAACAACCCGTTGCCCCGCTGGTGGGTGTACCTGTTCATCATCACGGTCTTGTTCGCATTTGTGTATGCCGCGCTGTATCCCACGCTCGGTGCTTACAAAGGCAGCCTGGGCTGGTCTTCTGCCGGGCAACATGCCGCCGAGGTGGACAAGGTTGAAAAGGCGATTGCGCCCATCTACGCCGCGTACTCAAAAATGGACATTCCAGCGGTGGCTGCTGACCCCAAGGCCATGGCCATTGGCGAGCGGCTGTTCATGAACAACTGCGCCCAATGCCACGGTTCTGATGCCCGGGGCAGCAAAGGCTTTCCCAACTTGACCGATGGCGACTGGTTGTATGGCGGCGCCCCTGACGTGATCAAGGAAACCCTGGTGGGCGGCCGCAACGGTGTGATGCCTCCCATGGCTGCGGCCGTGGGCACCGCCGAAGACGTGAAAAACTTGGCGCAGTATGTGTTGAGCCTGTCTGGCAGCCCACACGATGCCGTGCAGGCCACGCTGGGCAAAGACAAGTTCGGTGCCTGCGCCGCTTGTCACGGCGCGGACGGCAAGGGCAACGTCGCCATGGGCGCGCCCAATTTGACGGACAACGTTTGGTTGCACGGTTGGGGTGCCGATGCCATCATCAAAATCGTGAATGAAGGCAAGAACAACGCAATGCCCGCCCAAAAGGACAAATTGAACGAGGCACAAATCCATGTGTTGGCGTCTTATGTCTGGAGCAAATCCAACCCAACGGCCGCAGCCAAGTGAGGCAGGGGAGGTGGATTGACTGACCACCGGTTGTTGATCCCACCCCCTTTGACTCGTATTTGATGCCAAGCCCCTGTGCTTGGCGTTTCGGTTTTACCCACAGAAAGTCGCCCATGTCCTCCACCGCTTCATTGCACGAAAACGGTTCCACCCCCCACAAAGTCTGGTGGCGTGAGCCCTACCTGTGGTTGGTGATAGGCGGTCCCATGGTGGTCGTGGTGGCCGGTATCACCACCGCTGTGATTGCCGTGAAAAACCCCGACCCTGTGCTGGATCCCCGCAACGTGGCGCAATCCGAGTTTATGGTCCAGTCCAAACAAGCCCAATTGGCCAAAGATCACTTGGTGAATTTGCAACCCGCCATGTTGGGCCGAAACCATGCCGCGTCCCCTCTGCCTTTGGAGCCCGTGGGCACCAAGTGATACAACCGCGTCTATTGCTTTGCACTGCAATCAACACATTGGGAGACAAGTATGTTGGGACAACGTTTGATGTGGGTGGCGTGGCCGGCCTTTTTGGTGGCAGCCGTGCTTGAAATGCTGGTGTTCGCCGTGATAGACCCCACCGATCTGCACTGGGGTGGCGGTGCCGTGAATTTGTCCCGCGAGGGAATTTACACGCTGGCTTTTTTTGTGTTTTGGGGCTTCACCATGCTGTCCAGCGCGTTGACCACGCTGTTGTCGATTTCGCCCTTCGAAGTCAACCGTTGCCCCGTGCCTGTGAACCAGCGGCCTGCTGACTGCGCCAAAAACTGCCCTTCAGCGGGGTGTTCTGGCACGTGAGCACCCAAGGTGCGCGGGTGTTTGTGCGAAGCTTTCTGTCTGCGCTCCGGGTCACCTGCAGTTGGGCGAGTTCACAATCATCCTCAAGCCGTCGGTGTTTTTGATGTGAACGTAGCGCTGCTTCACTTCGATGATGCCTTCTTCCACAAATTTGGAGAAAGTGCGGCTCACGGTTTCCAGTTTCATGCCCAAGTAGCTTCCAATTTCTTCGCGGGTCATGCGAAGAATGAGTTCTGACTGCGAAAATCCCCGCGCATGCAGGCGCTGAACGAGGTTCAGCAAAAACGCCGCCAACCGCTCCTCTGCACGCATGCTGCCCAGCAGCAGCATGACGCTGTGATCCCTCACAATTTCACGGCTCATGATCTTGTGCACGTGGTGTTGCAAAGTGGTGAATTCCCGGGAGAGCTCTTCAACCTGGTCAAAGGGCATCACGCAAACCTCGGCATCCTCCAGTGCAATGGCGTCGCACGAATGGTGGTCACTCACAATGCCGTCAAGCCCAATGATTTCACCGGTCATTTGAAAACCAGTGACTTGGTCACGCCCGTCAGCGGTGGTGACACAGGTTTTGAAAAAGCCGGAACGCACCGCGTACAGCGATGTGAATTTTTCGCCTGCACTGAAAAGCGCCGCGCCGCGTTTGATGCGTTTGCGCGTTGAAATGACGCTGTCGAGCTTGTCGATTTCCATGGCGTTCAGGCCCATGGGCAGACAAAGCTCTCGCAGATTGCAACTGGAGCAGGCGACTTTGATGCTGTTGATGTCCATATAAAAGCCAAACCTTTGTGTCTACGAAGCTTACCCCAGCTTTAACCCCTTTTAAGCCATCCCCCCACGGGTGGCAGCGTTGAACACCAAGGACACGCGGAACGCCGTCGGCTTGACGCATGTCAACTTGTTGAAGGGCACCTGCTGGCACAGTCACGGCACATTGGAGAACCGCACGTGACACACGTTATCCCAGAAGACTTGCTGCGCCGCTTTGACATTCCCGGTCCACGGTACACGTCTTACCCCACCGCAGACCGCTTTGTGGAGGCGTTTTCAGAGGCCGACTACATCATGGCCTTGCAGCAGCGCAGTGCAGGTTCCATGGCTTTGCCACTTTCGCTGTACGTGCACATCCCGTTTTGCGAATCGGTGTGTTACTACTGCGCGTGCAACAAAGTCATCACCAAGCACCACGAACGCGCCGCTGAATACTTGCGCTATGTGTCGCGTGAGGTCGAGTTGCAGGTTGAGCATTTTGGGCGCGGCCACAACGTGTCGCAGTTGCATCTCGGAGGGGGAACCCCCACTTTCCTCAGCGATGCAGAGCTTGAAGACCTGATGGCCATGATTCGGCGCAACTTCTCTTTGGTGCCTGGGGGGGAGTATTCAGTGGAGGTCGATCCCCGCACGGTGACGGCCGAACGCTTGAAAACCTTGCACCGTTTGGGGTTCAACCGCTTGAGTTTCGGCGTTCAAGACTTTGACCCTGCTGTGCAGAAAGCCGTGCACCGCGTGCAGCCCGCCGAACAGGTGTTTCAATTGGTGCAGGCAGCGCGTGACACCGGGTTTGAATCGATCAACGTGGATTTGATTTACGGCTTGCCCTTGCAAACACCCGAGTCTTTCGCTCGCACGCTGGCACAGGTCAATGCGCTGCGTCCGGACCGCATCGCGCTGTATGCCTATGCCCATTTGCCCGCGCGCTTCAAACCGCAACGCCGCATCGTTTCAGCCGAATTGCCCAGCGGGGCCGACAAATTGTCGATGTTGTCTGCATCGCTGGACGCCTTCAGTGAAGGCGGCTACGTGTATGTGGGCATGGACCACTTTGCGTTGCCTGACGATGCGTTGGCCGTGGCCAAGCGCCAGGGCCGATTGCACCGAAATTTTCAGGGTTACAGCACACAGCCCGATTGCGACCTGATTGCGCTGGGTGTGTCTGCCATTGGCCGCATTGGTGCCACCTACAGCCAAAACGCCAAGACCCTGGAGGAGTATTACGACGCGCTGGACCAGGGCCGTTTGCCCATCGTCCGGGGCTTGGCGGTCAACCGCGACGATTTGGTTCGCCGCTCGGTGATCATGGCGTTGATGTGTCAGGGTGAGGTTCAGTTTGAATCCATTGAACTCGGGCACCTGATTGATTTCCGGCGCTACTTTGCGCGTGAATTGGAAGCGCTTGCCGAATTGGCCGAGCAAGGGCTGGTGACATTGGACGCCAGTGGCATTCAGGTGACGCCGACAGGGTGGTACCTGGTGCGGGCCATCGCCATGACTTTCGACCGCTACCTGCAAGTGGACAAAGACCGCGCCCGTTTCTCGCGAATCATTTGAGGGTGGTTGCCAACCGGGACGGGTGTTTGGGTGGCAGCCCTGTGCCCTCGGCGCATCTCGCATAAAGTTCGGGCATGCAGACATCGATGGTGATTTCAGCTTGGGTGATGGGCTTGGTGGGCGGGCCCCACTGCGTGGCCATGTGTGGTGCTGCCTGTGCGGGCATCTCCCGCGCCGCGGGCTCTCAAGGCGGTCGGGCTTTGTGGACGTTTCAAATCAGCCGCATGGTGGGCTATGGGCTCATGGGCGCCTTCGCCGCAGGCTCTGTTCAGGGGCTGGCGTGGTTCGGTGCCAACACCGGTGTTTTGCGCCCGGTTTGGACGCTGCTGCATGTGGCTGCGCTGGTTCTGGGATTGGCGTTGGTTGTGATGGCGCGCCAACCCGCGTGGGTGGATGACCTGGCACAGCGGATTTGGCGAAGGGCCAAACCCATCATGGCCGCAATGGGCGAAAAGGCTCCCGTGGTTTTGGGGGTGGGGTGGGCGTTGATGCCCTGTGGGCTGTTGTACTCCGCCTTGCTGGTGGCATCGCTGTCGGCCAGCGTGTGGGACGGGGCGCTCATCATGGTGGCATTTGCCGCCGGCACGTCGGTAGCCCTCACCGCCGGGCCTTGGTTGCTGCTCCGGGTGCGCGGTGGGCAATCTGGGGCTTGGGCCATTCGCTTGGCGGGGTTGGCTTTGGCTGCCACATCTGGATGGGCACTGTGGATGGGCGTGACCCAGCCCACAGGCTTGTGGTGCTTGTGAGAATTTACCGGGCGACCTGTCGGGTTGGCCAAGTCGCCAGCACCACGCCCGCCAGTGCAATTGCAAACGCCAGCAATTGCACATGGCTGATGCTTTCACCCAAAAAGACCACGCCAGTCAGTGCCGCGCTGATGGGCAGCATCACGGTAAACAAGCCTGCTTGGCTGGCAGGCACGGTTTTAAGCCCTGTCATCCACAGCCACACGGTCCACACACTGGCTGCCAGGCCATAAAACACCAGCAGGCCCCAGTGGGGCGATTCCACGGCCGTGAAGTCGAAACCCCAGGCAAACCATGCACCCAACGGGGTGACCAGGGCCAGGCCCCACAGGTTGATCAGCGCCGATATGCGTTTGGGGCTGAGCCCTTCGGTCAGTTTTTTGCCTATCACGGCATACGCCGCCTCACACACCACAGCCGCCAAAATCAGCGCATTGCCCAGCCACAGAGAAAATTGAGAATAATTGGCATCCAGCGCTTGATGGTATTCATTTGTTTGCTCTGGTTTGTATGCGGAATACAAGGCAATCCCCACCGCTGCACAGGCAATGCCAGCCCAGCTTTTCCACGCCACTTTTTCACGCAGAAACACCCAACTCATCACCGCGACCACGGCGGGAATGGCCGACATGATGATGCCCGCTGCCACCGCCGTGGTGTGACGCATGCCAAACAGCATGCACACGGAAAACAAAAAGTTTCCCAAAAACGATTCCAAAAAAATCAACCTTCGGGTGGTGCTGGACAGCGGGGGTTCTGCCGGGGGCTTTTTCATCCAGCCCGCCATGGCGATAGCACCCACGCCAAAGCGAAGCCACGCCAGTACAAACACCGGGAATACCGCGAGCAGCGGCTTGGACAGCGCCACGTAACTGCCCACCAAGGCCATGCTCGCCCCCAGTGCCAGATATGCCGTCCAGCGGTGGGTCATGAGAGGCATGTGAGCAACCCCAAATTTTGCATGACAGAATCAAATTTTCTCATTGTGAAATAAAAGTGGCTGCCTCTTGTCTGTGGCGAGCGATTTTTGATTGGAAAAATTTCTCTATGAGAAAAATTAACAAAACACCTATGTTTTTAAACAAGTTTTTTTTATTCTTATATAAGACATAAGATGTATGAAAAGTCTTCTATAAGACTTAAAGTATCACCATGGTTGCAAGTCGCAACAAATCTTTGTTCAACCCTTCAGGAGTGCTCACATGACACAACAAACCCGCGAACAGCAAATTGCCGCCTTGGAAAAAGACTGGGCTGAAAACCCCCGTTGGAAGCTGGTGAAGCGCGGTTATACCGCTGCTGATGTGGTGCGCTTGCGCGGCAGCATGCAGCCCGAGTACACCTTGGCCAAAAACGGTGCCGAAAAGCTGTGGGAGAAAGTCAACGGCGGCGCCAAAAAAGGCTACGTTAACGCTTTTGGCGCTATCACCGCTGGCCAGGCCATGCAGCAAGCCAAGGCCGGTTTGGAAGCCGTGTACCTGTCTGGCTGGCAAGTCGCTGCTGACGGCAACACCAGCGAAACCATGTACCCCGACCAGTCGCTGTACGCCTACGACTCGGTGCCCACCATGGTTCGCCGCATCAACAACACGTTCAAGCGCGCTGACGAAATTCAGTGGGGCCGTGGCATCAACCCCGGTGATGAAGGCTTTGTGGATTACTTCCTGCCCATCGTGGCCGATGCAGAAGCCGGTTTTGGCGGCGTGTTGAATGCCTTCGAACTGATGAAGAACATGATCGCTTCCGGCGCGGCTGGCGTTCACTTCGAAGACCAACTGGCTGCCGTCAAGAAATGCGGCCACATGGGTGGCAAAGTGCTGGTGCCCACCCGCGAAGCGGTCGAAAAGCTGATTGCCGCCCGTTTCGCGGCTGACGTGATGGGCGTGCCCACCATCGTTCTGGCCCGTACCGACGCTGAAGCCGCCAACCTGCTGACCAGCGATTGCGATGCCAACGACCAACCTTTCGTGACGGGCGAACGCACCCAAGAAGGTTTCTACCGCGTCAAAAACGGCTTGGAGCAAGCCATCAGCCGCGGCGTTGCTTACGCTCCTTACGCCGACTTGGTGTGGTGCGAAACCGGCGTGCCAGATATTGGCTTCGCCCGTGAATTTGCCCAAGCTGTGCACGCCGCATGTCCTGGCAAGCTGTTGTCTTACAACTGCTCACCGTCTTTCAACTGGAAGAAAAACCTCAACGACAGCCAGATCGCTTCCTTCCAGGAAGACCTGTCTGCACTGGGCTACAAGTACCAGTTCATCACGCTGGCCGGTATCCACATCAACTGGTACAACACATTCCAGTTCGCCCACTCCTACGCCAACGGCGAAGGCATGAAGCACTACACCGAAATGGTGCAAGAACCTGAATTTGCTGCACGCGACAAGGGTTACACCTTCGTGTCCCACCAGCAAGAAGTGGGTGCCGGTTACTTCGACGACGTGACCACCGTGATCCAGGGCGGTTCTTCCAGCGTGAAGGCCCTGACCGGTTCCACTGAAGAAGAGCAGTTCCACTGAGCTGGCAGGCCTGCGTGCCCGTGAGGGCGCTGTGGTCTACCCAGTCAAAGGCCACCTCGTCAAACAGGTGGCCTTTTTTGCGAACGCTGTGCGGAGGGCGTTTCTGGGGTGTTGGGGCTTTGTGGGAAAATACAGGCTGTTTCACGCAAGAAGAGCAAGAAAGGCACTTTGGTTATGACACCGCGAACGGCTTGGGGGTTTTTCACAGTCCGTTGAGGGCTTCACCAGTTCGCGCCTGCTTGTTTTGTTTTGTTTCAGCGCGGCCCAGAGCCGCGTTTCTGTTTTCTGGAGATCGACTTGTTGAATATCACGCTCCCTGATGGCTCTCAGCGCCAATTTCCCGGCCCGGTTTCGGTCGCCGAAGTGGCTGCCTCCATTGGCGCAGGTCTGGCAAAGGCTGCGTTGGGCGGCAAAGTAGACGGCAAGCTGGTTGACGCATCTTTTGTTATTCAGGGTGATGCCGCCCTTGCCATCGTGACGGGCAAAGATGCTGATGGCCTGGAGATGATTCGACACTCCACCGCGCACCTGCTTGCTTACGCCGTCAAGGAGTTGTTTCCTGATGCGCAGGTGACCATTGGCCCCGTCATCGAGCACGGTTTTTTCTACGATTTTTCCTACAAACGGCCTTTTACCCCTGAAGATTTGGTCGCCATTGAAAAACGCATGGTCGAGTTGGCCGGCAAAGATGAACCCGTTGTGCGTCGGGTGTTGCCGCGCGATGAAGCGGTTGCTCATTTCAAGGGCCTGGGTGAGCACTACAAGGCCGAGATCATTGCCAGCATTCCCAGCAATGAAGACGTGAGTCTTTACCGGGAGGGTGTATTCGAAGACCTGTGCCGTGGTCCCCACGTCCCCAGCACGGGCAAGCTCAAGCACTTCAAGCTGATGAAGGTTGCGGGTGCTTATTGGCGCGGTGACCACCGCAACGAAATGTTGCAGCGCATTTACGGTACTGCATGGGCCAGCAAAGACGAACTCCAGCAGCACTTGACCATGCTGGAAGAGGCGGAGAAGCGTGACCACCGAAAGTTGGGGCGTGAGTTGGACCTGTTCCACATCGATGAACACTCTCCTGGGACTGTGTTCTGGCACCCGAAAGGTTGGACGCTGTGGCAAGAGGTGGAGCAGTACATGCGCCGCGTCTACCGTGACAACGGGTATCAAGAGGTCAAAGGGCCTCAAATTCTGGATCAAGGCCTCTGGGAGAAAACCGGCCACTGGGACAAGTACCGCGAAAACATGTTCGTCACAGAGTCGGAAAAGCGGGATTACGCGCTGAAGCCGATGAATTGCCCTGGCCACATCATCATCTTCAAGCAAGGTATCAAAAGCTACCGTGACCTGCCCATCAGGTTTGGTGAGTTTGGTCAATGTCACCGCAACGAGCCATCGGGTGGTTTGCACGGGATCATGCGTGTCCGTGCCTTTACCCAAGACGACGGCCATATTTTTTGCACCGAAGACCAGATACAGGCCGAGGTGGTGGCGTTCACCACCTTGTTGCAGAAGGTCTACAAAGACTTCGGGTTCACCGACATCATTTACAAGCTGTCTACCCGCCCTGAAAAACGCATCGGCACGGATGAAAGCTGGGATCGCGCGGAAAACGCCCTGGCCGATGGGCTGCGTGCATCAGGCTGCGCTTTCGAGTATTTGCCAGGGGAGGGTGCTTTTTACGGCCCGAAAATCGAATACACGCTCAAGGATGCGCTGGGGCGGCCTTGGCAGTGCGGCACCATACAAGTGGATCCCAATCTGCCAGAGCGACTGGACGCTGAATTTGTGGGTGAGGATGGCGCCCGACACCGACCCATCATGCTCCACCGTGCCATTGTGGGGAGCTTGGAGCGCTTCATCGGTATTTTGATTGAACAGCATGCGGGCGCGCTGCCCGTGTGGCTGGCGCCAGTGCAAGTCGATGTGCTCAATATCACCGACGCTCAGGCGGATTATGTCCGTGATGTGGTGAATACGCTGCAAAATCAAGGGTTTAGGGCTTCGGTTGATCTGCGTAACGAGAAAATAACGTATAAAATACGGGAGCATTCAATGCGAAAAACGCCGTACATCCTTGTTGCTGGCGACAAGGAAAAGGCTGCAGGAACGGTTTCCGTTCGTGCGCGCGGCAACAAAGACCTGGGTGTTATGCCCATCGGGGACTTTATCAAGCTGGTTCAAAACGACATTCAGACCAAGGTCTGATGTAGGGCAGTTTGTGCGGTCGAGTTGCACCAGTAAGAATCAAAAAGAGTACCTACCATCGCTACCAACTTTCGAGACCGTCGCCAGCGTGAAGAGCGCCAGCACAGGCTGAACCGCGAAATCATGGCGCCTGAAGTGCGCCTGTCTGGCCCTGAAAACGAGCCCTTGGGAATTGTCAATATCAATGACGCGCTGCGAATGGCTGGCGAGTTGGATGTTGACTTGGTTGAGATTGCCGCTGCGGCGAATCCACCGGTTTGCCGGTTGATGGACTACGGCAAGTTCAAATACCAAGAGCAGAAAAAGGCGGCAGAGGCCAAGGCCAAGCAGACGGTTATCGAAATCAAAGAAGTCAAGTTTCGCCCCGGCACCGACGACGGCGACTACAACATCAAGATGCGTAACATCCGCCGGTTTCTCGGCGATGGTGATAAGTGCAAAATCACACTCCGCTTTCGTGGGCGTGAAATCACTCACCAAGAGATCGGGCTGGCCTTGTTGCAGCGCATCCGCGATGAGTTGGCGGACTTGATTGTGGTGGAGCAGTTCCCCAAGCTGGAGGGACGGCAAATGATCATGATGATCGCTCCGGGCAGAAAAAAGCCAGGTGTGGTCGCCAAGCCAGCAGACGGTGTTTCAACGCCGGTTGCTGCTGGCTGACAAACTTCGCAACAGGTCGGTCACTTGTTGCGTGGGTGCCGATGGCGAGAGCCTTCGGCATTGTGGGTTTTCCCACAAAAAAAGTGGCTCGGGGCCAACAAGTCTGCGTCAGGTTCGCAGCGCCTCACGAGCACAAACCAGAAGGAGCATTCAATGCCCAAAATGAAGACCAAGAGCGGTGCGAAGAAACGCTTCCGCGTTCGTCCTGGTGGCACCGTCAAACGTGGTCAAGCTTTCAAGCGCCACATTTTGACCAAGAAAACCACCAAAAACAAACGCCATTTGCGCGGTGCAGTTGCAGTGCATGAGACCAATATGGGTCACATGGCGCAAATGTTGCCCGGCATGGGTATTTGATCAACGACGAACAAGGAGTAATTCATGCCTCGCGTCAAACGTGGTGTAACGGCTCGCGCCCGCCACAAAAAAGTTCTCGCCCTTGCCAAAGGTTTCCGCGGTCGCCGCGGTAATGTTTTCCGCATCGCCAAACAGGCGGTGATGAAAGCAGGTCAGTATGCTTACCGTGACCGGCGCAACCGCAAGCGCGTGTTCCGTCAGCTGTGGATCGCGCGTATCAACGCCGGTGCTCGTGAACTTGGCCTGACCTACAGCCAGTTTGCCAACGGCTTGAAAAAGGCTGCGATTGAAATCGACCGCAAGGTGCTGGCTGATTTGGCTGTGCACGACAAAGCTGCATTTGCGAGCATTGTTGAACAGGTCAAGGCCAAACTCGCCGCTGCCTGACAGCGGTTTGCAACTCTGCGGTTGTCAAAACCGCAGGCCATACACCTGAAACAAGGGCTGGGGCTTAACAAGCGCTGGCCCTTTTTCATTGACAGAGATCCTATGAACGAGCTGGACGCATTGGTGGTTGCCGCGCAAGCGCAATTCGGGGAGGCGGGAACTCCCGCTGATTTGGAAAACGCAAAAGCCCTTTTTTTGGGTAAGGCTGGAAAAATCACGGAGCTGATGAAGGGTTTGGCGGCCCTTTCAGTTGAAGAGAAAAAGTCCCGGGGTGCGGCAATCAACCAAGCCAAGCAGGCTATTGAAGCCGCCTTGGGGCATCGACGTCAGGCATTGGCCGATGCAGAGTTGGATGCCCAGCTGAAGGCTGAGGCGTTGGACGTTACTTTGCCTGGCCGCTGTCAGCCTGGGGGTGGCTTGCACCCTGTGTCGTTGACCCTGGAGCGGATTGAGGGCATTTTCAAATCGATGGGATTTGAAGTGGCGCAGGGGCCAGAAATTGAGACTGATTGGTTCAATTTCACAGCGCTGAACACGCCCGAGGACCACCCAGCCCGGTCCATGCACGACACGTTTTATGTGCAAGGTGGGACACCACAGGCGCCATTGCTTCTCCGCACCCACACCAGTCCGATGCAAATTCGGCACGCGGTGCAACACGTCAAGCGTTTTCGCACCAGTTTGGATGCTGGCATGGGTATGCCTGAAATTCGAGTGATTGCGCCGGGCCGAACCTACCGTGTTGACAGCGATGCCACGCATTCGCCCATGTTTCACCAATGCGAAGGTCTTTGGATCGGTGAAGCGGTCAGCTTCAAAGATCTGAAGGTCGTGTTCACGGACTTTTGCCGCACTTTCTTTGAAAGCGCGGATTTGGTGTTGCGTTTCCGTCCCAGTTTTTTCCCCTTTACTGAACCCAGTGCAGAGGTGGATATTCAGTTCCAAAACGGTCCGTTGGCCGGGCGTTGGTTGGAAGTTGCCGGTTCGGGTCAGGTGCACCCCAACGTGGTGAGAAACATGGGCCTGGATCCTGAAAAATACATAGGTTTTGCGTTTGGCATGGGGCCAGATCGACTCACCATGCTCAGGTACTGCGTCAACGATTTGCGGTTGTTCTTCGATGGGGACATGCGATTTCTGAGCCAATTCCAATAACAACCACGCTTGACACACCATGCAATTTCCTGAATCTTGGTTGCGCGAGTTTTGCAACCCACCACTGTCAACTTTGCAACTGGCCGATACGCTGACCATGGCTGGTTTGGAAGTCGAGTCCATGGAGCCTGTTGCCCCGCCTTTCAGTGGTGTGGTGGTTGCAGAAATCTTGGAAGTGGCCCCACATCCCAATGCCGATCGCCTGCGGGTTTGTTCGGTTAACACGGGTGAATCAACCCCGCTGACCATCGTGTGCGGAGCTCCCAATGCCAGGGTGGGTATCCGTGTTCCTTGCGCCCTGGTGGGCGCTCAGCTGCCGCCAGGTACAGACGGCAAGCCCTTTCAAATCAAGCTCGGCAAACTGAGGGGCGTGGAGAGCCAGGGCATGCTGTGCTCTGCCAACGAGTTGGGTGTCAGGAGCGATCAGGACGGGCTGCTTGAATTGGCCCCAGATGCATCCGTCGGGCTTTCAATCCGAGATCATTTGGGTCTGGACGACACACTTTTTACCCTCAAACTGACCCCTAACTTGGCACATTGCTTGAGTGTGTACGGCGTCGCACGGGAATTGGCTGCACTCACCGGGTCACCGTTGAAAACGCTGGAGTTCCCGCAAATTGAGCCCACGCATCAAGACACACTGCCTGTTGTCGTGGATGCGCCCGATTTGTGCGGGCGGTTTTCTGGCCGCATCATTCGCGGCATCAACAGCCAAGTCACAACCCCCAAGTGGATGGTTGATCGGCTTGAGCGTTGCGGTCAACGCAGCGTGAGTGTGTTGGTTGACATCTCCAACTACGTGATGTTCGAGTTGGGTCGTCCCACCCATATTTTTGATTTCGATCGCATTCGCGGCGCCCTGTCGGTGCGATGGGCAAAAGCCGGTGAGCAGCTCAAGTTGCTCAATGGCACCACCGTCGAGTTGGACGCCCAAGTAGGGGTGATTGCTGATGAGGCCCAAGTGGAGTCATTGGCTGGCATCATGGGCGGAGATGCCACGGCGGTGTCTGACGCCACACACAATATCTATGTGGAAGCTGCCTTCTGGTGGCCCAAAGCCGTCGCAGGTCGTTCCCGGCGTTACAACTTTTCCACCGATGCAGGGCACCGTTTTGAGCGCGGTGTGGATCCGAGTGGCACTGTTGAGCATATCGAGCACATCACGCGTTTGATTTTGGACATCTGTGGCGGCTCGGTGGGGCCCGTGACCGATGTGCAGCCCAACATGCCGGTGCAGAAGCCTGTCACCCTGCGTGTTGATCGAGCGATCAAGGTGATTGGTATGCCACTGACGCAGTCTCAATGCGCCGATGCCTTGGCGGGTTTGGGGCTTCAGGTGACCGAAGCGCCGGGCCTGTTGACGATTGCCCCGCCTTCCTACCGCTTTGACATTCAGATTGAGGAAGACCTCATCGAAGAAGTCGCGCGCGTGGTGGGGTACGACAACCTCCCTGCAACACCGCCTTGTGCCCCCATCACAGCCAAGCTGGATGCGGAAAACACCCGTGGACCGTATGCCGTGCGCCGCTTGTTGGCGGCATTGGGTTACCAAGAAACCATCAATTTCAGTTTCGTTGAGCGGGCGTGGGAAACCCAACTGGCGGGCAATACGGCGCCGATTGAATTGCTCAACCCCATCGCCAGTCAAATGAGCGTCATGCGTTCGACGTTGCTGGGCTCTCTGCTGAACGTTGCCAAATTCAACCTTGACCGCAAAGCAGACAGGGTCTGTGCATTTGAGCTTGGGCGCGTTTTTCACCGCGATGCATCGGTTCAAGATTCGGACACGACAGTCAAGGGTTTTCATCAACCCATGCGGGTGGCCGGTCTTGCGGTGGGTGTCAAAGACGGTGTGACTTGGGAAGGCAAAAAGCCGGGCTTTGATTTTTTTGACATCAAAGGACATGTGCAGCAGTTGCTGGCCCCGGCCACCCCTGTGTTTGCGGTGGCAGATCACCCCGCTTTTCACCCAGGCCGTTGCGCCAGCGTCAGCTTGGCTGGGGCTGTTGTGGGTTACTTGGGTGAGTTGCACCCCAAATGGAGCCAATCCTGGGGTTTTGCATCGGCCCCTGTGCTTTTTGAGTTGGAGCTGGATGCGGTGTTGGCGCGGGTGGTGCCTGCGTTCGAGCCGTTCAGCAAAATCCAGGCGGTGGAGCGTGACATTTCCATGTGGGTGGCCGATTCGGTGACCCACGCCCAGTTGATGGCGTGTATCGACGCAACCCCCATTCAGCCCCTGCTTCGTGGAGCCACGTTGTTTGACGTGTACCGACCCAAAACGCAAGCGGGCACGCACGTCGCTGAAAAAAGTCTGGCCATCCGTTTGGTGTTGAAACGAGACGATGCCGTGTTGACCGAGCAAGAAATTGAATCGGCGGTGGGTGCCGTGGTCCAGCGCATGGGTGATGTGCTGGGTGCGCGGCAGCGCGCCTGATGGATCGGACCTGCCATGGAATTTTCCATTGAAAGTTTGGAAACCCCGGCCTTGACCAAGGCCCATTTGGCCGATTTGCTGTTCGAGCACATCGGGTTGAACAAACGCGAGTCGAAAGACATGATCGAAGCGTTTTTTGACTTGATCGCGGATGCCTTGGTCGAGGGTGCCGATGTGAAAATTTCGGGTTTTGGCAATTTCCACATCAGAACAAAAGCATCCCGGCCGGGGCGCAACCCCAGGACCGGTGAGCCTGTTTCCATCGATGCCCGCCGTGTCGTGACCTTTCACGCCAGTCCGAAGCTGAAGGAGCAGGTGCAAGCGTCTGCCTGATCCGTTTGCGCTTGGTGTGCCAACGAGTTGGCACGTCGGTGGGGTGGACCGCAACAGTTTCTTTTTCCAACGTTGCTGAGGTTTGCGCCGGTCCGATGCATGGCGTAAATTCGAAACTCGTTGCCAACGCATTGAGAGCCATGGAAACAGAGTTGCCCGCCATTCCCGTCAAGCGCTATTTCACCATCGGTGAGGTGGGCGAGCTGTGCGGGGTCAAGCCCCATGTGCTCAGGTATTGGGAGCAAGAGTTCAGCCAACTTCGGCCGATGAAGCGCCGTGGTAATCGCCGTTATTACCAGCACCACGAAGTGCTGATGATTCGACGTATTCGCGAGTTGTTGTACGAGCAGGGTTTCACGATCAGTGGCGCCCGTAACCGCTTGCAAGAGCTGGGACTTCACGTCAAAGCGCTTGACTCGCTTGGAGAGCAAGTGCCCGACGCCTTGGTGACCCCCGACAGTGCCTCGTCAGCCTCAGGCTTGCCTGTGCCGCTGTTGAATTCGGCACTCGTGAGGCAAGAATTGCTTGAGATTCGCAATCTTCTGAGCGTTGGTTTAGAAAAAGCAGAATTTGACGCTATAATTTGAGGCTTGTCGGCGTGTAGCGCAGCCTGGTAGCGCACTTGCATGGGGTGCAAGGGGTCGCGAGTTCGAATCCCGCCACGCCGACCATATGAATCAAGGACTTAGCTTCGAAAGGGGCTAAGTCCTTTCTTCTTTCTGGCTCCCGGCTTTGTTTTTCCCCACACCGTTACCCACACCGCTGCTGTTTGCTTGGCCGTGATCAGCCCCACCCACAAACAAAAACCCGGCACAGTGGCCGGGTCTGGTGGGGGTGACCGTCTCCTTACTTTTCAGGCGGCGCTGGTGGCTTGGTCAGCGGCAATGAACCGCGTCAGTCATCGCATGGCAACCGTGTGTGTTGGTTCACGGTCGAACTCAAGGTTCACGCTTGGTGGCCGTGCCTCAATCACCCGGCCAATTACGCGCTGCGCAGGGTCGTCAATCTCGATGGGCGCATAGGCTGGGTTCAGTGACCTGAGGTACCAGCGCGAGCCGTCGGTGGTCAACTGCTTGAACATCGCCTGCTGCGTCACCACGTCGTTGGCAATCACGAAGTCGCCCGCGTTGGGTGCCCGCTCCGGGTCAACGATGAGCACGGTACCGGGTGGGAAGCTGTGTGTGCCGGCGGTGCTGACCATGCTGTCACCCTCGACCATCAGGGCGTATGTCGTGCCGCTGGTGCTGGCTTGCGCGTTGGTCATGCCTGAGCCCTCCGAACCGTCAGCATGTGTGGGGTGTCCCAGTGCCCGAGGTAATCCCTCAGTTCGTTTGCGGTGGCTTCGGCCCGTCCAATCTCGCCCCTGGACAGTTGCCCACGCAAAGCGGCTGAAAACAGGGCCACCTCGTTTCTCACGCCGTCCAGTCGGTGAAGCATGGCCTCCGCAATCAACAGGTCATCGGCGTGCTCTGGCCCCACGGCTCGGGCGACGTTGCGCACACGGGCCACAGCGCCGCGCACCGTCTCGGTGAAGTGCACCACGGGCAGGATTGGGTCGTTGCTGGGAATGGGTGTCATGGCTCAGCCTTCCACACGGTTGGACAGTGCGCACGCCTGCTTCAAGGCACTCAGGCCGCGGGTGGCGCGCGCGGTGGCCTTGGCCCATGTGTTGGTGCCATCAGTGGCGGTGGGGGCCTGCAACTGGCGCAGGGCCTCGCGCAGGCTGGTGCAGGCTTGGGCGTGCAACTGAATCAGGTGCAGCTCGTTGGCCTGGGTGGTGGGGTTGGTGGTGGGGGTGAATACCCGCTTTTGCGGGGAAATGGGCGCAGCGCGGCGGCTGGCCAGGGTGACGGCTGTCATGGTTCAGTTCCTTGTTGAACTTGAAAACCACTCGCTGCTTGGATAGAGCATCGGGTGGAGCTGGGTATATCCACACAAAACAAGTTGTGCCGCAATCCTCGCGGGTATGCGCTCCCAGCCCCATAACCTTCAGGGCAGGCAGCGCAAGGCATACCAGCCCCGTAAATTTTGGGCGTGACAAAACCCCGCTTCTCGGTGGGGGCTGCGACCGCTTGTTTGTGGTGTGGATAGCACCGGGCCTTTCGGCTTGGCGCGATTCTGCCACGGGCGGCGGGGGGCGCGTCAAGCTGGGAATGCCAGGTGGTTGAAAACCCATGGGTTCCGGCTGGGTTGCCGGTGGCTTCTCTCTGGGTTCGTCAACGAAGCGTCAACGGTCGTTCACGGTTCGTGCACCTGCTGCATGCGGGTGGCACCTGCACGCACTTGCGGGGTGACTGCGCATGGCCTGTGTGTGGGCTAACGGCTTGACCGGCTGGCTATGTCAGGGTCGCTGGTCTCGTAGATGCCCCGACCGAGCCAGCCGGTATCTTTTCGGTTGGGATGTCCAACATCAAATTGGCTGATGTCGCCTCGTGTTCCATGGAAAAAGACAACCGGGCGGCCTTGCGCATCAACGGGTCCGAATCGTTCACGTCCCACGGAGGCAGCGGCAGACTGTCCATCAGCTCCTCCAGCGTCATTTCTTTCAGCGGCTTTTTGTTCACGTTGCTGTCCACCTTCTGCACCAGCGGCATTCCCGCCTGAGAAACGCCACCAACCGCCACCACCGGCTCTGAGTTGCGGCCACCACGGGCATGGGTCGCTTGTACCAGTGTTCGTCGGACAGGCTCTGGTCGAGGGGCTTCTCGTTCGCCCTGCCAAAGTTCCAGTGCGTCACGGGCACCTGGTGCACACCCCGGTGGTTCAGCTCTGCCCACGCTTGCCTGATGCGCTCGTTCACTTGGGCCTGAACGTCAGGTGGCTGCCCGCTCGCCAACAGGGCCCGGCTTCCCACCAGCAGCTCCAGCTCGTCATTGTGCAGCTCTGCCACCGGCAAGGGTGTGGTCAGGTTGAGCCTTGACCAAGGCAGGGGTGGGGTGGATGGTTCCATGGTGGCATTTTCGGCCAACAGCGCCAGCCGTGATGACCGTTACAGGATTTCCTGCATTGGTCGCTTCGCTGGGTATGGCGTGGCCCAGTGCAGACCGGTGGGCACCATCCCACATTTGAAATACGAGATGGTTCAGGCCTTTCAGTTGGGTGTCGTATCGCTTATCCAGGACTGCAACCAATCGCTGGGGTATCGCAACCAACCGTTGGGCTCACAAAGGCTTGAGAAGCGGCTTGCCCTCGCCGTCAAAACCAACAGGCAGCGGGTTTTTCGATGCTGGGAAGGGGCGTTTTCTTGGAAACCAAGCTGGTAACCATGCCCGTAACCTTGGCCGCCGGTGCGTGGCGTGGAGCGTCAGGCCTGATGGTCGTCAAAGCCAGCCTCAGCCAGCGCCTGCGCGAATTGCGGGCCGGTCAGGTAGCTGCACACCTCCTGAGCCACGGTGAACCGCTCTCTGGTCGTTACGCGGGCCAATCGGGTTTCTGCAATCTGCCAATGGGTCATGCCCGCCCTGCTTGCGGCGGTCAGTACGGCATTGACCACTGCCCTTGGTGTGCGGTCACAGCAGCGGCGCTTGCGTGGGGGTGGCCGTCTGGCCAGGTGCTGGCTGCGCGGCGGCGGGGGCTGGGTGTGCGGCGGTGGCGGGCGACCGCCAGGCTGCGGGTCATTTCGTGGGGAGCACCCACCCCCGATCGCATATATGCCGCAAAGCTGTTACAGCCCCTGTTTCACACGCATCAGGCTGGCGGCCAGTCACCCACGGCTTTCATCTCCCGAATCAGCTCGTTCGTGCGCTTCGCCAATGCCCGCAGCTGTGGCCTGAATCCACCCTTGAAGGCGTTGCGCTTGGTGGTGGCCTTGCCTTCAGGTGTTGTTGGCCCGGTGGACTGTGCCCACGGCTTCCAGGTGCGAATCTGTGCGGCCTGTCGTACCCGTCGCTCCGGTGTCCAGCCATTTGCCATGGTCTTGCTCCAATAGTTGGTTTTGCTCAGCCGGGCATTCATGTGCACCCGTGCGGCTCCCTTGACTGGTCGCTACCTGTTGTTCGTTGTTCACTTGCTGATGGCCGTGGGCGATGTTGGCCTGTTTGGCAAACACGGCTTGTCGGGGGTTTCGCAGCTCACCCAACGTCTTCAGCGTTTGCGTGCAATTGGTCTGCGCCCTAAGTGCCAGCCCGGTCATGGTCTGTAACCACTCCCGGTTGTTTTGGAGTTTGGCCCGGCTGGCCAGATCAATGAACATGGCCTGAAGTGCAGCGGCTTGGTTCAACAGCATGGCCTCGGCTTGGTGGATGCGGTCGCCATCGGATTGCAGGCCCTCAGATTGCCTCGCCATGGCTTCGTGAATGTCTGCCGCTCCAATGCCATCGATGGGCAGGTACGCCCGCACCAGCATGGCATTCACGCCGCCACTGGTGGACAGCTCCGCCCCTTTGCGGGTTTGCTCCTCCGGTGTTGCGGCAGTCAGGCGAAAGGCATCTGGGTTTCGGGCCTTGGTGGCGGGGGTCTTGGCTTTTCTGGTGGTCATGTCGCTTTCTCCAGACTGTTGCAGCGGTGCAGGCGAACGTGAACGAATGCAGCGCCCACCCATGCCCCGGCCAGCTCGTTGATGTTGGGGTGGGCGTTATCGCCGCATCTCCAGCGCCCCGGCCCGGTTCCCCCCAGTTGGCGGCATTCAGCGCACACCCCCCGGCGGTCGCCCTCACGGTCGCGCATCAGCAGACGTTGGGCCAGGGCTTGCGCTTCGTCACCTTTCACGCCACGGGCGGCAAACAGCGCCAGCCGCTTGGATGTTCGCTCGGCCTCCTGTTCGGTGGGCTCTGCCACTGGTGGGCTGCCGGTCGCCACCGGCTTGGGTGCGGCTGATGCTGGTTGCGCCCGCACGGGTGGCGGCATGTCCACCGCGTCGTAGCTGCCCCAAAGCGCACGCCCAGCGCCACACCGCAGGCCGTAGCCCTTGCCAGCCGCAATGCAGGCGGGGCAGCTCAGGTGGTGGGCCATGTACGCCTTGTCCAGCGCCGCCCAGTCGGGAGGCTCTACCGGCGCTGGCGCTGGTGGCGGGTCGTTGCTGGCCGATGTTTGGGGCCGCGACAGTTGCGACAGTTGGGGGCCGTCATCGTTCGCTGCCAGGGCATCAAGCCCCCTCAAGTCCCTCTTTGAATTTTCAAAAGGGGCCAGCAGGGGGGCTACAAACGCTACGAATGGGGTTTTTGTAGCGTTCGTAGCGTGGCTTCCGGCGCTCTTGAGATTTTTCAGACGTTCGAGGTAGCTCATTGGGGCACCCCTTTCATTGCAGCAGGGTTGACCAGAAACAGCTCGCTTGCCCGCCCGCTGGTCGATGGGCGCATCTTTTTCACCAGCCAGCCAAAATCCACCAGCACATCACCCGCTTTGCGCACTGCATCTGGCGTGGACAAGCCCGCCCAGTGCTTCACGGCCACATCACGGGGGGCGAAGGCATCCAGCAGCACGCCGTCTGCATCGGCCAGCTTGCCCGCTTGAATCTTCTTCAGCAGGGTGGCTGCCCCCGTGGTTTCCGGTGTCGTGGCCGCGCTGTAAATGCGCTCGGCATGGGTGCGTAGGTATTCGGCCCATGCCAGCGCACGAATCAGCTCAGGCACGCCCACAGCGCCGCCGCTGTCGGGGGTGTCCACCAGTGCAAAGATCAAGGCCAGTGCGGGCACCAGCTTGCGGTACTTGCTCAGGTGGGAGATCAGGGCGGGGTGCAGCTCGTCGCCGCGAATCTCTGTCTCAAAGGGGAGCGCCCACTCCCAAAACAACACCTGTGCCTCTGGTGTGAAGCGCCACTCCACGGGTTCGTCGTCACTGCCTGGGGTCAAGGTCTCCAGCCGCTCGAACACGGCCCATGCGGTCTGTTTGGCGTGCGTGTCCGGCCACTGGTCAACCTTTTGGAATTCCGCTCTCACGTCGGGCCAGACAGCCAGCCCAAAGCGTTGCAGCAGCCCGTCGTCGCCCGCCCCTCCGGTCACGGCCTCACGGACATAGGCTTGCAGCTTGCCGGGTTGCATCCCACCCAGCATGGCCAGGCACACACGCGGCACATAGGATTCACCGCGCCCGATGCGGTCAACCGCGTGGCCCTGGTTGCCGTCGTAGCCCGTCAGGTAGAAACCGCGTGACCCCTCTTGCCCCGCTCTGTCCATGCTCGACAACAGGCCGTGGAGCTCGTCGCGGAACACCAGCAAGCCCCATGGGTTGACGGTCAGCAGCTCGGCCAGCTTCTCCACAGTGGCGTCGTTGACCACATACCGTCGTACGGTGGGCTCTGGTGTGTGGACGGCTGCCGACTCCAGCAATGCACGCGCACCGGCAGGGTCTTTCGCTGCCAATGCCTTGGCCCGCTTCTCGTTCGCCTCGGCGGCCATTTCCGCCACCTTGAGGTCGAGCGCCCAGCTTTCACGCGCCACGCCCACCGCCTCGCGTTCGTTGGCTTCCAGCCGGTGAAGGGGGGCCAGTGCCTGCCCCAGTGCGGGCGACTTCATCACGCCGGGTTTGCCCACGATCAGGCCCCACAGGTTGGGCACCACGCGCCAGTCGTCGTACTGCTTTGGGGCAATGACAGCACGCGCCCCAATCAAGCCAGACAGGGCGGCGACAGCGGCCACGGCCACAAAGTCAGGCGGGCATTGCATCCGGTGGGCAATGTCCGCCACCCAGCCTTGCAACGCCAGCGGCAACAGCTCGGGGTCGAAGGTTTGCACGGGAGGCAGGCCATCGGGCAGCGGTAGCGGAGTGGGCCATGTGCTGTCATCGTCCGCGCCGTCATCCTCCAAGGCGGGGAAAGTGGGTGGCAGGCAACCGGCTGGCAACTTTTGGCCGTTGTTCGTGGAAACCCGCTTGGTAACCAGTTTGGAGCGCGTCTCGGCTGGTGGGGCCACGATGCCCAGCTCGGCATCAAACGCGGCCATGCGCTCGCGGTATTCGGTCATGTCCATCATGCGGCGTACTCCCCGGCGATGCCTTGGATTCGGCCAGCGGCCACCATGACGCGGCTCAGGTCGGCGGCATCCAGCGCCAGCCCTTGCGCCACGTTTCCAGCGGCAACAGCAATGAGCGTTGCCTCAAACGCCAGGGCCCCCAATGCGGCTCTGGGTGGCAAGCTGGTGGGCTTGGTGCTGGCGGGTTCGCGGCCATCGTCAATCCACGCTCCCAGGGCCTTTGCCGCCTCCACGAACTCCGCGCCGGTCAGTTGCATTTCGTAGCTCAGCACGTCGCCGCCCTTTGCCCCACAGGCCATGCACACCCATGCCCCGCTTGTCGTGTTCACGCGCATTGAATCGCTGCCTCCGTGGAACTCGCAGCGGGTGGTTTTCCACTTGCCAGGGCCTCGCAGGGTCAGGCCCACACCTTCAAAGTAGCCCACGGGTTCTGGCAGTGCGTCGCGGTTGAAGCTCATTGGGCACCTCCCACCATGCGGGCGAATGCGCCCACAGCGTCCAAGTCGGGCAGTTGGCGCACCATGCCCCAGCGGCTGGCGTAGTACCGCACCGGGCCGTCGTTGGGGTTGCTGCGGGTCAGGGTGTGGCCTTGCAGTGCAAGCTGCGCCGCCAGGGTGGTGAATGCCTTGTCGGCACGCTGGCCGGTTGGTGTGTCCATGTCGTTGGCGAAAACCGTAGCTGTTCGCGCTTTGCAGGCGGGCGATAGAATAGGTTTTGACTGTTGAAAGCCTGTTGCCCCTGCCAGTGTTTGCCCGCTGGTGGGGGTTTGTTTTTGGGGGGCCATCAGTGGGTGCCTCCCGCGCTCTGCGCTGCTGCCAGCTTGAGCGCCGCCAGGGCTTCTGTGGTTGTGCCCACGGCCATCATCTTCAGGCCCAGCTCGATCAAGCCACGGGGGCCAATCGGTATGCGCACCTCAAGTCCGTTGTCATCAACGACGAACAGGCGGTTGTCGGTGTAACCAACGGTGTAACCATCAGGGTGTTCGTAGAGGATGGGGGAGTTTTTGGGCGCAGTTGTCCCCGGCATAGCACCGTGCTGTTGGTGTTCCATGGTGGTTCACCTCAGGCGGTTTGCAGGGATTCGATCAGGCGGTCGATCTCGCTACGCTTCCAGGCCACAGCGCGAGCACCCAGCTTGACGGGCTTGGGGAATTCACCCGTTTGAATGCCTTGGTACCAACGACTGCGGCTGTACCCTGTACGTGCCAGGACGGTGGGCAGCTTGTCGAGAAATTCCCCGACGGTGGGGAGGGTGGGGGAGGGTGTGGCCATGTGGCTTTTCCTTTGTGGTGTCGTCAATCAAACGCACCAGGAACCCGCCACAGCCAGCGTATGAGTTAAAGGCGCTTTTGCACGCCTTTAGCCACTGCTGGACATAAAGACAGATAGGCCACCCTATCGTGTCGTGGTTTAATTTGTGTCGCAAGTCGTCCAAACTGCAACGCACTGGGTAACTGGTGCAAACCTGAGAGCTACCTTTTCAGCCTTGCTGGGCTGGTCTGGTGGCTCTCGCCTTTTCAGCTTCGTCCATTGGCACACCTCTGGACTTCGCTGCGTGCATTGTGGCGCGGTTTTGTGGAGGTTTTGGCGGTCAAACCGCATCAGCCTTTGGTGGTTTGTTCCAGTGCGCGCAGTGGTGTGTGTTGGGGGGCGTTCATTGAAGTGTTGAGACGGATTTTCACGCCGCGCTCGTCTTGAACGGTGGACGGTACGTCAGGCCACCTTAGCCCCTCAAACAGCGCAATGCGCCCCGGCAAATCGGCAATAGCTTCACGGTCTGTCTCGGTGTTGCGTCATCGGTTCACGCCGCCCGCAGCGTCACCACGTTGGTGGCCTTGCCCTCGGCTTGTGCCTGAAACAGCGCCAGCCGTTCACCCAGCAGGTGCCACGCATCGCGCATGGGCTGTGCGTACTGCTCGCGGTTGTAGATGCGCCGCACCTTGTTCTCATCGGTGTGGTTCAGGCACTTTTCGATCACGCCATCCAATACCCCCAGCTTTGCCATGTGGGTGGCCCCAGTGCGCCGCAGGTCGTGGGGTGTCCACTTTTCACCGATCACCAGCGCCGTGGTTTGCTTGGTGCGCCCGCTCATTGGGCTGGCGTCAGGGCGCTGGCGGTCTGCCACCTGTTTGGTGACGGTCTTTTCACACACAGGCCCGTCTATTCGGCTGGCCGGGAAACACCAAGGGGTCAGGCCGGTGGCTTGGTGCAATTGCTCGAACTGGCGGGCAGCGTAGTCGCTCAGGGTCACGGTGTGGTCTTTGCCGTTCTTGGTGTCGGGCAGTCGCCATGTTCTGCGCTCCAGGTCAACATCAGCCCAGCGCGCGCCCAGCACTTCGCCAATGCGGGCCACCGTGGAAAGCTGAATCAGCAACGCAAGCTGTGAGGTTTCAGCCAAACCCGACGCGGGTAGCTTTTGGAAAAACTCGATCAGCTCCGCTTCGCTGAAATGCCGTTCTCGCTCCACGTCCTTGCCCAACGCCTTTTTCTTCACGCTGGCGGTGGGGTCGGCTTCCAGCAGGTCGCGGTCAAGGGCAAAGGCGAACATCTGCCGCAGGTCTGACAGTGTTTTCTTTTGGGTGCGCACCATGGGTTTGCCCGGGGTGGCGCGGGCTTGGATGCTGTCCAGCACTTGCCGAATGTGGGCCTTCTTCACATCCTCGGCGGCCATGTCACCTAGCAGTGGAAACACGTCGGCAGTGAAAGAGCGCAGGGTTTCTGCGCCCCCATCGTCGCGCCTTGCAAGCTCCAGGCGGTGCCACAAGGCAAACAGGTTACGCACTGTCTGGCGCGCTTGCTGTGCCGCGATCACTTCCAGCCGCTGCTGCTGCTCCAACAAGGCCTGTTGGTGGTCAGCCTCGGCTTTGATGCGGTCAATCTCTGTTTGCTTTGCTTTTGCCTCGCGCTCGGCTTCACGTTGGGCCACGGGGTCGGTGCCGTCGCGCAGAGCCACCGCCAGCCGCTCACGTTCCGCGAATATGGCTTTCAGGCTCATGCCGTCCTTTGCCTTCCAGGTGCCGATTGGCTTTTCCCGCACCTTGCCGCCAACTTTGTACCGCCACGAAACATGCACGCTCACGGTGCCATTGGAGCCCACACTCACCCCGCCATAAAGCGAGCGGCCCATGGTCAAGCGGCGTCCATGGTCACTCGCTTTGAGTGCCTTCAATTCCAGTTCCGTGATCAGTGCCATTCCACTCTCCAGTTTTTCCCCACACCGTTACCCACACCGCTTGGGCTGGCTCTGAGTGTATCTGGCTGGAGTTCTTTGGACGATGTTTCTCCCTGTTGACTTATAAGTCAATGATTCATATGGAGAATTTCTTGAGGTCTGGATTCGGCTGGCGCTGGCCGGAATCTCCAAAACTTGCATGGGGTGCAAGGGGTAGCGAGTTCGAATCCCGCCACGCCGACCATTTATTCAAAGCCCGGACACGAAAGTGTCCGGGCTTTTGTTTTTTCTCAACCCCTTTGCATCTGTTTTCACGACCGGGAGATTTTGTCCCCCGGTGTGCTTGGTCAAGCAATGTCGATGGTGTGAATGCCGAAACTGCCTTTGCGGCGGTCATCGAAATAGGCTTCCAGGGTGGTCCGCACGGTTTTGAACGCCAGTGCATCCCACGGGATGTCTTGTTCTTCAAACAAACGGGCCTCCATGGTTTCGTGGCCAGGGGCAAAGGTGTCGCTCAGCAATCGCGCCCGGTAATACAGGTGCACTTGGCTCACCCGTGTGACGTTCATGACGGTGAACAAACCCAGCAGCTGGATGTGGGCGCCGGCTTCCTCGTCGGTTTCCCTGGCCGCACCTTCCGCTGTGCTCTCACCCAGTTCCATGAACCCGGCGGGGAGCGTCCAAAACCCTTTGCGGGGTTCGATGTTGCGTTTGCACAGCAACACCTTTTCGCCACTTTCCCCCCAAAACGGCACGGTGCCCACCACATTGAGGGGGTTTTCGTAATGGATGGTGTGGCAGGCCGGGCACACGGCGCGGGTGCGGGTGTCGCCGTCGTCTGGCACGCGGTGCACCACGGCTGTACCGCATGCGCGGCAATGCCGAAGGGGAGGGCGGTGTGTGTGATGAGGGGTTTGGGTTGAAGACATGGCGTACCAGCTTCAGCCCATTTGCACGTGCAAGGCTTCCAAGCCTTCGACGCTGCCCCGCAGCACATCGCCACGCACCACGGCACCCACACCTTCGGGTGTGCCTGTGAAAATCAAATCGCCTGGTTGCAGGGTCCAGGCAGCTGACAGGTGTTCGATGGTTTCCGCCACGCTCCAGATCAGGCGGTGGATGTGGCTGCTCTGGCGCGTTTGTCCATTCACCTCCAGCTGGATGGCGGCCTGGTGCACCAGAGGTGCGTCTGCGCAAGGTGTGATGGCTCCCACGGGGCCGGAAGCCTCAAACGCCTTGCCTATGCACCAGGGGCGGCCTTGCTTCTTCATGTCGTTTTGCAGGTCACGGCGCGTCATGTCCAGCCCCACCGCGTAACCAAACACATGCTTCAGCGCGTCTTCTGCTTTGATACCCGCGCCCCCCACGCCGATGGCCACCACCAGCTCGATTTCATGGTGAAGGTTCTGTGTGAGGGTGGGGTAGGGCAGCACGGCTTGTGTGCCTGCGGCCACCGGTACCACGGCATCGGCCGGTTTCATGAAAAAAAACGGGGGTTCGCGCCCGGTGAAACCCATCTCCTTTGCGTGTTCCTCGTAATTGCGTCCCACGCAATACACGCGGTGGATCGGGAAGCGTGCCTTGGTGCCCACAACGGGCAACGACACCGTGGTAGGCGGGGGCAACACATAAACGTCAGAAACAGACATGGGGCATCCTGCAAAGTGGTTGTGAAAAGAGTGTGCCATGGCACGCCACAGTCGGCTGGAAATGGGTGCCATGGCGGTTTATGCTGGCGGTCATGAAGCTCTACAACTACTTTCGCTCGTCAGCGTCGTACCGCGTGCGCATCGCCCTGGCCTACAAAGGCCTCACCTACGAACACATACCCGTGAACCTGCTGCGTGGTGAACAGTTGCAACCCGTTTATGCAGGCTTGGTGGCCGACCCCGTGGTGCCTTTGCTGGTGCTCGACAGCGGCGAATCCTTGACCCAGTCAATGGCCATCATCGAATACCTGGATGAGGTGCACCCACAGCCGCCTTTGCTCCCCTCGGACGCGCTGGGCCGAGCCCGGGTGAGGGCATTGGCCCAATCGGTCGCGTGCGAAATACACCCCCTGAACAACCTGCGTGTGCTGAAGTACCTCGTCAATGACATGGGGGTCAGCGACACCGACAAAACCCGCTGGTACGCCCACTGGGTACGCCAAGGTCTGGAAGCCTTTGAGCGACAGCTGTCCACGGGGCCTGGTGGTGCGTTCTGCCATGGTGATGCACCCACGCTGGCCGACTGCCTGCTGGTGCCGCAGATTTTCAATGCCCAGCGTTTCAATGTGCCGATGGACGGCCTGGCCCGTGTGCAAGCCGTGTTCGATGCCTGCATGAAGCTGGATGCGTTCAGCGAAACACAGCCCTCTGCTTGCCCCGATGCACAGGGTTGACGCGTTGCCGTCCCCGTTTGCCGCCTTGCCCCAGGCCTGGGTGCCCGATTGGCCAGCCCCCGCCCGGGTGAAGGCGGTGATGACCACGCGCCACGGTGGCACGTCCGAGCCACCCTTCGACAGCCTCAACCTCGGTGACCACGTGCGTGACGAGCCCCACCGCGTGCA
This sequence comes from Burkholderiaceae bacterium, assembly GCA_049653005.1. Classification (GTDB taxonomy): domain Bacteria; phylum Pseudomonadota; class Gammaproteobacteria; order Burkholderiales; family Burkholderiaceae_C; genus UBA2334. The sequence goes on along the minus strand of JBASFL010000091.1, from coordinate 95,749 downwards.
GGCCAACCGCCAGCACTTGGCCGCTGCGTTGGGCGCGCAACCCGTTTTTTTGCAGCAGGTACACGGGGCCCGTTGCGTGACCTTGGCGCCTGACACGCCGCACGGCACACAGGCGGACGCCTGCGTGACCCGCCAAACCCGGTTGGCTTGCACCGTGATGGTGGCCGACTGCTTGCCCGTGCTGCTGTGTGACGCTGCGGGCCAAACCGTGGGCGCTGCGCACGCGGGTTGGCGTGGGTTGGCCGGTGCGGGTGATGTCGCCACGGGGGGCATGTTGGCACCATTTTTAAAGCATTTCAGTGCTCTATCGCTTGATAATGTTGAACCGTTTGCTATTGATTCCATTCCTGCCCAATCGCCCACAACCGGCACCATGGCTTGGCTGGGGCCGTGCATAGGGCCAGAGGCGTTTGAAGTGGGCCCAGACGTGCGCACGGCCTTTCTGGACAACGCCCAGCACTTCGCCGCAACGGCGGCGTGTTTCAAGGCTATTTTGGGCAAACCAGGGTTTCACCACTGTGACTTGGCTGCACTGGCAAGGCTGCAATTGGCCGCGTTGGGCATAAACCGTGTGTACGGCAACGACAGCAGCCCCGTCTGGTGCACCGTGGGCCAGCCCTCAGTCTGGTTTTCGCACCGCCGCGACGCCGCCCAGCTCGGCAGCACCGGGCGCATGGCCGCTTGCATCTGGCTGGATTGATGCGGCGTTTTGTGCCTTCAGTGCCGCTGCACCGGCCGCCCGTGCCTCTGTTTCAAGCGCCGCATCCGTCGCTTGCCGGGCTTTGCGGCGCAGTGGCGTGCCCATCACATACAGGACCAACCCTATGGGTAACAACCCGTAAAGCAAAAAAGTTACCATGGCACCCAACGCAGTGCCGTTGGGATGCATGGCTTCCGCCAAAGACATCATCACGGCCACATAAAGCCACCCCATTGCCACCAGGTACATGTCAGTCGTTCTTTCTGCTTGTGGCACACCCGCCGCCCAGCCAAGTGTCAGTGTGCTGGAAGGTGCCCCGCCCACACTCAATGTGGCTATCACAAAACCATTTGCCCCTGTTCGTCAGGGTTGCTGACCGAGGAGACATCCATGAATTTTGACCCCAAGTGGCTGGAGGCTGCACAGCAGTTCCAGAAAAACATGCTGGACGGATGGACACAGGCCTTGGCCGGTACCGCCCAGCCCGGTGCCGCAGGTGCGCCCAACCCCTTTGCTGCCTTTGGCGCGTTTGGCATGCCCGCCGGTCAAATGCCCGGCATGCCCCAAATGCCCGGTGCAGCCAATTTCGGCCAATTGACCGATTTGCTCGCCACGCCCGGCCAGGCCGCACCCAAAATTGACCCTGCCAAAGCGCTGGAAATCCAAACGCAATACCTGCGCGACGTGGCAGCGTTGTGGAACCAGGGCATGGAAGCCAAGCCCACCGGCGACCGCCGCTTTGCCAACGACGCGTGGACTGGCAACCCCGTGTCCGCGTTTTCAGCCGCGCTGTACCTGGTGAACGCCCGCACCCTGATGGCCCTGGCCGATGCGGTGGACGGCGACGCCAAAACCCGTGCCCGCGTGCGTTTTGCCGTGCAGCAGTGGATTGACGCCAGTTCGCCCAGCAACTTCCTGGCCTTCAACGCAGAAGCCCAGAAAAAAGCCATCGACACCAAGGGCGAGAGCATTGCCAAAGGCGTGCAAAACCTGCTGCACGACATGAAGCAGGGCCACGTGTCCATGACGGACGAAAGCGTGTTTGAGGTGGGCAAAAACGTGGCCACCACCGAAGGCGCGGTCGTGTTCGAGAACGACCTGTTCCAGCTCATCGAATACAAGCCCCTCACCGCCAAGGTGTACGAACGCCCGTTCCTGCTGGTGCCGCCTTGCATCAACAAGTTTTACATCCTTGACCTGCAGCCCGAGAACTCGCTGATCCGCTACGCCGTGGCCCAGGGCCACCGCACCTTCGTGGTCAGTTGGCGCAACCCCGACGATTCGTTGGCCCAGAAAACCTGGGACGACTACATCGAACACGCCATTGTCAAAGCCATCAGCGTCACCCAGGAAATCACGGGTGCCGAAACCCTCAACACCCTGGGTTTCTGCGTGGGCGGCACCATGCTGGCCAGCGGCTTGGCCGTGCTGGCAGCCCGTGGCGAAAAGCCCGCGCACAGCGCCACCTTCCTGACCACGCTGCTCGACTTCACCGACACCGGCATTCTGGACGTGTTCATTGACGAACCCTTCGTCAAGTTCCGTGAAATGCAGTTTGCCAACGGCGGCCTCATGCCCGGGCGCGACCTGGCCACCACCTTCAGCTTCCTGCGCCCCAACGACCTGGTGTGGAACTACGTGGTGGGCAACTACCTGAAGGGCGAAACCCCCCCACCGTTTGACCTGTTGTACTGGAACAGCGACAGCACCAACCTGCCTGGTCACTACTACGCCTGGTATCTGCGCAACACCTACCTGGAAAACCGCCTGTGCAAACCCGGCGGCACCACGGTGTGTGGCCAAAAAATCGACCTGCGCGACCTGGACATGCCTGTTTACATCTACGGCTCGCGCGAAGACCACATCGTGCCCCCCGGCGGTGCCTACGCCAGCACCCAGCACCTGAGCGGCCCCAAGCGTTTTGTCATGGGCGCATCGGGCCACATTGCCGGCGTGATCAACCCCGCCGCCAAAAACAAACGCAGCCATTGGATTGGCCCTGCCAACCAGTTCCCGGCCAACGTAAACGACTGGATTGCCAGCGCCAAAGAGTTTCCCGGCAGCTGGTGGACCGACTGGTCCACCTGGTTGCAAGGCCACGGTGGCAAGCAAATTGCTGCCCCCAAAACCTACGGCAGCCGCAAATACAAGGCACTGGAAGCAGCGCCCGGCAGTTACGTCAAGGCCAAGGCCTGACCCCCATTCATTCCCTTTTTTTGCACAGGAGACACATCCATGGAAGACATCGTCATCGTTTCAGCCACCCGCACCGCCGTGGGCAAGTTCGGTGGTTCACTGGCCAAAACCGCTGCCACCGACCTGGGCAGCATCGTCATCAAGGGCCTGCTTGAGCGCAGTGGCCTGCCTGCCGACGCGGTGGGTGAAGTCATCATGGGCCAGGTGCTGGCCGCTGGCGCGGGCCAAAACCCCGCACGCCAGGCCGTGATGAAGGCCGGTTTGGCCAAAGAAACCCCAGCGCTCACCATCAACGCCGTGTGTGGCTCTGGCCTCAAGGCCGTGATGCTGGCCGCCCAGTCCGTGGCCTGGGGCGACAGCGAAATTGTCATCGCCGGTGGCCAGGAAAACATGTCTGCGTCTCCCCACGTGCTGCTGGGCAGCCGCGACGGCCAGCGCATGGGCGATTGGAAAATGATCGACACCATGATCACCGACGGCCTGTGGGATGTTTACAACCAGTACCACATGGGCATCACCGCCGAAAACGTGGCCAAGGCCAATGGCATCACCCGCGACATGCAAGACGCCTTGGCACTGGGCAGTCAGCAAAAAGCCTCTGCCGCGCAAGAAGCGGGCAAATTCAAAGCTGAAATCACCGATGTGGTCATTCCCCAGCGCAAGGGCGACCCTGTGGTGTTCAACGCCGACGAATTCATCAACAAAAAAACCAACGCCGAAGCGCTGGCCGGTTTGCGCCCCGCGTTCGACAAAGCTGGCAGCGTGACCGCAGGCAACGCCTCTGGCATCAACGACGGTGCCGCCGCCGTGATGGTGATGACCGCCAAGAAAGCCGCTGCCCTGGGCCTGACACCCCTGGCCCGCATCGCCAGCTTCGGCACCACCGGCCTCGACCCCGCGATCATGGGCATGGGCCCTGTGTCCGCCTCGCAGCGCGCCCTGGCCCGCGCTGGCTGGAAAGCCTCTGACGTGGACTTGTTCGAGCTGAACGAAGCCTTCGCCGCCCAAGCCTGCGCCGTGAACAAGGCCCTGGACATCGACCCCGCCAAGGTCAACGTGAACGGTGGCGCCATTGCGATTGGCCACCCCATCGGTGCGTCCGGCTGCCGCATTCTGGTGACGCTGCTGCACGAAATGCAGCGCAGCAATGCCAAGAAGGGCCTGGCCGCGCTGTGCATCGGCGGCGGCATGGGCGTTGCCCTGGCGCTGGAGCGCTGAGGCACACCCGTGCTGGTAGGTGCAGAGGCTGATTTACAAGTAAAAATGGCCTCTGGCGCTTGACTGGTATGGACAGTCAGCTATCGTATTTTTAAACCCCAGGGAGCCGTGTAGGCCCCCTGGACATCACCCCCAGAGAGAGACAAGGAACCAAAATGAGCCAAAAAGTAGCGTACGTCACCGGCGGTATGGGTGGCATCGGCACCGCCATTTGCCAGCGCCTGCACAAAGAAGGCTTCAAGGTCATCGCCGGTTGCGGCCCCACACGCGATGCGCAAAAGTGGATCGACGAGCAAGCCGCGCTGGGCTACACCTTCTACGCGTCCATGGGCAACGTGGGCGATTGGGAGTCCACCGTGGCCGCGTTTGAAAAAGCCAAGGCCGAACACGGCGTGATCGACGTGTTGGTGAACAACGCCGGTATCACCAAAGACCGCATGTTCCTGAAAATGAGCAAGGAAGACTGGGATGCCGTGATCAGCACCAACCTCACCTCCATGTTCAACGTCACCAAACAAGTGGTGGCAGACATGGTGGAAAAGGGCTGGGGCCGCATCATCAACATTTCGTCGGTGAACGGTGCCAAAGGCCAGGCTGGCCAGACCAACTACTCGGCCGCCAAAGCCGGTATGCACGGCTTCTCCATGGCCCTGGCGCAGGAAATGGCCACCAAAGGCGTGACCGTGAACACCGTCAGCCCCGGCTACGTGGGCACCGACATGGTGAACGCCATCCGCCCCGACGTGCTGGAAAAAATCGTGGCCACCGTGCCTGTGAAGCGCTTGGGCAAGCCCAGCGAAATCGCGTCCATCATCGCTTGGCTGGCTTCGGAAGAAGGTGGTTACACCACCGGCGCCGAGTTTGCCGTGAACGGCGGCCTGCACATGAGCTGATGCCGCGCCGGGCGGCACCCCGCCGCCCGCCACGCGCCGGTTTTCAAACCCACCCCGGGCTTGCCTGGGGTGGGTTTTGTTTTGGGTGTGTGGCCCTGACCGGCAATGGAAGACCGGGCGGGGATAATTCCACCCATGCCCGCGCCTTTGCTTGCCACTCCCCGCACCCCTCCCACCGCTGCTTTCAGCCCCTGGCGTTTGTCTGTTGCGCCGATGATGGATTGGACCGACAAACACTGCCGTTTCTTCCACCGCCTCATCACCCGCCGCACCTTGCTGTACACCGAGATGGTGACCACCGGCGCGTTGATTCACGGTGACGTGCCGCGCCACCTGCGGTTCAACGCCGAAGAGCACCCCGTGGCCCTGCAACTGGGCGGCAGCGAGCCCGCCGACCTGGCCCAGGCCGCCCGCCTGGGTGCGCAATGGGGCTACGGCGAAATCAACCTGAATTGCGGCTGCCCTTCCGAACGCGTGCAGCGCGGCGCGTTTGGCGCGTGTTTGATGGCCGAGCCCCAGCTGGTGGCCGACGGCGTGAAAGCCATGCTCGATGTGGTGAACGTGCCCGTGACCGTGAAGCACCGCATTGGCATCGACAAGGTGGAGAGCTACGACTTTGTGCGCGACTTTGTGGGCACTGTGGCCCAGGCCGGTTGCCGGGTGTTCACCGTGCATGCCCGCAATGCGTGGCTCAAAGGCCTCAGCCCCAAAGAAAACCGCGAAGTGCCCCCGCTGCGCTACGAACTGGCCCACCGCCTGAAAACCGACTTTCCGGCGCTCACCATCGTGGTCAACGGCGGCATCACCACGCTTGAGCAAATCGAAGGCCAGTTGCAGCACGTCGATGGCGTGATGGTGGGGCGCGAGGCTTACCACAACCCCTGGTGCATGGCGGACTGGGACCACCGGTTTTGGGGTGAGCCTGCCGCCCAGCCCGACCTCACCCGCGAAGCGGTTGAGGAGGCGATGGTGGCCTACATGGCCCGACAGGCCGCTGAACACGGCACGCCGTGGTCGCACATCGCCCGCCACATGCTGGGCCTGCGCAACGGCACCCCGGGCGCACGCAAATGGCGCCAGGTGTGGAGCGACCACCGCCTGAAAACCCTGCCCCCTGCCGACGTCATGGCGCTGGCCCACGCCGCCCTGGCATGAGCACCGGGCCGCACCCTGCGCCGGGGCGTGTCAACGCCGGCAAGGCCTGGGCCGCCCGCGCCTGGCGCGGCTTTTGGTGGACGCTGCGCGACCTGTTGGTGTCCGCCGGGCCCCTGGTGTTGCTGGTGGTGGGCCTGGTGGTGCTGGCGTTTTGGTGGCTCAACCCCAACCCGCCCAAGCGTGTGGTGCTGGCCACCGGCCCCGCCCAAAGCGCCTACGCCACGTTCGGTGAACGCTACGCCAGCGCGCTGGCCGCGCAGGGCATTGAGCTGGTGCTACGCCCCACAGACGGGTCGCTGCACAACCTGGCGTTGCTAAGGTCGGGCGAGGTGGACATGGCCTTTGTGCAAGGCGGCAGCGCCCCCCTGACGGAAGACGACCAGGCCAGCCTGGTGTCGCTGGGCAACCTTTTTGTGGAGCCCCTGTGGCTGTTCTACCGCGAGCGCACAGCCCAGCAACACACCGGTGCGCGGCAACTGGCCCACCTGACGCAGCTCAAAGGCTGGCGGGTGAACGTGGGCACGCCCGGCAGTGGTGTGCCCACCTTGTTTTCAAGTGTTTTGGACGCCAACCGCTTGTCTGACAAGGAATTTGTGCTATCGGCATTGGACCAAACCCCCGCCACGGTGGCCTTTCTGGAGGGCCGGTTGGATGCCCTGGTGTTTGCATCGGCCCCCGAGTCGCCGCTGGTGCAAATGCTGCTGCTGACCCCGGGTGTGCGGCTGATGGACTTTGCCCAAAGCCAGGCCTACGCCCGCCGCTTTCCCTATTTGAAGGCGGTGGTGTTGCCGCAAGGTGTGGCCGATTTGGCCCGCAACCTGCCGCGCACGCCCGTGCGCCTGATTGCCCCCACCACCAGCCTGCTGGCCCACACCGACACCCACCCCGCCGTGCTGCAACTCATGGCCCAAACCGCCGTGGCCCTGCACCGCGAGCCGGGCTGGTTTGCCCAGGCCCGCGAGTTTCCGAACCTGGCCCACACCGAATTGCCGCTGGCCGCCGAGGCCAACCGGGCCCTGGCGGGGGCTGCACCGTTTTGGCAGCGCCATTTGCCGTTTTGGCTGGCCAACCTGGTGGAGCGCATGTGGCTGGCCATGGGTTTGATATTGGCCCTGGCGCTGCCACTGTCGCGTGTGGTGCCGCCTATTTACACCCTGCGCATCCGCTCGCGCGTGTTCAGGTGGTACGCCGAGCTGCGGGACATTGAAGACCGCGCCGCCCCACCGGGCATTCGCGTGGCGGGCTCGCCAGAGCGGGTGGGGGCCTTGTTGGCCGAGCTGGACGCATTGGAGGCCAAAGCCGGCCGCATGCAAGTGCCACTGGCCTACACCGACGAGTTGTATGCCCTGCGCAGCCACATACAACTGGTGCGCAAAAAGCTCACCCTGCTGCAATAGGATGTGCGCAGGTTTTCCATTTTTTGAACTTTGACGGAGCAACACCATGGCCATGGACGTGATCGACTACGACATTCGCGGCGCAGAAATGCAGTTTGTGGAGGTGGAGCTTGACCCCGGCGAGGCCGCCATCGGCGAGGCCGGCAGCCTCATGTTCATGGACGCGGGCATTGCCATGGACACCGTGTTTGGCGACGGCGCGCAGCAAAGCGGTGGTTTTTTCGGCAAGCTGCTGAGCGCGGGCAAACGGCTGGTCACGGGTGAGTCGCTGTTCACCACCGTGTACACCAACCAGGGCTCAGGCAAGCAGCGCGTGGCGTTTGCCGCGCCTTACCCGGGCAAAATTTTGCCCATGAACCTGCAACAGTTGGGCGGCACCCTCATTTGTCAGAAAGACTCGTTTCTGTGCGCGGCGCGTGGGGTGAGCCTGGGCATTGCCTTGCAGCAAAAACTCTCGGTGGGGTTTTTCGGCGGCGAGGGTTTCATCATGCAAAAGCTGGAAGGCGAGGGCATGGCCTTCGTGCACGCGGGCGGAACCGTGGTGAAGCGCGAATTGGCCGCTGGCCAAACGCTGATGGTGGACACCGGCTGTGTGGTGGCCTACACGCCCAACGTGGGCTTTGAAATTCAGTACGTCGGCAAAATCAAAACGGCTTTGTTTGGTGGCGAGGGCCTGTTCCTGGCCAAAATGACCGGTCCCGGTACCGTGTGGCTGCAAAGCTTGCCGTTTTCGCGCCTGGCCTCGCGCATTTTTGCGGCCGCGCCACAGCGGGGCGGCTCACGTGAAGAGGGCTCGGTGCTGGGGGGCTTTGCTGCCGGAGGCTTGTTGGGCGGTGTGCTGGGCGGCGACGGCGATTCTGATTGAGCCACACACCCTGCGGGCAGGCTCAAATCACCACGCCCGCTTCCAGCACCTGTTTCACCAAGGGGTGCATCACCTTGCGCTCAGAGCCAATCAAATAAAACTGCTCGGTCACGCCCTCGCAAGCGCCCAGCCACACAAAGCCCAGCCGCTGGGTGAGTTCGTCGCGCACCAGCTCGGGCGCGGGGAACAGGCCCATGCCCGTGGCCGCAAACGTGGCCAGCAGCGCGCTGTCTTCAAATTCACCGACCACGTTGGGTTGTATGTGCTGCTTGTCCATCCACTGGTTCAGGCGGTTGCGCACGGCCGAGTGGGTGGTGGGCAGCAGCAGGGGTAGGGTGGCCAAGGCTTGGGCGGGTTGGTCTGCCAGAGCCGCTGCCGCCCACGGCTGGGCCCATTTGGCGTGGCCAAACCACTGCAAGGGTGAGCTGCCCAACGCGTGGCTGTACACGCGCACGTTGCCGTTGGGCGGGGCAGGGCGGTCGGCCAGAATCAAATCGAGCCGGTGCAGAGCCAGGTCGGCCAGCAGGTCTTCAAACTCGTCTTCGTGGCATTCCAGCCGCAGGTTCTCGGCCCCCAGGGCCGGGCCCAGCAGCCGGGGAATGGCCAGTTTGGGCAGCCCGTCTGAAATGCCCACCCGCAGCGCCACCTTGGGTGCGGCGGTGGCGGCGGTCAACACATCGGGCAGCTTTTCGCCCAGTTGGAAAATTTGCTCGGCCTGGGCAAAGGCCGCTTCACCCGCGTGGGTCAGCACCACGTTGCGGCCCTGGGGCTTGAGCAGTTGGTGGCCCAGGCTGCGCTCCAGCTCGCGCACCTGGGTGCTGATGGTTTGCACCGCCATGCCCAGGCGTTCGGCCGCGCGCGACATGCCGCCTTCTTTGGCCACCACCCAAAAGTAGTAAAGGTGCTTGTAGTTGTAGGTGGTCATGGGTTTTTAAATATCGGCAAAGACAGAATGATTATCAGGCTTTCGTTTATTTTTTAGAAGTGTTTGTGGGCACACCATGCAGGTTCTTGTTTGTTTTCAAAGGAGCAATGCCATGGAAGTAGTCGTTCAAACCCAGCACCCCGACGCCCAAGCCATCCGCGAATGGGTGGAGGCCCGTGTGCGTTTTGCCACCCAGCGGCTGTCTGGCGTGGTCAGCCGCGCGGTGGTGCGGCTGAAAGATTTGAACGGGCCACGCGGTGGGGTGGACAAGCAATGCCAAATCCAGCTCAGCACCGCCAGTGGCGGGGTGCTGGTGGTGTCGTCGCGCGGGGGCGACTGGCGCGCCACGCTGGACATGGCCCTGTCCCGCGCGGCCCATGCGTTGACCCGCCGGGTCAACAGCCGCAAGCCCCAGCCCGCGCAGAAGCCGGGTGTGGTGTCTGCCCAGCAAACCGTTTGACCCAGGAGCCCCCATGAAATGCCCCAACACCCACACCTGTGCCGGCGTGGACCTGGTGATGACCGAACGCCAAGGCGTGGAAATTGACTACTGCCCCCAATGCCGAGGCGTGTGGCTGGACCGTGGTGAGCTGGACAAGCTGATGGACCGTGCAGCGGCCCAAGCGCCTGCACAGGTTGCGCCGCCGGCCCAGCCCCCCGCCTATGCCGCCCAGCAGCACCACCGGCGCCCCGACTTTGAGGACTCCGACTTCCAGCCGCACCGGGGACACCCGGGCGCGTACAAGCGCAAAAAGTCGTGGCTGAGCGACATTTTTGACTGACCGCCTGAACCCAAGGCACCTGCCATGCGGTTGCACGACGCATTGAAAGAGGCGGCCTCCCAACTGCCACACCCCAGCGTGACGGTGGCCGATTTGGCCGCGTTGCACGGCCAGGCCACGCAAGGCGCGCTGTTGGTGCTGCTGGCCGCGCCTTGTTTGTTGCCGTTGCCCGGGGTGGGCACAGTGTTGGCCTGGGGGATTGCCGCATCTGCGGTGTGGATGTGGCGGGGCGATCACACCTGCCAGTTGCCCGCCCGCGTGGCCCGGCTGAGTTTGCCCACACAGGCGGCGGTGCGGGTGTTGCATGTGCTGGCCTGGGTGTATGCCAGGGCCGCCACGTTGGCGCGCGAGCGCCTGACGGGGCTGACCCATGCGGTGCACCGGCATTGGATGGCCGCCTGGGTGGCCGCGATGGCGGTGCTGATTTTTCTGCCCATTCCGTTTGGCAATGTCTTGCCTGCCGTGGCCCTGGTGCTGCTGGGCCTGGGCCTGGTGTTTCGCGACGGGTTGGCCGTGTTGGCCGGGCTGGCCACCGGTGGCGTGGCGCTGGGCATCACGGCGGGGCTGGGCGTGTTGGCTGCCGGTTTTCTGGGCCCTTGACCGTTGCCCGTTGCCCGTTGTGAAAAAATGAATGAAAAAGGCACCCAGCGCTTGGTGGGTATGGCTTTTTAGCTCTGCTTTCAGTTGGCCGCCTGCAAGCCGTTGGCAAAGTGCTCGCGCATGCGCTTGGCCGCTTCACTGGCCTGGCGTGCCACCAGCGCCGCCACAATGGCCCGGTGTTCGGCCAACGACTCTTGCAGCCGCCCGCTTTTGAACAGCGAGTTGTGGCGGTTGAGCTTCATGACCTTGCGCAAATCGCCCACCATCTGGTCGCGCCAGCGGTTGTTGGCCAACGCCAGCAGCCGCATGTGAAAGCGCTCGTTGATGGTGAAAAAGCGGTCGCGGTCGGTGACGGCGTTTTCAAGCTCCTGGTGCAGGGCTTGCAGGTCGGTCAGCTGGGCGTCGGTGGCGGTGGTGGCCACCACTGCGGCGGCGTCGCTCTCCAGCAGGGCCAGCAGGTGGTAGACATCGCGCAGGTCTTGTTCGGACACCTCGGTCACGTAAGCACCCCGGCGCACTTTCATGGTCACCAGCCCTTCGGCGGCCAACACCTTCAGCGCTTCGCGCAGCGGTGTGCGGCTGATGCCCAGTTCTTCGGCAATCCGCAACTCGTCAATCCAGCTGCCGGGCTCCAGCGCGCGGCTGAAAATGCGCTGGCGCAGCAACTCGGCCACCTCTTCATACAGGGCGCGGGTGGACAGGGTGGGGGCGTTGGCAACGGCGGGAGGCGACATGGGCCGCGATTGTAAGACCTCGGCAATTTTTGAATGAATAATTATGAATCACGTAAAATGCCGGGGTCTCACCCCATTCCCTGTTGCACTGCCGAGGTCTGCCCATGTCGTCTTCCGAATTCAAGCCCGCCACCCTGTCCGATTGGGAAAAGGCCGCTGCCAAGTCGCTGAAAGACAAGCCGCTGTCCAGCCTGAATTGGGTCACGCCGGACGGCATCACCGTCAAGCCTCTGTACACCGCTGCCGACACGGCCAACCTGCCGCACGCCGACACGCTGCCCGGTTTCGAGCCCTTTTTGCGCGGCCCCCAGGCCACCATGTATGCCGTGCGCCCTTGGACCATCCGCCAGTACGCCGGTTTTTCAACCGCTGAAGAATCCAACGCGTTCTACCGCAAGGCGCTGGCGGCAGGCGGGCAGGGCGTGTCCGTGGCGTTCGATCTGGCCACGCACCGGGGCTATGACAGCGACCACCCCCGCGTGACCGGCGACGTGGGCAAGGCCGGTGTGGCCATTGACAGCGTGGAAGACATGAAAATTTTGTTCAACGAGATTCCGTTGGACAAAGTGTCGGTGTCCATGACCATGAACGGCGCCGTGCTGCCCGTGTTGGCTGGCTACGTGGTGGCGGCCGAAGAGCAGGGCGTGGGCCAGGACAAACTGAGCGGAACCATTCAGAACGACATTCTGAAAGAGTTCATGGTGCGCAACACCTACATCTACCCGCCAGAGCCCAGCATGCGCATCATTGGCGACATCATCGAGTACACGGCCAAGCACATGCCGAAGTTCAACTCGATTTCCATTTCGGGTTACCACATGCAGGAAGCCGGTGCCAACCAGGCGCTTGAAATGGCCTTCACCCTGGCCGATGGCCGTGAGTACGTGAAAACGGCCATTGCCAAAGGCATGGACGTGGACGACTTTGCCGGCCGCCTGAGCTTTTTCTGGGCCGTGGGCATGAACTTCTACCTGGAAATTGCCAAGATGCGCGCCGCCCGCCTGCTGTGGACGCGGATCATGAAAGGCTTTGACGCCAAAAACCCCAAGAGCCTGATGCTGCGCACGCACAGCCAGACCAGCGGCTGGAGCCTGACCGAGCAAGATCCCTACAACAACGTGGTGCGCACCACCATCGAGGCCATGGCCGCCGTGTTCGGTGGCACGCAGAGCCTGCACACCAACTCGCTGGACGAAGCCATTGCGCTGCCCACCGAATTCAGCAGCCGCATTGCGCGCAACACGCAGCTCATCATCCAGGAAGAAACGCACATCACCAGCGTGGTGGACCCCTGGGCTGGCAGCTACATGATGGAAACGCTGACCCAGCAAATGGCCGACGAGGCCTGGAAAATCATCGAAGAAGTCGATGCCATGGGCGGCATGACCAAGGCCGTGGACAGCGGTTGGGCCAAGCTGAAGATCGAAGCCGCTGCCGCTGAAAAGCAAGCGCGCATCGACAGCGGCAAAGACGTGATCGTGGGCGTCAACAAATACAAACTGGCCAAGGAAGACCCCATCGACATCCTGGACGTGGACAACGTCAAGGTGCGCGACGGCCAGATCGACCGCCTGAAGGCCATCCGCGCCAGCCGCGACAGCGCTGCCGTGGCTGCCGCCCTGCAAGCCCTGACCACCGCCGCCGAAGCCAACAACGGCAACCTGTTGGACCTGGCCATCAAAGCCATCCGCCTGCGCGCCACGGTGGGCGAGGTGAGCGATGCCCTCGAAAAAGTGTTTGGCCGCCACCGTGCCGACACGCAAAAGGTGACCGGTGTGTACGCCGCTGCCTACGACTCCGCCGAAGGCTGGGACAAGCTGAAAGAAGAAATTGCCGCGTTCGGCGACGAACAGGGCCGTCGCCCCCGCGTGATGATTGCCAAGCTGGGCCAGGACGGCCACGACCGGGGTGCCAAAGTGGTGGCCACCGCGTTTGCCGATTTGGGCTTTGACGTGGACATGGGCCCGCTCTTCCAGACACCCGAAGAATGCGCCCGCCAGGCCATTGAGAACGACGTGCACGCCGTGGGCGTGAGCACGCTGGCCGCAGGCCACAAAACCCTGGTGCCCGCCATCATCAACGCGCTGAAAGAGCAGGGCGCCGACGACATCATCGTGTTCGTGGGCGGCGTCATTCCGCGCCAGGATTACGACATGCTGTACGAAGCCGGTGTGAAGGGCGTGTACGGCCCCGGCACCCCCATCCCTGCCAGCGCCAAAGACGTGCTGGAGCAAATCCGCAAAGCCATTGCTTGAATGATCACTGCGTGAGGGGTTGATTTGGTATATATTTTTGATATGTATCAAATGCAGAAAGCCACACCATGACCACCGCCACCGTTCCCCGCCAAACCCTGGCCACCGCCAAAGTGTTCACCACTGGTCGAAGCCAGGCCGTGCGCCTGCCCAAGGCGTTTCGGTTTGACACGGACGAAGTCACCATCGAAAAGGTGGGGAATGCGCTCGTGTTGCGCCCAAAGTTGACCGACGACGAATGGTGGGTTGAAGTAACGCAAGCCTTGAGCGGCTTTGAAGGCATGGACTTTATAGAGCGGGAGCACACGCTTGATGCGGACGACATCCTGTCCTTCGATGACCCTTTGCCGCATTCAAAGTGAGCGCTGCTGTGAAGTATTTGCTTGATACCAATATGTGCATTTACGCCATGAAGCATCACCCCGATGTGCTTCGCCGCATGCAGCGTGCCAAACAGGATGGCTTGTGCGTCAGTGCCATCGTTGCCGCCGAATTGGCATTTGGTGTGGCCAGAAGCGCTGTGGAGCACCGGGAAAAGAACCAAGCGTCATTAACGCGCTTTTTGAACGCCATTGAGGTTCAACCGTGGCCTTCTAACGCCATTTGGATTTACGGGCAGCACCGACAGTCGTTGAAGCAAGCGGGCACACCGATTGGTGAGCTGGATTTGCTGATAGCTGCACATGCTTTGGCTGCAAACCTAACGCTGGTCACCAACAACACCCGCGAGTTCGAGCGCATCGACGGATTGAAGCTGGAGAACTGGGCCGCATGACCCCCTTGCTCGACCACATCGTCAGCGGCAACCCCGCCCAGCAGCGCCGTGCCATGGCCAAGGCCATCACGCTGCTGGAGTCCACCCGCACCGACCACCGTGCCCAGGCCGACGAGCTGCTGACCGCCATGTTGCCGCACACCGGCAAGGCGCTGCGGCTGGGCATCAGTGGTGTGCCGGGCGTGGGCAAAAGCACGTTCATCGAGGCGCTGGGCCTGTACCTGATTGGCCTGGGCCACCGCGTGGCGGTGCTGGCGGTGGACCCTTCCAGCACGGTGTCGGGCGGTAGCATTTTGGGTGACAAAACCCGTATGGAATTTTTGTCGGTGCACCCGCAGGCCTACATCCGCCCCAGCCCCAGCAGCGGCACGCTGGGCGGCGTGGCCGAAAAAACCCGCGAAAGCATGCTGGTGTGCGAAGCCGCCGGTTACAGCGTCGTGCTGGTGGAAACCGTGGGCGTGGGCCAGAGCGAAACGGCCGTGGCCAACATGACCGACATGTTCTGTCTGCTGCAACTGCCCAATGCCGGCGACGACCTGCAGGCCATTAAAAAAGGCGTGATGGAGCTGGCCGACCTGGTGGTCATCAACAAAGCCGACATCGACCCTCTGGCCGCCACCCGGGCTGAGCTGCAAGTCACCAGCGCCCTGCAACTGCTGGGTATGCATGGTGGCGCTTTGGGTCATGCCCATGCCGATGCCACAGCTTGGCACCCCAAGGTGCTGAAGCTCAGCGCTTTGCAAAACCAAGGCGTTGACGGTTTTTGGACCGAAGTGCTCAACTTCCAACGCCTGCAAACCGCCAATGGCCGACTGGCCTCACGCCGTCACCACCAGGCCCAAGCCTGGATGTGGGAGCGCATCGACGCCGGGCTGAAGCTGGCTTTTCGCCAGCACCCCGCCGTGCGCGCGCAGCTGGATGCACTCACCGCGCAGGTGGCGGCGGGCGATGTGGCCGCGTCCACCGCTGCGCGCAGCCTGCTGAACCTCTATGCAGAACGCTCACCTGCCTCGGGCGTGCATTGATTTATGAATAAAAAGTGCCTCTAGCGCTTGACCCTGTTCACTTGTCAGCTATTTAAATTTAGTCTTTTTTACCCCTTTTTTATCCCTTTTCCGCCCGTCAGAAAGAGCCCACCATGCAAGACATCCTTCAACAACTGGAAGAAAAGCGCGCCGCAGCCCGCCTGGGCGGAGGCCAAAAGCGCATTGACGCGCAACACAAAAAGGGAAAGCTCACCGCCCGCGAGCGCCTGGAGGTGCTGCTGGACGAGGGCACGTTTGAAGAGTGGGACATGTTTGTCGAGCATCGTTGCACCGACTTTGGCATGCAAGACCAGAAAATTCCCGGCGATGGCGTGGTCACGGGCTACGGCATGATCAACGGCCGCCTGGTGTTCGTGTTCAGCCAGGATTTCACCGTGTTCGGTGGCGCGCTGTCTGAGGCGCATGCCGAAAAAATCTGCAAGGTGATGGACCAGGCCATGAAGGTCGGCGCACCCGTCATCGGTTTGAACGACTCGGGCGGTGCCCGCATTCAAGAGGGCGTGGCCAGCTTGGGCGGCTATGCCGACGTGTTCCAGCGCAACGTGATGGCCAGCGGTGTCATCCCGCAAATCAGCATGATCATGGGCCCCTCGGCCGGTGGTGCGGTGTATTCCCCCGCCATGACCGACTTCATCTTCATGGTGAAAGACAGCAGCTACATGTTCGTCACCGGCCCCGAGGTGGTGAAAACCGTGACGCACGAAGAAGTGACCGCCGAAGAACTCGGCGGCGCGGTGACGCACACCACCAAGAGCGGTGTGGCCGACATGGCTTTTGAAAACGACGTGGAAGCGCTGCTGATGCTGCGCCGTCTGTACAACTACCTGCCGCTGAACAACCGCGAAAAAGCGCCCGTGCGCCAAAGCGGCGACCCCATCAGCCGCATGGAGCTGAGCCTGGACACGCTGGTGCCCGACAACCCCAACAAGCCCTACGACATGAAGGAGCTGATCGTCAAAACCGTGGACGATGGCGACTTCTTCGAGCTGCAGCCCGACTACGCCAAAAACATCCTCATCGGTTTTGCCCGCATGGACGGCCAGACCGTGGGCATCGTGGCCAACCAGCCGCTGGTGCTGGCCGGTTGCCTGGACATCAAAAGCTCCATCAAGGCCGCGCGTTTTGTGCGCTTTTGCGATGCGTTCAACATTCCCGTCATCACCTTTGTGGACGTGCCCGGTTTCATGCCCGGCACCAGCCAAGAGTACGGCGGCATCATCAAACACGGTGCCAAGCTGCTGTACGCGTATGCCGAGTGCACGGTGCCGAAAATCACCGTCATCACCCGCAAAGCCTACGGCGGCGCGTATGACGTGATGGCCTCCAAGCACCTGCGCGGCGACGTGAACCTGGCCTGGCCCAACGCCGAAATTGCGGTGATGGGTGCCAAGGGCGCGGTGGAAATCATCTTCCGCGAAGACAAGGGCGACCCCGCCAAACTGGCCGCCAAAGAGGCCGAATACAAAGCCCGCTTTGCAAACCCGTTTGTGGCCGGTGCCCGTGGCTTCATCGACGACGTGATCCTGCCGCACGAAACGCGCAAGCGCATCTGCCGTTCTCTGGTGATGTTGAAAGACAAGAAGCTGGAAAACCCCTGGCGCAAGCACGGGAACATTCCGCTGTGAGTTTTGCCATGGGTAAGGCTTGTGTGGGCGCTGGATCGGGTGGGCTGGGCGTTTTGCTCCGTGTCCCCCTCGCTGCGCGCTCCTCCTTTACCTGCGCAAAACGCCCAGCCCACCCGATCCAGGGTGCTTGGCATGCCACCGCTCAGTACAAGTCTTCCTTCGCAGCAACGGGTGCGGCGTGTTCGCCGCAGCGAAGTCAAGGAGGAGCCCGCAGGGCGGGGGACATGAGCGGAGGCGGACACGCCGCACCCATTGCGGGTCCAGCCCAAGCCTGAGCACCACAACCGAATTTCCGACTAGGAGACTGCACATGTTCACCAAAATCCTGATCGCCAACCGTGGCGAAATCGCCTGCCGCGTCATCGCCACCGCCCGCAAAATGGGCATCAAAACCGTGGCGGTGTATTCCGATGCCGACAAAGAAGCCCGCCACGTCAAGCTGGCCGACGAGGCCGTCAACATCGGCCCCGCTCCCAGCCGCGAAAGCTATTTGCTGGCTGACAAAATCATTGCCGCCTGCAAGGCCACTGGCGCACAGGCCGTGCACCCCGGCTACGGCTTTCTGAGCGAAAACGCCGAGTTTTCCAAGCGCGTGGAAGAAGAGGGCATCACCTTCATCGGCCCCAAGCACTACTCCATCGGCAAGATGGGCGACAAGATCGAGTCCAAAAAACTCGCCGGTGCCGCAGGCGTGAACTGCATCCCCGGCGTGAACGACGCCATCGAAACGCCTGAAAAGGCCGTGGAAATTGCCCAAGGCATTGGCTACCCCGTGATGATCAAGGCCAGCGCCGGCGGCGGTGGCAAAGGCCTGCGCGTGGCGTTCAACGACAAAGAGGCGTTTGAAGGTTTCACCAGCTGCCGCAATGAGGCCCGCAACAGCTTTGGCGACGACCGCGTGTTCATCGAAAAGTTTGTGGAAGAGCCTCGCCACATCGAAATCCAGCTGATCGGCGACAGCCATGGCAACGTGCTGTACCTGAACGAGCGCGAGTGCTCCATCCAGCGCCGCCACCAGAAGGTGATTGAAGAGGCACCGTCTCCCTTCATCAGCGAAGCCACCCGCAAAGCCATGGGCGAGCAGGCCGTGGCCCTGGCCAAGGCCGTGAACTACGAAAGCGCGGGCACGGTGGAGTTCGTGGTGGGCAAAAACCAGGACTTCTATTTCCTGGAAATGAACACCCGTCTCCAAGTGGAGCACCCTGTCACGGAATGCATCACCGGTCTGGACCTGGTGGAGCTGATGATCCGCGTGGCCGCTGGCGAAAAGCTGCCGCTGACGCAAGCCGAGGTGAAGCGCGAAGGCTGGGCCATTGAGTGCCGCATCAACGCGGAAGACCCCTTCCGCAACTTCCTGCCCAGCACGGGCCGCCTGGTGCGTTTCCAGCCCCCTGCCACCGATCTGCACCAGTCCGAAGAAACGCTGCAAGGCGCGGCGTATGCCAATGGCAACTTTGGTGGCGTGCGCGTGGACACCGGTGTGGTCGATGGCGGTGAAATCCCCATGTACTACGACTCGATGATTGCCAAGCTCATCGTCCACGGCAAAGACCGAACCGAGGCCATTGCCAAAATGCGCGAAGCCCTGAACGGCTTTGTCATTCGCGGCATCAGCAGCAACATCCCGTTCCAGGCGGCGTTGCTGGCGCACCCGCGCTTCGTGTCGGGCCAGTTCAACACCGGCTTCATTGCCGAGCAGTACAGCCAAGGCTTCAAGGCCGAGGACGTGCCGCACAGCGACCCCAACTTCCTGGTGGCCCTGGCCGCCTTTGTGCGCCGCAAGAGCCGCGAGCGCGCTGCCGGCATCAGCGGCCAGCTGCGCGGTTACGACGTGAAGGTGGGCAGCAACTACACCGTGGTGGTGCTGGGCGCAGCGGGCGCCAACCAGTATGTGAATGTGCATGTGGACGAATTCACAAACAAATCGGGCTCTGCCGCAATACAGGTGGGCGATTCAAGCTATGAAATCAGCAGTGATTCACGCCTGAACGATGTGCGCATCGAAGGCACGGTGAACGGCCAGCCTTTCACCGCCCAAATCGAGCGCGGCATTCCCAAAAACCCGCTGGTGCTGCAGGTGCAGCACAACGGCACCAAGATCGATGCGCTGGTCATGTCGCCCCGCATGGCCGAGCTGCACCGCCTCATGCCGTTCAAGGCCCCGCCCGACATGAGCCGCTACGTGCTGTCGCCCATGCCCGGTTTGCTGGTTGAAGTGGCGGTGCAACCCGGCCAGAAGGTGCAGGCAGGTGAACGTGTGGCGGTGATCGAGGCCATGAAAATGGAAAACGTGCTGTTTGCCGCCGCCGATGGCGTGGTGGGCAAGGTGCTGGCGGCCAAGGGCGAAAGCCTGACGGTGGACCAACCCATCGTGGAGTTCGTGTGATGAGCGTCCAGCGTCCTTTCAAGGTACTGGGCATCCAGCAAATCGCCATCGGTGGCCCCAGCAAAACCCGTCTGCAAAAGCTGTGGGTGGACATGTTTGGGCTGGAGGTGACGGGCACGTTCCGTTCCGAGCGCGAAAACGTGGATGAAGACATTTGCGCCATTGGCACCGGCCCGTTCAAGGTCGAGGTGGACCTGATGCAGCCGCTGGACCCCGAGAAAAAGCCCGCCGTGCACACCACCCCGCTGAATCACATCGGCCTGTGGATTGACGACCTGCCTGTGGCGGTGGAGTGGCTGGGTGCACAAGGTGTGCGGTTTGCACCCGGTGGCATTCGCAAAGGCGCGGCGGGTTTTGACATCACGTTTTTGCACCCCAAGGGCAACGACGAGTTCCCCATTGGGGGCGAGGGCGTGCTGATCGAGTTGGTGCAGGCGCCACCCGAGGTGGTGGCTGCGTTTGCCGCATTGGCTGCCCAAGCTCCCACCGCTGTCCACTGACACGCGCCGTGGGATGGGCGGGCAGCGGTTGCCTGCCGCTGCCTTGTTCAACACAAACCCCGGGTTGCCTGTGTGCCCCCGGGGTTTGTTCTTTTGTGCGCCGAAATGGGGCGATTTGACGAAATGCCTCGCACTTCATTGGTGAATAAATACATTTCGCACCAAATTAATGCATTTGTTTGAATTTCGTCTTGTATTGGTGAATGCGCAATAAACTTTTATTGGCTTTCAGAATGTCTTAAGTGTTTGTCTTTCTGTTATCGAGGTTTTGTCAGGGTAAATGGGCAGAAATTCTGTTTGAATGCAGCAGTGTTACCGGCACGGGTTTTGCTGTGCCGGTCGTTACAAAATCGTTGGCCCATTCTGAAGAAAACACCCATGTCCAGTACACCCCATTCGTCCCGCACGGCCAGCAGCGCCGATGCCTATTTTCAGCCTGACGGTGTCTGGGCCCCAGGCATGCGTGTGCTGGGCAATGTCAGTTTCTCAGTCAAAGCATTGGTCATTTGCATCTGCTTTCTGGTGCCTTTGTCGTGGCTGACATGGTCGTACTTTCGCACCACCAACACCAATATTGCATTTTCGGCAAAAGAGCGTTTGGGCGTTGAGTACAACCGCCAAATCATTCCCATGATCGATTTGGCGCAGCAGTGGCGCCGGGAATCCAGCGCCCAGGCCGCAGGGGGGGGGGCGAACACGGCTTCCGACGTCAAGTCCCGTCTGCAAGCCGCGCGAACAAAGCTGGCTGCGTTGGAGCAACGGCTGGGTGCCGAGTTGGGCACTTCCAAAGCCTTTGCCGCAGTGCAGGCGGCGTATGCCGATGCCGAGCGCACCACCAGCGGTGCTGTACCGGTGTACACCGCCCACACCCAGCACGTGGATGCGTTGGTGTCCCTGCTGTACCAAGCCACCGACGGCTCCAACCTCACGCTGGACCCAGACATCGACTCCTACTATTTGATGGACGCGGTGTTTTTCCGTTTGCCAGACATGGCTGAATCGGCTGCCCGTTTGCGCGGTGTCGGGCTGGCGGTGATGAAGGGCGGTGGTGCCAGTGACCCCCAACAGCTGGTGCTCAATGACACCGCCCCCATTGCCGAATTCCAGTTTCGCAACATGCGCGATGGGTTGACCAAGTCGTTTGCCTACAACCCTGGCCTGGCGGCCAAAGTGGGGGCCACCGGCCCCTTGGCCGACGCCGAAGGTTTCTTTGCCCTGGCCCGCAAAGCGGTCGTCAACGGCCAGGCGTTTGATGCCGAAAGCCAAGCGGCGTTTGGTGCATTGGGGGACAAGGCCATCACCGGCCAATACGCGCTGGCCGAGCGCATGTTGAACGAACTGGACACACTGCTGACCATCCGTATCGACGCCATGGCCAGCGACCGCACCGTGGTGTCGGTGGTGCTGGTGTTTGGGTTGTTGCTGGCCGCGTACTTCTTGTATTGTTTCTACCGCGTGGCCAGTGGGGGCTTGGCCGTGATGGCCGTGCACCTGCAAGAGGTGTCCACGGGGGATCTGCGCCACAAGCCCAACCCACCGTGGGGCCGTGACGAGGCCTCGGTGGTGATTGCCGACCTGGTCACCGCCTACGACTCGTTGCACGCACTCATTCGCAAGGTGCGCCACGGCGCGCGCGAACTGCACACCGCCAGCAACGAAATCGCCGCGGCCAGCACCGATTTGGCCGCGCGCACCGAAGCCTCGGCCGCCGCACTGGAAGAGCAGTCGTCTGCAATGGAGGAAATCGGCGCCACAGTGGGCAACACCGCCGAGCACGCCCAGTCAGCTGCGGCTTTTGCGGCCGACAACGCCACCGTGGCCGAAACCGGTGGCCGTGTGATTGCCGAGGTGGTCACCACCATGAACGACATTCACGCTTCTTCCGCCAAGATCAACGACATCATTGGCGTGATCGACGGCATTGCCTTCCAGACCAACATCCTGGCCTTGAACGCCGCCGTGGAGGCGGCCCGTGCGGGTGAAGCCGGGCGCGGGTTTGCCGTGGTGGCCAGCGAAGTGCGCAGCCTGGCACAGCGCAGCGCCGGTGCCGCCCGTGAAATCAAGGGCCTCATCACCACCAGCGTGGAGAAAGTGGAAAGCGGCACCCGTGTGGTGGAGCACGCGGGCCAGACCATGGCGCAGGTGGTGAGCAACGCCAAACAAATCAACCAGTACCTGAGCGATATCGCGGTTTCTGCACGCGAGCAGGCCAGTGGCGTGGGGCAGGTCGGGCAATCCATTCAGGAACTGGACCGCAGCACCCAGCAAAACGCCGCGCTGGTGGAAGAAACCACGTCGGCCGCCGCCGCGCTGCGGCAGCAGGCTGAAATATTGCAGCAAGAAATTGCCAACTTCCGCGTGGCCTGAACGCGGTTCAGCAGCGCAATGTGTTCGGGCGAAAGGCGGCCATTTCTTGGGTGACAATGGCTGCCCGATCAACCCAGACCGATGGACAGCACATGACGGTTTTTGTGTCCCCCGACCCTGCCAACGACCCATCCCCCGCACACGGGGTGCCGGGCGCTTGGGACGTGCCACCCGGTGACACCTGGGGTTCCTGGCTGGCACATGCTGCATTGGTGTTTGACGTGCCATTGGCGTGCATGGTGTCGTTCAGCCCCCATGGCGCTGTGGTGCAGGCTTTTCACGGTGCCGATGTGCCATCGGACCCACCGTTGGCCCCCCCGGCATTGGCCCAGCAGGGGTTTTGTGTGGTGCCCGACACCCGCGTGGACACGGCCACCCAGCACCACCCCTGGGTCGCTGGCGGCCTGGGCGTGGCTTTCCTGGCGGCGGTGACTTTGCAGGCACCCACCGGGCAGGTGTTGGGTGCTTTGTGCGTGATGGACACCGCGCCCAGGGCCTTTGGTGACCGCGAAGCCCGTCTGTTGGCCTCTTTGGCTGACATGCTGGTCGGTGACTGGGCTTTGCGCCAACAGGTCCAAAAAGCGGCCATGCAACACCAGGCGCTGGAGCAGTCGCACGGTTGGTTGCTGGAAAGCGTTTCGCAAGACCCGTTGACGCAAGTGGCCAACCGACGTGCGCTGATGGCCTTTCTCGACAAAACACTGGCCCTGGCCCGACGAGAGTCGCGGCCGCTGGCGGTGCTGCTTTTCGATATTTGCGGCTTCAAAGACATCAACGCCGAGTACGGCGACGCGTCGGGCGACCGTGTGTTGGCCGATGTGGCCGGCCGTTTGTCCGCTGGCGCCAGGGGCAGTGAACTGGTGGGGCGGATGGCGGGTGATGAATTCATGGCCGTGTTGTACCCCTGCACCCCCGAACAGGCGGTCTTGGCCGCCGAGCGGTTTGCCACAGCCGTGCAGGCCCAACCGGTGTCAATGGGGCCGGTGGTGCAAATTGGGGTGTCGATGGCGGTGGGCCTGTGCGCCACAGCACTGACCGATGACCTGACGCCCGATGAGTTGTACCGCCGTGCCGCTCAGGCCCTGGACACCGCAAAAGACGCTCAGGGGCTGACGGCCGCTTCCGCCTGACCCCTCTCGCTCAGGTGTGGCTCAGCTGTGGGCTTCAGCCCGCATCGCTGGCACGGGCACGCGCTTTGGCAATGGCCGCCTCGATAACAGCGCGCTTTTTGTCCAGCACCCCAGGGTCTGTGTGTTGTGAATGGGCGGCTAGGTCGCTCAGCTTGGTGACGGCCTTTTTTTCAAGCTTTTTGTGCCGCTCACGCTCTTCCAGCTTTAGTCGTTCACTGCGAAATTCATACCGCTGTCTGGCGGTTGATGCCTGATGTGGCGACCACGCTGCCCAGCCCGTCAGGGCTGCTTGCGGGGCATCGCCATGAACAACGGGCTCGGTGTGGATGCAGTCCACCGGGCAAACCGGCAAACACAACTCGCAACCCGTGCAGACGTCCTCCAGCACGGTGTGCATCTGTTTGTTGCTGCCCACGATGGCATCCACCGGGCAGGCCTTGATGCACAGGGTGCACCCGATGCACCACGCCTCGTCTATCCAGACACCCACACGGGGCGTCTCCACCCCGTGGGCAGGGTTCAGGGGCAGTGGGGCTTGGCCCGTGAGCGCGGCCAGCCTTGCTATGCCTTCAGCCCCGCCAGGGGGGCATTGGTTGATGGCGGCCTCGTGGTTTGCGATGGCCTGTGCATAGCCCAGGCAATCGGGGTAGCCACAGCGCGTGCATTGGGTTTGGGGCAGCGCATCGTTCAGCTGGCGGATCAGTGCCACCCGTGCATTGTTCACGCGCTGCGTTCCCCGTGGACGTGGGCCGGGTCAGGAAGCCGAGGTGTCGGCTGCCGGTGCGGCGGGTGCGTTCACCACGGTGGGCACGTTCACCGCGGCGGGTGCAGTTGAAGCTGCCGCCGCCGCAGGTGTTGCCGCGACTGCGACTGCTTTCTTTGCCGCTGGTTTCTTTTTCGCCACAGGCTTGGCTTGCGCGGCCAGTTCCATGGGGGCGGGGGTTGCCACAGGGGTGACTTTCGCCACCGCAGCGGCTTTGGCTTTGATGGCGGCCGCACCCGCGCCGTTGTGCGTCAAGATGAACGCCTTCACTTCCGGGTACACCATTTCGCGCCAGCGGCGACCGCTGAAAATGCCGTAGTGGCCCGCACCTTTCACCTCGTAGTGCTGGCGGCTGGCTTTGGGGATGCCGGTGCACAGGTCGTGTGCCGCAGCGGTTTGGCCGGAGCCGGAAATGTCATCCAGCTCGCCTTCAACAGACAGCAGTGCCGTGCCCTTGATGTCTTGTGGGCGCACGCGCTCGGGTTTGCCTTTGGGGTTTTTCACGTCCCAGCTGTTGTTGACCAGCTTGAATTCGCGGAACACCGTCTGGATGGTTTCCAGGTAGTAATCGGCGTCCATGTCGAGCACAGCGTTGTACTCGTCGTAGAACTTGCGGTGGGCTTCGGTGCTTTCCTTGTCACCTTTGACCAAATCTTTGAAGTAGTCGTAGTGACTGTTCAAGTGGCGGTCGGGGTTCATGGCCACAAAACCCGTGTGCTGCAGGAATCCGGGGTACACGCGACGACCCACCCCTGGGAAAGTGCTGGGCACGCGGTAGATCACGTTGTTCTCGAACCACTCGATGCTGCGCTGTGTGGCCAGGTTGTTCACGGCCGTGGGCGATTTGCGCGCGTCGATGGGACCACCCATCATGGTCATGGTCAGTGGGGTGGTTTCGCCACGGCTGGCCATCAGCGACACAGCGGCCAACACCGGCACGGTGGGCTGGCACACGCTCATGACGTGGCAGTTGCCGTAGTTCTTTTGCAAGTAACGGATGAATTCCTGCACGTAGTTGACGTAGTCGTCCAGGTGGAACTCACCTTCAGACATGGGCACCAGGCGGGCGTTTTTCCAATCGGTGATGTAGACCTTGTGGTCTTTCAGCATGGTGGTCACGGTGTCACGCAACAGCGTGGCGTAGTGGCCCGACAGCGGCGCCACGATCAGCACCACAGGCTGGCCTTTGAGCTTGCCCAGCGTGGCGGTGTCGTCAGAGAAGCGCTTGAAACGGCGCAGTTCGCAGAAAGGTTTGTCCACCTCGATGCGCTCGTGAATGGCCACATCCACGCCATCCACGTTCACCGAACGGATGTTGAACTCGGGTTTGACGTAGTCTTTGCCCAGACGGTAAATCAGGTCGTAACTCGCAGAGATGCGCTGGGCCATCGGCAGGTGGCTGAAAGGCATCAACGGGTTGGTGAACAGCTTGGAAGCCGTTTGCGCCAAGTCCGCAAAGGGCTCCATCATGGAGCGCTGCGTGTCGTAAATCTGATAAAGCATCGGACAATCCTGAAAAAATGTTGCAGTGCAATATAACAGGCTTGGTGTGAAGCCGCGGCAGTGCAAGACCGGCCATCACGCCGGTCTTGCGGTGCACTGTGCGCTGACTTGCTTACACCACCTTGGCAATGGCCTGGCAGACGTAGTCGATGTTTTTGCTGTTCAGCGCGGCCACACACATGCGGCCGGTGTCGGTGCCGTAAACGCCAAATTCAGAGCGCAGGCGCACCATCTGGTCTTTGCTCAGGCCAGAGTAGCTGAACATGCCGATCTGGGTGGTGATGAAGCTCATGTCTTTGGTCACACCAGCGGCCTTCAGGCCATCGACCAGCTTCTGGCGCATGGCCTTGATGCGCACACGCATTTCGGCCAGTTCACCTTCCCACTGGGCGCGCAGTTCGGGGTTGTTCAGCACTGCGGCCACGATGGCGCCGCCGTGGATGGGTGGGTTGGAGTAGTTGGTGCGAATGGCAATTTTCAGCTGGCTCAGCACGCGGTCTGTTTCTTCTTTGCTGCCACCGACCACGCTCAGCGCGCCCACGCGTTCGCCATACAGGCTGAAGCTTTTGGAGAAGCTGGTGGACACAAAGAAATTCAGGCCAGCGGCCACAAACTTGCCGATGACGGCGCCATCTTCGGCAATGCCATAGCCAAAGCCTTGGTAGGCCATGTCCAGGAACGCAGTCAGGTTGCGGGCCTTGACGGCGGCAATGACCTGTTCCCACTGCGCGGCAGAAATGTCGTAGCCGGTGGGGTTGTGGCAGCAAGCGTGCAGCAGCACGATGGTGCCTTCGGGCGCAGCGTTCAGTGCGGCCAGCATGCCGTCGAAGTTGATGCCGCCCAGGCCGCCGTTCGCGCTTTGGTCAAAGTAGGGGTAGGTTTCCACCACAAAACCGGCGTTGGTGAACAGGGCGCGGTGGTTTTCCCAGCTGGGATCGGAAATCAGCACTTTGGCCGAGGGGCTGACTTTTTTCAGGAAGTCGGCACCGATTTTCAAGCCGCCGGTGCCACCAATGCCTTGCACGGTGGCCACGCGGCCGCTTTTCACCACGTCAGAGTCGGCGCCAAACACCAGGCCTTTGACGGCTGAGTCGTAAGCGGCAATGCCGTCGATGGGCAGGTAGCCGCGGGCGGTGGGCTTTTCCATCATGGTGTGCTCAGCGGCTTGCACGCATTTCAGCAGGGGCAGCTTGCCGGTGTCGTCGAAATACACGCCCACGCCCAGGTTCACTTTGTTGGGGTTGGTGTCGGCGTTGTATTGCTCGTTCAAACCCAAAATCGGGTCACGGGGGGCCATTTCGACGGCGGAAAACAATGACATGAAAAACGTCCTGTGGTGGTTTGCGAAGGGCCTACACAGCGCAGCTTGAGCTGGGTTAGGCTTGTGGGTTGACCACAAATTTTACCGGGCCGTGAAACCATGACCACCGTTCCCGTTGTTGTTCCTGGGCCAGATTTGGCCGTTGTCGGTGCAGATGTGCCACCGGCGGGCGAGTTTGTCCGTTTCGATGGCTCGCCTTTCGAGCTGTTCATGCCCTATCCGCCTGCGGGTGACCAACCCACGGCCATTGACCAACTGGTCGAAGGCCTGAACGACGGCGAGCTGTTCCAGACCCTGCTAGGCGTGACCGGCTCGGGCAAAACCTTCACCATGGCCAACGTGATCGCCCGCATGGGCCGCCCGGCCATCGTGTTTGCGCCCAACAAAACGCTGGCCGCGCAGCTGTACAGCGAGTTCCGCGAGTTTTTCCCCAAAAACGCGGTGGAGTATTTCGTCAGCTACTACGATTACTACCAGCCCGAGGCCTACGTGCCGCAGCGCGACCTGTTCATTGAAAAAGACAGCGCCATCAACGAGCACATCGAGCAGATGCGCCTCAGTTGCACCAAAAGCCTGCTGGAGCGCAAGGACGTGGTGATCGTTGCCACGGTGTCGGCCATTTACGGCATTGGCAAACCCGAGAGTTACCACCAGATGGTGATGACGCTGCGCGTGGGCGACAAAGCGGGCCAGCGCGACGTGATTGCCCAGCTGGTGCGCATGCAATACCAGCGCAACGACATGGAGTTCTCGCGTGGCAAGTTCCGCGTGCGGGGCGACACCATCGACGTGTTTCCGGCCGAACACTCCGAGCTGGCGGTGCGCATCGAGCTGTTTGACGACGAAATTGACGCCCTCATGCTGTTTGACCCGCTGACCGGGCGCATCCGGCAAAAAATCCCACGCTTCACCGTTTACCCCAGCAGCCACTACGTCACCCCGCGCGAGCAGGTGCTGGCCGCCGTGGAAACCATCAAGGAAGAGCTGCGCACCCGCCTGGCAGAGCTGGTGGGCATGGGCAAACTGGTGGAGGCGCAACGCCTGGAGCAGCGCACCCGGTTTGACCTGGAGATGCTCAGCGAGGTGGGCCACTGCAAAGGCATTGAAAACTACACCCGCCACCTGAGCGCCGCCGCGCCGGGCGAGCCCCCGTCCACCCTGACCGACTACATGCCGTCCAACGCGCTCATGTTCCTCGACGAAAGCCACGTCATGATGGGACAGCTGGGGGGCATGTACAACGGCGACCGGGCCCGCAAAACCACGCTGGTGGAGTATGGCTTTCGCCTGCCCAGCGCGCTGGACAACCGCCCGCTGAAGCTGGAAGAGTTTGAGCAGCGCATGCGCCAGACCATCTTCGTGTCGGCCACGCCTGCGGACTATGAAAAAACCCACACCGGCCAGGTGGTGGAGCAGCTGGTGCGCCCCACCGGCCTGGTAGACCCCGACGTGCTGGTGCGTCCCGCCACCCACCAGGTGGATGATGTGTTGCAGGAAATCCGCATACGGGTGGACAAAAACGAGCGTGTGCTCATCACCGTGCTCACCAAACGCATGGCCGAGCAGCTCACCGACTACCTGAGCGAAAACGGTGTGAAGGTGCGCTACATCCACAGCGACGTGGACACGGTGGAGCGTGTGGAAATTTTGCGCGACCTGCGCCTGGGTGCCTTCGACGTGTTGGTGGGCATCAACCTGCTGCGCGAGGGCATCGACATTCCCGAGGTGTCGTTGGTGGCTATTCTGGATGCCGACAAAGAGGGCTTTTTGCGTTCGGAGCGTTCGCTCATTCAGACCATTGGCCGAGCAGCCCGCAACCTGAACGGTCAGGCCATTCTGTACGCCGACCGCATCACCGACTCGATGAAGCGCGCCATGGGTGAAACCGAGCGCCGCCGCGCCAAACAGGTGGCGTTCAACCTGGCCAATGGCATCACCCCGCGTGCCATCAACAAGCGCATCAAAGACCTGATCGACGGCGTGTACAGCGAAAAAGCCGGGCAGGATGCCGAGCGTCTGGCGCAAGAAACCCAGCAGCGCCTGGCCGCCGAGGCCATGAGCGAAAAAGACGTGGCCCGCGAAATCAAGCGCCTGGAAAAGCTGATGCTGGAGCACGCCCGCAACCTGGAATTCGAAAAAGCCGCCCAGGTGCGCGACCAGCTGGCGGTGCTGAAAGAGCAGGCTTTCGGTGGCCCAGGGCACGACAACGTGAGCAGTTTGACCGCTGCCAGGGCTTGACAAAGATAGCTGAAAACCCAATGCCATCAAGCGCTGGGTGCCATTTTTATGCTTATATTCAAAGGAAAGCCATGAAACCTGCGGTGAACGTGTTGATGGTGTGCATGGGCAATATTTGCCGCAGCCCCACGGCCGAGGCCGTGTTGCGCCACCGGTTGCGCGAAGCGGGTTTGGGTGAACAGGTGGCGGTGGCCTCGGCTGGCACCCACAATTACCACCCAGGCAAAGCCGCCGATGAACGCAGTGCTGCCCACGCCCAGCGCCGGGGCATTGACCTGTCCGGTCACCGTGCCCGCCAGATCACCGACGCCGACTTCGAGCAAATGGACTTGATCTTGGTCATGGACTGGGACAACTTGGCGTTGACCCAAGCCGCATGCCCGGCCCCACACCAGCACAAGGTCCGGCGGCTGATGGAATTTGCCTGCGTGCACCCCGACACAGTGGTGCCCGACCCGTACTACGGTGGCGAGGTTGGCTTCGAGCATGTTCTGGATTTGCTGGAGGACGCGTGTGCAGGAGTGGTGTCTCACGTGAGACGAATCGTCTCAAATTGAGACTGTTTGGTTTTTATTGACTCATATCGGTATTTATTTGGTGTTTCAGGTTGAGATGCCGAGCAAATCAGTGGGGCTTTGTTGTATACTTGACGAGAACAGTCAAGAACAACGCCCACGATGAAACGGCACAGGCCGGGGCGGGTGGAGAACGTGTCGGCGCGCAGCCCATGTGTGCGTCGGTTGTGCCCAACACCACACAGAAAGAGTCCTGCCATGCGCCTCACCACCAAAGGCCGCTTTGCGGTCACCGCCATGATCGATTTGGCCCTGCGCCAAGCCAATGGCCCCGTCACGCTGGCCGCCATCAGCCAGCGTCAACAAATTTCCCTGTCCTACCTGGAGCAGCTGTTTGGCAAGCTGCGCCGCCACGAGCTGGTGGAGTCCACCCGTGGGCCCGGCGGGGGTTACACCCTGGGCCGCAAAGCCACTGAAATCACCGTGGCCGACATCATTGTGTCGGTGGATGAGCCCATCGATGCCACCCAGTGTGGTGGCAAAG
The DNA here is from genome assembly GCA_049653005.1 of Burkholderiaceae bacterium. GTDB lineage: Bacteria > Pseudomonadota > Gammaproteobacteria > Burkholderiales > Burkholderiaceae_C > UBA2334. The sequence continues at coordinate 65,316 of JBASFL010000091.1, read as the reverse complement.
AAAACTGCCACGGTGAAGGCAACCGTTGCATGACCCACGAGCTGTGGGCCGCGCTCAACGCGAAAATGGTGGATTTTCTCGATTCCGTCAGCCTGCAAAAGCTGGTGGACGAGCAACTGGCCAAAGGTCTGGTGGTGGAAAACGCGCCGATGATCAAGCGCGCCATCTCCAGTGCGCCGGTGGTCAAACCCATTCGCGTGAACGGTCCCAACTCGGTGTTTGCGCTGGGCGCAACCCTCGCCAAGGCCTGAACCACCGCCCTCTTGCAGGGGTGTCCAGCGGCGTTGCCTGGCAGCGCTGATCTGGCCGTTTCAATTCGTTTTCATTCGAACCACACACACCATGTCCACGCCGCATTTCCCCATTTACATGGACTACAGCGCCACCAACCCCTGCGACCCTCGGGTGGTGGACGCCATGATTCCCTGGCTGCGCGAGCACTTTGGCAACCCTGCCAGCCGCAGCCACGCTTGGGGCTGGGAGGCCGAAAAGGCTGTTGAAACCGCCCGCGAGCAGGTGGCCGCGCTTCTCAACGCCGACCCCCGAGAAATCGTCTGGACCAGCGGCGCCACCGAGTCCAACAACTTGGCCCTGAAGGGCGCTGCCCAGTTCTACAAAGGCAAGGGCAAACACCTCATCACCGTGAAAACCGAGCACAAAGCCGTGCTCGACACCATGCGCGAGCTGGAGCGCCAGGGTTTTGAGGTCACTTACCTCGATGTGCAGGCCGATGGGCTGGTGAACCTCGACGTGTTCAAAGCCGCCATCCGCCCCGACACCATCCTGGCCAGTGTCATGTTCGTGAACAACGAAATCGGCGTCATTCAGGACATCACCGCCATCGGCACCATCTGCCGCGAAAAAGGCGTGTTGTTGCACGTCGATGCTGCGCAGGCCACCGGGCGTGTGGACATTGACGTGACCACCTTGCCTGTGGACCTGATGAGCCTGACCAGCCACAAAACCTACGGCCCCAAAGGCATTGGTGCTTTGTACGTGCGCCGCAAGCCCCGTGTGCGCCTGGAAGCGCAAATGCACGGCGGCGGCCATGAGCGCGGCATGCGCTCGGGCACGTTGCCCACCCACCAGTGTGTGGGCATGGGTGAGGCCTACCGCATTGCCAAGCTGGAAATGCACGAAGAAAACAAGCGCATCCAGGCCCTGCACGACCGCCTGTTGGCCGGTCTGCAAGGCATGGAAGAGGTGTTCATCAACGGCCACGCCACCCAGCGCGTGCCCCACAACCTGAACATGAGCTTCAACTATGTGGAAGGCGAGTCGCTCATCATGGGCATCAAAGGGCTGGCAGTGTCCAGCGGTTCTGCCTGCACCAGCGCCAGCCTCGAGCCCAGCTACGTGCTGCGTGCCCTGGGCCGCAGCGACGAACTGGCCCACAGCAGCCTGCGCATGACGATTGGCCGCTGGTCCACCGACGCAGAAATTGACTACGCCATCGCCACCATCAAGGAAAACGTGGCGAAGTTGCGCGAGTTGTCCCCGTTGTGGGAAATGTTCAAAGACGGCGTTGACCTGTCCACCATCCAGTGGGCTGCGCACTGATTCCGTCACACCAAGGAGAAGACACATGGCCTACTCAGACAAAGTGGTTGACCACTACGAAAACCCCCGCAACGTCGGCAGCTTCGAAAAAGGCGACGACACCGTGGGCACCGGCATGGTGGGCGCGCCCGCCTGCGGCGACGTGATGAAGTTGCAAATCAAGGTCAACGCCGAAACCGGTGTGATCGAAGACGCACGCTTCAAAACCTACGGCTGTGGCTCTGCCATTGCCTCCAGTTCACTGGTCACCGAATGGGTGAAGGGCAAAACCCTCGACGAAGCCGCTGCCCTGAAAAACAGCCAGATCGCCGAAGAGTTGGCGCTGCCGCCGGTCAAAATCCACTGCTCCATTCTGGCCGAAGACGCCATCAAGGCTGCGGTGGACGACTACCGCAAAAAACACGCGCACTGAACATGTCCGTCACCCTGACCGAAGCCGCCGCAAGGCACGTCACCCGCTACCTGAGCCGCCGTGGCAAAGGTGTGGGTGTGCGCCTGGGCGTGAAAACCACCGGGTGCTCGGGCTTGGCCTACAAGCTGGAATACGCCGACGAACAGGCCCCTGAAGACGTGGTGTACGAAAGCAACGGCGTGAAAGTGCTGGTGGATCCCAAAAGCCTGGCCTACATCGACGGCACACAGCTTGATTTCGTGCGCGAAGGCCTGAACGAAGGCTTCCGTTTCAGCAACCCCAACGAACGCGACAAATGCGGCTGCGGCGAATCGTTCCGCGTTTGACCAAAGGCGTGTGGTTGTGGCGTTGAATTTGCAGGCATCTGATTTCGAACTGTTTGGTTTGCCCGAGCAATTTGCGCTGGACCCCAAAGCCCTCGATGCGCAGTGGAAAGCCCTGCAGCGCGAAACCCACCCCGACAAATTTGCCGCCCAAGGCGCGGTGGCCCAGCGTCTGGCCATGCAATGGTCGGTGCGTGTGAACGAGGCCTACCAGCGGCTGAAAAACCCCACCCAGCGGGCCGCTTACCTGTGCGAGCGCCGGGGTGCGCCGGTGAATGCCGAGCGCAACACCGCCATGCCCCCCGCATTCCTGGTGCAGCAAATGGAATGGCGCGAAGAGCTGGAAGAGGCCAGTGGGGAAGAGGTGCTGGAAGCCTTGCTCGACCGCACCCAGGACGCCCGGCGCGACACACTGACCCTAATCGCGTCCTTGCTGGACGAACAACACGACGCCACCGCAGCCGCCACCCAGGTGCGCGCCCTCATGTTCGTGGAGCGCTTCGCCGCCGAAGTGGCGCAGCGCCTCGACCAACTGGGACAATAACCCCCACACCATGGCACTTCTGCAAATTTCCGAACCCGGCCAATCGCCCGACCCCCACCAACGCCGCGTGGCCGTTGGCATAGACCTGGGCACCACCCATTCACTCGTGGCCGCCGTTCGCAACGGGGTGGCCGAATGCCTGCCCGACGACCAGGGCCGTCACCTGTTGCCCAGTGCCGTGCGCTATTTGCCGCCCGACAGCGGCGGGGCAGGGCGTGTGATTGGCTTTGACGCGTTGGCCGCGCAGGTGCAAGACCCCGCCAACACGCTGGTGTCCATCAAACGCCTCATGGGCCGCCAGCGTGCCGATGTGGCGCAGGTGGACCAGTTTCCCTACACCGTGCTTGACCGCCCCGGCATGGCCACCGTGCAAACCGTGGCCGGTGAAAAAACACCCGTGGAGGTGAGCGCCGAAATTTTGGCCACGCTGCGTTTCCGCGCCGAAGACACGTTCGACGACGAGCTGTTTGGCGCCGTCATCACCGTGCCTGCCTACTTTGACGATGCCCAGCGCCAAGCCACCAAAGACGCGGCACAGCTGGCCGGCATCAACGTGTTGCGCCTCATCAACGAGCCCACCGCAGCGGCCATCGCCTACGGGCTGGACAACGCCAGCGAAGGCACCTACGCCGTGTACGACCTGGGCGGGGGCACGTTTGACATTTCCATTTTGAAGCTGTCGCAAGGCGTGTTTGAAGTGGTGGCCACCGGCGGCGACTCCGCACTGGGCGGCGACGACTACGACCGTGCCCTGGTGGACTGGGCAATGGCCCAACAAGGCAAAGCCGACTGGCTGGACACCGCCAGCCCCACCGACCGCGCCGCCCTTCAACAAGCCGCCAAGCGGGTGAAAGAACGGCTTTCAGCGGTGGAGAGTGAATCGGAATCCATAGCTGAAGATGTAATACTGACAAGCGGCAAGGCCACTTTTGACGTAAAAAAATCCGAATTCGCCCAAGCCACACAAGCACTGACCGCCCGCACGCTGACCGCCGTGCGCAAAGCGCTGCGCGACGCCAAGCTGGGCAAAGACGACATTCAGGGCGTGGTGCTGGTGGGCGGTTCCACCCGCATGCCCGTGGTGCGCCAGGCCGTGGCCGAGTTTTTCGGCCAAGCGCCCCTCACCAACCTCAACCCCGATGAGGTGGTGGCGCTGGGCGCCGCCATCCAGGCCAACCAGCTGGCCGGCAACAACCCCGACGGCGATTTGCTTCTGCTCGACGTCATTCCACTGTCGCTGGGCATTGAGACCATGGGTGGGCTGGTGGAGCGCATCGTGCCGCGCAACAGCACCATTCCCACCGCGCTGGCCCAAGACTTCACCACCTACAAAGACGGGCAAACCGCGTTGGCCCTGCACGTGGTGCAGGGCGAGCGTGACCTGGTGGCCGACTGCCGCAGCCTGGCCCGTTTCGAGCTGCGTGGCATCCCGCCCATGGCCGCCGGGGCGGCGCGCATCCGTGTCACCTTCACCATCGATGCCGATGGGCTGCTGAGCGTGGCCGCCAGAGAGCAGGGCACGGGCATCGAGGCGCGCATCGACGTCAAGCCGTCTTATGGCTTGAGTGACGAGCAAATCGCCACCATGCTGCAAGAAAGTTTCACCACCGCCCAGGCCGACATGCAGGCCCGCGCCCTGGTCGAAGCCCGCGTGGATGCCGACCGCATGGTGGAAGCCACCCTCAGCGCCCTGAAAGCCGACGGTGATCTGCTGGGCGACGAAGAACGCACCGACATGGAAGTCCTGATGGCCACTTTGCGCCACACGGCCGCCACCTCCACCGACGCTGCCGAGGTGGAGGCCGCCACCCAGGCGTTGGCCAAAGGCACAGAATCGTTTGCCGCCATGCGCATGAACCGGGGCATCACACGTGCCCTGGCGGGCAAGCACATTGAAGCCATGTGAACCCCGCGCCATTTCCCACACAGAATCACGCCCCACGCCATGCCGACCATCCACATCCTGCCGCACCCCGAGTACTGCCCACAGGGCACCCGCATCCAGGCGCCTGCCGGCACCACCATTTGTGAGGCCTTGCTGGACCACAAAATCAACATCGAACACGCCTGCGACATGAGCTGCGCGTGCACCACCTGCCACGTGGTGGTGCGCCAGGGTTTTGAGTCGCTGAACGAGCTGGACGAAACCGAAGAAGACCTGCTGGACCGCGCCTGGGGGCTGGAGCCCCAGTCCCGCCTGAGCTGCCAGGCCATCCTGGCGCAAAAAGACCTGACGGTTGAAATTCCCCGCTACACCATCAACCACGCCAAAGAGAACCACTGAGCCATGAGCCGCCAAATCGTTCTCGACACCGAAACCACCGGCCTGTCGCCCGAGAACGGCGACCGCATCATTGAAATCGGGTGTGTGGAGCTGCTCAACCGCAAGTTGTCGGGCAACAACCTGCACTTTTACGTCAACCCCGAACGCGACAGTGACGAAGGCGCGCTGCGGGTGCACGGCATCAGCAACGAATTTCTGCGCGACAAACCCAAATTCGCTGCCATCGCCACAGAGCTGCTCGACTACCTGCGCGGTGCCGAGCTCATCATCCACAACGCCCCGTTTGACATCGGCTTTTTGAACAAAGAGCTGGATCGCCTGCGCCTGGGGCGCATGGCCGACCATGTGTCGGGCGTGATCGACAGCTTGGCCATGGCCAAAGAGCTGTTCCCAGGCAAACGCAACAGCCTCGACGCCTTGTGCGGCCGCCTGGAGGTGGACAACTCGGGACGCACGCTGCACGGCGCTTTGCTGGATGCCGAGTTGTTGGCCGATGTCTACATCAACATGACCCGTGGGCAAAACGCCTTCGGGCTGGATGAGCCCACCGAGGTGTCAGACGTGGCGCAGGAAGCCGAGTTGGCCGACGTCGACCTCAGCGCATTTCAATTGCCCGTGGTGGCCGCCAACGCGGCTGAGCTGGATGCCCACGAGCGCGCGTTGGTCGACCTGGACAAAGCCACCAAAGGTCGTACCCTGTGGCGCAAGTGGGAGCCGGTGGCGGCTTGAACGCAAAAAACACAAGAGTTGTTCCAAAGGCGCTGAAATTGTGTATATAATTTGAGGCTTCGGGCGGTTAGCTCAGTGGTAGAGCACTGCCTTCACACGGCAGGGGTCGCAGGTTCGAACCCTGCACCGCCCACCAAACATTTGTGTGATAAATCAAGGACTTAGCGGAAACGCCAAGTCCTTTTTTTATTTCCATACTGCACAGATACTGCAAACCCACTTGAACGCATGGCTCGATTTCGTGGGTTTTTCGACACAAAAAAAAGCCCCCACATCACTGCGGGGGCCAACATGCTGGGCCGGTACTGCCTGCGTAAATTTTACATTGTGAAATTCTGTTGCGGAAGGCCACCCCATTCGCACTGCGCCGCCAGCTCACACTGCACCGCAGCAAGCGCCAGTAATTCTTCGGCGGCGTGGGTGTAGGCCAACTTCAGAAAATGTTCCAGGTCCAACTGGTGAGGTTCGCCCTCGATCCTCGCCCGATTTACCTCCGCCAGTGCCACGCCGAAGGTGTCCACGGCATCCGCTGCATCAGCTTGCAGGGTTTCCAGCGATGCGCGGCAGGCAAGGGCATTGCCAGGGGCCAAAGGCCCGCGCGCCAGCGTCACCCGGGCCAGCAGGCCATCCGCAGCGCGAACGGCTGCCAGAGCCTCTGCAATCAAGGCGGCGTGCGCGCTACGGGTGGGCGCGATACCTTCCAGCGCCCGCAAGGCTTCGTCCAGTTGCAATGCGGCCGCGTCAATCAGGTTTGCGTCGGTGTTGTGCATGGTGCGGACTCCTTCAAGCGGCCAGCAGACGGCGGGCGGCTTCGAGCTGTTGCAGCACGCTTTGCAGGCACCAGCCCAGCGCGTCGGGGTCGGTGTGCTGGGTGTCTTCAGCGGCCAGCAGCACAGCGACAAGGCTATGGGCCACACAAACATGCGTGGTCAGTTGATCGGCGGCGTGGGTGGTCAGATCGTTGGGCATCAAGGGCTCCTTCAAGTGGTGGGAGCCCAAATCGTGGGGCCTTCAACCTTGAGCACCAAACACCGAAAAAGGTGTGAACCTCTCCCCGGTTGTGCCCCACAACCTTGCGCAAAAGGTTGTCCAGTAGCGGGGGTCACCCAGGTGGTGAAATTGACCCCGCGCGATGCTCGGGCAACAACCAGCCCAGGGCGGTGGGCTCACAACCTTTCCGGCCGCTGGAAGGTAGCCCCAGACCCCACCCCGCTGCGCTCGGACAGGGTGAAGGGCTTGTGCAGTTCACATGCCCTTGCAGCCACCCAGTGAGGTGCACTCCCTGGTCAGTTGATCAATGTTGCGCTCGTAATCTCGGGCCTTGGAATCGCAGCGGGACATCAGGGCCGACATTTCAGAAGAAATGCTTTGCTCCCACGTCGCGCCCGCCAAGTTGTTGGCCGATTGGTTCTTTTTGTTTTGGAGTGAGCGGTATTCCGAGTCGCATGCGCTGCGGTGGGCGGCGAGCTGGGCCTGCGCCCGTGGCAGGAAGCTGCCCTGCACCTCTCGCACCCGTCGTTCTTTCGCTGCGGTCTCGGTGTTGCGGTTGATGCGCTCTGCGAGTGTCTCGGGCGGTCGGCTGTCGGCGGCGCTGCCCTCGGTTGCAGTCGCTGCGGGCTTCGTGGGCACAGGGGCAGCGCCTGAGGCGGGCTTCACCTGCAACGCCTGGCCCTCACCCGCGCATGGCGTTTCCTGAAATACGGGCGTGCCGGTGGGCCCCTTGCACTTGAACACGGCGTGCGCTGGTGTGGCCAAAGCGGCCAAGGCCAGCAGCACTGCTGGCGCTGTGAACTTCATTTTTCCCCCTGGTAGATCAGGCAGGCATTCTAGGCAAGCCACAAGGCCCGAGGGTCACCCATGGGTGGCTTCGATCCACTCCACTGGGGGCGGCCGCAACAGCGCCCGGGCCTCTTGCTGGGTGCCATAGAGCCACGCGCCCACGTCGCTGTCAGCCAGGGCCACCACGCTGCGTTTGTCCTGCTGGCCGGGTGACAACTTCGGGTCGGGCTTGTGCATGCGGCACATCACCGGGTGGCTGTCTGCGTTGATGGTCAGCATGGTGAAGCTTTCGTGCCCCTCACCGGTCTGCGGGTCCATCCAGGTGGCCCAGAGCCCTGCCAGTTTCCAAAGCGCACCGTCTGCCCGTCTGAAACTCCACCAGACGTTGCGGCCGGTCTCCCAACAGGGTTCATCGAACGACACCGCCGGGATCACGCAACGCTGGGCCCGCGCCCACGGCCCCCGGTAGCTGGCTTTCGTGGCCATTTCCTCTCTGCGGGCGTTGCAGGTGGAGTAGGTCAGCTTCGGGCTTTGGGCAAAGTGCGGAATCAAACCCCACTGGCCCACCACCAGCTCCACCCCTTGCCCAGGGTCCACGCGGTCGGGTCGAATGAAGGGCCCCTGCGCGCGCGGGTACATGGCGGGCTCCCACCAGCGTGGCGGGTTGCGGCCCCCAATGTGCCATTCGCGCTCAAGGTCCGCCTGGGTGGGTGACACGTACCGGGTGCACATGGTCAGTCGTGGCGCTTTTCTGCCAGCAGTTGCTGCAACAGTTCCGCAGACTTGATAGACGCGTCACTCGCATCGCACAACATCAGGGAAACGTCACGGTACAGCCGGGCCATGAAAAGCAGAAAAAGCGCAAGCCCGACACCCGCAATCACGGTCATTACTGGGGTGGGCCCTTTTTCGTTAGCCACTGCCACAGCGGTCCCCACGGCAGCAAGGGCGGCGAGTACCAACCCAAACACGTAGAAGAATTTCACCAAGGCCCTGTACGTTGAGTACGCGCTGCCGCCCCGCAGTTGACCCAAAAACAGGGACTCCTTTGCCTGGTTGGGTGGCGGTGGTGGTGGCACTGCTGCGGCATGTGGTGGAGTGGGGGCGGCGTTTGCGGGTAGTGGGCGTTGGGCTTGGGTGGAGTCCTGAAACCGGGACACGGGCCCGCCGCTCGCTTCCTGTTGCCTTATGGCTTTCTCCACTTTGGAGTAAATCGCACCGCACTTCGGGCAGCCTTCAAACTCTCCGCCAGTGGCTTCAAGGTTGTGGTGGCCGCACTTCAAACATTCTCTTTTCATTGGTTTTCCCTCCCTGGTGATGGTTCACGCGCGCGCCCCCTGCGGGCGGCTGTCGCGCTCGGGATTTATACCAGCGCCAGCTCCCTGGCCATCGCTGGCATGTATATTCATACAGTGTTTTGCCAGGTCACTTTCCACCGTCACATGGGGCAGCGCCTCACCACCGCGCAACTGGGCCCACCCATGCGTGGGTGGCTTGCGCTGGACGTGTTGACCGACGGGGTCGGGGGTGCACGCCAGCGCCCCACGGATCGCTTGACGCTGTTGGAGCCCTGCGGATCAGTCAAGCGCACGGCGGCCGCCTTGATGCACCCGGCATTGATCCACCCTCGGGCGCTCGGGTGGTCTGGCACTTGGTGCAATGCTTCAGGTGCTGGGTCATGGTGTGGGTGTGACAGTTCGCCCACCGATGCTCGCTCGGTGCACAGTTGCTGTGGGTGCGGTTGGCTGGGTGCCAGGGCACAGGGTCTGTGCGTGGTTGCGGCTGGCTGGGTGCCAAGGCTCAGGGCACACGGCACACTGCACAGGGTCTGTGCGCGGTTGCCACCCCCTGGGGGAACTTGCACCGAATGTGAATAGGGGGCCCCTGGCGTTTACATTTCAAACGCGGGGGGGCGTAGAGGCCCCGCAATCGAGAGTTTTTCGCATTTGGAAACTTGGTTGGCATGTTTTTTGCTATGCTGCGCCCAACCAGGGCGCAGACCTTCTGCGCATGCCACTTGATTTCCTGATTTTTGGAAATGGCCCACCCCGAAAAATCGGACCCCCCGAAATTTTTTGGGGCGGGTTCCATATCTTGAATCAGGTGGGCAGGCCGTTCGCCTGCCGCCATGCGCGCAGCACCGTGGGCAGATCGACGCGCTCCGCAATGCGCCAGCCCCAGCCCAGGCGGCCGCTCGCCTGGGTCCAGTTGTGCAGGTGTGGCAGCAGCGCCTCCAAGCCCTTGGTGAACGCTTCCTGCGCGGTCGCCAGCTCGCCCTGAAGGATTGGCGACTCCAAGGCACTCAGCTTGTCGGCTGCGGCCTCCGCTTCGCGCTCAGCACGGGCCAGCTCGATGTTCAGTTGGTTGATGACAGCCTCCAAACGGGGCACAGCGCCCTCGTCCAGGACCTCGGCAGGGGTGGGTGCCGTCTGGCCCAGCAAAGCGGCCACAGCGGCCCGTGCGGTGGCTTCCTCGGCTGCCTGCTGCTGGCGCAGGACTGCGTCCAGCTCGGCCTGCTTCACTGCGCGCAACTGCTGGACGCGGGCGCGGTGCTCCCCGGTGACCTTCACCAGGGTCTGGGCATCGGCCATGGCGGCCTTGGCGCTTTTGCCGGCCGACTTGGCGCGGTCCTGTCCGTCCAGCGTGGCCAGCTCGCGCTCCAAGTCGCGCAGCGCATCTTCGATGGCCACCACGCGGTTCTCAGCCTCGGAGTGGGTGCGCAGCGTCGCGGCCTCTTCGTGGTCTGGGGCGGGCAAACGGACGATCAATCGCGATGCCAGACGCGCCTCACGCTGGCGCAGCAACGGGGCGGCGGCGGCCTCTGCCTGGGCCAAGGCGGCCTGGGCTGCGGCCAGATCGTCCTGAAGGTTGGTGCGCTGGGCTTCAAGCTGCTGGCGCTGGGTGATGGTGGTGGTGATGGTGATGGTGTTGGTGGTGTTTGCAGTTTTCATTGGGTGCTTTCAAAAGTTGGTTGATGTGTTTGGCCGTACCGGCTGCATGTGCTTTTTTCACCCAGCCAGGGGGCTGGGTTGCTTTTTGTGAATTTGCAAAATCTGGAATTTCTTCGTCTGGGGCAACTTCTGCCACTTCTGCCAACTTCTGCCGAACCACGCGGCAGAAGTTCCCCTCAGGCCCGGGGAAACACAAAAAACGGGTTCTGCCGTTTTTTTGTTTTCCTTAGGGGCGGCAGAACGGCAGAAGTCATTCCCCCTATGAAAACTGCCCGAGTGAAAAGAACTTCTGCCGGTGGGGTTGGCAGAAGTTTTTGGCTCAATTTGGGGCATCTTCAACCCCCAAATCTTCGGAACTTCTGCCGGTGAATTCGGCAGAAGTTGCGGCCACCTCAGCGGGGCGCAGGAAGCTGTCTTCCTTGCCTTGCCCCCCAACAACAGCCACACCCCCGGAGGCTTTAAGGCGGGTGAGAGCGGCCCGCAATTCGGCGCGTGTCAGCCCGATTTGTTTGGCACAGGTGTCCAGCGAAGTGGCACTGTATTTGCGGCCCTGCGCCAGCTCCGCGCGCAGGAAGTCAGCAACGCGGCCCGCGTCGTTTTGCACGGCTTGCTCAGGGGTTTGGGCAGTTGCTGCGGCTCGCGCGAAGTGCCAACCCCGGCGGCGGATGTAAACGGGCTCCGCGATGGCGGGGGCGTAGCTCATTTTGGGCAGTGACATGGCCAAACCGGTCTCGCCCTGGGCCAGGGGGCTGCCCACGGCCTTCACCCAGTCTTCAGGGGTCAAGGGGTTAAGCACTGCGACCATGCGCGCGCCGTCGGGCATGGCAGAACCACCACGGCCTGAATACTGGTCTGCCGTGGCTGCGCGGGCGTTAGCCTTGCCGCTGTGATGGATCAACTCGCAGCAGCAATCCAGCGCCTCCCGCACGATGCGTAGCGCCTCAATAAGCCCTTGCTCGGCATCATTCACGCGGGCCTCGCCCACACCAAACGAAACGGCGGGATCAAAGATCACCCAGTCGGGCCTGAAGGGGGAGAGTGTGGCCACCAGTCGGCCGATATTTGCCCGGTCGGGGGTCACCACGTCCCGCTCCACTTTGGACAGCCTGAAGTTGGCGGCGGACAGGTCCAGAATGTTGACGTGCGCCAGCACTTGGGCAACTTCAGCAGGCTGCAAGCGCATTTCCCGCGCTACCTCGCGCAACCTGGCCACCAAAATGCCCCGCGAATCCTCGCGGGTCACAATGACAGTGCGCAGAGCGGTTGGCGTTGCAAAGCCCCACAGCGGGCGGCCCAATGCGACGGTGACGGCCTCAAACAGCGCCAGCGTGGTCTTACCCACGCCACCTGCTGCGATGCGCACGCGCAGGTCGGCATACAGCAGCCCCGGCACCAGAGCGCGGGGGCTCAGCTTCGCGGCATTCAGTTCCTCAAGGGTGATTGGTGCCAACTCCAAGGGCTTGCCGGTGTCTGGCGCGTCGGTGTCTTCCACCGGCTCAAATTCCACAGGTACATGTGCTGCGCTGGGCTCTGCCCATGCGCTCAGCACGTGGTGTTTCCACAGGTACTCGGTGGCCCGATCAGCGTCCTGCCCTCGGTGGCTCAGGGCCATGTCGAACGATCCAGGGCACTGGGTCAGCACGGCCATGCACCCGGCTTGCGATGCGCCCGCCTTGCGCAGGCAAATAGCCATGTGCGCAACGCGGCGGGAACCGTCCCCGGTCAGCGGCTCAAGGCCCCGCAGCTCGTTGACCATGTCGGGTGCCAGGTCCGCTGCCACGCGGGCCAGGGTGGCCTCGCCGTCGATTCCGTCGAAGTCGGGCAGCTCGGTGTCGGTGGTCGTGGCTTTGGTGGGGGCCTTGCGGAAGCGGCTCACCACGTCGGGCAGCACTTCCGGGGGGAACTCGTTGAGTACCTCGGGGGTGCCCGCCAGATGTTGCCCAGTGAACGCGATGTGCCGGGCGGTGGTGCCGTCGTACAGCTCCAACTTCAGCCCGTCGGTCTGCCCAGACAGGATTTCTGCGGGGGGCTTGCCCAAACCGATGATGTGCAGCCCCCGGCCAGACTGGCTCACCTCGGTGAAGGTGTTGCAGCGGGCCACCAGCTCGGTGGCCAGCGTGGACAGCTCGCCCGTTTGGGTGTCGCGGTGGCCGTCAAGGTCGATCACGCACAGGGGTTCGGCGCGGGCGTTCAGGCGCAACGACAGGGTGTCGCCGTGCTTCGCCGCTGCGAATGCGGCCTCAAGGGTGCCCCACTGGTGGGGGTTGTCCACGCCGATGCGGTAGCCAGTTTTGGGACTCCGGGGGGATTTGTCCAGCTCACCCGCAATGCGGCGGCAAATGGCCCAGCCTTCGCTGGGCAGGTTGTCTGGCAGTTTCATTTCAGGCTTTGTTGTGCCCGGCGCCTACGCTTGCAATCAGTCGCCCGAACCCCGAAAATCAACGCATTGGTGTGAGTTGAAAAGGGGCCGGTCTGGTGTGCAAACGCCAGGCCGGTTTTTTATTGGGTGGTCGCTTCTTCTTCCAGTGACAACAGCAGGCAGATTTCTGCGCGGATGTTGTCGAGCTGGTCGCGGTGCGGTCGCAACGTGTCGGGGTGTGGCTTGCACGGCCGCCAGTCATCCATCAGCACGATCTGCCCGTAGAGATCCATGCGCTTGACGCGAAAGTCAAACGAGGTGTCACCCAACTGGTGCCACGCATGCGGCTTCGGGTATTTGGCGCGGAGTTCGGCCAATGCTTGGGGGTTAGCCATGGTGTGTGCCCCCGCGTTGGGCCAGCAGCCGCTCCACACGGGCCGCAGAGCGCGTTTCAAACAGCGGGGTGCCGTCGGTGTCGCGCACTGCAATCGAGCCCCGGTTGGCGCGGTGGCGGCCTTGCAGGCCCACTGCGGCCAGGCGGGTGACCAGTGCATCCAAGCCCACGGCCTGGGGCGCTTGGCCCTTGGCAGTGGCCAGCCAGCTTTCCAGGCCCTGGCGGTCCTGAAAATGCAAGCTGCTGGTGCCCTTGGTCACCATGAAGCGGCCGGAGGGCATGCGGGCCAGCGTCCAGCCCAAACGCTCTGTGCGCTGGTTCAGGTGGCTGGTGAGGGTGTTCAGGGTGTCGGTGGCAGCGTTCATTTGCGCCCCCGGCGCTTGTCGGCTGCCTCGCATGCATCCACGAAAACCTGGCGCAGATCCTCGGGCAATCCGTCATAAATCGCGATGCGCTCGCGCTTGTCGTTGGGCACGTCGATCTGATTTTTGACATCGAGGGCCCGCACGCCCTGTGGCTGCCGCGCCAGATTTTTGAGCGCAGCAAGCATCGCGGCCGGGACAGGCTTGGGGGCCTTCTGCGATGCGATGGCGGCTTTCGCCAGGGTGCGGTTTTGCGGCTCGGTGGGGGCTGCTTCTGTGCTGTCAGCGGGGTCTGCCAGTCGTTGCGCGTCAAAGCCGGTCAGCTTGCCGCCCTTCACGATCAGCGCCAGGCCGTGGCTCAGGTGCGTTTCGTTGTCGCGGTGATATGTCGAGTACGGCAGGCAATGGATGCTGTGCTTGCCGTCCGCAGATTTGAGCGTCAACAAACCGGAAGTGGTGTTGATCTCGCCGGTGAATTTGGAGGTGGCCATGATCAGCGACCCCCCACAGGTGCTGTTGCGGCGACTTTGGCCTCAATCCAGGCTTGTACCTTTGACATATCCCACAATGCATTTTTGCGGGACAACTTGACGGGGCGTGGGAATCCGTCTGTTTTGATCTTTGCGTAAATCGTTGTTTTTCCGAAGTGCGTCACGCCTTGCACTGCGTCAATTTTTTGGAGGTTAAGCATCTTTGGCTCCTTTTGAGTTCGGGCGAAATTCCCTTGAACTCAATTGAACCCATTTGGCTGTGAACTCCCATTAAACCTTTTTCACTTACCCAATCACAGTTGACTTGCGCATCAAAAGCCGAATTTTCGGCAACACTTTTGTGTCCACTTGGTCACCCCGGACGATCCCCTCTCTTCGCGCTTCCTTCAGTATTTCCTCCGCGCTGGCACCAAATGCGCCCAGAACCTCCGAGAGGTTGCGCAGGTCGTGGTCCACATCACTGGCACCCTCAAGGCCAGTTGCGCGGATGATCCCCTGCCTCCTTTCGCTCTGCTTCTTGGCATCCGCTGCGACCATTTCAATGGCGACTGTTTGGAGAAATTCCAGGGTGTCAGCGGTAAAGTCTCCCTTTGCAACAAGGGCCCACATTCGCGCAGCAGCAGCGCCACATTTGTGCCCTTCATTCCACCAGTTGGCCTTATCTGTACTACCTGAATCTGCACCTCTGTTGCCAGTTACAGCACGAATTGCATCCCCGCAATCTTTGCTTTGAAATTCGTTCGCTACATATTTGATCATTTTCACCCCATCAATTTGGCCAAGGCATCGCGGGCCCTTGTATCCACCAAATGCCCGTAATGTTTTTGAATCATGGCAATACTGGTGCCGCTTAGATGGGAAACCGTCAGCACGTCCAAACCCTCGGTGATCAGATCGGTGATTGCGCTGTGTCGTAGGCTCATCGCCACGGCATCGTCTGGCAGGCCCGCAGAGCGCACAGCGGCTTTCACCAACTCTTTCCAATAGTCTTTGTCCCAAGCCTTGCCGTCTGGTCTGGCCAGTAGCGGGGCGCTGGGCAGTTTGTTTTTTGCCTGCACCTTGAAGAAGTCCACCATGTTGGGTGGGAGTGGCACGTGTCGCCCCTTGCCCGCTTTGTCCCTCTTCACGATAAGGCGGCCCTGCACCGGGTCGAAGTCTCGCGCTTTGAGCCGGGCGGCCGCTCCCGGCCTCAGGGGCAGCATGCACCAGCACTGCACCAACGCGCGCATGTCGGGTGGGCAGTGTTCCACCAGCTTGCGGCGCTGGTCACGGTCCAGGTAAACCTCCCGGCGGTTGTCTGCACCGGTCAGGGCCAGTAATGCCCGAGACCATGCACCGTCGGTAGTAACCCACCCCGCGTGCAGCGCATGGTTCAGTACCGCCCTGAATGCGGTCATGTCCCTGTTGGTGGTCGAGGCTTCTTTTTCCAGCGCCAGCAGAGTCACCCGCCATGCGTTGACGTGTGCATGGGTCAGCTTGCCCACGTCCATCGCGGCCAGCTTCGCATCCTTCAACACCAACCGGTGCAGTCTGCTTTGGGCATCGTTGGCAGGGCTGTCTCCGCGTTCGCTGCGCAGGTGCGCGACATAAGCGCCCACGGCCTCAGCGACGGTATGGGCCCTTGAGCTGCCCCCGCGCCCCATGTGCACAAACCACGCCTCAGCCTCGGCTTTGGCCCGGGTGAATTGCTCGTTCGGCGCGCAGCCGTCGGGGGATGTCAAAGCATGTGAGGGGCGTTTGAGGGTCACGGGGTCGCGCCATTTGGCCCACCAAGTGCCCTGCGTGCTGCCTAGAATGGCGCGGTATCCGACTGCGCACCCTGGCCCCAGTGATTCCCAGTAGGGCTCCGGCCTTGGTGTCAGTTTTCCCCGTCCTGAAACGGTGCGGATGTTGTATTCACTCACTGTGCACTCCAGTTTGGTCGCCGTACTGCGTCCATACTGCACAGATACTGCAAACCTATCTGAATTCTAATGTGTTCTTATGAGTTCTTTTCCTTGTAAATCAAAGACTTGCGAACGCATGGAAACCCAATGGGCGGCATTTCCCGGCCTTCACACGGCAGGGGTCGCAGGTTCAAACCCTGCACCGCCCACCAGACATTTGTGTGATAAATCAAGGACTTAGCGGAAGCGCTAAGTCCTTTTTTTTATTTCCGATCAACGGTGATGGAGCTGGCAATGGAACAACTGGACGTGGTCGTCATTGGCGCGGGTGTGGTGGGGCTGGCCGTGGGGCGTGCGCTGGCGCAAGCCGGGCGCGAGGTGATGGTGCTGGAGAAAGAAACCGCCGTTGGCACCGGGGTCAGCTCTCGCAACAGCGAAGTGGTGCACGCGGGTCTTTACTACACACCCGGTTCGCTGAAAGCCCGGTTGTGCGTGCTGGGCAAAGAGCTGCTGTATGCGTTTTGTGCCGAGCGGGGTGTATCGGTCAACCCTTGCGGCAAGCTGGTGGTGGCCACCGACGACGCGCAGTTGCCCGCCTTGGCGGCGCTGGCCGCCCAGTCCACCGCCAATGGCGTGCCCGTGACCCTGCTGACCGCAGCCGAGGTGCAAGCCCTGGAGCCCGCCCTGCGGTGTGTGGCCGCACTGCAGTCACCCACCACTGGCATCGTGGACAGCCACGGCCTGATGCTGGCCTTGCAAGGCGATTTGGAGCGTGCAGGGGGCATGGTGGCGTTTGAGTCGGCCGTGGTGGGCGGGCGTGTGGCTGAGGGGGGCGTGGTGCTGACTGTGCAGAGCCCCGGCCAACCCGCATTGCAAGTGCGCGCCCGCACGGTGGTGAACGCCGCTGCTTTGCATGCCTGCGCGGTGGCGCGTGCGATTGAAGGGCTTGACCCCGCCCATGTGCCGCAAGCGCACTTTGCCAAGGGCAGCTACTACACCTTGGCGGGCAAAGCCCCGTTTTCGCGGCTGGTGTATCCCGCTCCGCAAGGGGCTTGGCTGGGCGTGCACCTCACGCTGGATTTGGGTGGCCAGGCCAAATTCGGCCCCGACTTGGAGTGGCTGGATGTGACCACCCCAGAGTCCATTGATTACACCGTGGACCCGCAGCGGGCCGATGCGTTTTACGCCGCCGTGCGCCGGTATTGGCCGGCCTTGCCCGATGGCGCTTTGCAGCCGAGTTACAGCGGTGTGCGCCCCAAAATTTATGGCCCTGGCCAGGCCGCGCCCGATTTCCGTGTGGACGGCCCCGCCGTGCACGGTGTGCCGGGGCTGGTGAACCTGTTTGGCATCGAATCCCCCGGCCTGACGAGTGCCATGGCCATTGGGGAATACGTGGCGCAAATGGGTCTTTAACCGATAGCTGCCAGGCCAATACCATCAAGCGCTGAAGGCCCTTTTGATGCTTGAAGCGGCTTCGTTCACCAAGGCCGGGCCTTTGTAAATGAGCCCGGTGTAAATTTGCACCAAGTCGGCCCCCGCACGCATTTTTTCCACCGCGTCAGCGCCGCTCAAAATGCCGCCCACCCCGATGACGGGGAAGCCAGCGCCCAGCGCGCTGCGCAGCTGGCGAATCACCGCGTTGCTCTTTTCAAACACCGGGCGGCCCGACAGCCCGCCGGCCTCTTCGGCGTGGGGCAGGCCCGCCACGGCGGTGCGGTCCAGCGTGGTGTTGGTGGCAATCAACCCCCACGCCTGGGTGGGCTGGCCGCTGGCATTGCAGCCGTAGCGGCGCAGCGTGGCGGCCACGGTGGCCACTTGGGCTTCGTCCAAATCGGGCGCGATTTTCACGAACAGCGGAATGTGCTTGCCGTGTTCGCGCGCCAGCCCTTCGCGGCGTTGCGACAGCGCGTCGAGCAGCGCGTCCAGTGCGTCGTCGCTTTGCAAGGCGCGCAGGTTTTTGGTGTTGGGGCTGGAGATGTTGACCGTCACGTAGTCCGCGTGGGGGTACACGCCATCCAGGCAGGTCAGGTAATCGGCGGTGGCGTTTTCAATGGGCGTGGCGGCGTTTTTGCCGATGTTCAGGCCCAGCCGCAAGGGGTTGCTGCTGCCCGCCTGGCGGCATTGTGCGTGCTGCACGTTGGCCAGAAAAGCGGCCAAGCCTTCGTTGTTGAAGCCCAGGCGGTTGATCAGCGCGTCGCGCGCGGGCAGGCGGAACATGCGCGGCTTGGGGTTGCCGGGTTGGCCTTTGGGGGTGACGGTGCCCACCTCCACAAAACCAAAACCCATGGCCCCCAGCCCGTCGATGGCGTGGGCGTTTTTGTCCAGCCCGGCGGCCAGGCCCACGCGGTTCGGGAAGCGCACACCGGCAACGGTCACGGGGTCGTCCACGCGGGGGGCGCTCCAGGCCCATTGCAGCGGGGTGTTCTGCCCTTTGGCCAGCGCGCCCAAGGTGAATTCGTGGGCGGCTTCGGGGTCCATTCCAAACAGAACGGGGCGGGCCAGGGCGTAGGGGATCAGGGGCATTGGATAATCCGGGGGTTTTGTCAGCAACCCCCGATTTTCCCAGATTGACCACCATGACCTCTGCCACACCCCTGATCCAAGACGAACTCAAAACCCTGGTGGGCCAGGCCGCCCTGAAGTACGTGGTGCCCGGCGCCATCGTGGGCGTGGGCACGGGTTCGACGGTGAACAAATTCATCGAAGCCTTGGCCAGCATGAAAGACCAGATCAAGGGGGCGGTGTCCAGTTCGGTGGCGTCCACCGTGCGCCTGCAAGCGCTGGGCATTCAGGTGTTTGACAGCAACGACGTGCCCGAGTTGGCCGTGTACATCGACGGCGCCGACGAAATTGACGGCCAGGGCCACATGGTGAAAGGCGGCGGTGCCGCGCTGACGCGCGAAAAAATCGTGGCCGCGCAGTCCAAGCAGTTTGTGTGCATCGTGGACGACAGCAAACTGGTGCAGGCGCTGGGCAAGTTCCCTTTGCCTGTGGAGGTGATTCCCATGGCCACCCAACGCATTGCCGCCCAGTTTGCCGCCATGGGGGGCACGGCCACCGTGCGTTTGAAAGACGGCCTGCCCCTGGTCACCGACAACGGCCAGCACATTCTGGACGTGACCGGCCTGCACATCACCGCCCCCCTGGCGTTTGAAAGCCAGGTGAACCAGTGGCCCGGCGTGGTGACCGTGGGCGTGTTTGCCCACCAGAAGGCCCAGGTGTGCCTGATGGCCACCGCCGCAGGTGTGAAAACCTTGAATTATTGATTAAATAGGCTTCCAGCGCTTTATCGTATTGGTTTTTAAGCTACCAATTTCGAATTGAAAAAGCCCCGCAGAAGTGAGCCTTCTGTGGGGCTTTTGTCTGAGGCGGTTAGGGGCGGATGCTCAGAATTTGATGCCCGCCGGGTTGTTGGGGTTCGTGGCCGGGGCGGGCGGTTTGCGCACCGGTTTGGCCGGGGCCGTGGGGGTGCTTGCGGTGGGGTTGGGGGCTGGTTGCGGCGCTTCTGCGGCGGTTTTCAGCGGCACCAGGGCTTGTGCTGCGGGCTGCCGGTAACCCGAGGGCAGGGTGGATGTTTTGGGGTAACCGGCCGCATCCAGGTACTGGCCCCATTCGGTGGCTGAAAAGCCCTTCACCTGCTGGCCACCGATCACCAGCAAAGGCAGTGCGTTTTCTACGCTGATGCGCCCGAAGGCCGCAATGTCTTCGTTGGTGTTGACGGTTTTTTCGACGTAAGGAATGCCCCGGGCCGCCAACACGCTGCGGCCGCTGTCACAGGGGCCACAGCCTTGCGACGAATACAGCGTGACCGGGTACTTGGCCACCAGTTGTTGCAGCTCGAACGGCAGATTGGGCCGGGTGTCTGACCCTGTGCCCACGCCCCCCACCTTGGCCGTGTTTTGGGCATTGGGCGGGGGCTGGTCTGAAAACGTCACCTTGCCGTCAGGCCCCACGATGCGGTACACCCCCTGGCCGTGTGCGGTGGGCAGCAGCAAGGCGGTTGCCAGCGCACAAGCGGCTGCTCTGCACAGCGTGGTGGATGGGCGGCAGGCGGTTGGCATGGTGGTTTCCGTTTCCTGTGGCGTTCGGTGGGGTCAGGCCGTGGCCATGCCCTGGTGGCGCAGCAGGGCATCCAGCTGGGGCTCGCGGCCACGGAAGGCCTTGAACGACTCCATGGCAGGGCGGCTGCCACCGGCTTCCAGCACCGCTGCGCGGTAGCGACGGCCGGTGGCCACGTCAAGCGTGGAGCCGGTCTGTTGTGCCGCCTCTTCAAACGCCGCATAGGCGTCGGCCGACAACACTTCAGCCCACTTGTAGCTGTAGTAACCGGCCGAGTAGCCACCCGAAAAAATGTGGCCAAAGGTGTGCGGTGTGCGGCTGTAAGCCGGGGCTTGCAGCACGGCCACTTCGTCGCGCACCTGTTTCAGCAAGGCCAGGATGTCGGGCTGCCCGTTGACCACCGGGGCTTGGCCCATGTGCAACAGCATGTCAAACAGCGAGAACTCCACCTGCCGCAGCGTTTGCAGGCCGCTTTGGAAGTTTTTGGCTGCCAGCATCTTGTCGTACAGGGCGCGGGGCAGGGGTTCGCCGGTGTCCACGTGGGCGGTCATGTGTTTGAGCACATCCCATTCCCAGCAGAAGTTTTCCATGAACTGGCTGGGCAGTTCCACCGCGTCCCATTCCACACCGCTGATGCCGGACACATCGCGTTCGTTCACCTGGGTCAGCAGGTGGTGCAGGCCGTGGCCGAACTCGTGAAACAGGGTGATGACGTCGTCGTGTGTGAGCAGCGCGGGCTTGTCGCCCACGCCTTCGGCAAAGTTGCACACCAAGTGCGCCACAGGGGTTTGCAACACACCGGTGTCGGGGCGCAGCCAGCGGGCGCGCACGTCGTCCATCCAGGCACCGCCGCGTTTGCCGGTGCGCGCACCGGGGTCCAGGTAAAACTGGCCCACCAGCTGCGGGCCCTGGGGCGCACTGCGCTCGATGCGGTAGAACTGCACACCGGGGTGCCACACGGGCGCGGTGTCGGGCCGAATGGCCACTTCAAACAGCGTTTCGATGATGCGAAACAGGCCCTGCAGCACCTTGGGCGCGGTGAAGTAGGTTTTCACCTCCTGCTCACTGAAGGCGTAGCGGGCTTCTTTCAGCTTTTCGCCCACGTAACTCCAGTCCCAGGCTTGGGGGTCTGGCAGGTTCAGGTGTTCGGCGGCAAAGGCGCGCAGATCGGCCAGGTCTTGCTCGGCAAACGGGCGTGCGCGTTGGGCCAGATCGCGCAAAAAATCGACCACTTGCTGGGGAGATTGGGCCATTTTGGGCACCAGCGACACCTCGGCAAAGTTGGCATAACCCAGCAGGGCGGCTTCTTCCTGGCGCATGGCCAGCAGTTCTTGCATCACCGCGCTGTTGTCGAATTTCTGGAATTCTTCCGCCGCCTGGTCGCTGGCGCGGGTGGTGTGGGCGCGGTACAGGCGCTCGCGCAGCGCACTGCTGTGGGCGAACTGCATCACCGGCAGGTAGCAGGGCATTTTCAGCGTGAGTTTGTGGCCTTCTTTGCCATCGGCCTCGGCAGCGGCGCGGGCGGCTTGCACCACGTCGGTGGGCACGCCTGTCAACTCGCTTTCGGCCGCAAAGTACGCAAATGCATCGGTGGCGTCCAGCGAGTTTTCGCTGAATTTCTGGCCCAGTTCGGCCTGGCGTTCCTGCAGTTCGGCAAAGCGTTCTTTGGCCGGGCCTTGCAGTTCGGCACCGCCCAGCACGAAACCGCGCATGGCGTTGGTGTGGGCCTGGCGCTGTTCGGGGTTGAGCTGCGCCACGTCCATGGCTTTGTATTTGGCGTACAGCCGTTCGTCGGCCCCAAGTCGGGTCCAGAACTCGGTCACGCGGGGCAGGGCGGCGTTGTAGGCGGCGCGCAGCTCTGGGCTGTCGGCCACGCTGTTGAGGTGGTTCACCGCGCCCCAAGCCCGTCCCAGGCGCTCGGTGGCCACGTCCAATGTGGCGGACAACGCGGCCCATTCGGCGGGAAAGGTTTCTGCGGCCACGGTTTCCAGCGCGGCGTCGGCTTTTGCCAGCAATTCATCCAGCGCAGGGGCCACGTGGGCGGGCGCAATCGCATCGAACCGGGGCAACCCGGCCGGGTCAAGCAAGGGGTTGGCAACGTTCATGGTCAGTCAGACTGGCTTTTTTTGACGCTTTTCTGGTTGTTTTTGGCGCGTTTGATGGTGCCGCCGGGGGTGAGGCGCTGGTTGCCCAGCACACGCACCATCTTCACCTGGGGGCGTTGGCCGCCACGGCTGCTGAACTTGAGCACTTTCACGTCGCGGGGGGCGGCGCCACGTTCTTCGTCCAATGATTTGGCTTTTTCTTCCACGGGGCGCCACAGCACCAGCAGTTTGCCGATGTGTTGAATGGGGGCAGCGCTGAGTTCATGGGCCAGTGCCTGAAGCATGGCCTCCCGCGCGGCGCGGTCGTCTGAAAACACGCGCACTTTGATGAGGCCGTGTGCCTTCAGTGCCATGTCGGCCTCACGGGTCACAGCGGGCGTGAGGCCGTCGTTACCGATGAAGACCACAGGGGTCAAATGGTGTGCGTCGGCACGGTGCGCTTTGCGCTGGGCGGGGGTGAGTTGTATCTGGGACATGGGACAATTATCGGCCATCACCCCCGTCTCTGGCGGGTGGGGGCAAACACAGACCAGGCATGAAAACCCAAACCAAAAGCAAAAAAGTCAACAAAGCATGGTTGAACGACCATGTGAATGACACCTACGTCAAGTTGGCGAAGAAGGAGGGTTTCCGTTCCAGGGCGGCCTACAAGCTGAAAGAAATCGATGAAACCTTTGGCTTGATCAAGCCTGGCGACGTGGTGGTGGACCTGGGTTCGGCACCCGGGGCTTGGAGCCAATACGTCAGGCGCAAGTTGTCGCCACAGGGGGCTGCGGCCGGGGAACTCAATGGCAGCATCATCGCCATGGACCTTTTGCCAATGGATGCCATCGAGGGCGTGGTGTTCATTCAGGGTGATTTCCGCGAGCAATCGACACTGGACGCGCTCCAAGCGTCTCTCCAAGCGCAGACAGCCTCGCAAGCGGTGGACGTGGTGGTGTCCGACATGGCCCCCAACCTGTCTGGTATTGGCACGGTGGATGCCGCGCGCATTGCCCACCTGATCGAATTGGCGGTGGATTTTTCAATGACACACCTCAAACCCGATGGTGGGTTGGTGGTGAAGCTGTTTCATGGCGGTGGGTACAGCGAATTGGTGCAGTTGTTCAAAACGCATTTCCGCGTGGTCAAAACGGTCAAGCCCAAGGCGTCGCGTGACAAATCGTCTGAAACCTTTCTGGTGGGCATGGGTCCGAAGCGCTGATCGGGCCTGCATCAACACTTTCTATGGGTGCGATTGCCTCCGCTTAATCAGGGTTTAGACGAATGTCAAGCCCCGAGGGTCTTGAAAGACCTAAAATGCCCCCAACTGCTTTGCCACACACATTTCCCAGGAGCCCGACTTGAACAATCAATGGTTTTCGAAAATCGCCATCTGGATGGTGATTGCCATGGTGCTTTTCACGGTGTTCAAGCAATTTGATGGCCGCGCCTCTGTGGGCGCTGGCTATGTCGGTTATTCCGAGTTCTTGGACGAGGTAAAGGCTCAGCGCATCAAGAGCGCCACCATTGCCGAGGGCCAGGGCGGCACGGAAATCACAGCGGTGACCATCGATGACCGCCGCGTGCGCACCACCGCCACCTACTTGGACCGTGGGCTGGTGGGCGACCTGATTGCCAATGATGTGAAGTTTGACGTGAAGCCGCGCGAAGAGGGTTCGCTTCTCATGACCCTGCTGGTCAGCTGGGGCCCCATGCTGCTGTTGATCGGCGTGTGGGTGTATTTCATGCGCCAGATGCAAGGTGGTGGCAAAGGCGGGGCGTTCAGCTTCGGCAAGAGCAAAGCCCGCATGCTGGACGAAAACAACAACACCGTCACGTTTGCCGATGTGGCCGGCTGTGACGAAGCCAAAGAAGAAGTCAAGGAAGTGGTTGACTTCCTGAAAGACCCCGCCAAGTTCCAGAAACTGGGCGGCCGCATTCCCCGTGGTTTGTTGCTGGTTGGCCCCCCCGGTACCGGCAAAACACTGCTGGCCAAGGGCATTGCCGGTGAGGCCAAGGTGCCTTTCTTCAGCATTTCAGGTTCCGATTTTGTGGAAATGTTCGTGGGTGTGGGCGCTGCCCGTGTGCGCGACATGTTCGAAAACGCCAAGAAAAACGCACCTTGCATCATCTTTATCGATGAAATTGACGCTGTGGGTCGTCAGCGTGGCGCGGGCTTGGGTGGTGGCAACGACGAGCGCGAGCAAACCCTGAACCAGATGCTGGTCGAAATGGATGGCTTCGAGACCAACCTGGGTGTGATCGTGGTGGCCGCCACCAACCGGCCCGACATTCTCGATGCCGCCTTGCTGCGCCCCGGCCGTTTCGACCGTCAGGTGTATGTGACGCTGCCCGACATTCGCGGTCGCGAACAGATTTTGAATGTGCACATGCGCAAAGTGCCCTTGGGTACCGATGTGAATGCCAGCGTGATTGCCCGTGGCACACCTGGCATGAGCGGTGCCGATCTGGCCAATCTGTGCAACGAAGCCGCCTTGATGGCTGCGCGCCGCAACGCCCGCACCGTGGAGATGCAGGACTTTGAAAAGGCCAAAGACAAAATCTTCATGGGCCCCGAGCGCAAGAGCATGGTCATGCCCGAGGAAGAGCGCCGCAACACGGCCTACCACGAGTCGGGCCATGCGCTGATTGGCAAGCTGCTGCCCAAATGCGACCCTGTCCACAAGGTCACCATCATCCCCCGTGGCCGCGCCCTGGGCGTGACCATGAGCCTGCCCGCACAAGACCGCTACAGCTACGACAAGGACTACATGCTGAACCAGATCAGCATGCTGTTTGGCGGCCGCATTGCGGAAGAGGTGTTCATGAACCAAATGACCACCGGCGCCAGCAACGACTTCGAGCGCGCCACCTCCATCGCCCGCGACATGGTCATGCGCTACGGCATGACCGATGCGCTGGGCCCCATGGTCTACGCCGAGAACGAAGGCGAGGTGTTTTTGGGCCGGTCGGTCACCAAAACCACCAACATGAGCGAGCAGACCATGCAAAAGGTGGACGGTGAGGTGCGCCGCATCATCGACCTGCAATACAAATTGGCCCGTGACCTGATTGAAGAGCACGCCGACAAAATGCACGCCATGGCCAAGGCCCTGCTGGAGTGGGAAACCATTGACAGCGACCAGCTTGACGACATCATGGCTGGCAAACCCCCGCGCCCACCGAAAGACTGGACGCCCCGCAACCCCTCAGTGGGTGGCGGCGGCAGCGGTGGTGCCCCCGCCGTCACGCCCGACGCGGCCCCCACAGCGGCCTGAGTTTCATTGCTCTTTTAACCTGCGCGCCGTTTTCGGTTCGCGCCATTCCAACCGGGGCTTGTGCCCCGGTTTTTATTTGTCTGCATCACTTTTGCAGGGGTCACCATGCATTGGCACACCAGCCGTTTTCAGATTGATTTGAGCAGCCCAAAGGTCATGGGCATTGTCAACATCACCCCCGATTCTTTCTCTGACGGGGGCCGTTGGGCGGGTGTGGGGGGGGCGTTGTCTCACGGCGAACGTCTGTTGGCCGATGGGGCGCACATGCTGGATTTGGGCGCAGAGTCCACCCGGCCTGGCGCCCCCCCCGTGCCGTTGGATGAAGAGTTGGCCCGCCTGTTGCCGGTGCTGCGAGAGGCGGTGAAGCTGGGTGTGCCCATTTCGGTGGACACCTACAAACCGGCCGTGATGCGTGCTGCGCTGGATGCTGGTGCTGACATCGTCAACGACATTTGGGCGCTGCGGCAACCCGCCACGCCCGATTGCCCATCCGCCCTGGACGTGGTGGCGCAACACCCCAGCTGCGGTGTGTGTGTGATGCACATGCACCGCGACCCACAAACCATGCAAGTGCTGCCCATGCAGGGCGATGTGGTGCCCCAGGTGGTTCAATTTTTGAAGCAAACAAGTGAACAACTGGAAGCGCTGGGTGTCAAAAAGGACCGAATTTTGATCGATCCTGGCATTGGTTTTGGCAAAACGCCCGCACAAAACCTGGCGTTGTTGGCCCGACAGCAGGCACTGGCGCCTTTGGGCCTGGGCGTGTTGGCGGGGTGGTCACGCAAAAGCACCCTGGGCCATGTGGTGGGGGACGGTGGGGCTGCTGCACCACAACACACACTGGCCACCCATCGCCTGGTGCCCAGCGTGGTGGCCGCCTTGTTGGCGGTGCAGCACGGCGCCCATGTGGTCAGGGTTCACGACGTGCGCGAGACTTGCCAGGCGTTGGCTGTGTGGCACGCGGTACAGTCTGAATCCGGTGTTCAGAACTGACACCCGCAGGCAGCAGCGGCCATGTGCCGTTGAGGGACGCAACAACAAGGAAACCCATGACCCGTCACTATTTTGGAACCGATGGCATCCGGGGCACGGTGGGCCAGTCGCCCATCACCCCCGACTTTGTGCTGAAACTGGCCCACGCGGTGGGCCGCGTGCTCAAACGCACCGAAGCGCACCCCACCGTGCTGATCGGCAAAGACACCCGCATTTCCGGTTACATGCTGGAAAGCGCCATGGAGTCGGGCTTCAACTCCGCCGGGGTGGACGTGGTGCTGCTGGGCCCAGTACCCACGCCCGCGGTGGCCTACCTCACCCGCGCCCAGCGCGCCAGTTTGGGTGTGGTGATCAGTGCAAGCCACAACCCATTTGCCGACAACGGCATCAAGTTTTTCAGCGCACAAGGCACCAAACTGTCTGACGCTTGGGAGCTTGACGTAGAGGCTGCGCTGGATGAACCCCCTGTGTGGGCCGACGCTGCGGCTTTGGGCAAGGCCCGCCGCCTGGACGACGCTGCCGGCCGGTACATCGAGTTTTGCAAAAGCACGTTTCCCCATGACCTGACCCTGAAAGGCATGCGCATCGTGGTGGATGGGGCCCACGGTGCGGCGTACCAAATTGCCCCCAAGGTATTTCACGAGTTGGGGGCGGAAGTGGTGGCCATTGGTTGCTCGCCCGACGGCTTGAACATCAACCAGCATGTGGGTGCCACGCACCCGCAGGCATTGGTGGACGCCGTGAAAACACACCGTGCCGATTTGGGCGTGGCCCTGGACGGCGATGCCGACCGCCTTCAACTGGTCGATGCCCACGGCCGCTTGTTCAACGGCGACGAATTGCTTTACATCATTGCAGACGAGCGCCTGCACCGCATGCGTTCGCGTGGGCTGGAGCCGGGGCCCGAATTGGCCGGTGTCGTCGGCACCTTGATGACCAACATGGCGGTCGAACTGGCGCTCAAGCAGCGCGGGTTCGAGTTTGTTCGCGCCAAAGTGGGTGACCGCTATGTGCTGGAAGAGCTGGAAAAGCGCGGCTGGCTGCTGGGGGGCGAAGGCTCTGGCCACCTGTTGACTTTGGATCGTCACACCACGGGCGATGGCTTGATTTCCGCCCTGCAGGTGTTGCAATCCAGTGTGCGCTCCGGGCGCAGCCTGTCTGATTTGTTGTCGGGCGTGACCCTGTTCCCGCAAACCCTGGTCAACGTGCGTTTGCGTCCTGGCCAGGATTGGAAAAGCAATACGCTGCTGGCCAGCGAAACCGCGTTGGTCGAACAGGAACTGGGCCAAACCGGGCGTGTGTTGGTGCGACCCAGTGGCACCGAGCCTCTCGTGCGTGTGATGGTCGAAGCCAGCGACGCGGGAACCGCCAAGGCCATGGCCCAGCGGCTGGCCAAAACGCTGGAAACCGCTTGATTGCAAACACCTGTCACCGCCTGTCTTCATGAGTGATTCAAACTGTTCTCTTTCAGTTCGGCGGGTGGACTACACCAACCCCACCGAAGCACAAGCACTGGTGTACCTGCTGGACGCCTACGCCACCGACCCTGCTGGCGGCGGAGAGCCACTCAGTGAACACGCCAAATGCAACTTGGCCGCACAGTTGGCCCTGCGTCCCCAAGCGTTCAGTTTGATCGCTTGGGACGGTGGCGAGCCCATTGGCCTTGTCAATTGCATCGAGGGTTTTTCCACCTTCGCCTGCCAAACCCTGGTCAACGTGCACGATGTGGCCGTGTTGCCTGGCCACCGTGGGCGTGGGGTGGGGCGTTTGTTGCTGGCGGCGGCCGAGCAGGAGGCGAAGGCACGTGGCGCGTGCAAGCTCACATTGGAGGTGTTGTCGGGCAATGCCCCCGCCCGCCACCTGTACGAAACGGAGGGTTTTGCCGATTACCAACTCGATCCGGCCATGGGGCACGCCTGTTTCATGCAGAAATGGCTGAAGAGCTGATTTCAGCGGTTATACTAGGAGGCTTGTCGGGGCGTAGCGCAGCCTGGTAGCGCATCTGCTTTGGGAGCAGAGGGTCGCGAGTTCGAATCCCGCCGCCCCGACCATCTCACAAAAAACAAAGGCTCAGCGCCCCACCGTGCTGGGCCTTTTGTCTTTCCGAACTGTCCGTAGCTCAGTTGGATAGAGCACCGGCCTTCTAAGCCGGTTGTCGCTGGTTCGATCCCAGCCGGGCAGGCCAAACCCCTGATTTGGATCAAACGCGTTTGCATGCGTTGAATTCACACTGGGCGGTGACGGCGTTTGGTGCCGTTGTTTTCAACCGCACAGCCATGAACACCTCTGCACCCGACACCCCGCTTCACGATTTTTCCAATTGCCACGTGGGCATTTTGTCCAAACTGGACGACCTGTCTGCGCTGCCCGCACTGCTGGATGCGGCCGCACGGGCCCGCAAAACAGCGCAAGAGGCGTTGGATTTTTTCCGCCACGCCGTGTTTGAACACCACGCCGAAGAAGAAGAGCAGCTGTTCCCGGCGGTGGCCAGCAGCGCGGTGGCCGGTGACGAACGCCAGCGCGTGGAGGCGTTGGCCTACCGCCTGGCCGCTGAGCACCGCGACCTGGAAACCCAGTGGAAGCGGCTGGAGCCCGGGCTGAAATCTGTGGCCAAAGGCCAAGACACGGCGCTGGACACGCAGGCGCTGGGGCAATTTGCAGCCCTCTACACCGCCCACGCCCGGTTCGAAGAAGCCGAGTACCTGCCCTTGGCGCACCGCATTCTGAGTCGCCATGCCCACCACATGGATGCCCTGTCTCTGGCCCTGCATGTGCGCCACGCACCCCAAGTGGTGGGGTACATCTGATTGAAATCAATTTGAGCTGCCACGCAAGGTGGTATTGGATTTTTAGCTCCTGATTTTGAATATTTTTGACAACGCACCTGCTCGCAGGTGCGTTGCGGCGTGGGCTGTCGGTGTGCCCGATTTGGGTTTTCATCAAGGGTAAACACCGATGAAAAATCGGTTTATCGGTCTTGTTTTGGTTATTTTTCATAACCATAATTCAACACAACCGAGGACCGATATGACCGCCTACACCGATCTTGAACTGACCATGCACGGCGCTGTTGCCGTGGTGCGTCTCACCCGCGCCGCCAAGCGCAACGCGTTGAACGATGGCCTCATCCTGGCCCTGAAAGACACGTTTTCCAACCTGCCGTCCGAAGCGCGCGCCGCTGTCATCGACGGCGACGGCGCCCACTTTTGCGCCGGCCTCGATTTGTCCGAGCTGAAAGAGCGCGACGCAGGGCAGGGCGTGCACCACTCACGCATGTGGCACAACGCGCTGGAGTCACTGCAACACGGCCCCGTACCCGTGGTGGCCGCGCTGCACGGCGCGGTGGTGGGCGGTGGGCTGGAGCTGGCCAGCGCCTGCCACATCCGCGTGGCCGATGCCTCCACGTTTTACGCGCTGCCCGAAGGCACTCGGGGCATTTTTGTGGGCGGTGGTGGCTCGGTTCGCATCCCCAAGCTGATCGGCGTGGCCCGCATGACCGACATGATGCTGACCGGCCGTGTCTACAACGCCGAAGACGGCGACCGTGTGGGGTTTGCCCAATACCTCGTGCCCCAGGGCGAGTCGTTTGCCAAAGCCCTGGAGCTGGCCACCCGCATCGCCACCAACGCACCGCTGACCAACTACGCGCTGATGCATGCACTGCCACGCATCGCCGAGCAGCCCGCTGACCAGGGCTTTTTCACCGAAGCGCTGATGGCGGCCATTGCCCAGAGCGCACCCGAAGCGAAAGAGCGCGTGAAGGCTTTTCTGGATGGCAAAGCCGCCAAGGTGCAGCAGGGCTGACGCCTAGGCACCGCCCGGAAGTGTCAGTCAGAAAAAGAAAAACGGAGACCCCCGCATGACCACCACAGCCTCTTCAAGCCCCTTTCGCCCCCTGCGCTTTGGCGTGACCGGTGTGCACCTGCGCGACGGCGCACCCGGCACCCATTACCTGAGTGCCGACCAGGCCCTGCAGGCCTACCCCGACCGCCTGACCGACCGCTTTTTGCACTGGGCTGCCGTGGCCCCTGACCGCACCTGGGTGGCCCGCCGCGCGCCTGCCGCCACGCCCGGCGGTGTGTCGGGTGACTGGCAACACGTCAGTTACGCCCAGGGCCTGGCCCAGGCGCGTTCGATCGCGCAGGCTTTGCTGGACCGGAGGCTGAGCGCTGAGCGGCCCGTGGTCATCCTGAGTGAAAACAGCATCGAACACGCGCTGATGGTGGTGGGCTGCATGCTGGCGGGGGTGCCGTTTGTGCCCGCGTCGCCCGCGTACTCCCTCATCAGCACCGATTACGAAAAGCTGCGCCACGTGTTGCGCACCGTCACGCCCGGCCTGGTGTTTGCCAGCGACGCCGCGCGCTACGGCAAAGCCATGGCCGTCACGCAGGCCGAAGGGGTGGAGTGTGTGCTGGTCAACGGCGTGGTGGACGGCCTGGCCTCCACCCCGTTTTCCCGCCTGCTGGCAACCACCGCCACCGAAGCGGTGGATGCCGCCACCGCGGCCACCGGCCCCGACACCATCGTGAAGTTCCTGTTCACCAGCGGCTCCACCAAGCTGCCCAAGGCCGTCATCAACACCCAGCGCATGTGGTGTGCCAACCAGCAGCAAATGACACAGTCCATGCCCGTGCTGACCGAAGACCCGCTGGTGCTGGTCGATTGGCTGCCGTGGAACCACACCTTCGGGGGCAACCACAACTTTGGCATGGTGATTTACAACGGCGGCACGCTCTACATCGACGACGGCAAACCCACACCCGCCCTCACAGGCGAAACCCTGCGCAACCTGCGCGAAGTGGCGCCCACGGTGTATTTCAACGTGCCCACGGGTTTTGAGGCCATTGCCAACGCCATGCAGGCCGACACCGACGACGGCCGCGCGCTGCGCAAAACCTTTTTGTCGCGGGTGAAGATGTTTTTCTACGCCGGTGCCGCGTTGTCCCAACCCATTTGGGACAGCCTGTACCAAAGCGAAGAGCGTGAAATTGGCCAGCGCATCGTCATGACATCCGGGCTGGGCATGACCGAATCAGGCCCTTTTGGCCTGTTTGTGACCAGCCCCAACGTGAAAGCCGGTGACCTAGGCGTGCCCACCCCCGGCATGGAAGTGAAACTGGTGGACGCGCAGGGCAAAACCGAGGTGCGTTACCGCGGCCCCAACATCACCCCCGGCTACTGGCGTGCCACCGCCGACACAGCCGACGCGTTCGACGACGAAGGCTTTTTCTGCTCGGGCGACGCGGTGAAGTGGATCGACGAAACCGACATCCACCAAGGCCTGGCGTTTGACGGCCGCATTGCCGAAGACTTCAAGCTGGCCACCGGCACCTTTGTCAGCGTGGGCCCCCTGCGCGGCAAGGTCATTGGCGCGGGCGCGCCCTATGTGCAAGACGTGGTGCTGACCGGCATCAACCTGAAAGAGGTGGGGGCCATGGTGTTTCCCACCCCCGCCGTGCGTGCGTTGAGCGGCTTGCCCGCCGAGGCGTCGATGCACGAGGTGCTGGAAAGTGCCCCCGTGCTCGCCCACTTCCAGACCGTGGTGGACCGCCTGGCGCAAACCGCCACCGGCAGCGCCAACCGCATTGCCCGCCTGTGCCTGCTGGCCGACCCTCCCACGCTGGACCGGGGCGAAGTGACCGACAAAGGCTCCATCAACCAGCGTGCCGTGTTGGCCCACCGGGCCGACACCGTGGAAAAGCTGCACAGCGACGGGCTGCACCACATCCTCAAACCCCGCGCGGTCTGAACCCCGCCCGTTCCCCCACTTTTCAAAGGCAACCCATGGCCAACACCGGTTTTTTCTCTTCTTTCGACGACGTGTGGATGCTCGACGGCGTGCGCACCCCCATGGTGGACTACTGCGGTGCGCTGGGCCATGTGTCGCCCACCGACTTGGGCATCAAAGTGGGCCGCGAAGCGCTGGCGCGCAACGGCGTGCCGGGCGAACACATCGGCTCGGTGGTCACGGGCAATATGGCCCCTGGCGACTTTGACCAGTTCTTTTTGCCCCGCCACATCGGCCTGTACTCGGGCGTGCCCGTGACCGTGCCCGCCCTCATGGCGCAGCGCATTTGCGGCACCGGTTTCGAGTTGTTTCGCCAGGCAGGCGAGCAAATCCAGGGCGGTGCCTGCGAGGCCGCGCTGGTGGTGGGCACCGAAAACATGACGCGCAACCCCATTTGCGCCTTCGACCACCGCACCGGATTCAAGCTGGGCGCGCCCGTGGGCTTCAAAGACTACATGTGGGAAGCGCTGAAAGACCCGGCGGCGGGCATCAACATGATCCAGACCGCCGAAAACCTGGCCAAGAAATACGGCATCACCCGCGACGATGTGGACCAGTTCGCCTCCAGCTCGTTTGCCAAGGCCGTGGCCGCGCAAGAGGCGGGTTTCCATGCCGGTGAAATCGTGCCCGTGGTCACCGAAAAGTTTGAACTGGAAGGCTACAAGGCCCGTGGCATCAAGCTGCAAGGCAAGGTCACCGAGGTGAGCGCCGACACCCACGCCCGCATTTCGCCCGTGGAGGTGCTGGCCAAGCTGCGCCCCGTGTACGAAGGCGGCGTGCAAACCGGTGGCAACAGCTCCGCGCTGGTGGACGCCGCCGCTGCCTGTGTGGTGGTGTCGGGCAACTACGTCAAGGCCCAGGGCAAAAAGCCCATGGCCCGTGTGGTGGCCGCCGCCGTGGTGGGCGTGCCGCCCGAAATCATGGGCATTGGCCCCGCACCGGCCATCCGCCTGCTGCTGGAGCGCACCGGCCTGAAGCTGGACGACATTGGCCGCTTTGAAATCAACGAAGCGCAAGGCGCCCAAACCCTGGCCGTGGGCCGCGAACTGGGCATGGACCTGAGCCGCTTGAATGTGAACGGCGGCGCCATCGCCCTGGGCCACCCCCTGGCCGCCACCGGCGTGCGCCTGACCATCACCCTGGCCCGCGAGATGGTGCGCAGCAACGTGCGCTACGGCATCTCGTCGGCCTGCGTGGGCGGCGGGCAGGGCATTGCGCTGCTGATTGAAAACCCACTGGCGGCTTGAGTGCCTAGGGCTTTTGGTTTTTAAGCCAAAAGTGCCCCCAGCGCTTGATGGTATTGAACAGTTTGCTACACACCTGAACACGGAAAACACCGCACCATGAACATCCAAGGACAAGCCGCACTGATCACCGGCGGCGCTTCTGGCCTCGGCGAGGCCACCGCCCGCGAACTCGCCCGCCTGGGGGCCAAAGTGGCCATCCTCGACGTGAACATGGCGCTGGCCCAGCAAGTTGCCGCCGACATCGGCGGTGTGGCTGTGCAGTGCGACATCACCAGCGCCGACAGCGTGACCGCCGCGCTGGCCGCCGCCGAGCAAGCCCACGGCCCCGCCCGCATCCTGATGAACATTGCCGGCGTGGGCACCGCCAAACGCGTGGTGGGCAAAGACGGCACCGCCGCCCCGCTGGAAGACTTTGCCCGCGTGGTCAACATCAACCTGATTGGCGCCTACAACGTCAGCCGCCTGTTTGCCGCCGCCTGCGCCAAGCTCGACCCCCAAGAAGACGGCGAGCGCGGCGTGATGCTGTTCACCGCCTCGGTGGCCGCGTTCGACGGCCAGGTGGGCCAACAGGCCTACAGCGCTTCCAAAGGCGGGCTGGTGGGCATGACGCTGCCCATGGCCCGAGACCTGGCGCAGCACGGTATTCGGGTGTGCACCATCGCCCCCGGCCTGTTTGCCACGCCGCTCATGAAAACCCTTCCCGAGCCGGTGCAGGCCTCGCTGGCGGCCAGCATCCCGTTCCCGTCGCGCCTGGGCAAACCCGAAGAATTTGCCGCGCTGGCCGCGCACATCGTCACCAACACGCACCTGAACGGCGAAGTCATCCGCCTGGACGGCGCGCTGCGCATGGCCCCGCGCTGAACAGGACACCCCCATGAGCGACAACACCCCCAAAACCGTGGTTTATGAAGTGGAAGTGATGTTTGGCGACTGTGACCCCGCCGGCATCGTGTTCTTCCCCAACTTCAGCAAGTGGATGGACGCCTCGTCCCTCAACTTCTTCGTGAAATGCGGCGTGCCGCCCTGGCGCGAGCTGGTGAAAACGCGCGGCATTGTGGGCACACCCCTGCTGGAGATCAACACCAAATTCATGCGCCCCGCCACCTACGGCGAGCGCCTGCACATCCACACCAGCGTGACCGAGTGGCGCGAAAAAGTGTTCATGCACAAACACGTGGTCATGCGCGGCGAC
This sequence comes from Burkholderiaceae bacterium, assembly GCA_049653005.1. GTDB lineage: Bacteria > Pseudomonadota > Gammaproteobacteria > Burkholderiales > Burkholderiaceae_C > UBA2334. The sequence goes on along the minus strand of JBASFL010000091.1, from coordinate 30,598 downwards.
ACCGTGTTGTGTGAAGGCACCGAGGTGCGGGCCTTCGTGGTGCACCCACCCGAAAACCCCGACCGCATCAAGTCCATTCCCGTGCCCGAAGACATCAAAGCGCTGTGCACCTGAAGCACCGCGCCAGCCTGAGTTCCCGTCCGTCAACCCCCACCCACCAGAGGAGACATTTCATGACATTGAAGAAAACCGCTATCACCGCTGCCGCCACGTTGCTGCTGTCGGGCGCAGCCCTGGCCGAGATCACCATCGGCGTGAGCCTGCCACTGACCGGCCCCGCCTCGGGCCTGGGCATTCCCGTCAACAACCAGGTCAAGCTGTGGCCCACGAGCATTGCCGGTGAAAAGCTCAAGGTCATCGTGCTGGACGACGCCACCGACCCCACCAACGGCGTGAAAAACGCCAAGCGCTTCGTCACCGAAGAAAAGGCCGACATCATCATGGGCTCGGTCGCCACGCCCGTGGCCATTCCCATGGCCGGTGTGGCCGCTGAGGCCAGCACCCCGCACCTGAGCTTCTCGCCCGCCGTGTTGCCCGCCGGCCAGGACGGCTGGACGTTCCGCATGCCCCAGTCCAACGGCGTCATGGCCCACGCCATGGTCGGCCACATGAAGAAGCAGGGCGTGAAAACCGTCGGCTTCCTGGGCTACACCGACGCCTACGGCGAAAGCTGGCTGAAGGACTTCACGGCCGAGGCCGAGAAAAACGGCATCAAAGTGGTGGCCACCGAGCGCTTTGCCCGTGCCGACACCAGCGTGACCGCGCAGGCCCTGAAACTCGTGTCGGCCAACCCCGACGCCATGCTGATCGTGGCCTCTGGCTCCGGTGCGGCCATGCCCCACAAAGGCATTGTCGAGCGCGGCTTCAAAGGCAAGATTTACCAAACCCACGCGGCAGCCACCCGTGACCTGATGCGCGTGGGCGGCAAAGACGTGGAAGGCTCTTACGTCGTCTCCGGCCCCGCCGTGATTGCCGAGCAGTTGCCCGACGCACACCCCTCCAAAAAGGTGTCGCTGGAGTTTGTGGCCCAGTACGAAAAAGCCTACGGTGCGGGCAACCGCAACCAGTTCGCCGGTCACGGCTACGACGCCATCATCGTGATGGAAAAAATCGTGCCCATGGCCCTGAAAAAGGCCAAACCCGGCACCCCAGAGTTCCGCGCCGCGCTGCGCGAAGCCATGGAAACCATGGGCCGCACCGTGCTGGCCCACGGCGTGCTGAACTGGTCCAAAACCGACCACTGGGGTTACACCAATGAAACCGGTGTGATGCTGAAAGTGGTCAACGCCGACTGGAAAGTGGAATAAGCCCGGCCCTGGCCCCTGGCACGCCCAGGGGCCAGCCCCCGTTTTTTGCAACCTTCCCGGATACCTCAAACACCATGGACTTTTCAATCGCCAGCATCCTCGCGCTGGACGGTCTCACCAACGGTGCCGTGTACGCCCTGCTGGGCCTGGCCACCGTCCTGGTGTTCGCCGTGACCCGGGTGATCTTCATTCCCCAGGGTGAATTCGTGGCCTATGGCGCGCTCACCCTGGCCATTTTGCAAACGGGCCAAGTGCCCGGTACCGTGTGGCTGCTGCTCATCATGGCGGGCCTCGCCGCGCTGATGGACGGCTGGGCCGGTTGGCAGCGCCACCACAGCGCGCTCGATGCCCTGAAAGGTGCGCTGCACCTGTCGTGGTTGCCCGTGCTGATCGCCGTGGTGGCCATTTGGGCCGCGCCGCGCCAGTTGCCCTTGCTGGCGCAGGCCGCACTCACGGTGGCCATCGTCACCGCGTTTGGGCCGCTGGTGTACCGCCTGGCTTACCAGTCGCTGGCCGATGCGTCGTCGCTGGTGCTGCTGATCGTGTCGGTGGGCGTGCACTTTGCCTTGACCGGGTTGGGCCTGCTGTTTTTCGGGGCAGAGGGTTTCCGCAACCCCTCGTTCTGGGACGACCGCTTTGCCGTGGGGCCGCTGAACATCGCGGGCCAGGCCATCATCATTGGGCTGACCTCGGTGGCGCTGATCGTGATGCTGTGGCTGTTTTTCGAGCGCACGCTGTACGGCAAGGCCCTGCGTGCCACGGCGGTGAACCGGCTGGGCGCGCGCCTCATGGGCATTTCCACCCAGGGCGCCGGGCAGTTGACCCTGGCCATGGCAGCCCTCATTGGCGCGCTGTCGGGCCTGTTGATTGGGCCCACCACCACCGTGTTTTACGACTCGGGCTTTTTGATTGGCCTCAAAGGTTTCGTGGCCGCCGTGATGGGCGGCCTGGGCAGCTACCCCGCCGCCTTGGTGGGTGCGCTGTTCGTGGGGCTGGTCGAAGCGTTTGGCTCGTTCTGGGCCAGTGCCTTCAAAGAAGTGATTGTGTTCACCCTCATCCTGCCCATTTTGCTGTGGCGCTCTCTGACCGATAAGCACGCTGGCGAGGACCACTGACATGAGCAAACTGTTTCCCCACCTGCCACGCCGCGCGTGGCGCTACGCGGCAGCGGCCCTGGTGCCTGTGCTGGCGCTGTTGCCCCTGCCCGATTTCTGGATCACCCAGCTGAACTACATCGGGCTGTACAGCCTGGTGACCCTGGGCCTGGTGTTGCTCACCGGGGTGGGCGGTCTCACCTCGTTTGGCCAGGCCGCGTTCGTGGGCATTGGGGCCTACACCAGCGCCTACCTCACGGTGAACCTGGGGATGTCGCCCTGGGTCACGGTGTTTGCCGGGCTGGCCATCACCGCTGTCAGCGCGCTGCTGGTGGGTTGGCTGACCTTGCGCATGTCGGGCCACTATTTGCCGCTGGCCACCATCGCCTGGGGCCTGTCGCTGTATTACCTGATGGGCAACCTGGACGCGCTGGGCAAATACGACGGCATTTTGGGCGTGCCCACGCTCAGGCTGGGTTCGCTCGACCTGGGGGAAGGGCGGCCGTTTTTTGTGCTGGTGTGGGGCATGGTGTTTCTGGGCGCGTTCGGGCTGCTGAACCTGCTGGACTCGCGCACCGGCCGCGCCATCCGCTCGCTGAAAACCGCCACCCAAATGGCCGAGGCCATGGGCGTGAACACGCTGAAACACAAAATCGGCATCTTTTTGATTGCGGCGCTGTTTGCGAGCGTCTCGGGCTGGTTGTTTGCGCACTTCCAGCGCACGGTCAACCCATCGCCCTTCGGTTTGAAGATGGGCATTGAATACCTGTTCATGGCCGTGCTGGGCGGGGTGGGCCATGTGTGGGGGGCCATCACCGGCGCGCTGTTCACCAAGGTCATGGAAGACCAGCTGCAAGTGCTGTTGCCCCAGCTGATTGGCACCAGCGGCAGCTATGAAACCATTGTGTTTGGCATCGTGCTGGTGCTGGTGCTGAAGTACCTGCCCGATGGTTCCTGGAGCCTGGTGGGCCGCCACTTGCCCGTGGCGCAGCGCGTGAACACGTGGTTCAAGGCCACACCGTTGCCCGAGCGCAGCAAACCCGCCCTGGGCGAGGTGGTGCTGGACGTGCAAAAAATCCGCAAACAATTCGGTGGCCTGGTGGCGGTGAACGACATCAGCTTCCAAATCAAGGCGGGCCAAATCGTGGGGCTGATCGGGCCCAACGGGGCGGGCAAATCCACCACGTTCAACCTCATCACCGGTGTGCTGGGGCTGACCTCGGGCGCGGTGAAGTTCCGGGGCCAGGTCATCAGCGGCATTCCGTCGCGTGACATTGCCCAGCGCGGCATGAGCCGCACCTTCCAGCACGTGAAGATGATCCCCGACATGACCGTGCTGGAAAACGTGGCCCTGGGGGCCCACCTGCGCGGCAACAAAGGCGCGCTGTCGGCCATGTTGCGCCTGGACCAGGACGAAGAAAACCGCCTGATGGGCGAGGCCGCCCGGCAGCTGGAACGCATCGGCATGGCCGACCACATGCACGACCTGGCTGGCAACCTGGCCATGGGCCCCCAGCGGCTGATGGAAATTGCCCGCGCCTTGTGCTCTGACCCCGCGCTGCTGCTGCTCGACGAGCCCGCCGCCGGCCTGCGCCACAAAGAAAAGCAGGCCCTGGCCGGTGTGCTGCGCCAGCTGCGCAGCGAGGGCGTCAGCATCTTGCTGGTGGAGCACGACATGGACCTGGTGATGGACGTGACCGACCACATCGTGGTGATGGAGTTCGGCACCCACCTGATGGAAGGCACCCCGCAAGAGGTGCAGCAAAGCGACAAGGTGCGCGCCGCGTACCTGGGCACCGAACACTGAAGGCCACCCACATGACCACCCCATTGCTTGAAGTCAAAGGCCTGCGCGCCGGTTATGGCCGTGCCGAGGTGTTGCACGGCATCGACCTGCAGGCGGCACCCGGCAGCGTGATCACCGTGATTGGCCCCAACGGCGCGGGCAAGTCCACCTTGCTCAACGCCCTGATGGGCGTGTTGCCCGCCAAGGGCCAGGTGTTTTACAAAGGCGAAGACATCAGCCGCCTGAGCCTGGAAGACAGGGTGATGCTGGGCATTGCCCTGGTGCCCGAAAAGCGCGAGCTGTTCAACACCATGCCCGTGGAAGACAACCTGGTGCTGGGTGCCTACCGCCAGGTGCGCCTGCGCAACCCCGCCTGGAAAGACCAGCTGGAGAGCGTGTACGCCCGTTTTCCCCGGCTGCGCGAGCGCCGCTTGCAAGAGGCGGGCACCTTGTCGGGCGGTGAGCGCCAGATGCTGGCCGTGGGCCGCGCCCTCATGTCGCGCCCCGAGTTGCTGATGCTGGACGAGCCCAGCCTGGGCCTGGCCCCGCTGATCGTGAAAGAAATTTTGAACGCGGTGGACGAACTGCGCAGCACGGGCGTGACCATCCTGCTGGTGGAGCAAAACGCCCGCGCCGCCCTGGCGGTGGCCGACCACGGCTACGTGCTGGAAATGGGCGACATGGCGCTGAGCGGCGCGGCCAAAGACCTGGCGGTGGACCCGCGTGTGATCGAAACCTATTTGGGCGCTGCGCGCAAACAGGCTGCATGAGTTTTAGCCATCCAGCGCTTGTCTGTATTGAAAAGTCAGCTATATAAATGAACCACCAGCCCAACACCCACGACATCCAGTTCATCTTGCACAACGTGTTGCAGGTGCAGCCCCAGTTGCAAGCGCTGGCCCCGTTTGCCGAGGCCGATGCCGACCTCATGCAACAGGTGCTGGAAGAAGCCGCCCGGTTTGTGGCCGACAAGGTGGCCCCCATCCGCCGCGAGGGCGACGAAACGGGCTGCCGTTTTGACAACGGTGTGGTCACCACCCCCCCAGGCTCGAAAGAAGCCTATGAGGCCTTCTGGCAAAACGGTTGGGCGTCTCTGTCGTGTGCGCCCGAAGACGGCGGCCAGGGCCTGCCCGAAGTGCTCAACCAGGTGTTGTACGAAATGCTCAGCGCCGCCAACCACGGCTGGACCATGGCGCCCGGCCTGCTGCACGGCGCTTACGAGTGCATCAAACACCACGCCAGCCCCGAACTCAAGGCCGCCTACCTGGGCAAAGTGGCCACCGGCGAGTGGCTGGCCACCATGTGCCTGACCGAAGCGCACGCCGGGTCTGACCTGGGCCTGGTGCGCACCAAAGCCACGCCCCAGGCAGAGGGCAGCTTTGCGCTGGAAGGCACCAAAATTTTCATTTCAGGCGGCGAACACGACCTGACCGACAACATCGTCCACCTGGTGTTGGCCCGCTTGCCCGATGCCCCCCCCGGCCCCAAGGGCCTGAGCCTGTTCCTGGCCCCCAAATTCATGCCCGACGGCAGCCGCAACGCCGTGGTGTGCGAACGCATCGAAGAAAAAATGGGCATTCACGCCAGCCCCACCTGCGTGCTGCGCTTTGACGGCGCCACCGGTTGGCTGGTGGGCGAGCCCGGCAAAGGTCTGGGGGCCATGTTTGTGATGATGAACGCTGCCCGCCTGCACGTGGGCCTGCAAGGCGTGGGGCTGCTGGAAGCCGCCTGGCAAATGGCCAACGGCTACGCCCACGAGCGCCGCCAAATGCGCGCGCCCGCTGCGGCCGATGGTTCACGCCCCGCAGATTCCGCCGGTCAGGCCGCCGACCTCATCGTGCACCACCCCGCCATCCGCCGCACCCTGGACACCCAGCGCGCCTGGATCGACGGCGGCCGGGTGCTGGCCTACCAAACCGCGCTGGAAATCGACCTGGCCCGCCACCACACCGACCCCACCCGCCGCGAGCGCGCCCTGCGCTGGTGCAGCCTGGTCACCCCCGTGCTGAAAGCCGCGTTCACCGACCAGGCCTTCCACGGTGGCAGCGATTGCCTGCAGGTGTTTGGCGGCCACGGCTACGTGCGCGAGTGGGGCATCGAGCAGGTGCTGCGCGACGCCCGCATTGCCATGATTTACGAAGGCACCAATGAAATTCAGGCCATCGACCTGCTGGTGCGCAAGGTGCAAAGCGACCAGGGCAGGGCGCTGACGCTGCTGCTGGACGAACTGCGGGCCGATGTGCCCGCCGGTACACCGGCCGCCACCGAGTTTCACCACATGGCCGACCAGCTGCAGGCCGCCACCGCCGAACTGCTGGCCCACACCGCCCAGTCGGTGGACCACGCCCACTGGGTGGCCGGCGACTATTTGCGGGCCACCACCCTGGTGCTGCTGGCTTGGGCCTGGGCCCGCATCGAAGCGGCCAACCCCGGCGCCGCGCCGCGCTGGCAACAACCCCACCGGGCCTTGCGGGCGTGGGTGTTGCCGGAGTTTGGGTTGCGCCTGCGGTTGCTCAAACCGGTGGCTGAAGCCGCTTGCTAAGCTCGCGGTTTTCCGCCGCGTCCGCACCTGTACAAGCACCATGGCCCGCCCCCGCAAAACACCCACCCCAGCCCCCGACGATTGCGCGGCCCCGTCGCCCACCGACAACGACGGCGTTGCGCCGGTGAACACGGCCTACCTGGAAAGCCTGATCGGCTACAACGCGCGGCGCACGGCGCTCACGGTCATTTCGCTGTTTGTCGAGCGCATGGCGGTGTACGGCGTGGGGCCGGTTGATTTTTCGGTGCTGTCGCTCATCCGGCACAACCCCGGCATCACCTCCCGCGTGTTGTGCGCCAGCCTGGGGCTGTTGCCGCCCAACCTGGTGGTGGTGGTGCAGCAGTTTGAGCAGCGCCAGTTGCTGGAAAAACGCCCCCACCCACACGACGGCCGCGCCATCGCCCTCTACCTCACCCCCCAGGGCGAGGCCTTGATGGCCGAGGCCGAAGACACGGCGTTCCACCTCGAAATTGAAGCCACCGCAGCGCTGACCGACGCGCAGCGCAGCACCCTGCGCCGCCTGCTCAAGCTGGTGTATGCCCCCGGCCCCAAGGCCGTCACCTCCAAGACCCGCAGCCGCAAAACCCCCCAAGCCTGACGGCACAATGGGCGGCATGACCTCTGCCGCCACCCCTTCAAAGCCCCTCATCGATGCCCCCCAACTCGCCGGCCACCTGCTGGTGCAGTGCCTGATCGAGCAGGGCGTGACCCACGCTTTCGGCGTGCCCGGTGAAAGTTACCTGGCCGTGCTCGACGGTTTTCACCGCCACGCCGACCGCATCCAGTTCGTCATCAACCGCCAGGAGGGTGGGGCGGCCTTCATGGCCGAGGCCCACGGCAAACTCACCGGCCGCCCGGGCGTGTGCCTGGTCACCCGCGGGCCAGGGGCCACCAACGCCAGCATTGGCGTGCACACGGCGTTCCAAGACTCCACGCCCATGGTGCTGCTGGTGGGCGACGTGGCCAGCGACTGCCGCGACCGTGAGGCCTTCCAGGAGGTGGACTTTTTCAGCTTCTTTGGCCCCCTGGCCAAACGGGTGGAGCGCATCGACGACGCCCAGCGCATCCCCGAATACATCGCCCGCGCTTTTGCCACCGCCCTGAACGGCCGCCCGGGCCCCGTGGTGCTGGTGCTGCCCGAAGACATGTTGACCCACACGGTCACCGCCCAGCCCCTGCGCCGCGTGGAGCCCGTGCAGGCCTGGAGCGACCCCGGCAGCCTGCGCCAGCTGCGCACGCTGCTGCTGCAAGCCCAGCGCCCGCTGGTGCTGGCCGGTGGCGGCGGCTGGACGCCCCAGGCCGCCCAGGCCCTGCAACGCTTTGCCGAAAATTGGAAGCTGCCGGTGGCCAACACCTTCCGCTTTCAGGACACCTTTGACAACCACCACCCGCTGTACGCGGGCGACGTGGGGCTGGGTATCAACCCCAAACTCGCGCAGCGTGTGCGCGAGGCCGACCTGCTGCTGGTCATCGGCCCACGCCTGGGCGAGGCCACCACGGGCGGCTACACCCTCATCCAGGCGCCCAAGGCGGCGCAGACCCTGGTGCATATCCACGCCAGTGCCGAAGAACTCAACCGCGTGTACCAGGCCGACCTCGCCATTTGCGCCACCATGAACGCCGCCGCCCGCAGCTTGGAGGTGCTGACCGCCCCCGTGTCCGTGCCCTGGGAAGGCTGGGCCCAGGCCGCCAACGCCGACTACCGCGCCAACATCGACGTGGCCAACTTCGGCATCACCCTGCCGGGCACCATCGACATGCCCCAGGTGATGGGCGTGTTGCGCCAGCACCTGCCCGCCGACGCGGTGCTGACCAACGGCGCGGGCAACTTTGCCAGCTGGCTGCACCGGTTCTACCCCTGCCACGGGCTGGCCAAGGGGCACAAAACCCAACTCGCGCCCACCAACGGGGCCATGGGCTATGGCGTGCCCGCGGGGGTGGGCGCGGCCATTACCCAACCGGGCCGCGTGGTGTTCACCATCGCGGGCGATGGCGACTTTCTGATGAACGGCCAAGAGCTGGCCACCGCCGCCCAGCACGGGGCCAAAACCATTGTGCTGCTGCTCAACAACGGCACCTACGGCACCATCCGCATGCACCAGGAGCGCGAATACCCCCAGCGCGTCAGCGGCTCACACTTGGCCAACCCCGACTTTTGCGCACTGGCCAAGGCCTACGGTTACGCGGCCGAGCGCATCACCCACACGGCCGAGTTCGAGCCCGCACTGCGGCGGGCCCTGGCCGCGCCCACCGGTACGGTGATCGAGGTCACGCTCAGCCCCGAGGTCATCACCACCCGTGGCACCCTGTCGGCCATCACCCAGCAGGCCCTGCAAAAAGTTGAAAAATAAATAGCTGAAAAGGCAATACAGACAAGCGCTGGAGGCCAAAAAGGCATAAAAAAAGGACCGCTGTGCGGTCCTTTTTTGTGTGGGGCGCTGCTGGGGTGCCTGGCGCCGCAAACCACCTCACTTGAGGTGGGTGCTGATCATCTTGGTCATTTCGAACATGGACGCTTGGGGCTTGCCGAAAATTTCTTTCAGCTTGGCATCGGCGTTGATCATGCGCTTGTTGGCATCGTCTTGCAGCTTGTGCTTTTTGATGTATTCCCACACCTTTTTGGTGACTTCGGTGCGGGGCATGGCGTCCTTGCCGATGATGGCGGCCAGCTTGGCGCTGGGGGTCATGGGCTTCATGAAGGCGGCGTTGGGCGTGCGCTTGGCGGCTGCGGGTGCTGCAGCTGCTTTCTTCGCGGGTGCGGCTTTGGTGGCTGCAGGTGCCGCTGCTTTTTTCACCGCAGGGGCTGCGGCTTTTTTGGCGGCGGGTGCTGCGGCTTTCTTGGCCGGTGCAGCAGCAGCGGGTGCTGCTGCTTTCTTCGCGGGAGCGGCGGCCTTTGCGGGGGCCTTCTTTGCAGTTGCCATGGTGTTGTTTCCTCGTTGGACGTTGGTATTGAAACCAGTGAACAACGGCCTGGGTTGATCGGGCATTTGCACTGGCTGCGGGCATGCTAATGGAGTTAACCCCGCTTTCCAAGCGCACAAGCCACTGTCTGCGTGTTTTTCCCCCTTCGTTTTGGGGGTGTTTGTCTGTGAAAACAACACTCCCCGGCCTACCGCTGGCCTTTTGTATGCTTCTGGTGCGCCCGGTGGCTGTTTTGCCGCCGGTTTTCCCCTGTGAATCTGTGCCGAAACCCCCATGACCACACCCTCTGTTCACCCCGCGTTTGCCACCTGTGACCTGTGCGATGCCCACAAAACCGACACCTCGGGCGCCTTCCGTGTGTTGCCCCCTGTGTTCCGTGATTTCGGGGCCCTGACGCGTTTTTGCGGCCCAGTGGTCACGGTCAAATGTTTCGAAGACAACACCCCCGTGAAAGCCGCCGTTGACAGCGAGGGCCGCAACCGCGTGTTGGTGGTGGACGGTGGCGCGTCGCTGCGCCGCGCCTTGCTGGGCGGCAACCTGGGCGCTGCCGCGGCCCGCAACGGCTGGGCCGGCGTGGTGGTGGACGGTTGTGTGCGCGATGTGGCCGAGCTGGCCGTGTGCGCCACCGGCATTCGAGCGTTGGCCTCCATGCCCCTGTCGACCGAGCGCAAGGCTCCAGGCGAGTCCAACGTGCCGGTGCTGATTCAGGGCGTGTGGGTGCGCCCAGGCGATTGGCTTTATGCCGACGAAGACGGCATTGTGGTGGCCGACCGCAACCTGCTGGGCTGAGTCGCTGAGGGTTTACAGCGCCGTGACGCCCCGGTACAGCATGTAGCCTGCCAGCAGGTACAACACCCCGGCAAACACCCGCTTCAACTGGGCCACCGGCAGTGCGTGCGCAGCCTTCACACCCAGCGGTGCCATCAGCACGCTGGCCGAGGCAATCACCAGCAGGGCCGGGCCAAACACGTAGCCCACGGCCCCGGCGGGCAAGCCCGGCAGGTCCTGGCCGGCCACCACGTAGCCCACGGTGTTGGCCAGCGCAATCGGAAAGCCCAGCGCCGCACTGGTGGCCACGGCGTTGTGCATGGTGACGTTGCACCAGGTCATGAACGGCACGCTCACAAAACCCCCACCTGCCCCCACAAGCCCCGACAGAAAGCCAATGACGCCCCCCGCGCCCACTTGGCCTGCCACGCCGGGCAGGGTGCGGCTGGGGGCGGGTTTTTTGTTCAGCAGCATTTGTGTGGCCGAAAACCCCACAAAACCCGCGAAAAACAAAGCCAACCAAGCGCCTTTGAGCAACGCAAACACCCCCAGGCTGGCCAAGGCCGAGCCCAGCACGATGCCAGGGCTGAGTTTGAACACAATGTCCCAGCGCACCGCGCCGCGTTTGTGGTGCGCCCGAACGCTGGAGATGGACGTGAACACGATGGTGGCCATGGAGGTGGCAATGGCCATTTTCACGGCCAGGTCGGGCGACACGCCCCGCGCCGACATGATGAGCGTGATGAACGGCACCATCAGCATGCCCCCGCCAATGCCCAGCAGCCCGGCCAGAAAACCGGTGCACAGGCCCAGTACCACCAGCTCGACGATCAACAGCGGTTCAAGCAGCATGGCAACACCAACGGGGGAGTGAGGAGAAAGAGGGGAGGGTGTCTGCAGGGCATGCGCCGGATCGCAGGCCTGAACCGGGGTTCAGGTGGGCGAGGTCAGACTGACTTCGGGTTCATCTGACGCGAGATGATCACACCAGACAGACGATGTTCCAAGCCCTGCTCAGGGAGCATTGGTTCAAGGACATAAAAACCCAGCGGGCCCTGCAGACGCCCGCATTGTAAGCGCCCAAACACCGGGTGATGAAGGGGCGTCAGATCAGGTGGTTGTCGTTCATCAGCGCCTGGTCCAGCCGTTGCAGCAGCTGCCCCACGTCGGCATCGGCGCTGGGCGTGACAGGCATCGCTGCGGGCACCACCACGGCTGGCTGGGCCAGCGCTTCAGACAGCTCAAACGCCAGGTTCAGCGACGCCAATACCGCAATGCGGTCGCGGGCTTTGACCTTGCCAGCGTCGCGAATTTTGCACATGGCCACGTCCACACGCTCCACGGCTTTCAGCAGCGCCACTTCGCCGCCTTCGGGGCAGCTGAGCAGGTAGCGCTGGCCCATGATTTCGACGTCGAGTTGTTTCATGGCGTGCCGGGTGTCTGGGGTGTGGGGGCTGTGCTGGCGTCGGGCAGGCGATCCAACAGCGCATCGATGCGCGAACGCGCCGCCGACAAGCGCGAGCGCAGCAAGTCCCGCTCGGCGGTGAGCGCGGCGACCTGGGCCTCCAGCAGTTCATGGGAGCGCTGCAATTCCCCGTGGCGCAGCAGCAGCCGGTCCACGCGGCTGGCGATTTGGGCGATGTCGTTGTGGTCTGCCATGGCCGCCGGATTGTAGGTCCGCCGCGTAAGCCTTTGTCGGGCGGTCTTCACTACAATGCACGCCGTTGGTGCTCGCCACGCGGTTCACGCGGGGCAGTTCAACGGGAAGCTGGGGGGTGTCGGTCAACAGAGGCCCACACCTAACCAGCGCTGCCCCCGCAACGGTAAGTGGACGGAACGGCCGCTCAGCACTGAGCACCGCTCCCGCTTTCAATTCCCGCCACTGGAGGGGTGGTGCCGCAAGGCACCGCTCTCTGGGAAGGCTTTGAAGGTTGCTCCACCAGCCCGGATACCGGCCAACACAGTGGCAAACCCGCTTCGGTGGGCTTGCTGTCACGTCCAAGCACCGGCGGGGAAGCCGGTGAGGACACACAGCTTGGTTGTTTTTCATGCATTCCCTTATTTCCGTGCCCGTGCGTGCACCCATTGGCCTGCGCCTGTCGCTTTTGTCCACCGCTTTGCTTGCCATGAATGGGGCCGCTCAGGCCCAGGTTCAAGCCCAGGCAGACCGCCAGCTGGCCCCTGTGGTGGTCACCGCCACCCGCACCGCCCAACCCTTGACCGACGTGGTCTCCGACGTCAGCGTGCTCGACCGCGAGGTGATCGAGCGCAGCGGCGCCAGCAGCCTGGCCGACGTGCTCAGCCGCTTGCCAGGTGTGGAGCTGACCCGCAACGGCGGCCCGGCGGCCACCACCAGCCTGTACGTGCGCGGTGCGGAAACCCGCCACACGTTGTTGCTGATCGACGGTGTGCGGGTGGACTCGCAAAGCACCGGTGGCCCCGCCTGGCAGGCTTTGCCACTTGAGCAGATTGAGCGCATTGAGGTGCTGCGCGGCCCGGCTGCCGCCATTTACGGCTCGGACGCCATGGGCGGCGTGGTGCAAATTTTCACTCGCCAAGGCGCTGGCCCCGCACGCCCCAGCGTGGCGGTGGGGGTGGGCAGCCATGGCACCCGCAAGCTCGATGCCAGCATCCACGGTGCACAGGGCGCGGTGGATTACGCACTGGCGCTGGGCAGCGAACGCAGCACCGGCTTCAACGCGCAACCCGCCGCCAACCCCGACAAAGACGGTTACCGCCGCTCGGCCAGCTCGGCCCGCCTGGGCTACCAGCTCAACCGCGACCACAACTTGGAAGCCACTTGGCTGGGCACCGAGGGCAACGCCCAATACGACGCGTTTGCCTCCACCAAAGACGACCATGCGCTGCAAGACCTGAGCACCCTGGGTTTGAACTGGACCGCCCGCTGGAGCGATACCCACAGCACCCGCGTCACGCTGACACAAGGCCGTGACCGCTACGAAACCACGCCCTCGGCCTACATCACCGACACGCGCCTCAACACCTATTTGTTCCACAACGAGTGGAAGCTGGGCCGAGCCACCCTGACCGCTGCGCTGGAGCGCCGCGAGGATTGGCTGACCAACGCCAGCACCACCCCCATCGACAACCGCCGCCACCAGGACGCCGTGGCGCTGGGCTATGGCCTGAAGCAAGGCCCACACACCCTGCAGCTGAACCTGCGCCGCGACAACGACAGCGAGTTCGGTGGCCACACCACCGGCAGCGCGGCCTACGCGTTTGCGTTGACGCCCCAGTGGCGCCTGACCGCGTCGGCAGGCACGGCCTTCCGTGCGCCCACGCTGTACCAGCGCTTCAGCATTTACGGCCTGCCCACCCTCAAGCCCGAAAGCGCCACCAACCTGGAGCTGGGGGCCAAGTACGCCTCAGGGGCCGATTCGGTGTCGGTGGTGGCCTACCGCAACCGCGTGACCAACCTCATCACCTACGTGTCAGGCCCCGGCACTTGTGTGAACGGCGTGGGCAGCTTCCCAGGCTGCTACGGCAACACGGGCAAGGCCCAATACACCGGCGTGACGCTGGCCGGGGGCACCCGCGTGGCCCGTGTGGGGCTGAACGCCTCGCTTGACCTGCAAAACCCCACCGACGAAGTGACCGGCAAACTGCTGGCCCGCCGCGCCAAGCGCATTGCCAAACTGGGGGCCGAAACCACGGTGCAGGGCTGGAACCTGGCCGCGGAGGGGTTGCTGACGGGTGAGCGTTTCAACAACGCCGCCAACACCCAGCGCCTGGGTGGCTACGCCGTGGTCAACCTGGCGGTCAGCAAAGACGTGGCCCCTGGCTGGAGCGTGTTGGCCCGCGTGGACAACCTGGCCGACAAGGCTTACCAAACCGTCACTGGGTACGCCACTGCAGGCCGCACGCTGTACGTGGGCCTGAAGTGGGCGGGGCGTTGAACCCCACCCTGCAATGCCCGGCGGTGCTCGTGGCCGCCCCGGCCTCGGGCCAGGGCAAAACCACGCTCACCTCGGCGCTGGCCCGCTTGCACACGCGGGCCGGGCGGCGGGTGCGCGTGTTCAAGTGCGGGCCCGATTTTCTCGACCCGTTCTGGCACCAGTTGGCCAGCGGTGCCCCCGTGCACCAGCTTGACCTGTGGATGACCGGCGAAGCCGATTGCCGCCAGCGCCTGGCCCAAGCCGCCGCTGAGGCCGACCTGATCCTGATTGAAGGCGTGATGGGCCTGTTTGACGGCGAACCCAGTGCCGCCGACCTGGCCCGCCTGTTCAACGTGCCGGTGCTGGCCGTGGTCGATGCCTCGGCCATGGCGCAGACCTTTGGCGCCGTGGCCCACGGCCTGCAGCACTACCAGCCCGGCCTGCGCTGGGCCGGTGTGTTGGCCAACCGCGTGGCCAGCGAACGCCACGCGGCCATGCTGCAAGCCGCTGTGCCCCAGACGGGGGCGGGCGGTTGGCTGGGGGCGGTCATGCGTTCACCCGCCTTGACCCTGCCCGAGCGCCACCTGGGCCTGGTGGCCGCGCAAGAGTTGCCCGATGCCTTGCAACGGCTGGACTTCGCCGCCGACGCCCTGGCCACCACCCCGCTGGGGAAGATGGGTGCCGCCGAACTGGCGGCATGGAACGTGGACTTGGGTGCCGCGCCCGCTGCCACGCCCGACACCGCACAACCCCTGGCGGGCCGCACCGTGGCCGTGGCCCGTGACGCCGCGCTGTGCTTCATTTACGCCGCCAACCTCGACACCCTGGCCCAACTCGGCGCACAGGTGGTGTTTTTCTCGCCCCTGGCCGACGCCGCCTTGCCCCCGTGCGACGCGGTGTGGCTGCCCGGTGGCTACCCCGAACTGCACGCCGAAAAATTGGGTGCCAACCACGCCCTGCGCGATGCCCTGCGCGCCCATGTGGCCCAAGGCAAACCCGTGTGGGCCGAGTGCGGCGGCATGATGCTGCTGTTCGACGAACTGGTGGACAAAGCCGGTGCCACCCACGCCATGTGGGGCCTGCTGCCCGGGCGCGTGGTCATGCAAAAGCGGCTGGCCGCGCTGGGGCCGCAGCAGCTCGATGTGCCGGGTGTGAACCAGGGCAGCCAAGGCACGTTGCGGGGCCACACCTTCCACTGGTCGCTCACCGAAACGCCATTGCAAGCCGTGGCCCGCACCGTGCGCCCCGGTGCAGCCGTGCAACCGGTGGCCTCGGGGGCCGACGGTGAAGCGCTGTACGCCCACGGCCCCGTGCGCGCCAGCTACTTCCACGCCTGGTTTCCCTCCGCCCCGGCAGCAGTGGCGGCTTTGCTCAGCCCGGAATCCCTGGAGGCCTCGGTATGAACGCCAGTCAATTGGGCCCACAACGCATCGTCTGCCTGACCGAAGAAACCACCGAGTGGCTGTACCTGCTGGGGCAGGAGGCGCGCATTGTGGGCATCAGCGGTTACACCGTGCGGCCCCGCCGCGCCCGCGACGAAAAGCCCAAGGTCAGCGCGTTTCTGAGCGCCAAGATCGACAAAATCCTGGCGCTCCAGCCCGACTGCGTGTTTGGCTTTTCCGACCTGCAAGCCGACATTGCCGCGCAGCTGGTGCGCGCCGGGGTGCAGGTCACGGTGTTCAACCAGCGCAGCGTGGACCAGATTTTTTCCATGCTGTACCAGGTGGCGGCCATGGTGGGCTGCGCCGACGAAGGGCTGCGCCGCATCCACGCCATGCAAGTCGGGCTCGATGCCATCCGCGCCCAGGCCGCTGCACGCGAAGCGGCGGGCAAGCGCAGGCCCCGCGTGTTTTTTGAGGAATGGGACGAGCCCCACATCAGCGCCATCCGCTGGGTGTCCGAGCTGGTGGGCATAGCGGGTGGGGACGACTGTTTCCCCGAGCTGGCCACCCAAGCCATGGGCAAAGACCGCATCATCGCCAGCGGCGACGAGATCGTGCGGCGCAACCCCGACATCGTCATTGGCAGCTGGTGCGGCAAAAAATTCAGGGCTGAAAAAGTGGCTGCCCGCCCTGGCTGGCAAGACGTGGCCGCTGTGCGCAACGGGCAGTTGTTTGAAATCAAATCGGCCGACATCCTGCAGCCTGGCCCCGCCGCACTGACCGACGGCGTGGCGCAACTGGCCGCCATCGTGCAACGCTGGAGCGAACAACATGGCTGAGCTGAACACCCCCATCGCCGGTTGCGAACTGATTCTGGGTGGCCAGAAAAGTGGCAAATCGCGCCGGGCCGAAAGCCTGACCGCCGCCTGGCTGGCCGGGCCTGCGGTGAACGGCGTGCCACGCCAAGCCACCTTCATTGCCACCGCCCAGCCTTGGGACGGCGAAATGCGCCAGCGCATCGCCCGCCACCAGGCCGACCGTGCGTTGCGCGTGCCCGGCATGGCCACGCTGGAAGAGCCGGTGGCCCTGGCCCAGGCCATTGCGCGCCTCAGCGCCCCGCACCACTTGCTGGTGGTGGACTGCCTCACGCTGTGGCTGACCAACCTGCTGATGCCTGCTGACAAAGATTTAGCATCAAAAATGCCTCCAGCGCTTGATGGTGTTGGTTTGTTTGCTCCACTTGTGGAGTCTTTGAAAAACGCCCCGGGCCCCGTGGTGCTGGTGGGCAACGAAATTGGGCTGGGTGTCATCCCCATGGGGGCCGAGGTGCGGCACTTCGTGGACACCCTGGGCCAGCTCAACCAGGCCGTGGCTGCCGCGAGCCAGCGCGTGGTGTTGATGGTGGCGGGGCTGCCATTGGTCCTGAAAGAAGAGCAATAACATGTTTTCCATCAAGCGCAAGCGGCATTTTTGGCGTGAAATCTGGGTTGCCATGGTGTGGCTGTGTGCGGGTGCGCTGCCGGCGCAGGCGGCGGGCATTGAAGTGACCGACGACCGGGGCCGCACCGTCACGCTGGCCGCGCCGCCGCAGCGCGTGGTCAGCCTGCTTCCTTCGCTCAGCGAAACCGTGTGTGAGCTGGGCCAATGTCACCGGCTGGTGGGGGTGGACCGCTATTCCAACTTTCCCGCCACGCTCAAAAAGCTGCCACAGCTCGGTGGCGGGCTGGACCCCAACATCGAAGCCGTGGTGGCCATGCGGCCCGATCTGGTGCTGATTTCCATCTCGTCCCGCGCGGCCGACCGCCTGGAGTCCCTGGGCCTGAAGGTGGTGGTGCTGGAGCCCAAAACCCACGCCGATGTGCAGCGCGTGCTGCGCAAGGTGGCGCAGGCCCTGGGCCAGCCGGTGGCCGAGGCCGACAAGGTGTGGCGGCACATCGACGCGGCGGTGTCTGCCGCCGCCCAGTCGCTGCCCGCCCCTGCAAAAGCCACGCGGGTGTACTTCGAGGTGAACCGTGCGCCGTATGGCGCGGGCGCGTCGTCGTTCATTGGTGAAACGCTCACCCGCCTGGGGGTGAAAAACATCCTGGGGCCTGAGCTGGGGCCGTTCCCCAAACTCAACCCCGAGTTTGTGGTGCGCGCCAACCCCGACCTCATCATGGTGGGTGCCCGCAACTTCACCGGCATGACCGACCGCCCTGGCTGGAAGGGCATGAAAGCCATTGCGCAAGACCGGCTGTGTGTGTTCAGCCTGGATGAATCGGATGTGCTGGTGCGCCCCGGTCCCCGCATGGCCGAGGCCGCGCGGCTGATGGCGGGGTGCATCACAGCCAAATTTCCCGAAAAAGGAAACCAGCGGTGAGCGGCACCCCGGTTTCACTGGGCTCAGGTGCCCGGCCCGACACCGGCACACGCCGTGCGTGGTGGTTGGGGCTCGGCCTGGTGCTGGCGGCGGGCGCCTTGGCCGTGGTGAGCCTGGCGGTGGGCAGCACGGGGGTGGAACCCATTTTTCAGGTGCTGGGGCAACTGCTGGGGGAGGCCTGGGATCCGTCCAACGCAGACAGCGCCATCTCGGCCCAAATCGTCTGGGACATCCGCGCCCCGCGCACGCTCGGCGCATTTTTGGCCGGGGCCTTGCTGGGCCTGGCCGGTGCTGTGGCGCAAGGCCTGTTTCGCAACCCGTTGGCCGACCCGTTTTTGCTGGGCAGCGCATCGGGGGCCACGCTGGGGGTGGCCAGTGCACTGTCGTTGCTGGGCGTGAGCCCCATGGCCACCAGTTGGGTAGTGCGCGCCGGGTTGACCGGTGCCGCCTTTGTGGGTGCGGTGCTGGCCGTGCTGCTGACCTTGTTGCTGGCCAAAGGCGTGCAGCACACGCTGCGCCTGTTGCTGGCCGGTGTGGTGGTGGGCGTGGTGCTGGGGGCCTTCAGCTCGCTGGTCACGCTGCTGTCGCCCGATATTTTGCAGGCCATGCAGGCCTTCATGCTGGGCTCCACCGGGTTCGTGGGTTGGGCGGCGGTGGGCATCATGGGCAGCGTGTGGTTGCCGTGCTTGGCTGTGGCGCTGGCGTTTTCAAGGGTGCTGGATGGCTTGAGCCTGGGTGAGGCCACCGCTGCCAGCCTGGGGCTGCCGCTGGGTGCGCTGCGCGTGGCGCTGGTGGCCGTGCTGGCCCTGGCCACGGGCACGGCGGTGGCGCAAACCGGCCTCATTGCGTTCGTGGGCTTGGCCGCGCCGCACCTGGTGCGCTCGGCTGTCAAAACCACCCATGCGCGGCTGCTGGCCTTGTCCAGCCTCATGGGTGGCGTGTTGCTGCTGCTGGCCGACACGCTGGCACGAGGCGTTTTGGCCCCGCAAGAGTTGCCCGTGGGCGTGCTGACCGCCGTGCTGGGCGGTGGCTACCTGCTGTGGCTGATGCACAGGCGGGCGGGGTGAGTGGCATGGCAAAACATATAGCAATCAGTGCGCAACAGGTCAGCGCCAGCCTGGGTTCTGGTTCGCACAAACACCCTGTGTTGCACGGCGTGAGCGTGGCGGTGCCTGCCGGGCGCTGGCTCAGCATCGTGGGGCCCAATGGGGCGGGCAAGTCCACGCTGCTGAAATGCCTGGGTGGCCTGCTGCCGTGCAGTGGCACCGTGCAGCTGCTGGGGCGAGACCTGTCAGCCTGGGGCCCGCGTGACCGCGCCCGCCATCTGAGCTGGCTGGGGCAGGGCGGGGCAGGGGCCGACGGGGCCGACGACCTCACCGCTTACGACGTGACCATGCTGGGCCGCCTGCCGCACCAGAGCTGGCTGAGCCCACCCACCGATGCCGACCACGCCGCCGTGGAGCGTGCCCTGCGCCAAACCCAAGCCTGGGGCTGGGCCTGCACACCGCTGGGTGAGCTGTCGGGCGGCGAGCGCCAGCGCGTGCTGCTGGCCCGCGCCCTGGCCGTGGACGCCGACGTGCTGCTGATGGACGAACCCCTGGCCAACCTCGACCCGCCGCACCAGGCCGACTGGCTGCTGTTGGTGCGCCAACTGGTGGCCAGCGGCAAAACGGTGGTCAGCGTGTTGCACGAAATTTCCACCGCGCTGGCGGCCGACGAGGTGCTGGTGCTGCACCAGGGCCGCGTGCACCACTGCGGCCCCAGTGGCGATGCCGCCACGCACCGTGCGCTGGAAGCGGTTTTTGAGCATCGAATTGCCATCCACCGCTTGATGGATCAGTGGGTCTCGCTACCGAAGTTGAATTGAATTTTTCACCCAATCAAACCCATAAAGGTCCCGCATGCTGATTGAATCTGGATTTTCCATGGTGGCGCAGGCGCTGCTGTGGCCCGTGCTGGCCCTGGTGGCGGCGGCGTTTGTGTACGCACTTTGGGTGGCGGGTATGGCGCTGATGGAGGCGTGGCAGCGCCGTTACAGGCCGCAATACCGCTCGTTGGTGGTGGCACCTGATGTGTCCATGGAAGAGCTGGAGTTGCAGCTGGTGCGCCAGATCGAGCCGGTGCGCCTGCTCAGCCGCCTGTCCCCCATGCTGGGGCTGATTGCCACCATGATTCCCCTGGGCCCCGCCCTGCAAAGCGTGGCGGCCGGTCAAGGCCAGCAGGCCCTGGCGGTGTTCAGTGGGGCGTTTGCGGGCGTGGTGCTGGCCCTGGCCGCCGCGTCTGTGGGGCTGGTGGTGTATTCCGTGCGCCGCCGCTGGTTGCTGGCCGAGCTGCTGGCCGAGCGCAAACGCCGCGGGGTGGGTTCATGAGCCCCCGCCACCTGAACGTGCTGGCCGAGGAAGACGACGACCCCATGCTGTCCGCCATCAACCTGGTGGACGTGTTCCTGGTGCTGGTGGTGGCCCTGTTGACCGCCGTGGCCGCCAAAACCCAGAGCGATGTATCGGCAAACGCCACCACCGTGCAAAACGCAGGGCAACCCGACATGGAAATGGTGGTGCGTGAGCAAGGGCGCGAGGTGCGCTTCAAAGGTGCCGGCAAGGCCAGCCAGGGGCATGGCGTGCGGGCAGGGGTGGCCTACCGGCTGGACGACGGCAACATCATCTACATCCCCGAAGACGGCGGCGGCGCCTCGGTGGCCACCCCCCCTCAAACATCCGGTTCCCGTTGATGCCGTCCTTGACGCCTTCAACACCTTCAACCCAGTGGGCGCGGCTGGGCCGCACGTTGGCCCGGCTGGTGTGGGTTTGCCTGTTGGTCTGGGGCAGTGGGGTGAACGCCGTGGTACATGCCGCCGATGCGCTGCTGTGGATCACCTCCGACGTGACCACCGCCGCCCGCAGCGCCACCGTGCAGCAGGAAGCCCAACGCGCCGGGCTGGCGTTTGTGCACCTGTCGTACCCACTGGCGGGTGCCGCCACGCCCACACCCGAACAAACCCATGCCTTGACCCGCGCGCTGGCCCAGGCCGGGCTGGTGTGGGTGGATGCACCCCACTCCAGCGTGGTGCAGCGGCTGCAGCGCCAGGTGGGCGAGCCGCTGGCCGCGTTTGCGGCACGGGCACCCGGGCGTGTGGTGTGGGTCACACCTGTCACAACGGCCACCCCAGCCGAAACCCCACCGGCCGTGGCCCGCATGGCCGCGTTCATCAAGCCCGGTGGCGCCCGCAACCTGCACCACGCCGTTGCATTGGCCCAGGCGGTGCTGCTGGGCCAACCGTTGCCCAGTCTGCCCGCGCCACAGCAATGGCCCGTGCGCGGCATTTACCACCCCGACGTGCCGGGCCTGCTGCCCGATGCCGCCGCCCTGCTGCGCTGGTGCCGTGCCCAGCCCCAGCGCGACTGCACCCGGCCCGCCGTGGCCGTGATGGTGCACCGCCACCACCTGGTGGACGGCGGCACCGCCTGGCTGGATGAGTGGCTGCGCCTGTTCGAACGCGAAGGCCTGTGGGCCTACGCGGTGTTTGGCCAGCAAACCACCCCCCAAAGCCTGGCCGAGGTGCTGGAGTTGCCCGCCCTCCCTGCAACCAACGCAGGCACCGGCGCCCCGCGCCAACCCCACCCCGCGCTGCTGGTGTTGCACCAGTTCACCCCGCAGGCCGCCGCCATGCAGCCGCTGCTGGCCCGCTGGCGGGTGCCCATGCTCGCCACGCAGCCGTTTCGCTCGGGCGACCAGGCGGCTTGGGAGGGTGCAGCCCACGGGCTGTCCACCTCCGATGTGCCGTTTTACCTGGCACAACCCGAGGCCGCCGGTGCCACAGACCCGGTGGTGACCACGGCCCAAGGCCCCACACCGGGCGAGCACCGGCTGATCGAGCGCCAAGCCCTGGCCGTGGTGGCCAAGGCACGGCGGCTGGTGGCGCTGCAAACCCGGCCCGTGGCCCAGCAGCGGCTGGTCGCCATGGTCTACAACTACCCGCCGGGTGGCAAGCACTTCGGGGCCTCGTTTCTGAACGTGCCGCGCAGCCTGGAAGAGGTGTCGCAAGGCCTGGCCGATGCGGGCTACCGCACCCGGCGGGTGCCTGAAAACGACTGGATCGACGGCTTGCAGCCCTTGCTGGCCGCCTACTACCCCAGCGCCGATTTGCTGGGTTTGCTGCGCTCGGGCCAGGCGGCCGCCTGGCCGGTGGCGCGCTACCTGGAACGCTGGCAAGCCCTGCCCGAGGCCGTGCGCACCCGCATGCTGGCCCACTGGGG
The DNA here is from genome assembly GCA_049653005.1 of Burkholderiaceae bacterium. GTDB lineage: Bacteria > Pseudomonadota > Gammaproteobacteria > Burkholderiales > Burkholderiaceae_C > UBA2334. The sequence continues at coordinate 8,286 of JBASFL010000091.1, read as the reverse complement.
CCCGCCCGAGCGCAGCCGCTACGTGGTGCAGTGGCAGGGCGAGCCGGTGTTTGTGGTGCCGCGCATGCAGGCGGGCCAGTTGTCGGTGTTGCCGCAGCCCCCCCGCGAGGAAACCCTGCACAACGGCCAAAACCCGTTCATGCACAAAAGCAAGGTGCCGCTGTCGCACCACTACCTGGCGGTGTACCAGTGGGCCCAGGACTCGGCCGATGCGCTCATTCACTTCGGCACCCACGGCACGCAAGAGTGGGCCAACGGCAAGTCCCGCGGGCTCGATGTGCACGACGATGCCCTGTTGCCCCTGGGCGATTTGCCCGTGGTGTACCCCTACATCGTGGACAACCTGGGCGAAGCCCTGACCGCCAAACGCCGGGGCAGGGCGCTCCTGGTCAGCCACCGCACCCCCACGTTTGCACCGGCGGGTTTTGAAGCCCGCATGGCACAGATGCACGAGGTCATGCACGAATGGGAAACCGTGGACGAAGGCCCCACCCGCCGGGCCCTTGAAAAACAGCTGGTGGCCCAGTTTGTGGAACACCAGCTGCACCGCGACCTGGGGTGGAGCGCCGAGCGCATTGCCGCCGACTTCACCGGTTTCCTGGAGCTGTTGCACCCCTACCTGGACCAGCTGGCGCAAAGCTCGCAGCCCAAAGGCCTGGCGGTGTTTGGCCGGGTGCCCACGCCCGAGCAGCGCAGCCAGACCATTTTGCAGGCGTTGCGCAAGCCATTGATCGACGCCCTGGGCGAAGACATTGACGAGGCCTTTCTGATCCGCCACGACAGCGTGGCCACCTCGCGCCCCGCCCGCTGGCTGGCCGTGGCCCTGAAAGACGCCCAGGCCGCCAGCACGCTGGACCTGCGCCCCGCGCTGGCCGAACCCGCCGCTGGCCCCGTGCGTGCCGAAGACCATGTGCCCAACCGCGCCGCACGCCAGCCCATCGACACCCCGGCGCTGCTCAAACTGGCCCTGCGGGCGCAGGAGTTGGAGCGGCTGTTGGCCACCAAGGGTGAAATGCCCGGCCTGCTGGCCGCCCTGCAGGGGCGGTTTGTGCCGGCCGCGTATGGGGGCGACCCCATTCGCAACCCCGAAAGCCTGCCCACCGGTCGCAACCTCACCGGCTTGGACCCCAGCCGCCTGCCCACGCGCCAGGCCTACGAGGTGGCCCAAACCCTGTTCAACGACTGGTTCAAAGACCACACGGCCCGCCACGGCGGCCAGCCGCCCGAGCGCATGGCCTTGTCGCTGTGGGCGGGTGAAACGCTGCGCCACCAGGGCATTCTGGAAGCCCAGGCCCTGGTGGCCCTGGGTGTGCGCCCGGTGTGGGACGACACGGGCCGCCCCATCCGGGTGGACACCCTCAGCCCCGCCGAATTGGGCCGCCCCCGGGTGGACGTGCTGCTGAGCGTGACCGGCTCCTACCGCGACCAGTTTCCCGCCCTCATGGCCCTGCTTGACCAGGCGGTGGCCCAGGTGGCCGCGGCCGAACCCGGCAACACCGTGGCACGGCTCACCCGCCAGGTGGCCACCGAGCTGCGCCAGCGCGGTGTGCCCGGCCCCCAGGCCGACACCCTGGCGCGCGTGCGCGCTTTTGGCAACGCCGTGGGCGACTACGGCACCGGCCTGGCCGAAGCGGTGCAAGCCGATGGCCTGCAGTCCGAAGACCAGCGGCTGGGCCAGCTGTTTTTGCAGCGCATGGGCCAGCCCTACCTGGCCGGCGAGCCGGTGGAGGGTTTGGGCCATGGCGTGGCGGTGCAGGCGTTTTCCGCTCACCTGCGCCGCACCGATACGGCCGTGTTGTCGCGCAGCTCGCACCTGTACGCCATGGTGAGTTCTGACGACCCCTTTCAATACCTGGGTGGCCTGTCGGCGGCGGCACGCGTGGCCGGGCGGCCACAGGGGCTGGAGTTGCATGTGAGCCAGTTGCAAGACGTGGGCGAGGCCCACACCGAAACCGCCCGGCTGGCCATTGCCCGCGAAATGCAATCGCGCTATTTGCACCCCGGGTGGTTGCAGGCGCAGAAGGCCGAGGGGTATGCGGGCACGCTGCAGGTGCTCAAGGCCGTGCAGTTTGCGTGGGGCTGGCAGTCGGTGTCGCCCGACACCGTGCGCAGCGACCATTGGCAAAGTTTTCACGATGTGCTTGTGCGCGACAAACACAGCCTGGGCCTGCCCGAGTGGCTGCGCAGCCACCCGCAGGCCTACGCCCAGGCCCTGGAGCGCCTGGTGCAGGCCCAGCGGCTGGGGCACTGGCAGGCCGATGCCGCGACGCGCCAGGAACTGGCCCGCCTGTATCAGGAACTGACCCGCCAAGACCCCTTGCCCAACGAACTGCCGGGTGTGCGCGAGTGGGTGGCGCAGCAAGCGCCCGCGGCACAGGCCGCACCGCCATCAGCCCCTGTGGCCCACGCCGCAGTTCCTGCACCCCTGCCGCAACTGTTGCCGCAACCGACGGCCTCCTTGGCCGCCAAGGCCCCCGCACAGCCCCTGCTCAACGGTGTGCTGTTGCAACGCCAACCCGATATCGAACCCTCCCAGGCGCAAAGCCCGCTGGCACTGGCGCTGCAGCGCGCCCTGGTGGGCGTGCTCGTGTTGCTGGGGCTGGTGGGCGGAGCGGCACACCAGTTTCAGCGCGGGCAACGGCCCGTGTTCACCCCGCCCGCAGCGGCTTGATGCCTTTTTGACGCGAAACCTTCCATGCACATCGAAACCCCACCGTCCGAAAAACCCTACGAAAAGCCCGAGGGCGAGCGCAGGGGGCTGCTCATCGTCAACACCGGCGACGGCAAAGGCAAAAGCACGGCGGCCTTTGGCCTGGCCCTGCGCGCCCACGGGCGGGGCAAAGCCGTGCAGATTTACCAGTTCATGAAAGTGCCCACCGCCCGGTTTGGCGAGCACCGCATGTTCGAGCAAATTGGCATCCCCATCGTGGGGTTGGGCGATGGTTTCAGCTGGAAAAGCCAGGACCTGGAGCACTCCGCCCAACTGGCCCGCAACGGCTGGGAAACCGCCAAGGCCACCATCTTGGGCGGCCAGCACTTTCTGGTGGTTCTGGACGAAATCACCTACCCGCTGATTTACGGCTGGCTGCCGCTGGACGACGTGCTGCACACCCTGCGCACCCGTCCCAGCCATGTGCACGTGTGCCTGACCGGGCGGCGCTGCCCGCCTGAAATAGTGGAACTGGCCGACACCGTGACCGAGATGACGCTGGTGAAACACGCCTTCAAGGCCGGCATCCCGGCCCAGCGGGGGATTGAAGATTGAACACCCCCCACGCGTTCACCGAGGCCGAGCGCGCCGGTGTGTACCGCGCCATTGCCGAGCGCCGCGACATGCGCCACTTCTGCGGCGGCCAAGTGGCGCCCGAGCTGCTGCAACGCCTGTTGCTGGCCGCGCACCACGCGCCCAGCGTGGGCTTCATGCAGCCGTGGCGCTTCATCCGCATCACCGAGCTGGGCCTGCGCCAGCGGTTGCACGCGGTGGTCGAGCGCGAGCGCCAATGCACCGCCGACGTGTTGGGCGAACGCCGCGACGAGTTCATGCGCCTGAAGGTGGAAGGCCTGCTCGACTGTGCCGAACTGCTGGCCGTGGTGCTGGCCGATGGCCGCGAGCGCCACGTGTTTGGCCGCCGCACCATGCCGCACATGGACTTGGCGTCGGCCTCGTGCGCCATTCAAAACCTGTGGCTGGCTGCACGCGCCGAGGGGCTGGGCATGGGCTGGGTGTCGTTGTTCGACCCCACCGAGCTTGGCCAGGTGCTGGGCGTGCCGCCGGGGGCTGAGCTCGTGGCGCTGCTGTGCCTGGGGCCGGTCACCGGCTTTTACGACCAGCCCATGTTGCAGCAGCTGCACTGGGCCAGCCGAGAGGCATTGCCCAACCTCGTTTTTGACAACGCCTGGGGCACGGCCTCGGGTTTGTTTGACGCCGAACCCGTTCCATTTCAAGGACAGACATGACCACCATGACCCCACACACCGACACCGTGGCACAGCCCCTGCGTTTTCAGCGGCCTGCCTCACAGCTGGCCACTGCCAGCGACGCCCCTTGGGCCGTGGCGGCCGTGGCCGCGCTGTTCGAGCTGCCGTTTGCCGAGCTGCTGCACCGCGCCCAGACCGTGCACCGCCAGCATTTCGACCCCACCGAGGTGGAGCTGGCCACGTTGCTGTCCGTCAAAACCGGCGGCTGCCCCGAAGACTGCGGCTACTGCCCCCAGTCGGCCCACCACCCCACGGGCGTGGCCGCCACCAAAATGATGACGCCCGAGGCCGTGCGCGAAGCCGTGCTGGGTGCCAAAGCGGCGGGGGCCACCCGCTTTTGCATGGGCGCTGCCTGGCGCGCGCCCAAAGACCGCGACATCGAGGCCGTGGCCGAGCTGGTGCGTGTGGTCAAAGACGAGGGCCTGGAGGCCTGCGCCACGCTGGGCATGCTGGAGCAACGCCACGCCCAGGCGCTGCAACAGGCCGGGCTGGACTACTACAACCACAACCTCGACACCTCGCCCGACTTTTACGGCGACGTCATCACCACCCGCGACTACCAGGACCGCCTCGACACCCTGCAACACGTGCGCCAGGTGGGCGTGAAGGTGTGCAGCGGCGGCATCGTGGGCATGGGCGAAAGCCGCTTGCAGCGCGCCGGGCTGATCGAGCAACTGGCCAACTTGCAGCCACACCCCGAGTCGGTGCCCATCAACCACCTGGTGAAGGTGCCAGGCACCCCACTGGCCGACCAGCCCGACCTCGACCCGCTGGAGTTCGTGCGCACCATCGCCGTGGCCCGCATCACCATGCCCACGGCGCGCGTGCGCCTGTCGGCTGGCCGCCGCCAGATGAGCGACGAAACCCAGGCTTTGTGCTTTGCCGCCGGGGCCAATTCCATCTTCTACGGCGACAAGCTGCTGGTCACCGGCAACCCCGACGTGGACGCCGACCGTGCGCTGCTGGCCCGGCTGGGCATGACGGCCGTGGGGCTGCAGGGGCACTCAACGCCGGCGAATAGGCTCTGACGGCTCAGTGCTGCTGATGTACATTTCTATACATCAAATAAAGGGATGGTCACATGCACCGCACTCAAATCTACCTTCAAGATGCCTTGTACGACAGCCTGCGGGTGCGTGCGCGCAGTGTGGGCGTCAGCATGTCCGAATTGATTCGGCGCACGCTTGAAAAAGACATTCAAAAAGACCCTGTGGCAGATGCCCAGGCCTTTTTTGACCGGCTCAAGCCTTTGGAGAGTTTTGCCCACGTTGATTCAGTGGATTACGTGCGCACGCTGCGCAGCACCAGCCGGATTTTGCGCACCGGTGACCCGGAATGAGTCCGCAACGCCTGGTGCTGGACACCAACATCGTCATTGACTTGTTGAAAAAAGAGCCTGCCGTGGTGGCGTGTTTTTTGGCCCAGTTGCAAGCGCAAACCCAGTTTCTGGTTTGCCCTGTCGTCGTGGCAGAGGTGTATGCCGGGGCGTTCAAGCGTGAGCACAAAGACATTGAGGCGTTGTTTGACTTGTGCCACCGGGTCAACATGGACACCGAGACCGGTCGTTTGGCCGGTCTGTACGCCAACCAATACGCCAAGGCATTCCAGGGCATTGCACTGGAAGACCACATGCTGGCCGCGACCGCGCGCGTGCACCGTTGCCCGCTGTGGACGCACAACAAAAAGCACTATCCCATGGACGACATTGAGCTGTGGGCGGGCTGCAAGCCACCCCAAGCATGAACATTTCTCATTTTTCGCGCGCCGATGTGTCTGGGAAATTGAACGCGGTTGTGTGGTGTGATGCCTGACCCGCAAACGCTGCTGTTGCCCATGGCCCTCTTGCTGGCCCTGGCCCTTGACCACCTTTTTGGCGAACCCCCGGCACGCATCCACCCCGTGGTGTGGATGGGCGCTGCGCTGGGTTGGGCCGGTGCGCGGGTGGCCCCCTTGGCCGGTGAGGCCGGGGGCAACCATTTCAAGCAAAATTTAAAGGTTTTTTGGCACGCAGCGCTTTACTGGTGTGCTTTGTCAGTTATTGCTTTTGTGGTGGCTTTTGCCCTGCAAACCGTGTGCTTGGCGGCCCCGCCGTGGGTGGGTGCGCTGGGGCTGGCGCTGTGCCTGAAGCCCTTGATGGCCTGGCGCATGCTGCGCACCGATGTGCTGGCCGTGGAAGCCGCGCTGGCCCAATCGCTGGCCGCCGGGCGCGAGCGCCTGGGTTGGCTGGTCAGCCGCGACGTGGCGCAACTCACCGAGGGCCAGGTGCGCGAAAGCGCCATCGAAAGCCTGGCCGAAAACCTGAACGATTCGGTGGTGGCCCCGCTGTTCTGGTTTGCCGTGGCCGGGTTGCCCGGGGCAGCGCTGTACCGCTTTGCCAACACCGCCGATGCCATGTGGGGCTACCGCACCGTGCGCGGTGGCCGCGAGTGGGAATGGGCGGGCAAATGGGCCGCCCGCGCCGACGACGCGCTGAACTGGCTGCCCGCCCGCCTGACCGCGCTGCTGCTGTGGCCGGTGGGGCAGGGCGTAGCCCTGTGGCGCAACGCCGGCCTCACGCCGTCGCCCAACGGCGGTTGGCCCATGGGGGCCATGGCGCTGGGCCTGGGGGTGCGGCTGGGCAAATCCGGCGTGTACACGCTGAATGCCACGGGCCGCGAGCCCGTGGCGGCCGATGTTCACAAAGCCGTGGCCCTGGCCTGGCGCGGCGTGTGGCGGGCGGCGACCGTGTTGGCGTGTGGGCTGCTGGCGGCCCAATGGATGGGGGTGGGCTTGCCATGGATGCCTTGACACCACCCCACCCCGTTGGCCGCATCCACGGCGGCCCCGGCCCGGCAGGCCCGGCCCGGTTTGACTTTTCCACCACCGCCAACGCCTGTGGCCCGTGCCCGCTGGCACTGGCCGCCGTGCGCGAGGCCGACCGCCGCCACTACCCAGACCCGGCCTACACGGCGCTCAAAAGCCAACTCGCCGCGTTCCACGGTGTGGCGGCGGGGCGGGTGATGTTGGCGGCCAGCGCCAGCGAGTTCATCTTTCGCCTCACCGCCGTCACAGCCTTGCATGCCAACGGCCCCGTTGCCGTGCCCGTGCACGCGTTTGGCGACTACGCCACGGCCGCACGCGGGTATGGCCGCCCAGTGCTGCGCGACGGCGAAACCCGTGCAGACGACCGGGGCGCAGAGGCCGCCACGCTGGTGTGGCACACCGACCCCGGCAGCCCGCTGGGCAATGCCTGGCCCCCGCTGGAGGAGGCGGTGCTTCCGCCCCCCCTGTTGTCCGAAGCCGTGACCGTGGTGGACCGCGCCTGCGAGCCCCTGCGCCTGGAGGGGCACAGCACCTGGGAGGCGGCCGCGTTAGACGGCGTGTTCCAACTCTGGTCGCCCAACAAAGCCCTGGGCCTGACGGGGGTGCGGGCGGCCTACGCCCTTGCGCCCGACGGCGCGCAAGGCGCGGCTTGGGTGCAGCGCCTGGAGGCCGCGTGCCCCTCGTGGCCGCTGGGGGCCGAAGGCGTGGCGCTGCTGCAAGCCTGGGCCTCGCCTGCGGTGCAGGCCTGGGTGGCGACCAGCCGGGACACCTTGCAGGTTTGGAAAGCCCAGCAAACCCAAGCCTTGCAAGCCCTGGGCTGGCAGGTGCTGCCTAGCGTCACCAATTTCAACTTGCTGCGCCCGCCCGCCCACGGTGCTTGGGGCCCATGCGCCACCGACGATAGGGTGGCCGCCGTTCACAGCGCCTTGGCCGCCGAAGGCGTGGCCTGGCGGCACACCGCCAGCTTTGGCTTGCCTGGTGCTTGGCGGGTGTCGGTGCAAGCCCCGCCCGCGCAAGCCGCAATGCTGGCGGCTTTGAGGAGGCTGACATGACCGGTTTCATTGCAAACGTCACCCACGAGCTGCGCCTGGCGCTGGTCGCTGTGCAGTTCCTCACCCGCGTGCCGGTGCCCGGCTGGGTGGGGCAGGGGTTTCAGGCCGACTGGCTCAACACCTGTGTGCGCCACTTTCCGCTGGTGGGGGCCGGGGTAGGGGCCTTCGGCGCGGCGGTGTTGTGGGTAGTGCTGGGGTGGTGGCCTCCTGCGGTGGCGGCGGTGCTGGCCGTGACCGCCACGGTGTGGCTGACCGGCGCGTTCCACGAAGACGGGCTGGCCGACACCTTCGACGCTTTGGGCGGCTGCGTGCCCCGCGAAAAAGCGCTGGCCATCATGAAAGATTCGCGCATCGGCACCTACGGGGCCGCCGCGCTGGTGGTGGGGCTGGGGTTGCGCGTGGCGCTGGTGGCCACCCTGGCGGCGGCCCACCCCACCGCAGCACTGCTGGCGCT